>PBYS01000116.1 GCA_002729725.1 Puniceicoccaceae bacterium
CTCGATACTGCGTAAAGGCCGTCTTAGGTGGTTTGCCACATAAAACATGGTTAAATCCGGGTAAGAAGCGTTCTAGTTTTTGCATACAAAAACACGAATTGCCAACGGCCTTTACGTCAGCTTTTATTTAAGTTTTTTTACTCAATTATGCTGCTTAAGTCCGTGCCATTCGGGTCAGTTCATTACCTTTGTGGTCGTTCTGGGACAGCAGATTATCATAAATGCAAAAATAGAAACGACCAATGCATCCCAGCCACAGTCTAGGGCGTAAGAAGAAGAAGGAAGAAGTCATGGGCAGAATCGAAAGCCAAAGACGATCCGTTGGCGCTCTTTTAAAAACCGATAATCTCAAAACCTTCCTTCGAGGCGGCAATCGCCAGGCGTTCATCATTACAAAAGTAAAGCGTCAAAACACTGACTATCGTCAGCACTGCACAAAGCCACAGGCTTTATTAAGGTCCAAAATCGCTTCAATGGCATGCGACGCACACCTTGATAAAAGACACGGGCAAACATAGCGGCAGGCACCTAATACAGAAAACGCTACTTCTGCAGGATCTCCCACTCCTCGGCGGTTTTTAAATTACCACTTGTATCCACATCAGGACGGCGCAGGTTTGACCTCATGTATCGTCTATTTGCCATTCTCGCTGCGCTGATTCCCCTATCGAATTGGAGCGATGCTAAGCAGTACACCGACCCGATCACCGGGGAAACGCAAGAGGTGTATGTCTGGATAAACAACCGCGACCGAAATCCAACAGAAGGCGGACTGGTCTCCCTCGGAGCCTACGTTGACGAACATGTATTCATTGCTCCAACTGCCAAAGTTCTGGACAGTGCTTACATCGATGGATCTTCCATCAGAATTTACGGAAACGCGGTGGTGCGAGGAGAAGCTTCCGTCAGTGGAACCGTTCGTATTTTTGGCAATGCAGTTGTAGCCGGCAGTGCAGTCATCGAAGGCGACTTTGGCCGGGAGGCGGAAATTAAAATTTATGGGGATGCTATTGTCGCCGGCGATACAGTGGTCACATCGGGAGCGAGCATCAGTGGTCAAGCGTACCTGATGGAAGGCGAGTTTGCGGACCAGCGCATTTCGCCCAAAGAGAAATCTGAAGCACGCTTACAACATGAGAAAAGTCAGCGCGGCATAGTCGATCAACAACAGGAATTATTAAAGCAGCAGCGTGCATTAGCGGCCTACAACAACGCGTTGAATCAGATCAGTAAGCTCGACAAGGAATATGACGAGACTGAGCACAAGCGTTCTTCAAAAAATAAAATCAAAACATTCGTTCGTTTTAGGAATAGCACAAAAGAACTGATCCTAGAAAATTCGCATAAGACCTATTTTGAGGGAGACCTGGTTGCGACAAGCGAGTTCTCACTAAGCCTTCCCTTGGATTTCCTGAAAAAGACCGTGTCGATAAACGATCAAAGTGGAATTGCATTTGATATGATTGAACCCGGAGGTCAGCTGACATCCCGTAAATCGCGTGTTCATTTCAATAAAACGGAGGAGCATAATGATAACAGATTAATTCATTATAGGACGTATGACCTGCCAGAGGACCTCTTGTCAGACTTACTGCCTCCGTTGAGGGTGATTGCCGAGTATAACACGACGAAGTGGAGCCGCGAAAATTGATACCGAATCGGTTAAGAGTCGGGGCTAGGCAAAAACCGGGAGCAGGCTTTAGCTCCTCCTGCGCAAGCGCATGAAAAAGGAAAAGTCCGGCAGTGATACAAAGGTCCAAGACGATCAGCTGACGCAGTTTTAGGCAGCATCGAGGATCTCACGATTATAAGAACAACGGAACGTCCCCTTTCTGTGCCTCCCCCTTTTGTGCCTCGTTTTAAGATGAATCAGCTTCATATCCGTGGCGATGCCTAGCCATGTGCCTTCTTCGATCACCTATAGAAACTTATTTGGCTTCGAAACGGCCTCGTTTATCGCCTCGATGATCAATTCGACGTCCGATGATGGATTCGCCGGAAAAGGTGTATTTGCACCTTTTCCGGTAATTCTTCACGCGCCGACAGGCTTTTACCGCAGTTCTCACGTTCTCTTTGGTAACCAGAGGAGGAATTAGTTTTTTACAGCCAGCTTTATTCTTATCGTAGCCACTCCATCCAAAAGCTTGTTCAAGGTGTGGCTTCACATACACACACTTCAGCATCTGCGCTGTCGTATAATGTGCAGCACTATGAAGCAATAGCCAGTATTCGAAGCAGGGTTCACTGTAGGCAACCTTAACTCCCTTACTTTCCGCATAGGCGATTCCTTCATTTCGCTTTGATGGTGTAAGCACATCGGTGTCAAACACGATCCAAATCTGATCAAAGTCTTCCAGCTGGCTGATGCTAAGCTTTTTATCACGTGCTTCCTTACGCCGTTTCTTCTGAAAGGCTAGAGCTGCATCCGTTAACTTCTTAGGGTCTCCGCGACCAGCACCATGAGGAACCAACTCGACCGAAGGAGAGGCAAAGGTATTCCTTAGCGCTTCAAAATAGGCAGGTTCTGATTAGTTTCAGCTTCGCCCATGAGTCCGGTCGGGATAAATGGGACTGCGCCGTAACGTCCAGCCATATAACCGCGAACCAAAGATTCTCTTTTACGCGGCCTATAATCAGTAAGAGGATAAAGATAGGTCGCTCCTTCATCATCTTTATCGGCAAACCACACCTGATCACGTCGAATCAGACCAGTGTCTAATAGGAGCGGATTATGAGTCGTAAAAATCAGCTGAGCACCTTTGGGATTCGTGCTTTGACTGAATACCAAGCGAAGTAAGGCGTGAACCATGAGCGGGTGCATACTGGATTCAATCTCATCAAGCCCAGCAATGTAACCATTCTCTAGAATATCAAGCCAAGGTCCAGTGAGCGCGAAGAACTTTTGTGTTCCAGAAGATTCATCCTCCCATTCAAGTGCATATTCCCGGCCTTTCGCCCCCCGGTGACCAAGCGAAACCTTGATATGCTTCTTATCGATAAGTTGCTTAATGAGCTCATCGGGCATATCACTCGGAAGATCACCTTCCTGAAACTGGTGTTCACTCGCCTTGGCTGACAATATCCCCAAATCCGCATGTTGCAAAAGACGGGTGATTTGAGCCCGCTTATTCGGATCCTGCATTAACTGTCTTGCAGTAAAGCTGGGTGACAGCGGAGGAAAGTCAGCATTGAGCCGAAGCATGCAGATCCGCTCCTTAAACCACAAGTAGATCGGTCTCAGTTGCTCATCATTGAATTTAACCGCGGTCGAAAGATAAAGCGCGTTGGTACGCGTATATTTTACGCGATTTGCATCTCGCCGATAGTCGGTCGGTCGGGCAGGTTCCCAGGTGTAATCTTCATCCTCATCATCCCAGCTACGCTCATACCAGACCTGTTCCCTACCTTTAGGAAAAGCAGACAAGGATTCGTATAAGATGCGGTCTTTATTCAAAACCAGCGCGAAGTGATAACGCACGCCATCTACGCCGATGCTCCGTCATTACCTTTGTGCTTGTCTTTGAAAGAGCTGGACACCGAGAACGACCATCGAAAGCCCATTCATTCCCCCAAATCACAAAGCATTGAGGATGCCCGGACAACACCGCGAAACCACGCCCTTCGATCGAAGCAATGCGGGGCAGGTCCAACCAAAGCCGACTGGCTTCGTCCATCTCAATGCCAGATCGTAGGCATATGTATCGCCTCTCCAGGCAATGTCTCGAAAGATCGGCCAAATTCTATCAAAGTCGGCTTTCGTTGCCGCCCTCGCCTCCAATTGATCTTTTAGATTGATCAGTATCGGCCATTGCTTATATCAGGCATTCTTGCTGCTTATCAGACAATTCGACTGCATAAACTCATACCAACCGATACCTATTTTGACTCAAAAAAGCACCACACCGGCACCCACAGCGGCTCAGGCCACTACTCAGAACCGCGGATTTGAAAAAATAGACGCCGACGTCAACTACCTGATGGGCGAACTCCAACAGGTGATGAAGGAATCCGGCTACGCCGATATGACGGACTATCTGCCCTGGACCGGCAGCAAGCTCGCCCAACAAGAGCAATTTACCAGTCGCATGGTGCAAGCCTACTCGATCGCCTTCCAGCTCCTCAGCATGGTGGAGGAAAATACCGCCAACCAAATTCGCCGTATCCACGAACAGGAGGGGGATTTGCACCAATGGCGCGGCCTGTGGGGCAGCCACCTCAAAGAACTGAAGGAACAAGGCCTCTCCGAAGAGCAGATCGCCGATGCGCTGCATGAAGTACACGTGGAGCCTGTGCTGACCGCACACCCCACCGAACCCAAGCGAATCACCGTGCTGGAACTGCACCGCGAGCTCTACTTGAAACTTGTGATGCGCGAAAACTCAATGTGGACGCCTAGCGAGATCGAAGACATCCGCCGCAGCATCCGCACTATCCTCGATCGCTTGTGGCGGACGGGAGAAATCTATCTGACCAAGCCCAGCATCGAAATGGAGCGCCAGGGCATCGAACACTACCTGACCTCCATCTTTCCGACTGCCATCCAGACGCTGGACCGCAACCTGATCCACGCCTGGGAAAGCCTCGGCTTTGACCCGGCATCACTGGAAAGACGCCGCCCTCACATCAACTTCGGCTGCTGGGTCGGAGGCGACCGCGATGGTCACCCCTTCGTGACACCGGAAGTGACAGAAGAGTCGCTGCTCTCCTATCGCATCAAGGCATTGAAGCTTCACAAAAAGGCATTGATTGAGCTCCGCGCCAAGCTGAGCCTGTCCTCCAGCCTACAATCACCGCCGGAAGAGTTGTTGGATGGCATCGCTAAGCAATGGGAAATACTCGGCAACCGTGCGGCGGCCATGTGCGCGCGCAACGAAAATGAGCCTTGGCGCCAATTCGTCAGCCTGATGATCGCCCGCATTCCGGTCACCGAAGGTGTCGACTCTGAGGTCGACCACCTGTCAACGGATCACTTTATTAGCTACAAACGCTCCAGCGAATTAAACGAAGATCTGGAGTTGCTACGTCGCAGCCTGCTACGCGTAAATGCCCGTTCCATCGTCGAGGAAGATATCGATCCTGCCATCAATCAGCTGCGCACCTTCGGTTTCCATCTCGCCAGCTTGGATATCCGTCAAAACAGCGAAGTGCACGAGCGCGCCGTCAGCCAAGTGCTGGAATGCCTGAACTTCCCGGAAACCGACTATGACCAATGGGATGAGGCCAAGCGCGTCGACTTCCTCAAATCACAATTAAGCCGCACCGATCGCCGCCTACGCCACAATGCCAAGCTGGGCGAAGACGCACAAAAAGCAATCGGCGCACTCACCGTAGTGGCCCGCCACGTAAAGCGCTACGGCACACCCGCATTGGGCGCACTGATTGTGAGCATGACCCGCACGGTCTCCGACCTCATGGCGGTGTATTTCCTCGCCCGCGAAGCAGGACTGCTACAGCAGGATGCCGATGCCAATATCATCTGCCCGCTACCAGTCGTCCCACTCTTGGAAACCGTGCAAGATCTGGAAAACGGCCCCGAAATTTTGGATGCCTTTTTACAGCTCCCCATCACCCGCCACTCCCAGCGCTGGATTTCGGACAACCGCCAACGCAAGGATCTGGTCCAGCAAGTGATGATCGGCTACAGCGACAGTAACAAGGACAAGGGCATCCTCGCCAGCCAGTGGGCCCTACACAAAGGACAGGAAAAGATCGTCGCGATGGGCCAGCAGCACGGCTTCCGCATCCGCTTCTTCCACGGTCGCGGGGGCACCATCAGCCGCGGCGCGGGACCAACGGACCGCTTCCTCGAAGCCCTGCCCGAAGCCGCCCTCTCCTACGACCTGCGTACCACAGAACAGGGCGAAGTCATCGCCCAGAAGTTTGCCAACCTGCGCACTGCCACTTACAACCTGGAGCTGCTGGCAGCAGGCACCCTGCTCTTTTCCCAGCCACACAAACAGACCAAATACGACGAGGACACCGCCGCCACGCTGCAAAGTCTCTCCGACTACAGCGCCGAAACCTATCAGGCGCTGCTGCATGGCAAGGACTTCATGAGCTTCTACCGTCAGGCCACTCCGATCGACGTGCTCGAAGTCAGCCGGATCGGCTCGCGCCCTTCGCGCCGCACAGGCGCGCACTCTCTGGATGACCTGCGCGCCATCCCCTGGGTCTTCAGCTGGTCGCTCAGCCGCTACTTCCTGCCCGGCTGGTATGGCGTGGGCAGCGCCCTGGACAAACTCTGCGAAAGCGATGCCGATGCCTACCAACAACTCAAGGACGGCATCCACAGTAATGCCTTCCTGCGCTACGTATTCACCAATGTCGAAGCCAGCCTGATCAGCGTCGACCACAAGGTAATGACCGCCTTCTCCGAGCTGGTCGAGGACGATGCACTACGCAACCGCTTCATCGATCCCATCAACCAGGACATGCAGCTGGCGCACAAACACCTGCAACATCTATTCGTGGCACCGATCGAGGAGCGCCGCCCCAACTTGGTCAACACCACTCAACGTCGCAACAAAGCGCTCGAGGGGCTCCACTTCTACCAGATCGAGCTGATCAAGCAATGGCGCGCCAACGGCAGTGATAAAGCCGACGAAAGCATGCTCAACCGCCTACTGCTGACAGTCAACGCCATCGCCAGTGGCCTGAAGATGACAGGCTGAGCCAGTCTAACTACAAGCTTTCAAGCCATGCAGCCAGCTCGGCAAACACACTAATAACTAGGTATTCGCCCTAATTTCATCTGTAAACCTTGGATTTTACTATGCACCCTTTCCGCTCCTTGCTAGCAACACCTGCCCTTCTGAGTGCGTTGGCCCTCCCCACAGTCACACAAGCCAACTTTATTGATAACTTAAACGATCTCAGCAATTTGATCGTAAACAACACAGGCAGCTCCACCACCACGCTGGATGACAACAGCGGCGACGGAACTGTGCTATTTGAACGGGACACGACTGCTGCGGATACATTTGTCGACTGGCGTGAGTCTCAAACAGGTTTTTTCAATCTGACAACTGAGGGCGAGTTTATACTGACTCCCGATGCAATTGGAGCGACTAACTCGGGCTCCTACAATGTAAACATACTATTCTACGACGATAACAATTTCCAAGGTGAACAACAGGTGATCGCAGACACCAGCAGCACCTCATCTCAGACGGTAGACGTGGCTGCCTTGGCAAACTCCGACTTCGCCGCTGCGAATCAATGGTTTGCGCGCATCCGTCTAGTCAACGGCCCGGGTGCCTTCGAATTTGACAGTTTCGCTGCGGTGCCTGAACCCGCAAGCAGCGGGCTACTGATGGGACTGGCTCTGCTAGGCGTTAGTATGATACGTCGCCGCCGCTAAAAAATAGTCGAGCAACATCCCTTCGCGGCACCGAGCAAGGAGCGCCGTCCCAACCTGGTCAACACCATCGCAAGTGCGGGCTTGTAGATTTGAATATCTTCGATGCTGTAGCGTGCTTCAAAAAACTCGATCAAGCCTGCGTTTTCAAACTGAGTTTGCACGCCCTTGTTCGAGGAGTTGGTGAAGCTGATAAGACGAACCCCCAGGGCTTCGAGTGCTTGCAGCCCTGCCTTTACATCAGGATGAGGTGGCAGACTACGAAGCGGTGTCACGATCGCCTCGCGAGCCGCAGCTTCAGCCAATTCGATACTATTATTGTGAGCCACTTCATTGCGTAGCCTCGAAATTTTGTTTCCATGCGTCGCCTTCGGCTATGCAGGAAATAGTCGGGGGGGGGCGATCGGCATCGCACCGGTTCCTAGAACCGAGGCATCTAAAAAGACATATCTATTAGGACCAAACTTTTCTCAAATAGGTATTAGGCCCTACGGCAAGGAGAGTAAAACTATCCGTGACGTCTGCAAAATCCTTCTTTATTCTCACACCTACCCCATCTTAAGCGCGTTATTTCATGCTTTTGTCGAATTTTTTATTCTGCTCGACGATAGAATACCAAAGGTCGGAAGCTTCCATGTCATTTTTTTGAGCCCCCGGGGTTCGACTCCCATATTTGTAGTGGTAGCGCATCTGCACAAACGTAATGCCATGCTCGAATTCTTTATATATGATACGATGTTCTTCAGTAATTCGTCGTGACCAGTAACCGCTTAGATGATGCTTTAGAGCTTCAGGCTTACCAATGCCTTCGTGTGGTGTTCGCTGAATATCCTTAATTAGTGAATGAATTCTTTTTAACGTCTTCTTGTCGGTCATCTGCCAGTATTGGTAATCCTCCCAAGCCTGTGCAGTAAATGGGAGTGTAGAAGGCGCCCCAGAGCTTTCTATTTAACATCGCGAGCAGGGCGAAGCGCTCTTCGTCTTCTGATTTCGCCGGAAATCCAATGCAATCTGGGTCGTTCCAGAGTGATTGAGCTTCTTCAAAATCAAGACCATGCTTCGCCTTATTTAATTCACTTTTTATGGGATCATACTCGAACTCCATTTAGGTATAGAAATCATACCTATAGTTGAATTTGTCAAGACCTTCGGTTTCTTGGCCAACGTGGATACCAGACAACCAGCCTCTGAGCTGAATCGTCCAGTTGATTTTTAGAGTTTTAGTGGCGGGGCAAATGGGTTGTCTGCGTCGACTGGGTCTGCCCTTCACTTACGTTTTGTTCCGAAGACAGCATGTCGTCTATTGTGTCGGACTACTGTAATGCGGATATAATCCGGAAACACGCGAAAAAGGATGTGATAGGGAAAACGTGTCAAATTCACCCTGCGCAAGCCGCTCGAATCAAAATGGTGGTGTTGTGGGTTTGAGGCTGCTGATTCCAAAGAGAGGTTCAGTTCCCTCCAAAAGGCTTCCTCCAGTTCTTGAGATATGCTGGCATAGTGCTCCAAATAATCGCGGACTTCATTCGGAACTTTCGGGTGGAACACTATTTCCTTCTTCATCGCCCGACTGCTTGCCTGAATTCTGAATAGCTGATTGGGGGCGCTTTGCCTGAATCCATTTCATTTTCTCTTTTTACGACTTCTTGGTCGTCCGGCCCTAGGGGTGCGTTCGGTAATGACGATAAAATGAAAGATGCCAGCCCAGAGCGCTCTTCTTCGCCGAGTGCTGTAATTTCTTTTTGAAGCTCCATTAAAGTGCGCATATTGGGGAGAATAAGCTCAATTTAGAAGCGGTCAATTCTCTTTCACAGATCGTGGAGCACTATCGCGAGTGAAGCGCGGAGCGCGAAAGGAGTTGATAGGTGCGACTGGATCTACGCTTCATAGTGCAAATTCAGGCTAGATTCGCCCGTGGCGATTGGTTCCGTTTTCTCTCAGGTCGACGGACGAAAAAGTAAATCAATGCTCCTATCCAATTCGTGAGAATAATGACTAGGGTCCAAAGGATTTTATCATTCCCTTTAGAATCTTCGTTTTTTAAGCAGTCGACCAGCATCCACAGCCAGAACGCTAGAGCACATAGCCCAAACACCATGAAAGTTAACATTAAGATGATGTTAAAAACCATTACTCCTCCGGCAACTTCTTGAATTTCCATTTTTAATTATTCTTTCTGTAGATCAGTATTATAGTACCTCGTGGCCAATCATTTAGCTTTGGGGTAGACACTAAGATGAATGCTTGCTTAAGCACTTGATGCAATATGTTTTAAGTATCGTTTGCTATCTATTAGATGAGTTATTGCTTGATGGCTCCATTGCCCCTGGATCAGCTTGAAGCTTAATTCAGAGGTCAGAAAACAGAAGGTTGAACCCAAACGATGCGAACGCGTCATCTGGGCTGAAGCTCTAGAATCCGTTGATTGGCGGAGCCGCGGAAGCGGAGACTGGGATCGGCTTGTGACTGGATGAAGGGGCCGTCGATGAGGACGTCGACGTAGTCGAGCACGGCTTTTTGCGCAGGCGTGAGGTCTTCCAGCAAATAACCGGTCCATAGCCAGATATTTTTGTCGGGGCACTCGGTTTTGACGCGCTGCACCAGCTGCAGTATGTCGGCGCAATTGCCATGAAAGAGCGGGTCACCACCGGTCAGGGAGAGGCCATGGCGTGGGATGCGGCTGTCTTTGAGGTCGGCTAGGATGCGCTGGATGAGCGCCTCGGTGACTGGGTGCCCGGACTCGGGCGACCAAGTGGACGCGTTGTAGCAGCCGGGGCAACGATGCTCGCAGCCTGAAACAAACAGAGTGCAGCGGTTGCCGGGCCCGTTGATGACGTCGAGCTCGATGTAGCGGTGGTAGTTCATTTCCAACTACAGGTGCTTGGTGCGGCGCTTGACTTCTTCCTGCTTGCCGGCGTTGAAGGGGCGGGCGTCGGGATTGCCGAGGTAGCCGCAGACGCGGCGGGTCACGGAGACACGGGCGGGATCGTTGTTGCCGCAACTGGGGCAAGTAAAGCCTTTGGCCGTGCATTTGAACTCGCCGGTAAAGCCGCAGTCGTAGCATTCGTCGATGGGTGTATTGGTGCCGTAGTAAGGCACACGGTCGTAGCTGTAGTCCCAAATCGACTCCAGCGCTTCGAGGTTGTGCTGCATGTTGGGGTATTCGCCGTAGCAGATGAAGCCCCCGTTGGCGACGGGCGGATAGGCATACTCGAAGTCGAGCTTGTCGTAGAGGTTGACCTGTTTCTCTACGTCGAGGTGGAAGCTGTTGGTGTAATAACCCTTGTCGTTGACGCCAGCGATTTGGCCAAACTTCTTGAGGTCCAGGCGGCAGAAGCGGTCGCATAGGTTTTCACTCGGAGTGCTGTAGAGGCTAAAGCCGTAGCCAGTCTCCTCCTTCCAGCGGTCGACGGCGGCACGCAGGGCTTTGACGATGGCCAGCGATTTGCCGCGCAGCGCCTCGCTGTCGAAGACGTGGGTGTCGCTGCCATAGAGCGCATTAATGCACTCGTGCAGGCCGATATAGCCGAGGCTAATGGAGGCACGGCCATTTTTAAAGAGCTCCGAAACCGGCTGCTCGGGCTTGAGCCGCACGCCGCACGCGCCCTCCATATAGAGGATCGGCGCCACGCGGGCAGGCACATTCTGCAGGCGGGCGATACGGGTATCAAGCGCTTTGCGTGCGAGTTGCAGGCTTTGCTCTAGCATATCAAAGAAACGTGCCTCATCCCCCTGCGCTTCCAGCGCGATGCGGGGCAAGTTGAGGCTGACCACCCCGAGATTATTGCGGCCTTCGTGGATTTCTTTGCCCTCCGACTCATAGGCGCCCAGAAAACTGCGGCAGCCCATCGGGTATTTGAAGGAGCCAGTTACTTTGACCGTCTGATCGTAGTTTAGAATGTCCGGATACATGCGCTTGGACGCGCACTCGAGGGCCAGTTGCTTGATATCGTAATTCGGATCGCCGGGCTTGCGGTTGAGCCCCGCTTTGACGCCAAAGACCAGCTTGGGAAAGACAGGGGTCTTCCCCTGCTTGCCCAGCCCGCGGATACGATTACGCAGGATAGACTGCTGGATCAGGCGCGCCTCCCAGCTCTCACCAAGGCCGAAGCCGAGGGTGACGAATGGCGTCTGCCCGTTGGAAGTGTGCAAGGTGTTGACCTCGTACTCGAGTGATTGAAAAGCATCGTAGCACTCCTTCTCGGTGAGCGCTTGGGCGTAGGCCTCGGGGTCGCCGACCTGCCATTGCCGGGCAGTCTCCAGGTGTTTGCCATAGCTAATCGTGACATAGGGCGCCAGCACCTCGTCGATGCGGTTGATGGTGGTGCCGCCATAGATGTGGCTGGCGACTTGGGCGATGATCTGCGCTGTCACCGCGGTGGCGGTCGCGATCGAGCGCGGCGGCTCGATCTCCGCGTTGCCCATTTTGAAACCACGCGTGAGCATCTCTTCCATGTCGACCAGCATGCAGTTAAACATCGGGAAGAAGGGCGCGTAATCCAGATCGTGATAGTGGAGATCGCCTGATTCGTGGGCAGCAACGACATCCTTGGGCAGCAGGTATTGCTTGGCGTAGTGCTTGGCCACAATACCGGCCAACAAATCGCGCTGGGTCGGAATCACCCGCGCATCTTTATTCGCATTTTCATTGAGCAGTTCCGCATTGCTCTGCTCGACCAGGCCGTGGATCTCCTGGTTCAGCTTGCTGACACGCTCGCGAGCCACGTCGCGGTCGTGGCGATACTCGATGTAGGCACGCGCAATCTCCTTGTGCGGCCCCGCCATCAGCTCGTGCTCCACCAAACTCTGGATTTCCGTCACACAGGTCTCTTTTTGCCCCAGGAATTTAGCCGTCACCAAGGCAGTCACTTGGCCCGCATAGGCGAAGTCGTCGATACCCGCCGCATGGCCCGCCTTGTAGATGGCCTGAGCGATGCGTTCGAGTGAAAATGGGATAAAACTGCCATCCCGTTTACGCACAAGGGGATAAGGAAGTGATTGCGGAGTTTCAAATAAAGTTGCCTGAATTACACTAGATGTCGTAGCCATGCCACAATGGATGCCCTACATCTAGTGCTCGTTAAAGTTCAATTTGCCTCCACAACATGAGTATAAGCGAACGAAACAGGCTCAAAAAGCAGCGTTGATGCGCCGCCGCCTATTTCATTCTTAGGCAAGCATTCCCTCGCGATTAGCTATTCAAAAGAATGCCCGCGCCTCCTTGCGAATCGCCGGTGTTGAGGATGATCTTACCGTCGCTTTTCAGTGTCGCTTGCAGATCCAGTAAATCGAATAGGACAGCAGCAACATCCTCGTTTTCACGGATCTCGGAAAGCGCCTCACCCACAATTTTAGGACGAACGGCTTCAGCTTGGCCCAGCCGACGGGAGGCTTCTTTCTCGGCATTGGAACTGATAATGGCGACCCGATTCTCCCCGTCCTGCCGCATCGAGGCAGTCACTTGCCGCAGGCGGTTCACCACCTTACGCTCAATTTCTTTGATCATGCCCGCATCGCGGAAAGCAACTTTGCGGATATAGGTCGAGCCCAGAGTGAAGCCCCACTGCTCACTTTACCAAAGAGCGTGTAGACCAACACTGTCCGCTCCGGAATCACACGCCAAAGTTGAGCCGATCGCCCTATGTTATAAATAATAGGAATCGCGACTAAAGTGATGACAGCGCCCAAGATCAGAGAGACTCTCCCTACAATAAAAGTCACGAGCATAACGTTTTATTATGAGCGTTTATGCTCCACACAAAAGATGTGAACATAATTACACTTAAATATTGTCATTGATCCGCCTTCGCTCTCATTCTTAAAGCATGGGACTCCGCTATTTATTCATCGATTTCGACAGTTTTTTTGCTTCGGTGGAGCAACAATTACAGCCAGAGCTACGCGGCAAGCCCGTGGGCGTGGTGCCTTCGCTCAACGTGGCGACGACCTGCTGCATCGCGGCCAGCTACGAGGCCAAAGCCTTTGGTGTAAAAACCGGCACGGGGGTGCGCGAGGCGCGTGCGCTGTGTCCGGACATCGTCTTCGTCGAGGCGGGGCACTCCAACTACATTCAGGTGCACGAACAAATCAAGCAGCTCATCCATCAAATCATCTACGTCGACGCGGTGCTCTCGATCGACGAAATGTATGGCCGTCTACCGCCACATTGGCAGCCGTTGGCAGTGGCGCGGGGCAAAGCCATGGAGATCAAGACCGCGCTCGCCGCAGAAATCGGCCCATACATTCGCGCCTCAATCGGACTGGCCCCGAATCGCTTTCTAGCCAAGCTGGCCAGCAAGCTGGAAAAACCCGATGGGCTGACCACGCTGGACTTCGACGAGCTTCCCGAGAAACTGTATCGCTTCGACTTGAGCGACATCACCGGGATCGGGCGTCGCATCGAGCGGCGGCTCCACACCGCCCGCATCATGGACATGCAGGCCCTGTGCGCAGCCAGTCGGCGTAAGCTGCACCGCATCTGGGGCGGGATCGAAGGCGACCGCATGTGGTATGCGCTGCGCGGTGTGGAAGTGCCCACGGTGGAGACACAGCGCAGCAGCATCGGGCACTCGCACGTCTTGCCACCCAAGCTACGCAGCTTGCACGGGGCCCATGCCACGCTGCACCGCATGCTGCAAAAGGCCTGCCTGCGGCTGCGGGCGATGGACTACTTTACCGGGCACCTAGAACTCGGCGTGAAGTTCGGCTTCGACCTGCGCTGGGGCGCGGGAACGCACTGCTTCCCCACTCAAGACAACGTGGTGCTGGGCAAATTGCTGAACGAACTCTGGGCGCAGCACCCTGGCGACCTACCCGAGCCGACCAAAGTCAGCGTGACGCTCACGCGGCTGGAGCCGCTAGCCGCGCACACGCCCTCGCTCTTCGCCGAAGACAACCAACCGCGCCGCATGCAGCTGCAACACGCCATGGACAAAGTAAACAAGCGCTTCGGCGGCCGCACCCTCTACTACGCCGACGCCATGGAAGCGCAAAAGTCCAGCGAAGCCGCTCCCATGCGAATTTCGTTCAACCACATTCCCGATCTGGAGCTAGAGCGCGGCTAGAACCAAGAAAAAGACAAATGAAACCGTTACTGACGACTAAACCTGCCCAACCTCTAGAGCAGTCGCGGCGTCACAGCTAAAGGTCGTTCAGTATTTTGTAGACTCGGGACTCGTAAACATTTGGAGTATTTAGAACATGGCATGGCGCATTGCAGACTACATCGAACGGGGCGAAATTGATAACCGGACAAAGGGCCAGGTGGTTGGGCAACTTTGGCTGAACGGGATCGAGGAGCCGATCATCTTGGAGCTAACGGGCAACCCCTATCGCGACCTCGCGGGGCAGCGGCTGCGTTTCAAAAATCCAAAGCCCAAGCCCATGCCCGAAGACCTCCGCGATTTCGCTCGAGAGCAGACGGGCGTCGTGGGCGACATCACTGCCGCGCGCAAGGTCAAGATTCTCGAAATAGAAGACGACGAGCTTGAGCACGACTACACGAATAAAATCCCCATGCCCTATCATTGGGGCAACTGCCTCTACCTGGAGTGGCACAGTGTCCGTAATGGGCGCGTCGTGATCGAAGCTGCCGACTACGAACTTGTGGTCGAACCGGAGGCCGCCTGGCAAATGTCCGAAGCAGAAGAAGCCGATCAACTCCAAGCCAATGCCCGGGCCATGATCCATTTCATGGATCAGTTGGTTGAAGCCGCCGACCCTGAGGATGACGACGAGGACAGCCCTCAAAGCGAAATCGAAGCCAAGGCCGACGCCGACACTGCCCGCTCGGATCTGCTCAATGACCGGGTCATCGAACGCCTGAAACAAGACGAGAACGCCAACGCGGAGGACTACTTCCGCATTCTGGAAGAAGAGCGTGAGCGCATGCGCCTCGAGCGCGGCGAGTTCGAGCTCGACCCCTTCAAGCAGAAGAATGCAGCCGAACAAGACGCCGTCATCGATGCCCAGAATGCTGATTTTGAAGAAGCCATGGCCAAAGAAGGCGAGCCGCCCGAAATGGAGCCCGACCCACTTTACGAGCAATGCCGCGAGCTAGGTGAACGCATCCAAGAAGATATCGAACATAACGACTGGCTCCCCGAAGGAGCCCAGGAAGAGCATCCACTCAATGCGCTCCGACACGGTACTTGGTTCGCCTCTGCAAAACTAGCGGGAGCCCTCAATGGACGAGTGGACGAGTGGCCACCTCATCCACTCTTTGCCGGCGACTGCCTCGTTCGCCTAAAAAAGGCGCGCGGCTACTTGAAAGACGCCCTCGCAGCGCTCGACGCGGTCGAGGGCGAGAAGTTGACCGGTCCCGATTGGACGCCCCCGATCCGGGAGGAACTCCAATATGTGCTCCACGAAGTCAAGGGCTTCATCAACGAAGTTCGCGACGTCCTGCGATGGGAAGAAGGCAAGCAATGAGGGCCTAAGATGGTCCCTGCTCCCGACCAGGAAGGCATCCGGTGACATTCATAAAAATATAGATCGGCCCATGCGGGGCGATTCCGCCCCAAATGATTGCGATGGCTTACGACTCTCCCGCGAGAGCGAAGGGTGCAACACGCCATGGACAAAGTAAACAAGCGCTTCGGCGGCCGCACCCTCTACTACGCCGACGCCATGGAGGCGCAAAAGTCCAGCGAAGCCGCCCCGATGCGCATCGCCTTTGGCCACATCCCTGACCTGGAGCTGGAGCCTGGGTGGGATTATATAAGTTAACAAAAAAAGCGCCTCTCCGCGAGGAGAAGCGCTTTTCGATTATAATGTATTAAAAACGAGGGCTACTCGCTGGGCGCAAGCACTTCAGGCAGTGGGCGATCTGTGACGGGGGCATTGACCTGTTCGACTTGCTCTGCAGTCACCGCCTCCGCATCGATACGCGCTTGCACGACCGGCTTGATAAAAGTCGGCAGGAAGAGTGCCAGCATCACGGCCACCGCAGAGCCGAGGAAGGCCTTACCCGCATCACGGAAGATCATGTTCGAGACCTTTTTCTTCTTACGCAGCTTCAGGCGTAGGGCGATCCCCACCTCACGACCGGCCAACAGACCGAGAAAGACCCAAGTGGTGCTCATCGGCATCTGCTCGGGCCAAGGCACATCCATATCCATCGCCGCAAAGAGCTTAGGGATGTAGTCGACCTTAAAGAAAAGAAGCACCATCCCGTAGAGTAGATCGATAAAAGTCGCCGAGCGCACATCGATGGTATTGGTCTTAGTGGTGACCACGCGCTGAATCGCCCCGCCTTTTTCACGGAATAGATAGCCCTGCAAGAGCACCATGCCGCCAAGCGCACAAACCAAGCCTACCAGCGAGAGCTCACGCGGCAAATAAACAAAAATATTGGCCAAATCCTGGATCAGCCACATCGACCAAAGAAAGCCAGTCGAGCCCCATTGAAAGATCATCCAAAACGGGTGTAATTCATTGTGGGGCCCCTCGCCATCTCGCTCCGCGGCTACCTTGCGCTCCATCAGGTAAATGACCAACCAATACAGAGCCAGCCCCAACGCAAAGGCAATCGCATAGCCCACTAAGGACTTCTGCATCATCGAGTTAAACAGGTCGACCGCATCCTTCGGCGTCTTCCCCTGCTGCGCCGCGACCAGCCCCTTAAAGCCAGTCAAAACCAAGAGCGAAGTGCTCACCGGGATCCCCATCCGCGTCAGAATTACCAAACAAAGCGGCGGAATCACAAAGAGCCAGGTGATCGCTCCCCCGAAGGCCTCCGGGTGGGCGATATTCTTGCCCGCAGCCGCAAGCCGCCCAAATGCAGGATCCCCACCATTCACTATCCAGCCCCAACTCACAGTCACCACCATGATTCCGGAGATCCAGATCCATAGCGTCCACCAAGGGCGCTTGCTATTAGAAGACAAAAATGTCCCCAGAGTTTGGATCGAGTCATTTGCAACGATCGCGTACGCAGCGAGGGCAAAGCCCAGAATCATGAATATATCAGACATAAGAAAATAGTAAGTCTCAGTCTGCACAGGATTTCGCCGTAAAATCCAGCCGATTATGGCAACAATTCTGCCAAATAAACACGACGGTACAAAATCAAATGGCTTAAGATTCCAGACTCTAATTACACCGACGCGCACCGCTTAAGTCAGGTCCGTTGCCGGCATTGGCATCCTCTAAATTCTCCTGTCCTAACTCTATTTTTGAACCAACTAAGTTATTGACAATAGCCAAACCATCCATTTTGAGTCATCAAAATGAACAAAACTGCCAAAACTGCGGCACCGCCGAGATCCAACTGCTCGGCCTGCCGGGCAACTACAACCAGATTCTGGTCGACGGTCTGCCGCTCTTCACCGGCGTGGCCGCGGTGTATGGCATCGACCAGGTGCCGACAATCGCCATCGACCGCATGGAAATCGTCAAAGGCGGCGGCTCCGCGCTCTACGGCCCCGGCGCCGTGGCGGGGGTGGTCAACTTGATTCCGGAGGAGCCCTACGAAAGTCACACCCACATCGACAGCACCTTTCGCAGCACCGACGGCGAAAGCCCGATCTACCAGAGCCAGTTTGCCAGCTACTACGTCAACGAAGACGGCTCTTTCCGACGAGCTCAAAGAAGAGCGCTCCTACACCTTCGCGCTCGGCCTCGACTACAGCCCACAGTTCTTCGTGGTCGATCTCGGCATCAGCAAGAAGTTCGAGTTCGAGAGCTACGACCTCACCCTACGCGCCGGCATCAACAACGTGTTCGACGCCTATCAAGACGACCAAGAGTCCGGCTTTGAGCGTGACCCCGGCTACGTCTACGGCCCGCGCACACCGCGCACCTTCATCCTAGGCGCGCGCATCGACTTCTAGCGCATGCCCATCGCTACAACCATTCGTGCCATAAGCTCCCTCTGGGGCGGTGCCTTACTCCTCATAACGAGTTTAACTGCCGTTCCAGTAGGGACAAGGCTCGACAACCCAGGCGGCCGACGCCGCATCGTCCAAGCCCAGGGCTACCGCTTGCTCCAGTCCGAACTGCGGCCTGAGGTGGAGCTCGTGATTTTCTTTTATTCCGCCTCTTGGTGCACGCCCTGTAAACAAGCCGCCAAAGCGCTGCGCCAAACCTACCCCGACATCATCACAGCCGAGCCGCGGGTAGAGGTGCTCACCTACTCCGTCGATTTCAGCGCCGACGCGCGAGCCGACTATCTACGCGCGGCAAACTATCCATGGCCCGCCATCGCACCCGAGCGGATTGGCAAAGCTCCATGGCCCGACAGCATCGCCGGCGGCACGCCACAATTTCAAGCCTTTGCCATTTCCGAGCAAGGCTGGCAAGCGATCACCACTCCCGGCGACGCACCCACTGTCTTCAAGGCAGCATTTACGTTTTTAGCCATAGACAATACGGACACAATCGCAGCTCCCTAAAAGCAATAATCGATCTTCACATGTTACTGAAAATCTCTTTCAATACCAGCAGATAACCCGGCTGTAACAAAACCGCCACAATTCCGACACCCAAGCTTAACGATAGAGCCCTTTCTTTTAAAAATGCTTTCTGCTATCGAATCTCGCTCATCTATGAAAAAACCACTTTTACAAATCCTGGCATTGGGCTGCGCCCTCGCACCATTTAGCCTATCCGCACAAAACAAGGTTACAGAAACGCGCGATACTTTGGATAAATGGGTCGAAACCCGCCAAATCATCTCCAAGGAGAAATCAGACTGGAAAATCGAACAATCCATTCTAGGCGATACCGTGCAACTGCTGAGCAGTGAATTGGCGCGCCTCGAAAAATCTCTGGAAGACCTTGAAGCCTCAGCCACCGCGGCTGACGAGGATCGCAGTCAACTGGCCGCCGAAAAAGAAGCCCTCAGTGCCGCGGCCGCCATCGTCGAATCCCAGATAGGCACGTTGGAAACTCAACTCAAACGCATTATTAAAGCACTCCCAGAGCCACTGATCAATAAGATCAAGCCGCTGGTGCGCCGCCTGCCCGACGATCCTAGCGACACAAAACTCTCGCTGGGCGAACGTGTGCAAAACATCGTTGGCATACTCAGTCAGGCCGATAAATTCAATACCACGCTCACCGAAACCAGTGAGTCACGCGAAATCGCCGACGGCAAAATCGTCGAAGTGCGCACCCTCTACTGGGGACTCGCCATGGCCTACTACGTAGATGCCTCTGGCGAATATGCCGGCATCGGCTACCCGGGCGCCGACGGCTGGGAATGGCCACAGCTTGAAGGCAAGGGCCCCGAAATCAAACGCCTCCTCGACGTCTACGAAGGCGCCGAAGCCATCCAATTCGTCGAAGTGCCCGCACGCATCAACTAAAGCTCAACTTTTGCCACACCATGCAAACCACCGCTAAATCCATCTTTGCTGCGATCTCATTGCTCGCACTTCCTTTCGGCCTCGCCAGCAATTCTCAGGCGCAGTCCTTTAACTCCGCCAGCGAACAAGCCAGCAGCGATCTTAAAAGCGCGCTTACGCAACTTGCAGAGACTCGCGCCGAAATCGCCACCGACAAGATTCCACTCATCCGCGAAGTCTCTTCGCTAGAAGATAAGGTCAAGCAAAAGACCGACGAGCTCAACCGCCTGCGTCGCCTACGTGACAACAGCGACCTCGGGCTCAACCGCCTACGCGATCAAGTCGAAGCCATGAACGCGCAAAATGAATACGCGGCTGGTCTACTCGACGAATTTGTGCGCTCCTTTGAAACACGCATCGACTACAGCGAGGTACAACTCTACTCCGAAGCCGCCGAAGAAGCCCGCCTCGCCCTCGACGACTCCGATATGTCCCAGGCGGATCGCTTCAGCAAACAAATCGCAGTGATCGGTGTCGCACTCGACCGCTTAGAGCAACTCACTGGCGGCTATACCTTCGAAGGCAAAGCGCTCGCTCCCACCGGGGAGATTGAAGAAGGCACCTTCGCAGCCTTCGGCCCCTCCGTTTATTTCGCCTCCAAACAGTCCGCGCTCGCAGGCACCACCTTCAGCAAGCTCAACGCCGCCGAAGCCGCCATTGCCGTGCCCGGCGAAGCCTACAGTGCTGGCATTCGCACCTTCATTGAATCCGGCCAAGGCAGCATTCCCGCCGATGCCACACTCGGCAAAGCACTCAAGATTGTGGAGGGTAACGACTCCATACTCGAGCACCTGCAAAAAGGTGGCAGCGTCGGCGTCGTCATCATTGGCCTCGGTGTAATTTGCTTATTACTAGGAGCCTTCAAGGTGATCGAAGTCACCGCCTTCAAAACTCCCGCTCCCGAAGATGTGCAAAAGATCATCGGTCAAATCGAAAATGGCGACCTCGCCAACGCACGCACCACCGCCGCTGGCATCCCCGGCAAAGGCGGCGCACTTCTGGTCAAAGGTGTCGAGTTTGCCGACGAAAAACGCGGCACTTTGGAAGAAATCCTCTACGAGAAGATTCTCGCAGTGCGCCCTGGTTTAGAACGCTTCCTGCCCTTTATCGCACTCACTGCGGCCGCCGCGCCACTCCTAGGCCTACTCGGTACTGTGACCGGTATGATCAAAACCTTCAACCTGATCACCATCTTCGGCACCGGCGACGCCAAGAGCCTCTCATCCGGTATTTCCGAAGCACTGGTCACGACCGAGCTGGGGCTAGTGGTTGCCATCCCTGCCTTGATTATTCACGGCCTGCTCTCACGCATGGCCCGCCAGAAGATCGGCGACATGGAACAGACAGCTGTCGGTTTCATCAATGGCGTCATCGGCGCACGTAACAAAGATAAATAAAGCGACCATGCTCGAAAAAATCATAGACATTTGGTTCAGTGGCGGATGGGTCATGATCCCGCTCGCACTCCTTGCCGTCTTGATTTATTCAAACGGCATCCAGCTGCTGCTCTTTTTAAGTAAGGGTAACATTCAACTCGGCCACGAGAGCGAATGGATGACTTGGATTTATAACCCCTCGCAGGCCAAAGGCCGCGCGGGCGAAATCATCCGCTACACCCAGGAAAACGTGACCGCCGCCAAACATGTGCGCAACCGCTTCGAAGAAGTGCGCCAAACCATGCTGCACAATATCGAGCGCCGTCTCATTTTTCTGAATACACTCGTCGCCGCCGCCCCCCTAATGGGGCTGCTCGGCACTGTGATCGGCATGCTCGGCACCTTCGCCGCCATCTCCAGTGGCGGCGGTGCCGAAACAGCCGCCATGGTCGCAGCTGGCATCTCCGAAGCACTCATCACCACCCAGACCGGCCTCTTCGTCGCACTTCCCGGCATCTTCCTCACCCTTATCATTCGCCGCCGCAAACACGCCGTCGAAGCCGCACTCGCACGCATCGAATCACTCAGCCTCACGAAGCTGCAACTTGACTAAGCGAATTCCTCATTCCTAATTTTTAATTCCCAATTTTCAAACCATGCGCCGCAACCTAGCATCCGATGACCGCGACGACGTAGAGATCAATCTCTCGCCGATGATCGATATGGTCTTCATTCTTCTCATCTTCTTCATCGTCACCACCGTGTTCGTGGAAGAGACCGGCGTCGAGGTCAACAAGCCCGAAGCCGCCGCTGCCGTTCAACTAGAAAAGAACAGCATCCTGATCGCCGTCACTTCCGATAACAAAGTGATTTACGGTGGACGCGATATCGGCGTCGGCGGTGTATCGCCCATCGTCAAACGACTCACCTTACAAGAAGACATCCCCGTCATCATCCAAGCCGACGCAGGCGCCAACCACGGCATCTTCGCCCGTGTCTACGGCGAAGCCAAACTCGCAGGCGCCAAATCCATCAACTTCTCCACAAAACGCTAAGCAGCGCTGCGACGCTGCGGTTCTCTAGTTTTCAGTTCTCTAGTTCTCAGTTTCACACACTCGAGCTCCGACACTCTCGCACTCGCACTCGCAACTTGTTACAATGGCACAGATCTATCATCCACCACAACACCGCAAAAGCATGACAGCCGCAGGCTCTCTGCTGGGCATCGGCATTAGTGGACTCCTCTTTCTCGCCATCCCACTGACGCAGATCTTCACCACCTACGAGAAATCTCCTGAAGAGATTGAGGCGCTCGACATTGCACCGCCCCCTCCACCGCCACCGCCAGAGGATCCACCGCCCCCTCCCGAACCGGAACAAGAAGAGCCCCCGCCAGAACTCAACACACCGCCTCCGCCCATATCGTTGGAACAGCTCGACATGGCCCTCAACCCCGGCACGGGTAACTCCATGGCCGGCGACTTTGCACTGCCCAGCTTTAATGTAAACAGCAGCGACCTAGGTGGTCTGGAAATTTTCGAACTCGGCGATGTCGATTCGCCCCCGCAACCACGCACTAAAATCGAGTTCAGCTATCCCGCAGCCGCAAAACGCAAGGGCATCACCGGCGTGGTCAAAGTGGAATACGTCGTCAACGAAAACGGGCGCGTCGAAAAGATCAACATCGTCGAATCGCCCAGCAACATCCTGTCCAAAGCCACCGAAGAAGTGCTTCAACGCGCCCGCTTCGAGCCCGCACAAAAATCCGGCCGCGCCGTTAAAGTCCGCATGCGCGCCGCCATTCCATACCGATAGAAATAGTTAAGCAGTTTTCGGTTTATCCGTTTCCAGTTATAAAATTCAGCAAATTTCCAAATGAACAAGATCACCGCACTACTCTTCGCCGCAGGCATCACAGCCAGCTCGCTCACAGCGCAATCCAATATCAATAACCAACTTTGGAGCGATCCGAGCTTCCAGAAAGAGTTCCTCGGCAGCTATGGCTTCCTCGCCGGAGCCGAACCACAAATCTCCGATGAAGAAAAAGAAGCCCTGCGCAATCTCATCGATCTAATCAAAGCGAGCCCCAAAGCAGCCATTCAAGCCCTGGAACCACAGATCACCCAAAGCAGTAGCGCCGCCTTCGACTTCATCCTTGGCAACCTTTACTTTCAAGATGGCAACCTCTCCAAGGCCGAACAATACTACGGCAACGCAGTGGTCAAACACCCCGACTTCCGCCGCGCCTACAAAAACCTTGGTCTCGTGCAAGTGCAACAAGGCAACTTCGACAAAGCCATCAAAACCATCTCCAAAGCACTCGAGCTGGGCGAGGTCGACGGACGCTCGTATGGACTCCTCGGGTACGGTTACCTGACACAGGAAAAATACTATCCCGCTGAAGCCGCCTACCGTCAGGCCATCCTAATGCAACCCGAGGTCACCGACTGGAAGGTGGGCCTAGCCCGCTGCCTGCTCGAAACCGAACGCTACGCCGATGCGATCGCACTCTTCGACACCCTACTACTCGACGATCCCAACAACGCCGACTACTGGATGTTGCAAGGCAACGCCTACCTCGGCAAAGGCGAATCACTCACCGCAGCCAAGAATCTGGAAATGGTGCGCCGCATGGGTGCAGCCGAACTCAGCACACTCACATTGCTCGGCGACATTTACATGAATAATGCCTCCCCCGACTTGGCACTGGAAGCCTACTTGGCCGCCACCGAGCAAGCCACAGCCAACGACAGTCAGGCACTCCTACGCGCAGCCGATCTGCTCACCCGCAGTGGCAACTATGAGCAGTCGCAAAAGATCATCGCTCAAATCCGAGCAAAGCTCGCGCTAGCAGAAGACGATGAACTCACGCTGCTCACCCTCGAAGCCAAGATCGCTCGCGCACAAGGCGACGACCAGGCCGCAGTCGAACTACTTTCCAAGATCGTCGAACGCGACGCCCTCAATGGCGATGCACTCATCGAACTTGCTAATTTCTATGCCGACCAAGGCGACATGGCCAAGGCCATCAACCGCTACGAGCAGGCCGAGAAAATAGAAGCCTTCGAACGCGAAGCACTGGTCGCACACGCCCAGGCCCGCGTCCGCAACGGCGAATATAAAGAAGCCCTGCCCCTGCTACGCCGCGCGCTACAGCTTAAGTCCGACAGCAATCTGGAAGACTACGCACAACGCGTCGAAAAAGCCGCTCGCAGCCAAGGCTAAATCCTTGGTCACGCGCCAAGCCGTCACTCAATCGACACCCGATATAATCCCTCCCGACACGGCACCGTCACGGGACACATAAGCTTCACTAAAGTCACCTCCATGTTCATTGCTCGCCAACGCTAACTGCGCTAGAGTGATGCGGTGAAAACAATACTTAAATTCGCCCTACTGCTCACTCTATTCGCTCTAGGCAACATCACCACAGCCACAGAATCGCCGGCGTTGAATAATATCCTACAAAAGCACTTGGAAGCCACAGGAGGACTGAGAAACTGGGATTCTGTCGAAAGCATTCGACTCAATGGTAGCATTGAGCGCCAGGGTAAGACAGTAGATCTCGTCATAGTCAAAAAGCGCCCCAATCAAATTCGAGCCACCATCACCATCCCCGGACCGAATAACGAAATGTATCAAATGATTCGTGCGCATGATGGCCACAATGGATGGACCGCGACAAGACTCGCAGGAGCCACTGAAATGCTCCGCAAGCCCCTCGATGACGAGGCCGCCTCAGATTTACTAGCCGACTCTGGAGTCCTACCGCCACTGATCAAATTGTGGCGTGAAGGTGCAAGAATACAATTAGCAGGCACAGAAAACTTCGAAGGAGATAATGCATTTGTGTTGGAAATCGAACAAAGCGAGAAGCAATATACACACCGTTTCTTTGTATCCAGAGATAGCTATCACTTACTGGCGCATCACATTCAAACACCTACAGACAAAACAGAAACTTCATTTTATAATTACACAGAACGTCAAGGCGTCTACCTTCCGACTCGCACTACGATGAATGCAAAAAGCACAGGAACATCCATAATGCATGTGAAATCAATTGAGATCGGTGTCGGCATCTATGAGGAATATTTCAATTCTGGTGATCCGCTACAAACTGCGAACTACTAAACTTTCCCATAAACAGCTGCGATGAGTCAGCAGAATAGAAAGGCGCAGGCGCACAACATCCATGAAAACCAGATTAATAAATCATGCATTGAAGCACCTCACACTGCGCACTCACATAGCATGCCTTTCACTCGGCTCGCTATGCGCCAGTCCGATGGACGCCAGCATAAACATGAACGAAGGCGTGCCGATTGAAATCCGAGGGATCATGGCCTATCAAGGCCAGTACCAATTTTCAGTCTACAATGAACAGACCCGCGCACGCTCATGGGTCGCCATCAATCAAAGCTTCGCAGGGATACAGATACACGCCTATGATCCCCAAGACATGAAAATTCATGCCAGTTACGGGGGGCAAGAAGTCACTTTGTCTTTAGCCCGCCACTCACAACGTCCGAATATCATCCAGATCTATCGTGAAGAAGAGCTTGAAGAAAACTCACTTCCGAGCATCTCAAGTAAAGCTGAAATTCCAGCCCTGGTTGCAGCCTATGAGGAAGCCCAACTCGAAACACTCCCTGAAGCTACACACCCGCTTTATGAGCTGCTGAAGCAGACCACAGCGAATCGTGTCCAAAGCTATAAGGGCGAACTCGAAGCCTCGTTAAACCCCAAGCCAGAGGCCACAGCAAGCGAACGAAGTGCACGCATCCGTAGCCAAAGGGGCCGAAATAATGTCAACTCCCGCCCGTGGGCCTCTGACCACATCGAGCTACACGGAGCACCGGAGTAAGCTTCTATTTATCAGCGACAAAGGCCTGAATCGCATCGAGCCCGGCAGCCTTCGAAAGCACCCTTCCTGAAGAGCTGACCTCGACAAGGACTGGCATTTCGTCCGATGCAGAGTAATGCTGAAAACTCTTACAATAGCCGGCGGATAAATAAGCAGGCATCGCTTGGATACTAGGCTTCACAGAGTCCGCGATCGCTTGAATGCCTGCCTTACTCGCAGCTGTATCCAAATAAACTGCAACTGTTACTTTGCGACTAGTCTCATCTAAAGAGCGATAATATCCGTCCAATCGCAGCACGGCCTCTAGTAGCTCAGGCTCAGACGAGTCACCATATAACAAAAACCAATTCTGTGTCTTCACGACATCCTCCTGCCTTAGCGGGTTTTGCCAGGCACTCTCCCCCGTCATAATACGATTGGCTAAAAAGTAGGCCATACGAGGCATATTGAGAACATTGTCAGTATTGCGCTCACGCTCGATTTCAGCCTGAACATTGGTCTGCTCCAAAGAAAGCTCGCAATGACCTACCCGCGGAAATTCTGCTAGCAATTTCCCATCGTCCAACGGACGTATCAAGACAAAGCGCGTATCTGCCGGGATTACCCGACCTCCATTCTCAGGCGTGTAGTCCTCAATCAGCTTAGCGTAAAAAGGCAATGAGGCTTCCTCAGCCTCACTAAATATCGAGGCCGACAACACCTGAATACCCAAGAAAAAACAGTACAAAACGATTGAATATTTCATTCGATCAAAAAATTGGATGACGATGAAGCATGTTCACAAAAAGGCACCCCCGATTAAAGAGGGTGCCTTTGAAAATGAACTTAAACCGATTAAGGTCTACTTACGACGACGTGTTGCAGCAACACCAAGTGCGACAGCACCGAAGATCGCAGCGAAGGCCGAAGGCTCAGGAACGACTCCAGTAATCGCGAAGTTATCGTATGAAGCACCTGCAGCCGGAGTGAAACTGTAGCTTGCAAGTTCTACACCATCGAGGTGACCGAGATCTACATTAATCACTGTGAATGTACCACCTTCAGTAGGAGCCATTGCGTATGTGAGAGTAAGCTGATTCCAACCTGTGCCGTCAAAATTCAAAGTGAATGTATCGTCACCACTAATAGATCCAAAGCCCTGCTCAGCAGCTATGTTGTCACTAAACTGATCATAACCAGTCGTCGCATCAATACCAGTTTCAAGGAATGCGAATGTATCGTTGACTGCGTCATCGTTATAGGCCGCGCTAATTCCGAATTCGGAAACGAAAACACCCATGGGAGGATTTGAAGGCGAGTGCGTCCACGATGCTTCTGCAGAGAATCTTTGTAACCCCCAAT
Organism: Puniceicoccaceae bacterium; assembly: GCA_002729725.1. Lineage (GTDB taxonomy): Bacteria > Verrucomicrobiota > Verrucomicrobiia > Opitutales > Coraliomargaritaceae > Thalassobacterium > Thalassobacterium maritimum. Next base: position 27,289 of record PBYS01000116.1, read on the forward strand.
TAGCAGTCGCAGAAGTAGCTGCAGCATTGATACTATCAAAATCCCAACCAGCCACAAAAGACTGAGCATTCAGAGAGGCCCCCGTAGCGATTAGAGAAGCAATAAGAATATTCTTTTTCATATTATATAAGTTTAAATGTTAAAACTATGCCCCAAACTACTCAGCGAAATAGCCAAGTGTGGATGGAACGGTCCAGCCTGAAGTCCATGTAGTGCCTGAGGGATCAAATGCACCCTTGTATGTCACAGCATCGAAGAATGTGCCGATGTATGGTTCGAGGTTGTTAATCACATCGCCGAAAGCAGATGGTTTAAGATAAACACCGTCGACGGAATAACGCTTTGCAGTAGCCATCACTGCATAGTTAGCACCACCAATGTAAGGATTAGTGAATGCATTATTACCAGTATTCAGAGCAAGATCCGCTGCACCTGCATCGTGATCTGCAACTACATCAGCAGAAGTATTGCTGACATCGCGGTGCCAGATGTTGCTACGGATATTGAGAAGGCCGTTCTCAAGCTGAGCAACCGAGCTAGTGCTTTCAATTTCACCCGATCCAACGGTGCCATTGATATCAAGCGAAGCGATACCAGACTCAACAATGATAGAGTTGAAGAGGCCACCAGCTCCATTTGCGTCGTAGTCGATTTGACCACCGCCGTTGCCGCTCTTCACATCTTCACCTGTGCCGATAACAGTCATGTTGTAGATAACAGGCACAGCGTAGGGCTTCGCACCAGCTTGGTCGTCACCGTCGAACTCGCCACCTTTGTCACCATCAACACCATTGTTAGCGAGAACAGCAGCCCAGAATTGGCCGAGACCCGAGAAACCTTGGTCGTAGTCGAAAGCGTCGTCGTTGTTGTATGCAGAAAGAAGATACTTCGAGTTAACGGTACCACCGAACCACTCGAAACCGTCATCCTGACCAGCGATCACCTCGACATATTCGAGAACTGTGCCAGCGCCAACGCCACCCATGGTCAGACCATTGATTTCGTTGTCAGCAGAAAGATTGAAACCACCGTTACGGATAGAAACATACTTAATGATACCGCTGCTATCATGGGGTGCATCACCACCATAAACACCGTACATGTTAGGCTCGACATCCTCAACACTTGGCTCAACCAAGCCTTCGATGAAGTCTGTGCCAGGAACTAGAAGCGCATTGGATCCGGATTGGTCATTATTGATTGGTGCATTACCCAGAACGATCACACCACCCCAAAGACCAGTTACAAGCGTATCGCCAGCAACAGGAGCTGTAGGTGCATTCTTGGGATCAGGATCACCCTCGAAAGTGAAAATGATCGGGTCCGATGGAGTACCAATCGCTTCGATTTGAGCACCACGTGTAACCACCAACGTGCCGGGCTCTTGGATCACATTATTGGAACCATCTTTAACACCAATCTTACCATAGATAACAGTACCTTCTGGAATTGTCAGTGTGCCATCTGTGACATAAACAATCTCAGTAAGAAGATATTTGTTAGCAGAATTCAGTGTAACGTCACCAGAGATCGGACTATCGATCTCGAAGTAACCATCAACGTTAGCTGAAGTCGCAACGCCAGCATAAGTAGCTGTTGCTGAAAACGCTGCGAGAGCAGTGAGTGAAGTGATTTTTTTCATTTATATTTACTATCTAAGTAGGAATTACTTTGTTTGTTTTGCCCCTGCTTCTTGCAGAGGCACCTAGTATCCCAGAAACAAATAACAAGCAGGTGCCAGTTTTGTGACGTACAGGTTAAAACTCTACAGTGCCACTAATCGAGTAGCTGATCCCAGCACGATAACTCTCGTACTCCTTCTCATACCCCTCTACATCGTAATACTTTTGGCGCACCGAGTCCGTTATATTTTTTGCCGAGAAAGAGATTTTATAACGATCGGCGAAACGCTTTGATATCGTTAAATCGACCGCATCGTAACTGGCCTCGTATATATCATAATTGGTAACCAACGAAGTCGCCTTCAAAGTATCGCTCACCATATAATATATAAGTGACACACGCACGCCAGACTCTGGATTATCATAAGTCAGGTCGAAGTTCAACAAACTCTCCGGCTGTTCCGTAAGCGCACGCTCATCTGAAACAGGACGCCCAACCGCATTCTTCGATGCGATCTCGATCGGGAAGCGCTCCACAGTACCATCAATATATGTAAAATTCCCTCCAACAGAAAGGTAGTCCAGGCCGGACCAAATAAAGCCCATGCTCTTACGCCCCTCCAACTCGACGCCGCGCAAGGTAGCCTCATTGGGATTATTATACCAACTATACAAATCCGCATTCACACTCTCTGAACGTGTCATCACATTATAGTCATTGTAATCAAACGGATCAGGATTTGAGACAGTGGACTTAAATGTATCTGCTCCAATTCCATTCACTTTCTCAATGCGATCCTGCACAGTCTTCTGGAAGACTGTAACGCTAAATGAATCCCCCGCATCGTTCATATAACTAAAACCAATATCTAAGCTCTCCACCTCCGACGGCTGCAGACTAGGATTACCGACGTCTACGTCACTTCCAGAGAAGGATGCGGTCGCATAAGGCGACACCTCGCGCGCAGAGGGCAAAGCGATCGTTTGCGAATATGCAAAACGAAGGTTAATCTGATCGTTAAGACTATAAATCAAACTCAAACCAGGATACCAATCCTCCACTTCGTACCCACCCGAACTCGGACGCCCTGCCAATGGATTACTAGCCCCAGCCCCCTTCAACTTGGTGTCTCCATTCACTCTAACATCTGAGCTATTGCGCTCAAAACGATAGCCCCCGACAATTCGGAATTTCTCAAACAGCGTCTGATCCAACATAAAATATTGACCTGTTGACTCTGAATTCAGATCCACATCAGCAGCCACTTCGTATCCGGAAGCTGCTAGCTCATCAAAAAACATAAACATCGGGTCACTAGGATCAGTGACTCCCGGCACTGTGGTATTAGAAGTATCAGACAAATCCACACCAAGGAATGATACGTATTCATCAAAGACACTTCGCTGCGCCTCCGTGTTCAAGTAACCTAGTTTCAATTGCGTCTGAAACTCGCCCTCTAAATCACGCTTAAAAGTGATGTCGTATTTATCGCTCTCTTTTTCTTCTATAATCTCACGCCAACTAGCAAATTGTGCTCTGGAAACGCCTGCGGAATTAGCAGATGGCTGCAAAGTCCAATCACCACTATCTAAAAGAATCGCGCGCGTTTGAATAAAGCCAGGTTCATCTTGAGAAGCTCGATCTCGCCCGAGCCCCCACTCAAACTGAACTTCATCAAGCACCTTGCCGTCGAATTCAAAGGTATGATCCCCCAAAACCTGATCACTCACCAATCGACGCTCGGTGTATCTCAGTGTCTCCTGACGCTCAGTATCTAAAAAATCTCCATCATTGGAGAAAGGATCATTCGTATAGCGCTGCCCCATGAGCGCCTCCACTTCATCTTCACTCACACGCAAATCGAGACGATGCACACGAATTTTATGTGCTTCATCTAGCTCAAAGCCCACACCAAGCAACCACGACAAAGTCGAACTATAAGTACTCTCCTGCCATGTACCTTCTTGATAGCCAACCGCACGATCCGGGTCCAAAAAGACCTCAGGGCTTAATGTATCTGTGCCAGATAAGTCAGCCGCACTCCGAAAGTAGGTCCCGTCCTCAATCATACGAGCTTTACGACTATAATTCACGCCACCGATCACACCGAAGCGATAACGATCGGCCCACTCATAGCCGTGGCCACCACTAAGCTTGAAGCCATAATCCATACCTGGTGTCGTCGTTTTCGCGTGATTATCACGCCCGAGCGCGTCTGTAATCGCATTGGCCTCTGCAATTGCAGCATCTTTTTCAGCTTGAGTAATGAAACCACCTGGCGGTGGCGTAGGCAAAGGCCAGACCGCCTTGTTTAAATCTTCAGGGAATGACCTCGCGACATCAGGAAGCGCACGATCTTCAGCCCCATTTGCCCATTGATCCTGACTGGTCACACGCCCTGAGGTTAAGAAATCATCATTGCCCGTTGCATTACTATGATAGCCCAAACTGGTGGAGAAATTAGCAAAGAAACCATCGGGTAACTCTTTAATTTTCATATTAATACCACCAGTCGAAGTTGCAGGTTGATCTGGCGTAAAAGACTTGGTCACTTCAAGACCGTCAAACAGACCCGAGGGAAATAGGTCCAGCTGCACAGCTTGACGATCCGGATCGGGACTTGCAATAGGAAGGCCATTCAGAGTGGTACTCACATAACGATCCCCGAGACCACGAATCACAGCATACTTTCCGCCAACAACGGATACACCCGAAACACGCTTAATCGCATCACCAATATCACTAGCCGCAAACTTCGAAAAATCCTCTGCGCTCATAACACTCAAAACAGATTCCGAATTCATGACCAAATCCAACTGCATCATTAGGTTGTTCGCCTCTTCGGCTGTCACAGTGAAATCCTGCAACTCATAGACATCATCTGACATCTCCGCAGGTCGTGGAGGCAAGGCGAAGGGGAACACACTCACTTCGCCGCCGGCAACGGTGTATTCGGTGACATTGGCTTCAATGTAGCCACTCTTGATAAAGCTAAGCGTATATAGGCCTGCAGTGGCGGGGCCCAGTGAGTAGCGACCGGTTTCATCCGTGACAGTTGCGATGTCGGTGCCTTCGATAATAATGGCCACACCTGAGACGGGTTGACCGCTCTCTTTATCGACCACTTGACCTGAAACCAGGCCCTCGTCGGCAGCCAAAGTGCCCTCGAACTCAGTGGCAGCATCGGTGGCCTCGACGACGGATTGCACCAAAAACTCATCTGCAGCCACACTCGGCTCTGCCGCGGACTGCTCCGAACTTGCAGCGCTCTCATTGACTTCGGGCCGTCCACTGACTTGCAAGTCCTGCTCGCGTTGCTTAAGCTCTGCAGCCTTAATCGCGTCGATCTGCCCCTGATACTGGTCGGGCACGGTAATTTTAATCGCGTCCGCGGTATGCGCGACGACGACCAATGCGAGCGCAGAAGACAGCGCTTTGAAAGAATAGTGACTGTTCATAAGTACGGTAAAGTATCGGTTCAATTCACGTGCCTCCAAATAGGCGAAGTGACTTAAATCGCGCACCCTTTTGCGGCCATAGCTTCCGTTCTCAATCGCAAATAGCGCCTGCTTTACAAATATCACACGGCTGTAACTTTCGTAACAGCAGGGACACAATCCTGACACTAAAACGACGCTTTAGACACCGTACAACCGCCTCGATGCATTCGTTCTGACTCATGACATAGCAGCACCGAATCAAGTAAGTTTCGCCATGAAACAAATCCGCAAGGACGCCCTCGACGGCCAGAGGAAACTTGGCGATTCAATCGTATTTCGCAAGGGCGCGGTGACGCGCAAGCACGCACACGACGAGATTCATTCACTGCACACTCATCGCCGATACAAAAAAGCCCGGAACACGCAGGACGCATTCCGGGCTCAAACAAACGATGTAAAAAAAACAGACTTTACCAGAGAACTTGCACGCGCGCACGGAAGCCATCGACCTCATATTCGTCGCCATTCTCAGCTTCGCCCTCAGCGATCTCATAGCCGGTCATAAATGTGACTGCAGGACTATAGTAGTAGTTCATGCCAAAATAGAACGAATCCAATTCGTTATCCCCCGCAAGCATAGTATCAATCGCACTGCCTGGCTCAGGCGCACGACGCAACAACTCGGGCACATCGATTACAAAGTCATCTGTTTCGATATGCGAATAGCGCACGACTGGCTCAAACTGACTGATACGATACGCAGCACGCAAAGCGTAGCCATCAACATCGCCAGCCCCATCCATATCTGCAGCAAAATACTCAGCGAGGAGGTCCAGGCCCTCCAGCTGGTAGTTCACATATCCAGTATATGCCGTCACATCCTGCCCTACGACGTCGTTATTCGACTGCTGCCCAGCATCCAAGCCTACAGTCAAACCATCGGCCTGCCACTGCACACGGCCAAAGAGGGCCAGATCATTACTCGCTTCCGACTTACCGAGCAAACGAGAGCCTTCCCCCTGCGCTCCATTCACCGCAGCGACTGCATAACTAAACCCAGCAGCCAAGTCTCCGCTGACATGAATCCCCGCGTGACGAGACGAAAAGTCGATATCATCTGCGAAAAAACGATTCACCGCAGAACGCTCAATTGTTTGCAGCTTAGACGAAGAAGAGGTTTCCTCAAAACCGAACGGAACCTTCTGATAGCCCAGTTGCACGTCAAAGGTATCACTAAACTCATAACCAAAGATAGCTTTATCAAAGCTGACGCCGTAATCGCCCTCATCCCCATCACGCGCGAAATCAAACACCGACTCCGCATAGACACCATTATCGAGGCTCGCTTTCACACCTAGAAACAATCGGCGGAAGTAAAAATGATTGGTGGAAGCTTGATCGGCACCCGCATACTCCGCCCCCAGCGAGTCGTATTGAAACTGCATACGTCCGTTAAAGCGGAGCTTTACAGTCTCCTTGCCCTTGGTAGAGATGCGAATCCCTTCGCTTTCTTCCTTTATTTCAGACGCGATTTCGGTCGCTTCGCTTTGAGTGAGAATCCCCTTCTCGACTAATTTGTCGAGCAGCGCGTCATTAGAACCCGCAAATGCCGACGCTCCAGCGAGCGCAGCGGTGAATACAGTGAATGATGTGAGTTTGTTAATTTTCATTGCTTATAGCGTTAGAGTAAGTTGCGAGGCAACGTAACAAAACTACCCACCAATTGTTCCAGAATCGTGGCAACAATGTTACAGCGATGTGAAATGTTACACTTAAGCGATGTTTATTACGCTTAAGTGTCGAAAATGAAACAGGAATGCGACTTCGTCACGACCAGGTAAACTTCAACGCACGCACCAGCCTCACCTGCGCCACCAGATTAGACCATAGTAACGGCCAAAACAAGCCCTCACCCCGCACAAATGCTAGGTTTTCCCATTTTTAACATAAGCAAAAACCTGCGCCCACTATTTCACAAATAGTCACTTTCTTAACGCAGCTGTAACAATTGTGCCACATTACCGAAACAATGCGCGTGTATAAAATAGAGCATAGTTTGTGAGAATAATCACTCACGGGCTTATTTAAATACAACAAACTGTAACACATTATGAAAACAAAATCCATTCTTCGCGGTCTCACCGCAGCTGCCTGCCTGAGCTTTGCCGGCCAAACCAGCGCCCTGGCCAATGTCGACCCCAACTTGCCAGTTTATGAGCCCGTATCCGGCGTCTCCGGCAACCTGAACTCCATTGGTTCCGACACTTTAAACAACTTGATGACACTCTGGGCCGAAGGCTTCGAAGCGATCTACCCCAATGTGAACATCCAAATCGAGGGCAAAGGCTCCTCCACTGCACCGCCCGCACTGATCGAAGGCACCGCACAAATCGGCCCCATGAGCCGCGAAATGAAGGGTTCTGAAATGGATGCCTTCGAAGCACGCTATGGTTACAAGCCGACTGCTGTCGGCACTTCCATCGACGCCCTGGCTGTTTTTGTCAATAAAGACAACCCTCTGGAAAGCATCAGCTCCGAGCAAATCGATTCGGTCTTTTCCAGCACTTACCGCAAGGGAGGCACACCGATCACTGAGTGGAGCCAACTTGGACTCGAAGGCAGCCTCGGCGGCCGCGCACTCAGCCTCTATGGTCGCAACAGCGCCTCCGGCACCTATGGCTTCTTTAAGAAAGTCGCTCTTGCTGGCGGTGACTTTTCCTCCAGCGTGAAGGAGCAGCCCGGTTCGTCTTCCGTGGTGCAAGGCATCGGTTCTGACCTTGCTGGTATCGGCTACTCCGGCATCGGCTACACCACATCCGGGGTCAAAGCGATCCAGATCGATGGCGTTGAGCCCACCGCAGAAAATTGCCTCGACGGCAGCTACCCACTCGCTCGTCAACTCTTCGTCTACGTGAACCGCGACCCACGTGAGTCCATGGACAAGCTAACTTACGAATTCCTGCGCTTCGTGCTCTCCAAGCAAGGCCAGGAAGTCGTCGAAAAAGACGGCTACTATCCGCTGCCAGCTCCGATCGCCGAGCAGATCCTAAACAGTATTAAATAAGCGTCACACAATCTTTACGTGGGTGGAGACCTCTCCACCCACTTTTTTTTTGCTTTATACAGACAATACCGCTTTTTAGCGGATTCTAGCCTTCAATGATCGACTAATACTGTAATGAGTTCGACCTCTAATAAACCTTCCGAGGAGCGTTTCACCGTAGCTCGCACCACCCTAATTCTTGACCGTCTCATGACGGGCGTCATCAAGGGCGGTGGCTGGTTGGTGATGCTGGCGGTCTTCGCCATATTTGCCTTCATCTTCGTGCAAATACTACCGCTGTTCGGGCACCCGGAAGTGAAGTCGGTCGGCGAAGTTGCCGTGCCGGTGGATGAGGTCGCAGTGATGGGCGTGGATGAATGGGGCGAACTGCCCTTCTTCCTCACTCAGTCCGGAACACTTCACTTCGCGGATCTACCACGTGATGTGGAGAGCCGCACGTATCAACGCGTCGATGGCGACGTGAATCAATTGGCGCTCGGCCCACGCGGTCTGTTTGAGGTCGACACAAAACTGCCAGAGAAGAACTGGACCGGCTTTTACTACGACGCCTACAAGGGCGAAATCGCGCTCGGCTCGGAAGACGGCCGTGTCGCACTGCTGCATCTCGATTACAAGGCAGAGTTTTTAGAGGACGCCCCGCGCATGGTCGTGCCGGAGGTCAAATCTGAGCTACTTCCCGCCTTGAGCCAGTCGGACGCCCCCGTGCGTCAACTCGCGTTTTTTGAGTCCACTACAAACCGCGCCATCGGCACCTTACAAGAGAGCGCGGACGGCAAGACCATCGTCACACTTCAGACCTATGTGGTCAAATCCAGCCTGTTCGGCGCGCCCAAGATGGTGCCTGACGCACAGATCGATCTCGGGCATGGCATCACCGATGAAAAGCCAGAGCGCTTGCTAATCGGTGGGCAAGGCGACCGTATCCTACTGACCACTGAGGGCGGCTGGCTCTACTATCTGCGCCTACAAAAGGGCAAACTAGAGCGCGTGCAAAAGCTGCGCCCCTTCGCCGACTTGGACGACACATCCATTCACTCGATCAACTGGTTGCTAGGCAAGCAATCCGTCATTTTAACTTCCAAATCCGGCGCCAACATCACACTGGCCAGCTACCTGGATGAAGAGGCCGGTCAAATTCTTTACACCAAGATCAAAGACTTCCCCGCACTTGATGCCGGCGGTGCCAACGACTTTAGCCCCGCGCAGCGCAACCGCGGATTCCTGATCTCCAACGAGCACCAACTCTCATTGCGCTACAGCACCACAGGCGATGTGCGCTGGGAAACCGATACCGACTTCCCACTACAGAAGATCGCGCTCGGCCCACGCTGGGATTCAATTTTCGCTTTCGACGCACAACAAAACCTACACGTCTACGCAGTCGACGACCCGCACCCAAACGCGGGTGCCAAAGCCTTCTTCGGCAAGATCTGGTATGAGGGCAAATCCGAGCCTGAATACGACTGGCAGTCGTCCAGCGGCACCTCCGACTTCGAGCCTAAGCTCTCGATCGTGCCGCTCTTCTTCGGCTCGATCAAAGGCACCTTCTACGCCATGCTCTTTGCCATGCCGATCGCGATCTTGGCCGCCATTTACGTTTCGCAATACCTGAAACCGGAAGCAAAGCGCTACATCAAGCCTGCCATGGAAATCATGGCCTCGCTCCCTTCCGTCGTGCTCGGCTTCCTGGCAGCGCTTTGGCTGGCACCTTTAATCGAAGATCGTGTGCCCTCCATCCTGCTCATGCTCATTGCCATCCCACTCAGTGCCGCCATGCTGGGCTACTTCTGGGGACGCATGCCTCAAACCGTGCGCAACCGCATACGCCCGGGCTCGGAATGGATGGTCATCCTGCCGGTGGTGCTGATCGTTGGCTACCTATCTTGGCAACTCGGCCCCACCCTGGAATCGGTCTTGTTCCGCGTCTATGATCCAGACCTCGGCGTCAAAGCTGGCAACTTCCGCCTTTGGTGGACTGAAACAACTGGCGTTAGCTTCGAGCAACGTAACTCCTTAGTGGTCGGCCTCATGATGGGCTTCGCCGTGATCCCGATCATTTTCACCATTTCCGAGGATGCGCTCACCAATGTGCCGCCTTACCTCACCTCTGCTTCGCTGGCACTCGGCGCCAGCCGCTGGCAGACCACTTGGCGCGTCATCCTACCGACAGCCTCACCTGGTATCTTCTCCGCCACCATCATCGGCTTCGGCCGTGCGGTCGGTGAAACCATGATTTTGCTGATGGCTACGGGTAACACGCCGATCATGGAGTGGAACATCTTCAACGGCATGCGCACACTCGCGGCCAACATCGCGGTGGAACTGCCCGAAGCACCACAATACAGCACCCTCTACCGCACTCTTTTCCTCGGTGCGATGGCGCTCTTCCTCCTGACATTCATACTGAACACGATCGCCGAAGTCACTCGCCAGCACCTGCGCGAGAAATACAAGACGATCTAGAGTCAGCGCCCGCCACATCACATACAGGCAATCCAGCATTTTTCTCATGCCAAAATCGCAGCACAGTTTTACATCGATCCGCCCCAAAGGTGAAGCCCTCGTTTGGTTCACCGGCATGGGGCTCAGTGTCGGCATCCTCCTGATTATCGGGCTACTCGGTATCATCCTCAAGAACGGCCTTTCCATGTTTTGGCCCGACACCATCTACGAGGTACAATTGGTCGAGGGCTCAACCGCCGGCCCTCGCAACGGCCAGAACTTCGCCGGCGCCATCGCACTGGAACGTCATAAGCGACTACAAGAAGCGACCAATGCTGGCCTGACCAGCGAATTCCAGTTCTTCGCAGGCAACAAAGATGCCTACGGGCAAATGTATCACTACGTCGATGCCGACCAAATCGTGACGGACGCAACGGGTGAACCCTTATTTACACCGGCCTCTGGCATCCTCCAATTAGAGCGTATCGAGTTCGGAGATGCACTCGGCTTCCCGCTCGAAATCCAACTCGCCGATGGAACTACAATCACTGAGCCAGAAGCACTGAAGGCCGCACTATTCAAGACGATCGAGGAAAGTAACGAACGCTTAGAAACCTATACCAAGATCGAGAAGAAGCAGATCGGACGCATCAACAGCAAGATGGAATCCATCCGCCTCGAGCAACGCGCACTGCGCGAAGAGCTGGGCGAGGCTGCCGCTGAAACCTCGCCGCAGATTCAAGAACTAAACGAGCAGCAAGCGGCCTTGCAGGCGCAATACACCGAACTCGCAGCGGAAGCCCGCGAGCTGCGCGAACGTCGTCACCAGGACTCGCTGCTGCTACGTCTAGCCACCGGCGAAGAACGACGCATCAGCTTTGAAAACATCACTCAGGCACACTTCCCCAATGAAATGAGCCTGCCAGGCAAAGTTGGCTTCTTTCTGAAACAAATCTGGCGCTTCATGTCCGAAGCCCCCCGTGAGGCGAATACTGAAGGCGGCATTTTCCCCGCGATCTTCGGCACCTTTGTCATGACACTGCTCATGAGCCTGGCCGTGATGCCCTTCGGTGTGGTCGCCGCCATTTACCTGCGCGAGTATGCCACCCAGGGCGTCATCGTGCGAGCTGTCCGCATCTCGGTTAACAATCTAGCCGGTGTGCCCTCCATCGTTTATGGCGTCTTCGGACTCGGCTTCTTCGTTTATGTGCTCGGTGGCAGTATCGACGAACTGTTTTTCAGTCATAAACTCCCCACCGCCACCTTCGGCACCGGCGGCGTCCTGTGGGCCTCCCTCACCTTGGCACTCATGACTGTGCCCGTCGTGATTGTCGCCACAGAAGAAGCACTCTCGGCGGTGCCACGAGGCATGCGTGAGGCCGCGCTCGCCTGCGGCGCTTCCAAGTGGCAAGCGATTCAACGCATCGTGCTGCCCGCCAGCGCGCCCGGCATCTTGACAGGACTCATCCTCGCCATGGCACGCGGCGCAGGCGAAGTCGCACCACTGATGCTGGTGGGCGTGGTCAAACTCGCACCAAGCCTGCCCCTCGATGGCGAATTTCCTTTCGTTCACCTCGACCGCAAATTCATGCACCTCGGCTTCCACATTTACGACCTCGCCTTCCAATCGCCCGATTCCGATGCCGCCAAGCCGATGGTCTTTGCCACGACACTCTTGCTGATCGTGCTGGTCATCGTACTCAATCTAAGCGCTATCACGATCCGCAACCATCTTCGTAAAAAGTATAAGGGCGACACCTTTTAAGTCATCGAACGCGACGCTAACATAAATAGAATTTAAACATTTTTTGCAATGAGCCAAACACCTGAAACAACAAACGCCCGAGCAGACTTCGAGCCCTTCATCCAGATCAAAGACAATTACAACTTCTGGTATGGCAGCACCCAAGTGCTATTCGATATGAACCTCGACATACCAGAAAAGCAAGTCACCGCCTTCATCGGCCCCTCTGGTTGTGGTAAGTCTACGCTGCTACGCAGCATCAACCGCATGAATGACCTAATCGAGGGCATTCATCACACAGGTGATATCACGATTGCGGATCAAAGCATCTACGACCCCAGCCTCGAAGTCATCTCGCTGCGCAAGCGCATCGGCATGGTCTTCCAAAAGTACAACCCTTTTCCTAAATCGATCTACGAGAACATTGTTTTCAGTCTCCGCATTGCTGGCCGCAACAAGAAGTCCGAACTGGACGAAGTCGTTGAGCGCAGCTTACGCGGCGCCGCTCTTTGGGACGAAGTTAAAGACCGTTTACACGAGAGTGCGCTCAGCATGTCGGGTGGCCAGATGCAACGTCTCTGTATCGCCCGCGCCATCGCTAACAACCCTGAGGTCATCCTAATGGACGAACCCTGCTCCGCACTCGACCCCATCGCTACAGGCAAGGTCGAAGAACTCATCCATGAGTTGAAAAAGGACTATACTATTGTTATCGTTACGCACAACATGCAACAAGCCGCACGCGTCTCTGATCGCACCGCCTTCTTCTATCTTGGCAAACTGATCGAATATGATGTAACGGATAATATCTTCATGAAACCTAGTAACGAACAAACTGAAGCCTATGTTTCTGGTCGCTTCGGTTGATTGAAAACTCTGATCACAACTCCCCCTCCCTATTGTAACCATGAACCGCTACTTCCACAAAGAACTCGAAGAGATTCGCAGTAAACTCATTCTCATAGGCGAAAAAGCCAACGAAGCAGGCCGCTTAGCGGTCGAAGGCTTCATCGAGAGCGACCTCGAAAAGACACAAGCCGCCGTCAAAATGGACGATGAGATCGACGATCTCGAAGTCGAAATTGACCGTGCTTCCGTCCGCTACATAACACTGCGTTCTCCCGTCTCCAGCGACGTGCGCTTAATCTTTGTGGCCATCAAAGCCAGCCATGACCTAGAGCGAGCAGGTGATGAAGCCCATAGTATTGCAAAAAAGACACGCACAATCCTAACAAGAGATGGCAAGGTGAAAAACCCTGTCGAGATCGAGAAAATGAGTGCTCTAGCATTCGCGATGATGCGCGACGCGATCACCTCGCTGCTAGATGAAAACCTTGAGCTCGCTCAAGGCATCATCAAGCGCGACAAAGAAGTCGATCGCATCAATAAAGAAAACTACACCACGCTCTACAACGAGATGAAAGGCGAACACGGAGATTCATCCACGCACGTAGAAACCATTCTCATTTCCAAATCAATTGAACGCATTGCGGATCACGCAAAAAACTTGGCCGAAGAAGTGATTTACCTGCTGACAGGCGAATAGTCACTTTGTACTGTCAATTTGGCTTTGTTTGTGCTAGTCACACCTGTGTCGGTCACTCACGCTGGAGTCCTTCCAGCAATATCGACGCACAACTAACATAAATAAACTCGAATATTCAGTCACTATGGCTAAGAAAAAAACAACTAAGAAAGCGGCCAAAAAAGTTGCAGCCAAAAAGGCTGTCAAAAAAGTAGCCGTCAAGAAAGCTCCTGCAAAGAAGGCAGCCAAGAAAGTAGCCGCTAAGAAAGTAGCTGCAAAAAAGGTAGCCGTCAAAAAAGCAGTTAAGAAAGCAGCACCTAAAAAGGCGATCCCAGCTAAAGCACCTGCCAAGACAGTCGAAAGAACATCCATTATCGCTCGCGTAGACGTCGGATTCGGCAACAGCCTCTACGTTCGCGGAGAAGGCGCAGGCCTCTCATGGGACAAGGGTATTCAACTCGATAACGTTAGCCCATACGAATGGTCCTTCGCCAGCACACAAGCTAAAGGCGATGTTACCTTCAAATTCCTCATCAACGATGAGATTTGGGCCGAAGGTGAAAATGGCACTGTAGCCGCCGGCGATACATCTATCACCTCACCGGTTTTCGCTTGGTAATTAAGCAAAGTTATACGCTTTAGATAACGAAGTACCGCTTCCATAAATTTACAAAATCCCGCCAATAAATTGGCGGGATTTTTTTTGCATTATATAAAATACCCCTCTGAGCGATGCCCTCACTCCCCCCAGGAAGGTGGCACCAAGAAATAAGGCTCCGTCGAATCAGGCAGACAAAACAAAGTACAACGCTCTGTGGCCAGTTGGTGTAAATGCGCTGCGGAAACGACTTCTAGCTGCCCCTTGGCCTGCGGGCTCAACTCGACAGGCCAGAACACTTTCGGAATGATCCTGACTTCAGTGCACTTGGGAAAATACTGCGGCCACTCACTGAGGTATAGCCATCGGCCCAGTCGTGCAGTGGCCGACATAAAATCCAGTTGTGGAAACTCTGCCCGCCCCATCGGTAGAAAAAGACAGCCGTAAATGAGTTGTCGCGTTTCGATGGCTTCAATCCCAAAACGCTGGCGTAAGAGCTGACGCGTTTCCGGCAAGCGACTCAATTGCAACTGATGCCTGCGCAGACGCTCCAGCTTGCGTTGCCAATTGTCGCGCGGGTCCGGCCCGGGAAACTGCCAGCCATCGCGCCCTTTGACTGCGAGATAAAATTTAACCGCCAACTCCAAATGCAGATACTGATCCTGCACAAGATCGTGCAAGAGGAAGTCCAGCTCCCCCAAGGTGCGCCCGCTCTCGGCGAAGACCTGCAAGTGACTCGCCAACAGCTCAAAGTCAGCGGACGATTCCAACAGTCGACTGAGCGCTTGCTCGTAGAGGTGCCCCAACTTCTGATCAAAACGAAGCGGCTCCTCCAGAGCAGATGCATGCAAGGGCCCGAAACGCGAACGATCCAGCACCGCCGCCTCCGGCAGGTCCCCGATCAAGAGCGGCGCCGAACGAAGGCTTTCGAGGATGAGTTGAGTGGGCGTCGCAGCGATCATTGCCCCCAATAAGCGACCTATTTACAGCAAAACTTCAATGTTCTTTCCTGCCAAGCCCCCCCGGTTCAGAGAACCGAAGCTTCTACACTCCCCGGTTCAAAGAACCGAGGCTTCTAAAGCACTCGGCTACTTCAGCTACTTCTGGCAGCGTGGACAATGGTAGGTGCCGCGTTGGCCGAGGATGGTTTTGACCACAGGCGTCTTTTTGCAAAGTTGACATTCTTGCTGGTAGAAAACCACCAGGTTTTGCACGCCGGTGCCCTTGTCGCCTTTAGTATCACGGTAGCCACCTCCAAAAGCAACGCCGCCGCGGGTGATGGTGCCGTTAATTACCGTCGAAACAGCGCGATAGAGTTTATTGATTTCCCGAGTGCTCAGGCTTTGGACCAATCGATGCGGCAAGACTCTAGCATGCGCGCAAATCTCGTTGGCGATATAATTACCAGTGCCCGCAAAGAGCGACTGATCCAATAAAGAGACTTTCACCGCCCGCTGCGGATAGCGCAGCAGGGAGGCCTTAAAGTAGCGCGCGGTAAATTCTGGGGCCAAGAGATCGTGCCCCAGTTCCGCCAGCTTCGCGGCGGCCCGTGGCTCGTCGTATAAATACATATGCCCGAAACGGCGCGGATCAACATAGCCAAGGTAGCCGGAATCGCTGGTAAATTGCACATGGGTATGCTTGGTCGTGATCCACTCGGACGCGATCAACCATCCGCCCGACATGCCGAGATGGCTCAACAAGTGGCGGCCATCGTCGAGAATGAAATCCAACAGCTTCCCCTTGCGCTCGACTCTTAGCAAACTGCGTCCCACCAGGTGATCCATGGGCGTATGCACAATCGAATCCGCGACTCGACTCAACGAGCAGCGCTGAATGCGAAAGGGCATGATCGCGTTCAGCTGGTCTTGGATCGTTTTAACTTCGGGCAGTTCCGGCATAGCTAGAAGTGCAAAAAAGGCTAGCGTGTGTAAACTGCAAGTAGAATTGAGCGACTGCGCTCTCACTCGGTTCGCATACACACATGACAGTAAACTCCCTAACCTTGCCTAACGGGATATAAATCATAAGGTATCAGTATGAAATCTATAGCTAGCCTCTTCTCCGCATTGATTTTGGGAGTTTTACTCGGCCGAATGGCTTTCCACGAATCCAGCAAAACGATACGGGATACCGAACTCAACATCCAAGACGCTGAAGAAAGCTCGGCTATAACCGAATGGCAAGCATCCCCCCCAGTATTAGCCTCGGAGTCCTCGTGGAACAATATCTACTCGACGATGACGCTGATCGATCAATCTGATGCACAAGGCTTAGCTAGTATCGCGGTCGCGCTAACAGAACAAACCGAAGCACCCATAGCTAAGACCGCGCTTGAAATGACCGTACGACGCTGGGCGGAGTTGGATCGGGACGGGGCGCTAGAATTTGCCAAGTCACACCTGCAGGCCACAGAGGAGAGCCCTCCCCTATCAGCCATCTTAAGAATATGGACAAGCGAGGACAGTCAGGCAGCTTGGATGTATGCCACAGAATCAGGAACAGATTCGCGGCTAAAGAAGAAGATGCAGCAGACAATCATTAGTCAGCTCGCCATTACAGATCCGCTGCACGCACTCCACTTAATGTCACATAGCGAGCTTCCAAGCGTGATGCTTATGGTGCCATCCTCGCCTATTTAGGAGCCAACGCCCCAAGCCGCGGGCTCGAACTACTAGAGACATTGCCAAATACGGCATCCATAGCTTGGAGCTATCAGCAGAGTTTTGTAAGCAGTTGGGTGAAGAAGGACCTCCAAGCGGCAGGGCGCCAGCTCATAGCGATGGAGTCTTCCGAGCTGCAGAATCAACTGATTGGCGTGTTTATGAGTCGCGCAGCCTATCGTGACATCGATGCGACGCTTGAATGGGCAGAAAAAAATAATCAGAATCCTGCGCTCGATCATGGTTGGCGCTCCTTGATGTGGGCATTGGCTCGCTCCGATTTGGATAAAGGAATCGCACTGATTTCTAACGACGGCCTAGTCACCCCACAAGCGCGTGATGATTTCCTTAAATCGTGGTTAACCATAAACCCACAAGAGGTCGCCAACTGGAGCCAATTGCATTTAGACTCAAATGAAATTACGGATATTTTTCGTCATGACATCAGGCAAATCACACAATCAGCTCCCAGCGCAGCGATGCAACTCATCGATTTGATGTCTCCGGGCGATGCCCGTGATAGCGTCATACAGCAAAGCATCTATGGGCTCGCAGCCGCAGATACGATGGGCACCCTCAATTGGGTACTCACACAACCAGACGATGCGATCCGCCAAGCTGCCCTTCAAAACGTCATCGGCTCTTGGGCCAAGATAGAGCCCGAACAAGCCGCAGCATACACCTTTGAGAATTTTAGCGAAAACAGCATATTGCTTGTAGATCTAGCTAAGTCGGTTGCAAGCAACTGGGCAAAACATGACCCTTCCGAAGCACTCATCTGGGCAAGAGCAATCAAAGCAGAAGAGATCCGTCAAGAAGCCGTGGGCTACGCGTTGAGCGCTTGGGCAAGAAACGACAATACTGCGGCGGGCAATTATATCCTGGCCATGCCAGCCGATGAGGCTCGCTCAAGTTACATCAGACGACACGTTTTATTTACAACAAAAGACAATCCTCAGAAAGCATTGGAATGGATCGAAGCTCTGCCCGAACAGGAAAAAACAGACTCCGTGACACAGAGTTTCGTCGCGGGCTGGGTGGGCGAAGATTCACTGGCCGCCTCCGAATGGGTCAACAGTCTCGCAGAGGGCCACCAACGAGATGTCGCAGCCACCGAGCTGGTCGGTCAAATTCATCAAAAATCTCCCAAAGACGCACTCCCCTGGGCCTATTCGATCGAGAATGAAAAGTTACGCAATCAAGCACTCGGCAACATCGTCAGTGGAGCCAGTCGCTTGGATCAGGCGGTCGTCCAAGAAGCAATTAATGCGATGACGCTACCAGAAAAGCAAATGAAGTGGTATCGAGAACGATATCTCAAAGAATGACAAAGAAATCTGGCTACGCATGCCAGGTCATTTGACTTTACTCGATTTATCGTATCCAACAGTGCGCTATGTTCCTTTTCGACAGCACACTTCACCGCCTGCGCTCCGTAGGCACCTGGGAAGCCATCTCCTCGATCTTGCTCTTCGGCATTGCGATGCCGCTTAAATATATTTGGGGCAACGATGTGCTGATCCGGCCAATCGGGATGGCACACGGCATTTTGTGGATGGCCTACGTAGGCTTCGCCTTATTGGGTCAGCTGGATTACAAGTGGTCGTGGAAACTCACCGGCTGGCTATTGGTCGCCAGTATCGTGCCGGCCGGACCACTGTTCGCCGACGCAAAGTTGCTAAAAGCTTACGAAGCCAAGGTGTAGTCACGAGCTTCCAGCTTGTGCACGGGTGCTGCAACCATCTCCGACAAGCTGGAAGCTTGTCACTACGAACGCGCTCTATGAAGTTGCAGTTTCGCTGAATCGCGCCACAGTTCGAACTATGAAAGTATTTTATGCGATCGTTTGTGCTGCGATGATTTTCTCTGCCACTGGCTGCCAGTCGGTTTATTATGCATCCATGGAGAAGCTCGGCATCGAAAAACGTGAACTGATGGTCGATCGGGTGGAAGACGCCCGCGATGAACAAGAAGAGGCTAAGGAAACTTTTGCCGACGCACTGGAGGCCTTCACCGCCGTGACGGAGTATCAGGGCGGCGATTTAGAGGCGGTTTATAGCAAAATCAACGCGGCCTACGAAGACAGTTTGAAAGCCGCCGAGCGCGTCTCCAAACGTATCGACAAAGTCGAGTCGGTGGCCGAAGCACTCTTCGCGGAATGGGAACAAGAACTGGAATCCTACCAAAGCGCTAGCCTGCGTAGCTCCAGCCAACGCTCACTGCGCGAGACCCGCGCCAGCTACAACGGCATGGTAACTAAAATGCGCAAAGCCGAAGCCAGCATGGCCCCCGTGGTCGAACTGTTTCAAGATCAAGTGCTCTACCTGAAGCACAACCTGAACGCTCGCGCGATCGCCGCGCTGGATGTGGAAGTGGTCAAAATCCAAGAAGAAGTCGCCAGCCTGGTCAAAGAAATGGAAGCCTCTATCGACGAAGCCAATGCGTTTATGAGTCGGCTATAGGCAGCTCAACTCGCGTCCACTGCACTCAAAAACGCGACAATCTCACGCTCAAAAACAAGGAGCCCCTGCGTGAGCTGCTCCGTCAAACGGGCTTCATCGGCCAGCGAAAAATCCTCGGCAAGTGCCGCTTTCACGATGCCCACATTCCCCGTAGTAGGCTCAGACAGTGGATGCTGATTATATCCAGCTTGCCGTAACAATCCCCAATAACGTTTGCCCACATCGCGATTACGTGCGGTGAGCCAAACTTCAAAGTTAAACGTTTCGTAATTAAAAAGAACCGTCAGCTTGAGATCACGCTCCTTTAGCGGCTCTCATTTGGTTGGTTAAACTTTTTCTTTGAGTGGGATACAGATGTCGACCAACCACTTCCCCTCGGGGTGCTCCATTCCATTATTCTGATAGAGCTCAAAGCAAGGGCCATCTCCAGCCTCGAATCCACTATCGCACAGCATATGCGCTTCTGGTAATCGACAGTCTTGGGCTCCATGAATTTTTCGTTGTTTTAAGGCTTACAGCAATTGAAGTCACGAGAGTATAATGAGATGCGAAGCGCCGTTGCAAGCGCACGGCGCAGAGCCTTTTACCTAAGAGGCTGGACTGATTCTGTGCCTAAAAGGTTGGAGTTCCGTCTCTTGACACGGCGTAGCTCGGAGAGCGTAGATGGTTTAGACGGTCGCGTCGTGCCAGCCCGCTCACACAAAACAGCCCCTGACCGCGATGCGCGAGGCAAGGGCTGCTGAAAAACTACGACAGATCGGACGACTAGCGTAACTTGACCAAGAGGTCCTTACTTTCGACCTGGTCGCCGGCCTGAACTTCGACTTGATCGATGATGCCGTCGGCGAGTGCGTAGACGGTCGTCTGCATCTTCATGGCTTCCAGAATGGCGAGCTTGTCGCCCTTCTTCACCTTGTGGCCCACGGTAGCCGTCACTGCACTCACCATCGCAGGGATAGGTGCACCGACTTGCATCTTGTCCGCAGAGTCGGCTTTGACGCGGCGCTTAGTCTCGGACTGAATCGAGTGGTCCTTGATGACACACTCACGGGCACGGCCGTTGAGCTCGAAGGTGAGTGTGCGCAGGCCTTCTTTGTCAGGCTCGCTGACGTAGATGAGTTTAATAATGAGCACCTTGCCTTCTTCGATCTCGACCGAGATTTCTTCGCCGGGCTTGAGACCGTAGAAGAACGCGGGAGTCGGCAACACGCGGGCGTGCCCATACTCGTTGATGTATTTGACCAGATCCTTGAAGACCTGTGGATACATCAGGTATGCGTAGAGATCATCGTCGTTGCATTCGCTGCGCTTAGTGATCGCCTTGACCTCTTCGCGAGTCGCCGCGAGATCGACTTTTTCGGCACGGGCGCCGGGGCGGCCTTTGTAAGGTTTGCGATCACCAAGCACGACCTTTTGCACATCCTTGGGCCAGCCGCCCTTGGGTTGGCCGAGGCCACCGGAGAGCATGTCGACCACCGACTCAGGAAATGCGGTGCCGGGCTCGAGGTTGACCATATCCTTGGGCTCAACGCCCTTGGTCAGCAGGAACATGGATAAGTCGCCCACAACTTTGGAAGACGGTGTGACTTTGACAATGTCGCCGAGCACTTCGTTGACCTCGTGGTAGTAACGCACCACTTCCGGCCAGCGTGCACCGAGACCGAGCGCGCGGGCTTGCTCGCGCAGGTTAGTGTATTGACCGCCTGGCATTTCGTGGCGATAGACTTCGGCACTGCCAAACTTGGGGCTGGTGTCGAAGGGCTCGTAGTATTGGCGAATCGCCTCCCAGTAGATGGAGAGATCGTCAAAGAACTTTTGATCCAGACCGGTATCGCGTTTATCGCCACGCATGGCGTTGACAATCGAGTTCAGGTTAGGCTGTGCGGTGAGTCCGGAGAGCGAAGCAATCGAAAGGTCGACCGCGTCAACGCCTGCTTCGGCTGCCTTGATAATAGACGCACCAGCGATGCCGCTGGAGTCGTGCGTGTGGAAGTGCACTGGCAGCGACACTGCAGCGCGCAGGGCCTTGATCAGTTTATAGGCTGCGTGCGGATGGCAGAGCCCGGACATGTCCTTGAGCGCGATGATGTGAGCACCCATTTTCTCCAGCTCTTGGGCCATTTGGA
Source organism: Puniceicoccaceae bacterium (assembly GCA_002729725.1). Taxonomy (GTDB): domain Bacteria; phylum Verrucomicrobiota; class Verrucomicrobiia; order Opitutales; family Coraliomargaritaceae; genus Thalassobacterium; species Thalassobacterium maritimum. Next base: position 48,976 of record PBYS01000116.1, read on the forward strand.
CGTAATACTCGAGGGTGTATTTGTCGCGGTCGTCGTTGAGGATATCACCGGTGTAGCAAATGGTCGCCTCACACACGGAATTGGTATCCTTGCGAATCGAGTCCATCGCGACCTTGAGGTTCGGCAAGTAGTTGAGCGAATCGAAGACGCGGAAGATATCCATGCCGCACTCAGCGGAGTGCTTGATGAAGCCACGGATGACGTTGTCCGGATAATTGGAATAACCGACCCCGTTGGCGCCGCGCAGCAACATCTGAAAACAGATATTAGGGATGCGTTCCCGCAGACGACGCAAGCGCTTGAATGGATTCTCATGCAGGAAGCGCATGGAAGTGTCGAAGGTGGCACCGCCCCAGCATTCGAGACTGTAGAGTTTGTCACCGTGTTGTGCGATCGCGTCGGCCACTTCCAGCTGATCGGAGCTACGCATGCGTGCGGCCAGCAGCGACTGGTGCGCATCGCGCATGGTGGTGTCGGTGATCAATAGGCGCTTTTGCTTACGCGTCCACTCGGCAAATTTCTCGGGGCCGTGCTTGGTCAGGTAATCCTTAGTGCCCGCGGGTTTAGGCTGCTTGGGATCGTAGTCAGGAACGATGACAGGCAGATCCATCAGCGGCACGGGACGGCCTTTCACTTGATCGTTGCCATTAACGATAGTCTCCCCGAGCAGCTTGAGTAGCTTGGTGGCACGGTCACGACGGCGGCTGAAGTTAAAGAGCGCCGGCGTAGTATCGATCAACGTCGTGATGGCCTCCCCAGTGAGGAAAGTATCGTGGTGAATGACGTTCTCGATGAAGGGGATATTAGTCTTCACGCCACGGATACGGAACTCACGCAGCGCACGGTCCATACGCTGGATCGCGAGCTCAAAGGTGCGCGCGGAAGCAGTGAGCTTGACCAGCAAGGAATCGTAGAAGGGAGTAATCACTGCCCCGGTATCGCCCATGGCTCCGTCGAGGCGAATGCCCAGGCCGGCGGCACTGCGGTAGTTGACAATCTTACCGTAATCAGGTGCGAAATTTTTCTCAGGGTCTTCCGTGGTGATGCGAGCCTGGATGGCGTAACCGTTACGTGGCACATCCTCTTGCGCAGGGATGCCGATCTCGTCGCTAAAGAGACTATACCCCTGGGCAATGAGGCACTGTGTGCGCACGATATCGATGCCAGTAATCACTTCCGTCACCGTGTGCTCCACCTGGATGCGTGGGTTCATTTCGATGAAGAACCACTCATGAGTATCCAGATCCAACAAGAACTCAACAGTGCCGGCATTGTAGTAGCCAATGGACTTGGCGATCTTGACGGCCGCATCGCAGAGGTCTTTACGCACATCATCAGGAAGGCCCACCGAGGGTGCGATCTCGATGACCTTTTGGTGACGACGCTGCACCGAGCAGTCGCGCTCGTGCAGGTGCACAACGTTGCCCTGCTTATCGCCCAAAATTTGAACTTCGATGTGTTTCGCGCGCCCAATATAGCGCTCAAGAAAGACCGCATCATTTCCAAATGCGCGGCCTGCCTCGCCCTGTGCTTCGTCCAGCAGCGGAATTAAATCCTTAGGATCTTTCACCACGCGCATACCGCGTCCGCCACCACCAAAGGCCGCTTTAATGATCAACGGAAAGCCCACTTTTTTCGCGATTTTGACTGCTTCGTCGCGATCACTAATGGGGTCCTGCGTGCCTGGCAAGGTCGGCACCTTTGCCTTTTCCGCAATCTTACGCGCTTCAATCTTGTCACCCATGCGTCCCAAAAGCTCCGCACTGGGGCCGACAAAGGTCAGACCATTTTCCTCACAGGCACGCGCAAAATCAGCGTTTTCCGAAAGGAAGCCATAACCGGGATGGATCAGGTCGACGCCCTTCTTCTTCGCCAAATCGATAATGCTCGGGATATCCAAATAAGCTGCCACGGGGCCCTGCCCTTTACCCACCAGATACGCTTCATCCGCCTTGAAGCGGTGCACGCCAAAGCGATCTTCATTCGCATAGACGGCAACAGTGCGATAGCCCAGTTCGGTTGCACTGCGAAAGACACGTACAGCGATCTCGCTGCGATTAGCGGCTAGTAATTTCTTCATAGGGTAGGATCAATGATAGTAGTAAATGTGGTGGGAAAGGGAGAGAAAAGCAGCGCATCCGCGCTGTCAATAGGAGTCGGAACTCCTAAGACTCCAGCTCTTCTTTTTTCACACTACTCACCACCTCGCCATTACCAGACAACAAAATCGCCACCGAGCGTGTCGCCGGAAAATACGAGCAAACGATCATAATAATCACCGTAATCGGCACACAGAGAAACATCCCGGGAATCCCCCAAATAGAGCCCCATAAGCCCAGTGAGAGCAAAATGACAATCGGGCTCAGATTAAGACGGTTCCCCATCAGCTTCGGCTCCAGCAAGCTGCCAATACAAAACTGCACTGCAGTTAAGACAGAGACCGTCACGATAAAAGGCCCCAAAGTTTCAAACTGCACCAGCGTGAGAATAGATGGGAAGGCTGTCGCAATAATGGAACCGATAGTAGGTATGAAATTAAGCAAAAAAATCAGCACCGCCCAGAAACTCGCGAAATCCACCCCCACCAACTTCAAGACAAAATAACTAATCAAGCCCGTGCTCGCACTTGTGACCACCTTGATGCCGATATAAGAACGAATGTCCGAACGCATCTTATCAATCAGCTCAAAAGCATCCTTCTGACGTCTCGGATCACGAATGATTGCCTTGATCTTGTTACCAAAAGTGCGCTGCTCCAAAAGTAAGAAGATCAGATACACAGTAATAATCCCCATACTACTCACAAGCGCACGTACAGTCGCACCGAAGCTTTGCAAGTAGGCACCAAAATCTAATTGGTTCAGAAATTCGCGAATATTAGGAATCTCTTCTGCACCAAAGAGCCGATAGCCCTTATAGATCAACGCTTCGAGGTTCTTCTGATACACTGGAGCCACCTCAATCACACTCTTAATATTCACAGTGATCAACTGCACCAAATAAGACAAAGAGAGTAAAATGATCCCAATCGCCAATATCATGGCAATCGGCTTAGGGACAGAAAAGCCATTGAAACTAGGCGAAGCGATGGCGTGCGCCAAAATACTAATCAAATAAGCGACTGCCCCCGCAATGACGAGCGGCAACAACAAAGTCTGCCCCAGATAGAGCAAGTAGAAGGTCAAAAAGACGATAATCATCGCCATCGCGACACGCTGAATTTTCATATGTCCAAGCATAGTGGATATCACTGCTGCGTTGTCGAACGCGTTTATCAGCGAGTTCAAGCAAACTCAAGTGCCTCGATTCCAAGCGACGCAATCCGTATAGCGAATCTGTGAACCGCCAAACAAGTCAAGCGCACTGCCAATAGTTAGGTCGACTCGCCCTGCGCTCAGGCGGTTGACTGTCTCGAGGTCCTCAAATGCATTGGCCCCGCCCGCATAGGTAACTGGGATCGGACTATGCTGCCCCAAAAACTCAACTAAGCGCACATCCACGCCCTCGCACTTCCCCTCCACATCGGCGGCATGCACCAAGAACTCATCACAGTAATTAGCCAGCTCTTGAATGGTCGCGATATCGACATTCAAATCTGTGGGCGTCTGCCAACGATTCATCGCAACGACCCAACCCCGATCCTGCTCGCGACAACTCAAGTCCAAGACTAAGCGCTCTCGGCCAAGCTCTGCCACCAACTGCCCTAAACGCTCTGGCAAGAAATGCCCCTGTGCATCAAACAACCAAGATGTCACTATCACGTGACTCGCGCCAGCCTGCAACCACTCCGCCGCATTCTCAAGATGTATACCGCCGCCGACTTGCAAGCCGCCTGGATAAGCTGCGAGCGCCTCGCGCGCAGCCTCGTCATTGCCGGGGCCCAACTTAATCACATGCCCCCCCAAGAGCTGATCTTTTTGATATAGATCTGCATAATAGGCGGCGGGTTGATCACTCTCAAAATTGGTCAGTAAGCCTTGGCCGTCGGCGCTCAAGCTTCCGCCGACAATTTGTTTTACACTGCCGTTGTGCAGGTCGATGCAGGGCCGAAATTTCGTCATAAATCACAGACAAACCCAATGCTCCAGAACTGAAAAGCTCAAATAATCGCTACAATTGAGTAAAATAGGTAGAATACCTCTCCAAGGATCAGGGAAAAAGCTTGAAAGAAGCAAAATATCGCGCAAGGTAATGGCGTTCATTTCTCTCTACACACAACGTAACTCTGCTATGAAGACTCTACGAATTCCACTAACTATACTATGCCTACTCGCATTAAGCGCGATCTCAGCACAAGCAGCTCGCTTGGCAAGCGCTAAGGTGCTAGAGCTCACAGGCACAGTCACCAAATACTCACCCAACGGCCAAAATGCGCCCTTGAAAGTGGGAGAGATCCTGACTGAAGGCGATTCCCTTAGCTCAGCTGCAAAAAGCTCTGCTAAACTAGTATTTTCCAACGGATCTGAAGTTACAGTTAAACAAAACACTAGCATTAACATATCAAACTTGGAGCAAGAATCCTTCGCTGGTAACCAAAGCTACGAACAGCTTCAAGCAGACCCCAGCAAGTCCCAAACGCTGCTGGAACTTAACTATGGCGACATTGATGGACACGTAAAGAAGCTCAGCTACGGCTCCAACTTCAGAATCAAGACTCCACTGGGCACAGCAGCGATTCGCGGCACTTACTTCTCAGTCTCGCTGCGCTATGACTCACGCAGTGGAGACTTCACTCTGTCTGTCACAAACATCGATGGTACAGTGGACATCATTTCGACCTTTAGCGGTGATATCCTATTTGGAGACAACAAAGAAGTCGTGAAGGAGTTTGAAGGCGAAAGTGAAGGTGATAGCACAAACGAAAGAACGAATACGGTCCCAGAAACCAAAACGATCAAAATCCGTATTTCTAGGGACAACCCAAACCGCGAAGCGATCTTAGCTGTCGTCAAAACAATGGTTCCAGCCGAAATCAGAGTCATAATCGATGACGACACACCTGCAGCAGAAGATGGCGAAGGCTCTGAAGGTGAAGAGGGCGGCGAAGAAGGCGGCAATCCAACTCCCACCATCCCAGCACCTGCTATTACCCCCGAGGACCCTAGCATCATCGTAGTTAGCCCAGAAACAGGCAACTAAGTTAGCTAAATAGATGGATGGATGGATGGATGGATGGAAGGCCACACAGCCTTAATAAATTAAATCAAAGCCCCGGTTCGCCGGGGCTTTTTTATTAGGCACAGCTTCATGATCTACCTTACAATCGTCTCACTCATTTGGGCCTTTTCCTTCGGCCTAATCGGCAATGCCCTGCTAGGAGTCGACTCCATCTTCGTCGCCACCATACGCCTTAGCATCGCCGGTTTAGCGTTCTTCCCCTTCCTGCGCTGGTCCAAGGTGCCCTCAGGCAGCCACTTAAAGTTGATTGGCTGCGGCGCGGTGCAGTTTGGCGTCATGTACGTGAGCTACATCAAAGCCTTCCAATATATTCCTTCACACTTAGTGGCACTATTCTCCATACTCACCCCGCTGTATGTGGTGACCATCAACGACCTCAGGCAACGTCAGTTCCACCGCAAATACCTCTATGCTGCTCTGCTATCCATCGCCGGCGCGGCAGTGATCAAAGCGAAGTCTGGCTCTATCGGCTCGATCTGGATCGGCTTCGGATTGATGCAAATCGCAGGATTGGCTTTCGGCTTCGGCCAGGTCTATTACCGCGACTGGAAACGCGCCCATCCCACGACCAAAGACTCACAGGTGTTTGGCCTGCTTTACGTAGGCGGCATCGCCGTCGCCGTATTATCTTGCGCATTGTGGAGCGACTGGGAGCAGACACAGCTTAGCTCCAAACAATTACAAGTCCTGCTCTACCTAGGACTCGTCGCCTCCGGCCTGGGCTTCTTTCTCTGGAATAAGGGCGCCGCGCTCTGCCGTGCCGGCACACTGGCGGCCTTCAATAACGCAGTCGTGCCCTTGGCGATGGCCAGCTCCTTATTCATCTTCGGGGAAATATCCCAAATAGAAAGCGGCGCACTCGCACGCCTCCTCGTTGGCAGCGCATGCATCGTGACCGCCGTGCTGATCGCAGAGAAAACCCCGCAGCAATCCTAGGCAGCCCTTTACAAACATCGCAATGCAGCTATCATAAGTTTGTAATACTTACACAACACTCATCACACAATAATACATAGAGACTACCATGGCACTTGCAACTGGCACGACCGCACCCGATTTCACGCTTAAGACTAAAAACGACGAAGGCCTCGCCGATGTCACATTGAGCGATAATTTCGATAAAAAGAAGACCGTCCTACTCTTCTTTCCATTGGCATTCACCAGCGTCTGCATGAAAGAAATGTGCGACGTGAGTGACAGCATCACCGCTTATAACGACTTAAATGCAGCCGTTTATGGCATCTCCGTCGACAGTCCTTTTGCCCAAGAGCAAATGGCCAAAGTCGATGGCCTGAAATTCCCTCTACTCAGTGATTTCAACAAGGAGGTTTCAACGGCTTACGATGTATGCTACGCCGACCTGCTGGGCTTCAAGGGCGTCTCTAAACGCTCGGCCTTCGTCATCGACGAAAAGGGGGTCATCATCTACAGCGAATCTTCGGAAGATCCGCACGACTTGCCTAATTTTGATGCGATCAAAGCAGCACTCGCATAAGCTTTGCTAGCGAGGGTAATTCACAACTTACCCACACTATCTGATCTGCAGCACGCCCAGTCGTGCTGCAGGTCTTGCCCCCACACTGCCCCAGTTACTCCCATTCCCATAGGACTTCGGCAAACTCTACGGCTCGCCGAAGTTATCCGCCCAGAATCGTAGTTCTTAATTCATTATGAACGATCCATTTAAAGTCCTCAAGGAGCTGAATGGCTCCCATTACTACAGCCTTCCCGCCCTCGAAAGCGAAGCGGGCCTAAGCGCTATCTCCCGCTTACCGGTGAGCATTCGCATCGTGCTGGAATCGGTTCTGCGCAACTGCGATGGCCAAAAGGTCAAGCCAGAGGATGTCACCGCCCTTGCCAACTGGAGCGCGAGCGAGCGTAGCAGCAAAGAGATTCCCTTCGTGGTCTCGCGTGTGGTGCTACAGGATTTCACCGGCGTGCCCCTGCTAGTCGACCTCGCCGCCATGCGCGATGCCGTCGCCGCGCTCGGCAAGGATCCCGCACTGATCGAACCGCTAGTGCCAGTTGACTTGGTAGTCGACCACTCGGTACAAGTCGACCGCTCAGGCACAGCCAACGCATTTCTACAAAACTTAAAGATTGAGTTCAGCCGCAATAAGGAGCGCTACCAATTCCTAAAATGGGGCAAACAGGCCTTTGACACTTTCAGTGTTGTGCCTCCCGCAATCGGGATCGTACACCAAGTCAACTTAGAGCACTTGGCTAAGGTGGTCTTCGAAAAAGACGGTATCCTCTACCCCGACACACTGGTCGGCACCGACTCCCACACCACCATGATCAACGGCCTCGGCATTGTCGGCTGGGGCGTGGGCGGCATCGAAGCGGAATCCGGCATGCTGGGCCAACCAGTCTACTTCCAAACGCCCGAAGTGGTCGGTGTCCATCTGACGGGCGAGCTACTAGAAGGCACCACTGCCACCGACCTCACGCTGCGCATCACTCAAATGCTGCGCGAAGCCAAAGTGGTGGGCAAATTTGTCGAGTTCTACGGCGAGGGCGCCGCCCAACTCAGCCTGGCCGACCGCGCCACGATCGCCAATATGGCACCGGAATACGGCGCCACCATGGGCTTCTTCCCCGTCGATGAAAAATCACTCGACTACCTGCGCCTCACAGGCCGCAAGGAGGCGCAAATCGCGAAGATCAAAGCCTACTACCAAGCCCAAAACCTATTCGGTATTCCAAAGCAAGGCGAGATCGACTACTCCGTCGATCTGGAACTCGACATCAGCACTGTCGTGCCTTGTGTCTCGGGCCCCAAGCGCCCGCAAGATCGCATCGAAGTACCCGCGCTTAAAAAAACCTTTACTCAGCTACTGCAAACACCCACCGCGCAAGGTGGCTTCGGCATCGCGCCCGAAGAACTGGACAAAACCACTCGCGTGACCGCACCGGTGGCCGCTGGCGGACGCGATGAGCCCACCGGCGGCGTGACCGACCTCGCTGAAGACGAAGGGGCCGCCATGAACGAGACCGAGATGGTAGCCAACCGCCCCGCGACTCCAGGCGTGGGCGAAACGCACGATCCTGCCAGCCTGCCGGCCATCGCCCACGGCCAAGTGCTGATCGCGGCCATCACCAGCTGCACCAACACTTCCAATCCCTCAGTCATGATCGCCGCCGGCCTCGTCGCCCGCAAGGCACGTGAAAAAGGCCTGCACGTGAACCCGCTGGTCAAAACATCACTCGGACCAGGCTCACGCGTAGTGACCGACTACCTGAAAGCGACCGACTTACAAGATGATCTGGACGCCCTCGGCTTCCAACTGGTCGGCTACGGCTGCACCACCTGCATCGGTAACTCGGGCCCCCTGGACCCCACCATCGAAGCGGCCCTCAAGGAGGGCAACATGATCGGTGCCTCCGTGCTCTCTGGCAATCGCAACTTCGAAGCACGCGTGCATGGCGCGCTCAAAGCCTCTTTCCTGATGTCGCCCCCTCTGGTAGTGGCTTACGCCCTCGCCGGCAACGTCAACATCGACCTCACTCACGATCCCATCGGCATGGGCAACGATGGCCAGCCTGTCTACTTGAAGGACATCTGGCCCAGCAACCAGGAGATCGAAGCCCTGGTCCACTCCGGCCTCAAACCCGAGATGTTTCGCAGCAAATACGGTGAACTCGACGATGCCAACCCCGAGTGGAATGCGGTGCAATCTTCGACCGGCGATAGCTACGACTGGGATGCCGACTCCACCTACATTCAAAACCCGCCCTTCTTCGAAGGCTTCGGCATGCAGCCCGGCACAATCACCGACCTCAACGATCTGCGCCCACTCGCAATTGTCGGCGACTCGATCACCACCGACCATATCTCGCCCGCAGGCGCGATCAAAGAAGACGGCCCCGCCGGTCGCTATCTAAAGGAACACGGCGTGGAAAAGCGCGACTTCAACAGCTTCGGCTCCCGCCGTGGCAATGATCGTATCATGACCCGCGGCACCTTCGCCAACGTTCGCTTCAAGAACCAGATGGCCGACGGCAAAGAAGGCGGCTACACCAAGCTAATGCCGGAAGGAAAGCCGATGGACATCTACGATGCCTGCCAGCAATACAAGCAACGTGGCACCGGACTGATCCTCCTCGCTGGCGAAGACTACGGCATGGGCAGCTCCCGCGACTGGGCCGCCAAGGGCACCGCCCTTCTCGGCGTGCGCGCCGTGGTGGCCAAGAGCTTCGAACGCATCCACCGCAGCAATTTGATCGGCATGGGCGTACTGCCCTGCCAATTCCCCGCTGGCGTCGACGCTCAAAGCCTCGGCCTGAATGGCGAAGAAACCTTTTCAATAACCGGTCTCAACGAAGATTTGAAGCCTGGCCAAAGCCTGCCGATGGAAATCAAAAAAGCCGACGGCAGCACACAAACGGTCGAGCTCACCGTGCGCATCGACACCGACATCGAAGTCGAATACTACCGCCACGGCGGCATTCTCCAATACGTGCTACGCGACATTCTTTCCGAGAGCTAATACAACTTTAAACCGAATGGAAACGCTTCTTGTAGCTTCGGTTCTCAAAAGTAAGTGCGTGTATGCGTGGGTCATAAGTCGCGCCCCTACCATCTCAGTGAGTATTCACGAAAATTAACGTAATTAACGGTTCCAAATCGCCGAATCCCAGTCTTCTTCGAGCGCGTATTGCAGTGCCTCCGACAAAAATAGCTCAGAAAAATAAGATGCCTCTTATCTCCCTGAGCTATTTTGCCAGACCGACGGAGAAGGGTCCGTCTCTAACTGATCAGCGCCTCAGCGGGAGGCGCGAACTTAGTCAAATTGATGCCGGCGACCGCAGACTTGTATTCCTCAATATTTGGCGTGCGGCCAAGGATCGCGGAAAGCACGACGACGGGAGTGGAGGCCAATAAAGACTCACCTTTTTTACGATCGGAATCTTCCACCACGCGTCCTTGGAACAGACGGGTGGATGTAGCCATCACGGTGTCACCGCGGGCGGCTTTTTCCTGATTACCCATGCAGAGGTTACAGCCAGGACGCTCGAGATACATCATGTTTTCGTATTCAGTGCGTGCCGCGCCCTTCGGTGCGTCGTCGTCGAACTCGAAACCGGAGTATTTCTGCAACATCTCCCAATCACCTTCAGCCTTCAGCTCGTCGATGATGTTGTAAGTCGGCGCAGCCACCACGAGGGGCGCCTGGAACTTCACTTCACCTTGTTGCGCTTCGAGATTCTTGAGCATTTGAGAAACGATCTTCAAGTCGCCCTTGTGCACCATGCAGGAGCCGACGAATCCGAGATCAACGGACTTCTCCCCCTGATAGTAAGAGAGCTCGCGAATAATATCGTGGGTGTAGCGCTTCGAAATGTCCTCGTTGTTGACGTCGGGGTCCGCAATCATCGGCTCCACGATGGCGTCGAGGTCGACTACGAATTCGGCCGAATACTTGGCATTGGCATCGGGCATCAGTGCGGGCTTGGCACCGGAGCGAATGTCGGCAATACGCTGATTGGCAATATCGATCAGGCCTTGCAGCACCTTCGAATCATTGTCCATGCCCTTCTCGATCATGATCTGGATACGGCTCTTCGCAATTTCCAGTGATTCGATCAGTGTCTCGTCCTGAGAAATGCAAATGGAGGCCTTGGCCTTCATCTCTGCAGTCCAGTCCGTAAATGTGAAGGCTTGGTCGGCGGGCAGCGTGCCAATGTGCACTTCGATCACGCGACCTTGGAAGACGTTCTCCCCAAACTTCTTAAGCATTTGAATTTGCGTGGCGTGCACCACGTCGCGGAAGTCCATGTGCTCCTTGAGCTCGCCCTTGAAAGTCACTTTAACGGACTCAGGGATCGGCATGGTGGCTTCACCCGTGGCCAAAGCCAGCGCCACGGTGCCCGAGTCGGCTCCGAAAGCGACCCCCTTGGACATACGTGTGTGCGAGTCGCCGCCAATAATGATCGCCCATTCATCCACAGTCAGGTCGTTCAAAACCTTGTGGATCACGTCGGTCATGGCATGGTATTCGCCCTTTGGATCACGTGCAGTGATCAGCCCGAACTTATTCATGAACTCCATCAAGCGCGGGATATTGGCCTGTGCCTTCTTATCCCACACCGATGCCGTGTGACAGCCGGATTGGTAACCGGCATCCACGGTCGGAGAGATGACTGTGGCCGCCATTGATTCCAACTCCTGCGAGGTCATCAGCCCGGTCGTATCTTGCGAGCCGACGATATTGGCGCGCACCCGAACGTCCGAGCCCGCGTGCAAGACAGCACCTTCAGACACTCCGACGGCATTCTTATTAAAAATCTTCTCCACTGCAGTCAGGCCCTGGCCTGCATGCGAAATTTCCTTGGAAGGCGCGAAGGCCGACTCCAACTCAACGCCCAGAGTTTGAGCCGCGAAGCTCTGTAGCTTTTTACCGAAAACGACCGCGTAAGAACCGCCCGCCTTCATAAACTCCAACTTCTGTGGTGTGAACGAAGCCGTGAGGTCGACCAACTCTTGCTCACCATTGTAGAGCTTCTTTTCCTTGGTGTTGATTGTCAGCACTGTGCCAGTTGCGACAGAGTAGACTTCCTCCAGCACGGGATCACCGCTCTCGTTCAAGACTGGCTTGCCCTCGGCATCCAATTTCTTGCGCCAGTTCTTCAGGTCGACCCCGATGCCTCCGGTCACATCCACGGTGGTCAGGAAAATCGGCGAAATCCCATTCGTGCCCGCAACAATCGGAGCAATATTCACAAAGGGAATGTAAGGGCTAGCGGGTTTACCGGTCCACAAAGCTACATTATTGACCCCCGACATGCGCGAGGAGCCCACGCCCATAGTGCCCTTTTCAGCAATCAACATCACACGCTTATCAGGATGCTGCGCCTGTAGACCTTGGATTTCAATCTGCGCCTCTTCGGAAATCATGCACTTACCATGCAGCTCACGATCCGAGCGCGAGTGCGCCTGATTGCCCGGGGACAACAAGTCAGTTGAAATATCGCCTTCGCCAGCGATGTAAGTGACCACTTTAATTTCTTCGTCCACCGGAGGCAACTTAGTAAAGAACTCCGCCTTGGCATAGCTCTCCAATAGCTCCTTAGCGATGGCATTGCCTGCCTGATAAGCAGCCACCAAGCGATCCGTGTCCGCCTCGTAGAGAAAGACCTGAGTCTTCAAGACCGCAGCAGCCTGTGCGGCGACCGCGGCATCCTCACCCAGCGCGAGATCTAAGAGCACCTTGATCGAAGGGCCCCCCTTCATGTGCGATAAGAGCTCCAAGGCATACTCGGGAGTAATTTCCTCCACCACAGACTCCCCCAGAATGATCTCTTTCAAGAATTGCGCCTTCACCGTGGCCGCACTGGTGGTGCCCGGTAATACGTTATAAATGAAAAAGTGCAAGGAGTCCTTGCGATACTCGTTATCGAGATCCTTAATCTGCTCAATGATCACAGCGAGCAATTCGCCATTATCAATTGGTTTCGGGCTCAACCCTTCACCTTTACGTTCTTCGATCTCTTTAGTATATTCTAGGTAAGTATTCATATCTTCAGCTATCACACAAAGTCTGCCCTCGCTTAGGGATTTCAAGAAGATTTTATGAATTATTGCCGACCCTCGATTGATTGTTGATTATTAAGTTCACAGTGCTAGCCTACTCGACCAGCTTTCTGACTCGGTTTTATATCTTACAACTTTTCACCTTTCACCCGACCCACGCTCTGCATGAGTGATTCACCACAGCCCACATTTCTCGTTAGCGCTTACTCCGACCCTGTCGTAGTTAAAATTAACGGCAAAGCGAATTACTTAAACTGTAATTCATTCCGTGAGTTTATCGAAACGATCCTCGCGAGTGGAAGTCGCCGAATTTTTATCGATTTTGAAGCATGCAAAGGTATGGACAGTACCTTTCTCGGCATTCTAGCTGGCACAGCAATCGAGCTACGTAAGCTCTCACCAGCGGGTGAATTGGTCGTCGGCAAACTTGGGGAGCGCAACTACGAGCTAATTTGCAATTTAGGCCTACAAAATTTGCTAACAGTCTCAGAGGATGAAACCGAAGCGGCCGAAAGTTTTGCCGCACTACAAAATCAAGAAGTCTCCGATGCCAAAAACATCCTGAAAGCCCACGAGAACCTAACAGAAGCGGATCAAGAAAACGTAGCCAAATTTCAAGACGTCATCGCGTTTCTACGCAATCAAGTCGAGAAACAGGACAAAGAGTAGACACAGCCCCTCGAGCCCCAGCCATGCTGCCTTTCATACTTGGACTAATCGCTGGAGCCTTCGCACTGTGGCTCCCCTACAACGCAAAACGCCGACAGATCAAAATTCTCGACGAAGATAAGCAGCTCCTACATCAGGAGAAACAAATCGTCGTCGAATTCATGCACAACATGGTCGAGGCGGTCGCCGAAGGCAGCAACCGCGAGGCAATGTTTCAGCGCATCATCCATGCCGCCATCCTAAGCACCGGCGCGATGAGCGCCTGCATTTTCGAAAAACGCCCCAACAACACCCTGAAGGGCATCGCCGTCGAAGGCCTCTTTCCACCACAGCGCAAACTTCCAAAGTCGGTAACCAGTAAACTCACCACGCGCGCCCAATTCCTCGAGAGCATCCTCAAGTCTGAAACCTACCAAATGGGCGAAGGCCTGATCGGCCAGGTCGCTAAATCGCGCCGCGCTCAGCTCATCGTCGATGCAGAAAACGACCCGCGCATCGTACAACACGAAGACCCCGCACTGAAAATTCGCTCCTTCATTGCCGCTCCCGTGCTCTTTCAAGGAGAACTGATCGCTGTGCTCGCCGTAGCCAACCCCTCCGACGGGCTCGCGTTTACCGAAACTGACTTCTCCCTAGTCCAATCACTCGCCGAACAAGTGGGCCTCGCCGTGCACAACAGCGACGCCATGCAACTACAGATCGATAAAAATAAACTCGATACCGACATCGAGCTCGCCAGTAACATCCAAGGCCTGCTGCTCCCGAAGAAGTTTCCGCCTGCCGACCACATCGCGTTCGCCTCACACTACACGCCTGCTCAAAAAGTCGGCGGCGACCTCTACGATGTCTTTGCATTGGATGAAAAAACAATCGCATTCGCTATCGCCGATGTTTCCGGCAAAGGCATATCCGCCTCGATTTTAATGGCGATTTGCCAAACGCACCTGCGCCACTTCGCACAACTACACCGCTCACCCTCAAAAGTGCTCAGCGCCATCAATGCTGCCATGGAACATACGATGCAACGAGACATGTTCATCACCATGGTCTACGCTGTAATAGACTTAGAAACTGAAAAACTCACCTTGGCGCGAGCAGGCCACGAGTTGCCGCTTTTCTACGACCAACATACAAATGGAGGCCTCGACGTCGGCCCAATTCAATCCCCGGGCATGGCGGTCGGCATGGTGCCTCCCGCCATATTTGAAAGTATCATTCAAGATACCTCCATCCACTTCGGAAGTAAAGATGCCCTACTACTCTACACCGACGGCATTACCGAAATCGCCAATAACAATGGCGACGAATACGGCAGCCAGCGCCTCACTGACCTACTGAGAACACATGGCGACAAAGGAGCTCAAGAACTTGTGGAGCAGACATTGGAGAGCGTACACCGCTTCTCCCAGGGCACCGGCCAACTGGATGACTTAACACTGATCGCGGTCAAACACGCATAAAAACTCAGAAGGTCGAAGCTCCGCTCCACTCTTGAAAGCGGTAAAGCCATGTCTTCCAACGCAAAGACCATCCCTCTTCAGCCCAGTCCTCATAAGGCAGACTTTCCTCATAGCCATCCGCATTGGTCCACAAAGCCTCAAAATACGCATCAAAGGCGGCTCCCATCTCCATCGCATCTTGAAACAGTAAATTCGCCTCTAGGTTTAGATTTTCCAAATTGCGACGCGTCCAATTTGCCGAGCCCAGACACAACACATCCTGCTGATCCCCAACAACACGCAATACCTTGGCATGATACTGCTCTCCATGGGTGGCTGCCCAACGCACCTCAATCGCTCCCTCACCAGACAAAGCCATCAGCTCCGCGGCAACTTCACGATTGGGAATACCGTTTTTTTCGCGTCCAAAAGCATCGCGATTCGCATCTAGTAATAAGCGAACCTGAGCTCCGCGCTGAATCGCTTGCGTGAAAGCTTTCACAATACTTCGATCCGAAAAATAAAATACAGCAGCGTCCACACGAGTGTCCGCGTTTGCCACATTCAACTGAGCGAGTAGCTCTGCTTGAATGGCCCCCTCACTCCGCCAAGCCACCCGTGGCGCACCTTCACGCGCTCGAGGCAGTGAATCTACCCGAGGAATATTTTGCCGAATTTTCTCAATGGTACGAGCCACGAATTGACTGCCCTCACCTTGGACTTGCTGCGGATCCGTCGCGGACCACTCTGCCACCGCCAACTCTGAATGCGCTGCATAAATCGCCACGGCGCCCTCAACTAAAGCCCCCTGATTTGAGTGATTTGCGCTCCCATCAGCTGGGTTCAAACTGCCAATCACTACCCGCGGCGCAGAGCCCTCTCGCCCTGTCACCAGAACTTTACGATGATTCGCCTTAAAATACAACATGCGCCCCAACTGAGCAAGTGTCAGCTTCTCGCCCGCTCCATCAAATGGATTAGGGACCACTCGCAGCCCACCTAGTTTTCCCGTAGGCAAATACTGGCTCCAAAACCATGCTTGAGGGGCATACACACGATTAGAATCCGGCATCTGACTCAAATCTGTGAACACCACTGGAATGCCCGCTCCCGCCAAACGAG
This sequence comes from Puniceicoccaceae bacterium, assembly GCA_002729725.1. Classification (GTDB taxonomy): domain Bacteria; phylum Verrucomicrobiota; class Verrucomicrobiia; order Opitutales; family Coraliomargaritaceae; genus Thalassobacterium; species Thalassobacterium maritimum. The sequence goes on from PBYS01000116.1 coordinate 64,918, forward strand.
CGTAATAGTCCGCCCCAAGCTCCCCGTAAATGCGATTGATCGGGTCCGTAATAACAAGTATCGGCAAATCCGGGCTCTGGATTCGCTTACGTAGTAAGGCCTCCGCTAACTCCTCGGCCAGCGGACGAAGTTCTCCAGAGGGCTCCACTGCACCACGCCAAGGATTCCAGAGGAAGAAATCGGCGATCACAAAGGTCTCAGCAGACTCTATCTCCTGCAAGATTGTGTCAAAAATTTGATGTGAGCGCACGACCTGCTCTCGTTCTCGATCCCAAACAGTGCGATCAATCAATAATCGCGCCTCAGAATACTCAAAATCCGGACTACGCAAGCTCGTCCCCGCTGGCAACTCCCGCTGCTGAAAAAGCAGATAAGGCAACGCCGCCACCCCTAGCAGGGCCCCAAGAAATATCCATTTGATCGTTCGCATTCTTTTAAATATGCGAAAAGCACCAACGAACACAAGGACATGTCAGCAGCTACAGCTCATACAAATTAACAATATACTAATACTCTTAATCAAAACTCCCAGCAGAATCAAAATCATCAGACTAGGCAAGAGAGCTATTTCCCTAGCGCCGAAGTCTCTTTTAAGTAGGCCACAATCTTGGCGAACTTCGCATCATCAAAATCTTCATGATTGGGCATGATTGTATCTGGGTAAAACTGCTTAGGATTCGTAATCATCTTCCTCAAGTACGCTTCATTGTAATTCGCATGCCCTTGCAGCACAATTAAAGGACGCTGCGAAACATTGCCACCGACATTGCCGGGCCCCTGGTGGCAGACATTACAGCGCTGCAGAAACAAATCACGTCCGGCCTGCGCCAGTGGCGACAACTGGTCCATCGGCGCATCATAAAATGGTGCATAACGCTTAGCTGTATTCATTGCACGAATACCAGTCATTTGAGTCGCAGAAACCATCCCATATTTTGGAGAACCTGGGTAACCGCTTTTATCACCGACCACGAAAACATAATAGGGAGCCAATGCCTCAATATCTCCGCCAAACATCGGCCATTCACTCTCATCGGGCCCCTTGCCGTTAATATACAGCAACATGACTGGATCATTTCCCTCAAGATACTCCAGTGTCATAAAACTCTCCCACGCATCTGTAGTTTCCAACAAGAAACCATCCGCATCGGACCCCAAACCAAGCGCCTTCACCAAAGACTTCAGGGGCAGCACACCTAAGTCGGCCATATCAGCACCGGGGAAAACTTCCTCCCGAATCGTGGTAAATCCATCGATCTCCGAGAGTTCCTCACGAGTCATATAGCCGCCCTCTTGCCCCCAATCACCGCTAAAATAAATGGACGCCTCTGCCGGCTCTTCAGCATGCATTGCTACTTCAGCCAGTAAAGAGCTTTGAGTGCATAAAGAAAGTAAGCCACACAGGCCTATAGTATGAAGTAGGTAGGAATTCATTCGATCGATTTAGCAAAATCTAAGCCAGATTTTTCATCGAAAATAATATTTCACCTAAATGCGACCCACTCGTGTATCCGAAAATACGACACATATTCAAATGCATGCATATACCCACAAGTAACTATAAAAGTGCCACGATTGCACAAAAAACCGCTGTTGCGAGTCATTGCTCACTCGCAACAGCGGTGTCCAAGCGTTACGAAAAAACTATCGTACCCGACGGCGCACCAGTGCGCCCCCTAATACTACCAGGCCCAATAGCGCTGCAGCAGAAGCTGGCTCTGGCACAGTAGTCAAGTTCGCCACCAACAAACCGGAATCAAGTGCACCTGATTCCGGGCCGCTGGGTAACATAATTGAATTCTGCGTGAAAGCATACAATCCATAAGAGGAAGATCCATCCGCAGGCACATCCCATTCACTACCCAGGCTTCCGCTTGCCTGGCTAAAAATACCATACGAAGCACCCACCCCGATAAAACCATCTGCCATGCTGGCTTCCGGGAACCATGCGAGTGCCAGCGCATCCCCCTCGCTTAATGTATGACTGCCGTAACTACCGAGACTCACACTGGGTAGCCATGCAGCGAGTAAACCATCCATACCTGAGTTGGAAAGGTCGCCATACCACAGCACAAGATCATCGCCGCTAGTACCATCGGCAGTGATACCAGTAGAAAGATCTTCAGCAAATGAGAATGCTTCGACGGCATCGAATCCATTGCTGTCTGTATCCGCAAGCAACATGACTACACCTGTCGTAGGCATCGCTTCGCCCGCGTTCAATGTTTGCAACTGATCGGCCTGAATATCAAAGGAGATCGTGCCATAGACTGTAGACATCATTGTAGATGCACACAGTAAGAGTGAAGAATGTATCTTTTTCATTATATATTTACTTTTAATTTCGTTACTTAATCGAGATCACTGCTCAAATACTCGGGCAGAAATTGCCAGAGTGCTTGTGAGCCACTCGTATCGCCGACTTTGCGGATGAGAACTCCCTGCCCAGGCTGAAAGACCTCGACGGAGTCCATCAAACTTAAGAAGCCGCCCCCTTTTAGCCGCCAACCGGGCCCGCCGAAGCTAGCTCCTTCATAGTAGTAATAGATCCCGACGGCTGCTTTATCGAATCCAGCAGCACTGTTATCCATGACCATCACTAAATCCGCATCCAATCCTGTGATGGATGTGGTGCCTTCTACAGCTCCACTTTCCAGCAACTTGGAATCCGCAAGGCTGACTGGCACCATGCTGGTGGTCGCCACACGTATATCACTATCGATTTCGCGCCCTTCAATCACAAATGTGGATTGAGTCATTTGCACCTGCCCCGGCAGCAACAATTCGACCGCAGAATCTGTGATATTACGAAAACCAAATGCACGATCGGGAGCGATGGGATAATCATCATGTATCTCAGTCCAGCTGTCTCCTCTCATACGCCAGCCTTCACCGCCAAAAGCGGTGCCGTCGTAATAATAAAAAACCGTGGATGCGGCTAAGTCGACTCCCGCGCTCTGGTCGTAGAAATGCAACTCAGAGCGCTCGCCCAAACCTGTGATCGCAGCACTCGGCGTAACTGCATCTTGCTCACTAAAGAAAGTGCCCAAGGTCCAGTAAGGCACGATTTGTAGCGCTTGATTTTCGAGGCCATAGCCCTCCAGGCTGCCCGCCTCCAGATCCAACTCCAAAGAGTCGGCGTCGTTGCCTGAGATCGTGTAGTAGCAACCTTCCAAATCACCACTCATGAAGAGTGCATAGTACGTCACTGGTTGCGTATCGGCAACATACACCCATTCGTCCTCCGACCAATCTGGGCTGGCACCTGTAGTGACCAGGTCGATACGATTACCTTCGACCGTCGCAATCTGTCCGGAATAGACAGCGGTGCGATGCAGCGGCAGGCTGATCAAGGCATCGGATTGAGCCGGCACTTCCAGCTCTAGCATGCCCATAGGGTCCGTTTCCAGGGTGATGGCTGTCCCCACACTCGCCGTCGCGGCGAACAGCGGGAGCAGTATCCAATTTCGTGTATGTAAATACATATTAAATCTTATTCTAAGTGTTAATGTCTGTAGTGCGTATTATTGAACGACGATGCGCCAGAAGAGGGCTTTGACTTTAGTATCAATCTCAAGCTGGACCGATTCGGTGCCATCCTCGTTGTCGACGATACGTTCGGTGATCTCGACGATTTCTTCGCTGGGCAGGTCCCAGTGGATCAAGTCTTCCGAGATGAGGTAGCTCCATTGCAAGCCGGCATCCTGAATGCGCTGGTAGCGCATTTCATTCACGCCCGCCCCCAGTGTAACGGTTGGCATGTGCAGACCGGATCCACTCTTGGGATTTCCATTAAAGACGAACTCATAGTAATTACTATAGCCGTCGCCATCATGGTCGTCCTCGCGGCCGACATTGCTATCTTCGGCATCGAAGAGTTGGTCACGCCACGAGGAGTAAGTGGACCCCGCTGCGGTGAATGACTGTAAGCTGGTTTCCACTGGCTTACGTCCATCCGTTGCTTTGGCATACCACTCATAATGACGGCCAGCCAATAGCTCGTCCCACTCGAACTCCAATTCGGATTCGGCAGGTATATCGGTGAAGGTCGCCAACTCCTCAAATTCGGAGATGATGGTTCCCATGTCATACTCCAATTCGAACTGACTGTTCGTGTCGGTCTCATAGGCATCCACCCAAGGTGAGTAAGTGCGCACGTAGATCTTATTGTGTGCAGGTTCGAATGTCAGGATTCGTAGGTAACCTTGGCCACCTTCGCTGTAGCCCTGATAGTCTTGTAAGAGGGAGTGCGTAATATTTCCCTCGAACTCATCCGTGCGTTGTCCCTCACCGTGGATGTGACCACCGAGCATCAGGTGTAAATTAGGATAGCCCTTCAAGCGCTCGTAGATCGCTTCACCGTAGGAACTCCAAGAAGCAGGATTGCCGGTATTGACAAGGTGGTGCGTCGTCACGATGACACGACGATCGGGATAGGCTTGCACTAAGCCTTCGGCCCAATCGAGCACCTCTGTATTTGCAGAGCCACGATACTCCAGACTGATCGAAAGGAAGTCGTATGAGCCAACCGAATACAATTGGTAGTAATTATCATTGTTACTGCCGTAGTGGTCGCCGTAGTAGCTCTTGTCAGCCCAGTGATCGACACCGAAATACTTGTTATAGTAAGTCGTGGTGCCATCTGGATCCCAGATCGGCTCTTGGTCGTGATTCCCGACCGCGACGCCATAAGGAATACCTTCAGGCAGTCCAGTTGTTAGCGGATCTTCCAGTAAGTAGAGCGCGTCCGAAGCGTTGATCCACTCCTGCTCTGCAGAGCTTCCGTTACCATAAGTATCACCGTTCTGAACGATGTCTCCCAGGTGCAAGACGAAGGCAATATTCAAGGCTTCGCGATTATCAATGACCCATTGTGTTTGAGAAGCGAAGATTTCCTTCACAGCTCCATTGATCTCTGCCGAATAGAATTGTGTATCAGGCAGCAATACCACCGAGAACGCTTCGTCGGAATCAGCGACTAGACGTCCGAAGAGTGTGACATCCAGTAGGTCTTCAAGATTGCCATCAGTGACATCCAGATTAATAACCGCGGGCTCGGCAACTTCAGACGCACCGTCTGTAGGCGCCTTGATCGTGACCTCTGGATACAGATTCGCAGGATCGGTATCGATTTCAACAATCAGCTCTGGGCGTTGCTTTGCATCGGCACTTAATGATGAATAGAAACCGTATCCATCGTCGGAGTAGGTTTGAATCACCCAGCCATAGACCGGTGCACCATTCAACCAGTCGACCAGGGTCGGCGTGACCTCGACGTCGTAGTATGACTCTTGGCTAGAGAAGATGCTCACGCTATCGGGCTGACTATCTGATTCGATATCGTCATCGTCGATACCGTTACCGCCCCAGGCCTCAGAGGACCAGCTAGACAAATCATCCCAATCCACCAGCATTTGCTGGAAGTGCATGGGGCCATCACTTTGCACGGAAGTATCGGTGCCGACATAGAGTCGGATATAAGCACGATCGATAATCGAGCCTGCAGGAATTTGCCCCGCAGCTTCACCAAAGATGTCGCCAAAGTTCAGCAATACCTGACGCTCACTGCCATCCGAGTTATGGTCTACCCATAGGATTGCATTCTGCGCATTGGCCTCAGGCGTATCGGAATCGATCTCAATCTCCAATGCACTCGCATAGTCATTGAAGCCTTGCTGGAAGGACAGTTGACGCAGACCATAAGGTCCATCGTCTGTGCGAGCAAACGCGGGCTCACTAATGCCGCCACCAGTTTCGCTCAAAGCGACTACACGGTAATAGTGTGTGCTCTCCGTCTCCAAGCCAGTGTGGCTGTAGGACTGCGTATCTGGATCGAGATCCGCAACTAACACCTCCCACTCACCGTAGTAGTCCGTGGCGTGTTCAATCATATAGGCGGTCTCGTCGCTGGCAACGTCAGTCCAGGTCAACTCAATTTCTGAAGTAGAGACCGGCTCAGCAACTACCGAAGTGGGCGCTGCAGGAGTCGGACCATCGCTATAGACAACCACTAATTCAGGATGAATATCAATATCTGCGGCCTTGGAAGTCCAGAAGCCAAAGCCATCATTATCGGAGTTCAACAACACCCAACCGCGATTGGTCGCAGTGCCTGCAAGATACGCTTCGATGGAAGCGGTGACGTCCCACTCGCTCCAGGTCTCGATGTCCTTATAGGTTTCATGCACATATTCCGCAGTGGCGACTGCTTCGACATCGTCGGCTGTGATACCATCGACCATCGAATTCCAGCTGCTGTTCGCCGACCAATCCGCGAGCATGCGGTGTAGGCTAATGATATCGTTGCTGGGGTTATTCCCGTCTCCAACCCATAGGCGTAGCGTCGCGCTCTTAACGATCGCAGTGGATGGTATTTGCTGCGCGCCGGTTCCGATGATATCTTGGAAATCAATCAGCACCTGATCTTCATCGGTCTCACTATTATTGTCGGTATAGAGGTTGGAAGTATTCCAGGTTGCATCAGCACCAGGCGAGCTCGAGGAGCGTATGCCGATATCATTAGTCGCGATGTATCCATTCATTCCATACTGGAACTTGGCAACTTTCTCATTGTAGCGCGTGCCGATATTCGCACGTATCGCGGAGCTATATACCGTGCCCCCAACAGTGCTGACACGGTAGTAGTAATCTAGATCGGGCTGAACCTCCGTGTCGAAGTAGCTTTCCACATTCGCGGCAGTCGTTTCGATCACAATCCATTCACCCTCTGTGCCTTCGCGGCGCTCCAGCGTGAAACCCGACTCATTACTGGAAGCATCTACCCAGCTCAATTCGATCACTTTATCGGCTGTGGCCAATGCTGTCAGATCCGTGGGAGGAAAGGAGATCACAGATGTGTCCAAGTCGGTGGCTTGCCAATCCGCATCAGTAAAGACCCCACTAACAGCGCCGTGAATTTGCTGACTCTCGTCGTAGGCTGCGGCGCCCGCAGTTTCATCCAGTTTCCAGAAGCCGGACAAGTCTGCATTCGGCAGTGCGGGATTCTCAGTCATCAATGAGCGGATCTCACTCATTTCAAGTGCACGATTCCAAACAGAGACTTCATCAATCAAACCTGCAAAATAACCCGCCGGCGAGCCGGAGGAATTGAGCGCGGAACCGATACTAAAGTGCTGAATACTATCGGCGCGCAACGGCTGTCCGACATAGAGTTCATTCTCCAGCGCACCATTTAAATATAGCTTCCATGTGCTGCCATCGTAAGTCAGTGCGGCATAATACCACACATGATCTTGAATCGGAGACACACCTACAATCGGGTGATTCAGGCCCGGACTGGTGCCGCCAGCTCCTTCTTCAAAGTCGGCCCCCAGCATACCTGTGCCAGAATCAATGCCGAAGAAATAATTACAATCTACTGTAGTGCCATCACTCTCACCGCGACCTTTCGCGACGAGTGGAATGCCGTGAATACCACCCACCACTGGTTGCGGTGGAACCTTCACCGGTTTTCTTAAACCAAAGAGTAATGGTCAACTCAGACATACCGAGCGTGTTGCCCATCGTGATGTAATCATCGATACCATCGAACTCAAGTGCGCTGGTTCCTGTTCCAAAGCGGAAGGCCTGCACCGCATCGGGCTCGCCTGAGCCAAATGTGTTAGAAGCGCTCACTCGATAGAAATACTTCGTATCTTCGAGCACGGTGCTGTCGCTATAGGACGTGCTGCCTGCAGGCAAACTATCCGTGAGTATTGTCCACGGACCATCGAGCGAATAAGCGCGCTCTACGATATAGTTCCCCTCGTCACTCACGCTATCAGTCCATGTAATCAAGGCGGCATTCTCTGGCGTGCGGCTCACGCTGGTATCCGTCGGCGAACCAGGAACGGCACCGAGTGTATAGTGAATGACCAACTCCGGACGCAAACTCAGGTCGCTTGACTCCGAGGAAGTGATCCCGAAACCATTACTGCCCGCATTTAATAATACCCAACCACGATTGGTATGACTGCCATCCAAAATACTTTGCACGCGCTCAGTCAAATCCCACTCCGACCAGACACTGGCCACATTCAAACCATTCTGCGCAAAGTCTGGAATGCTCGCGGCTTCGACACCGTCGGGGCTGATTCCGTCGACCATGCTATTCCAGGTGCTATGGCTGTCCCAATCACTCAACATCGGATACATGCTGATGGTGTTAGAACTCTTCTCATTACCATCGCCTACCCAAATACGTAGGGTCGCGCTTTGAACCACCGAGCCCGCAGGCACTTTGCCATCGGCTATGGCTCCCTCAAGATTGGGGAATTGCATCAAAATCTGATCTTCGTTCGTTGACGAATTATTATCAGTATACAGCGTCACAATGTTCCACGTTACATCGGGTCCGGGCGCAACATATTGACGCAATCCGACATCAAGCGCATCAAAGTATCCATTCACTCCGTAGCGAAGCTTCGTCACATGATGGCCGGCTGAAGTGCCGGCATTGGCTTGTGTAACTAATGAAGTGGCGCCACCAGACACACGTACGCGATATAGATAATCGACGTCTAAGTCGACCGATTCATCCAGATAGGAAGTGCTATCTGCTGGCAGTGTCGCCAACTCGGACCATGCTGCAGCGCTTGAATCATACCGCTCAACAATATAGCCTGCCTCAGTGCTTGCTTGATCCGTCCAGCTAAGGCTGATCGCTCCTACCTGAGAAGCCCAGGCTCGCAGATTTGTAGGAGGCGTCACAAAATCCGCTCTTACAAAATTGCTGTCCACCCATGTGGATTCGGTCTCGCCAGTAAAGACACCATCGTTGTTACCCGTCGCATCGGCGACTGTAACACCAGAAGCCTGCTCCAGTGGCCAATAGCCCACCAGTCCGGTTTCTGTGACAGCAGGCGTCGAGGTCATTAAGTTCTCGATATCACTTTGGCTCAAGGCATGATCCCAAACGCTGACTTCATTCAGGCTTCCTGCAAAATAGCCCTGAACGGTGCCACTAGAATTCATTGCTGCACCCAATCCGAAATGCTGGATACTATCGGAACGGAGGGGCTGCCCCACGTAAAGCTCCGCATCCAACTGTCCATTCAAATATACCTTCCATGTCGCGCCATCATAAGTGAGTGCGGCATGCTGCCACACGCCTTCAACCACAGGAGTCACACCCACCACTGGGTGATTGATCCCTGGGCTGACACCCGCAGCGCCTTCTTCGAAGTCAGCGGCAAGCATGCCTGCACTATTGATCCCGAAGATGTAATTACAGTCGAGCGTGCTGGCATCATTCTCACCACGTCCTTTAGCGACAAGTGGGATCACATTGACACCGCCCGCGCCAGAACTGCCTAGGGCACCGCCCGCGTCTTTTTTAAACCAGACACTGATCGTCAGTTCGGAAAGACCCAAGGTATTCCCCATGGTCACGTAGTCATCGACTCCATCAAAATGGAGTGCTTTGACATCGTCCGCGTGTACATGATTGTGCGTCGCCATTGTAGCCAAACAGCCAAAAAAGCCGTAACTACAGTAGCGCGCTACTCGATTATATAATTGATTGAACATGATTAAATTATTACCTCTAAATTTACCTTAGCACACTAGCGTGCATTGACTTGTAGCAAGCGCTCCTCAGACGCCCGCGACTGCCAGCGGAAAGAATTGGCCTCTGGATGTAGGACTTGAAAATTTTCACCTTGAGATTCTACCCATGCGCTTAAAAACATGCGGGGGCTCAGCGCTGGGAAATCTATGCAACGCGCCTCCAACCAATCCGCTTCAACAGTTGGCGACTCAAAAGTCATATCCAAACGGAGCATCATATTTTCAGGATCGCCCCCTCTGACGGAACGCCCACGTTGGTAATCAAATGTATTCATGCGGAAGCAAACCGCCTCCACATCTTGCATCGGCAAGACCACCCCTGCGGCACTTAACTGAAACTGAGCAGCTATAGTATCAGCCAGCACATGACGCGGCATGCGTGAAAGATCGTAGGCGTATTCCCCCCAAGCGGATAAGGGTGCCACCACCGACCACTTCACACGTGAACCTTCATCATAGAGATAGCTGACCACTGGGCGATACTCCCATCCGATGCTCGCAGCGTCTAAGTTGGACATCGCATGAATGCCTTGCACGGGTTCGTCCCACACAAATGCATACTGAATTGAAAAGCCAGGCCCTACCTTTGCGGGCAGCACCGTCATCTCATCATTCTGGCGCAAAATACAATCTGCATACACCGGAGCACCATGATGGTCCTGCCCCAGATCGAAGACCACCGCCAATGATTGAGGCGGCGACTCAAACAGATAGCCCAACACCACCTCGATTCGTTGTTGCTCCAGTCCTAAGTTCTGAACCGCCGAGGAATCAAAATCAGGTAGCTGTGCCCAGGCACTGGACGGCAACAATACCCGATTATCTGCATCCACGAGTTTGAAGTGCTTCTGCACTTCACCTTGATACTCGAATGCAAACTGACGCAAGGCCTCGGGCGCAGTCGCCATTTCTGAACTCAACTCTTGCCCCACCATTTTAATTAAGTCTGGCATTGTCACCTCAATGCGAACTTCGAGCTGTGCCTCATATACGTTCAAACGAATACTCGTTTGCGCAGCACCATGCCCATGCACCCAGGGTGCAACGACAGAGCAGCATGCGACTAAGAATAATCTAAAAAACGTATCCATCTTAATAATACAATAACACCAGAAAACCCCATCAACGGCTGCAGAAGCTCGAGGTCAAATATGTACCGCCGACCTGAATCACATTTAACACTCACGCCACCCAAGGACACTTGAACGACACAATCGTAAACGATTCGTGATCTGTTTGGCACAATGCCGCGGGCGGGAATCCCCTAGAAACGATAGCTGAGAGTCACACGTAAGCTACGCGGCTCAATCGGATGGAAGTGCACATCTTCAACTCCAGACACCTCCCCAGCGAGCTGCGACTCATAGTAGTAGGTGATATCATCGTCCTGTGAATCCAGCAGATTGAGCACATCGAAACTTAAGCGCAGGTTGGGCGTAAAGTCGTAGCCCGCCTTTAGATTCAAGACTAACGAAGGGTCCGACTCGATACTACCATCTTCCGTGAGTGGACGACTGCCAAAGTAGCGCGCACGCAAACTCCCAAAGAGGCCAGATTGGCCCCGATAGCTCACGCCACCATTTACAACCGCATTCAGCGCACCGGGAATTTCATCCCCATTCTCGAAGCGAGCATGTGTCAGCGCTAGATCGAGATCCAACGTCAGCCACTCAACTGGTCGGTAATCATTGGTCCATTCGATACCGTAACGCTCACTGCCCTCAGACGCTTCGGTGGCGCCACCATCCCCCACATAGAGCAATTCAGAATCCAGCTGCAGCCACCAGACCGACAGTGCACTATTAAGCTGATCATTCCAATGCACCCGCAGCCCAGCTTCAGCACCACTGGAACGCACCAGGGGATCGACTGAATCCACTGCTGATAAATCTGTCGGATCGACAGTGATCGTAGTGCCCCGCGCATCATTACTGTGAAAGCCGAGCCCGAAACTACTGTAGAACTCTAACATGCGATGCGGCGAATAAATCAAACTGAACTTAGGACTCAGCATCCAATCATCCGCACGGCCGGTATTGGCTTCCAAGTCGCTTTCGACATCGAAAGCATAATAATCCGCGCGCAAGCCAAAGACAGAACGCCAGTGCGGCGACCATTGTATTTCATTCTCATAGAATACAGCGGCCGCTAACTCCTGAACATCATCGACACGTACGGCCTGTATACGATCTCGCGCAGCGGTATGATACAGACCGATGTCATCAATCACATCATATCGTAATTGAGCTCCAAAACTATGCCGCACATCGTGCTCCCCAAAATGTGCATGTAAAAGATTATGGGCAAAGTTGACGCCATAAACCATCCGGCTTTCTGCCTGCTCAAACTCATCGCCATTGACTGGATCTTCGAGGAAATAGGTAAAATTCGACCACAAATTGAGGTCGTAGTGAATCGCATACGCGCTCCATGTCGTAGCCGTATCCCCATGATCGCTACGGTAATTCGTCGACAAGCTATAGCGCGCACTCTGCCCCCCCACATCTTCATCTACAGAGCCAAACTCCGAAATCGAGCCACTCTCCACTGCGCGCAAGGGAATTTGATCCGCGGAATCCCAACTGGCATCATAGCCATGGAAACTGAGCCCCCACTCAGCATCATCAAACTGCTTGGTGTATTTCACCAGGCCCTTGAATTGATTTAAATTTTCTCCGATATCCCATGGACCTTCGTAATAGTGTGACTCAAAGCCGACAACCAGGCGCTCCGTCAAACTCAGATCAAAGGCATCTGCCAAGACCGTACGAAAGTAGCCATTTTGCCCGATGCTCAGTTGAGCGATCCCTTGCTCCAACCAACTCTCAGTCTGGATCTGTGCCGAGCCCGCCGAGGCGAAATCGCCAAGTGCGGCATAGTAGGGCCCTTTGGTATAATGCACGAGCTCAATCAACTCAGGGATCACGAAGTTAATATCCGTATAGCCCTGCCCATGCGCGTGTGTCACCATATTCACCGGCATCCCATCCACGTAGGTCGCGAAGTCGGTGCCATGGTCTAGATTAAAGCCGCGCAAGAAATATTGATTGGCCTTACCCGTGCCACTGTGCTGCGTCACAATCAGGCCGGGCACCATTTCTAGCACTTCGCCCGTGCGAGCCATGGGGCGATACTCTAAGTCTGATTGCCCGTAGGCCCCCTCAGACCCCACAAAGGCCGAGCCAATCAAGCTGCTCTCACGTCCAAGCACTTCATAGCCTGGCAAGCGATGGATCGGATCGGCCCAGGTTGAACTGCTCAAAATTGGTACTAGTAAAATTTTTTGTAGCGTGTGCATAATATTGGCCGATACCAAAAATGCCCACAAGAGCATGCAAGCTGGATTCGCTCATACTCTGCAACAATCTCGTCACGCACTCACATTCTGTAACTTGGTCGACATAGTTACTAGATATACAAGATACAAAGCATCAGCGGTCACACAATTATAGAGAGAATAGAACGAAGCTCACATGATATGAATGAATAATCTTATCGTATCTATTATATCGATACGCATTCTAACATAGATTCATTCACTCCCTGATTTTAATTGATTATAAAACCTATATTTACTTCCAAACAAAAGAATGCTATACACTTTGCACCCCTAGCACTCGACCGCTGCCAGTTTCCCTCTCCACCGCACAATGAAAATCGACTCTAGAATAAAGAGAATTGCCACAAGAGCATGCTTTCTGACGAGCCTTGCCACATTTCCACTGAGCGCTCTACCAGCGAGCACACAGCAAAGTGCCCCACAGACGACTCATTCAATTCGCCCCCAGGCAAAAGCTAACAGTGCACAGGGGCTCCCTCCCAAGAACTTGGCACGCTGGTATCGGGGCGCGAGCTTGATCCTAGTCAACAAAGAACAATTTCAGCACATACATGTGACTGACGTCGGCGATTACGATGAAGCACTTTTCCTCAGCGATAATTCTGCACTAAGTTACAACATTCAAGCTGGCTCACACGATTACATCATCGACCTCGGTCAGGCCAAGCGCGTATCACGCTTCTTTCTTAATAATCAAAGTGCTGCGGGCAGCTTCAGGGTGCTTTGCGCCGACACACTGGACGAGTTAGAGAGTGAGGAGTGGATTCAACTAAGCCAAGCTGTCGACTTCGCAAGCGGCGTCATTCCCTCGGTGACTTTTCCTTCCATCGAGATCCGCTATATTCTAATACGCTTCGACATCGAATCTGCGGGCAATATTGGCAATTTCGGAGTTACCGGTGAGCGCTCCTAGTGCCATCGCTCTGCGAGGCTATCGCAAAGGAGCGTTCGTTGTAGACTAAGCTGAGCCTTTTTCATGTCGACCCCGTCGACGAATTAGCTCTACATCGACTCTGCGACACCCCCAGAGCCGATGCCACCTTCCACACAAAATGACCAGTCTATTACAGGCGTTCTCGAACGGATTATTTATTTCAACGAAGAGAACGCCTACTGCATAGCAGAGCTGCAAGTCAGCGATAGCATACGTCCCGTTACCGTGCTCGGCGCACTGCCAGGCGTGCAATGTGGCGAAACGCTGCAGCTAGACGGGCAGTGGACTCGGCACCCGCAGCATGGTGATCAATTTAAAATCGCTCAATTTAAATCGCAACTGCCCGCCTCCGTGCACGGCATCCGCAAATATCTAGGCAGCGGACTCATTCATGGCATCGGTAAATCCTACGCCAAGAAAATCGTAGACCACTTTGGAGCCGACACCTTGCAGATCATCAGCGAAGATTCTGGGCGCTTACACGAAGTACCCGGCATCGGCAAGCAACGCGCCAAATCAATTAAGGCCGCATGGGATGAGCAAAGTGCCGTGCGCGATGTCATGATGTTTCTCCAAACCTATGGCGTTACGCCCTCTCAATGCGTGCGTCTAGTCAAGAAATACGGCAGCGGTGCGAAGCGAATCTTACAGGACGAGCCCTACCGCCTAGCGGAGGACATAGATCGTATCGGCTTTAAGACAGCTGATAAAATCGCGCTCAATCTCGGCTTCCCCACAAATTCCAAGGAGCGTATCGACGCGGGCGTGCTCCACACGATGCGCCAGCTAGAGGACGAAGGCCACACCCTGGGCACCGAAACCATGATACTTGAGCATGCCACTCAGCTGCTCTCCTTAGAGCCTGCATTGATCCAAGGCCGCATCCGCACGCTCGAGCAAGCGGGTAGCCTCTTTGGCATTCACGCCTACGACCAAAACCAAGAGCGACTCGGCCCCGCCTATCAATTGCCCGGCACCGCTGGCTCTGAGAAACGTATTGCTGAGGCCATCGCTCGCATCGCTCACACCGCCTCGATCTTACCACAAATCAAGATTGAGGCTGCCGTGGAATGGGCACAAGCACGCGCAGGCTTTACTCTCGCGGAGCAACAAGCAGCTGCCTTGCGCAACACACTTGCCGCCAAAGTCTCTATCATTACAGGGGGCCCTGGCACCGGTAAGACCACTATTCTGCGTGCAGTCGTGGACATTCTTAAAGCTAAACGCGCCCGTATCAGCCTCGCCTCCCCTACTGGGCGGGCGGCGCAGCGACTCGCCGAAGCCTCCGGCGCAGAGGCGAGCACCATTCACCGGCTACTCAAATACGATGGCGCCACTCGCAGCTTTACCTACAACGAAGAGAACCCTCTGCCTTGCGACTTTCTCATCTTGGACGAAACCAGTATGCTGGACACGCGCCTCGCTGCCAGCCTCTTTCAAGCGATCCCCAGCGGGGCCCACCTGCTACTAGTCGGCGATGCGGACCAATTGCCATCCGTCGGCGCAGGCAATGTGCTCGGCGACCTAATGGCCGCCCCACCGGCCAAAGTCACCCGGCTCAACATTATTTACCGCCAAGGTAAAGAGAGCGGCATCGTGACCACAGCGCACGCGATCTTACAAGGCGAGACACACCCGGGCATGACTTTCCGCAGCCTACGCGACCTCGATGCGGGGCGCGACTTTACCTTTATCGAAGCCGAACAACCGGAACAAAGCATCCAGGCGATCAAATACCTCGCTAAAGAATACATTCCTAAAGCGCACAATATCGACCCGATCCGAGACTTGCAGATCATGTCGCCGATGCACCGCGGCAGCGGCGGCATCACAGTGCTCAACCAAGAACTGCAGCAGGTGCTAAACCCCAAGAGCAAGGCCGAGTCTCGCATGCGCTCGGACCCAGACTACGCGCCCGCCACTCAAACTCATTTCCGCGAAACGACTCGTAAACCGCTTCCAGTGGAAATCGAATACGGTAGCCATACCTTCCGCATCGGCGACAAGGTCATTCAGACTCGCAATAATTACGACAAAAATGTGTTCAACGGTGACACGGGCATTATCAAGGCGATCGCCGCCGACCGCTCCGGTCTGACAATCGAGTTCGATACACAGGTCGAATATACCAAAGGCGAACTTTCAGAGATCCAGCACGCGTACGCCATCTCCATCCACAAGAGCCAAGGCAGCGAATATCCTGTCGTCATTATACCACTACTCAAGCAGCACTTTCTCTTACTACAGCGCAACCTCGTCTATACTGGCATCACCCGCGCTCGGCGCAAAGTCTACATTGTCGGTTCACTCGATGCTTACGCTATGGCGATCAAGAACAACGAACAACAAGTCCGCCGTACTCACTTACAAACACGACTGCGCAAAGCCTGCGAGCAAAGGAGCCAATAAAAAAGAGCCGCCCCTCTGGGGGACGACTCTCTCATATTGCTATCGCTAATGTTTTTTTATGCAGCCTTAGCCTTAGCTTGTAGACGATCGGTCGCTTGCTGCACGCAGACTTTCAAATCGTTAATCACACGCACGGTCTCGCCGTCCATTGCATCGACATCATCGAAGGTGTCGTTAATATAATCGAGCAGCTTTTGCTCCCCGCGAACAGCCTCGTCAATCACAGCTTCGATGTTCTGGCTGGAAGTAAACATGTCCTTCACGCTAATGAGCGCACGATGGACACTGCCTTCAAGGGAGCCGCGCTCCTTCTCTTCCTCACCGATACATTCGAGGCGTGAATTGATTGCAGCCACACGCTCACGGCGAGCGCTTTCGATTTCGCGGAAACAGAGTGCGAGATTCGCATCTTCGTCCTGCACCTTCTCCGCAGCCTTTTCATATCCTTTAACCGAATCGTTGGTGTGAATGACAAGGCGTTCGAGTTCTCTTTTTAATGTACTTTTCGTGCTCATAGTAGGTCCTTATTGTTTTAGGTTTTTTATTTGAATGAAGGACATATACCTATGCCAGCCCCATGCCAACTTACAGTGCGGGCAAGCAACGAAACACAGCAAGCCACTCACAAACAACCACTTAAACATCACCAAATAAACAACACCGCCACAAAAAAGCTGAAACAGACTTGCTAAATGCAAGGACACATCAAGCTCTATAGTGCAGAATTCAGCCTTAGCCAGGCGATTAAGAACTTGCTTCTTGCGCCAGCGAATTAATCGCACGCAGGTCTAGCTTGCCCGTGACTAAGGTCGGAATGTATTCCACCTGTTTTAGCTCTTTGGGAATCCACAAGTTCGACAATCCCGCAGCCGTCAATTTCGCCCGCACGTCGCTCAATTCCAGTTCCAGCTCATCCGCTGCAATCAAAACCAAAGCTTCACCCTTTGCCTCATCAGGCCGCCCTGCGACAGCCAACATGGGAACTTCACATTCTAGTAAATCATAAGCTTCCACTAGAATCTCTTCAATGGTGCCGTGTGGTACCATCTCGCCAGCGATTTTGGAGAAACGCGAAAGACGCCCCTCAATAAACAAAAAACCATCTCGATCAAAACGTGCGAGATCTCCGGTCATAAACCAATCCCCGTCTTTAACTTCTGCTGTGCGCTGCGGATCTTGCAAATAACCGCCAAATACATTCGCCCCGCGCAGGGACAACAAACCCACCGAGCCGACATCCATCGGCTCCATCGTATCTGGATTTAGGATACGCGCCGCATGCCCTGGCAACAGACGCCCGACCGAGCCACGGCGACTGCCCTCTGTAGAATCTCCGGTGTATTTCACGCCCTTCGGTACAGTTGGCAGGTTTACACTCACCACGGGCGAAGTTTCCGTCAAGCCGTAGCCTTCGAGATATAAGCCCCCGAAACGAGCCTCCCAAGTATCAGCAAAGCCCTCCGGCGTCTTTTCCGCCCCCGCCACTACATACTTCAATGAAGCCAACTTGGCAGGATCCACTCGCTTGAAATAGGGCTTCAAGAAGGTCGGCGTCGCCACCAAAATACTAGCGGACTCAGCTTCGATCGCGTCTGCGATTTTTTTAGTCTCCAGCGGGCTGGGCAACGTCACCACGCCACAACCTCGCAGCAGCGGATACCACAAGGTCACGGTAAAACCAAAACTATGAAATATAGGTAAGCTCGCAATCAGCTTCTCTGTGGTCGGCAAGAGCCCCGAAGCATCGATTTGAGCACAATTCCCCAACACATTACGATGCGTGAGCACCACCCCCTTAGGATCTCCTGAACTACCACTGGTAAACAGCAAGCCGGCTTCACGATCTCCGCCCTCCCGAGGGATCTTCAAAATCTTTGCCAGTAATTGGGCAGGACACAGGTATATGCAGCTCAACAAGGCCAAGGTCTTGGCCTTAGGCAGGCGCTTCAGCTCATCCACCAGGTCAACGACGCCCGAATCAGGCCAGGGAAAGAGCGGCATTTTGAGCTGCACTTGCTTTGCCGTCAGTAAACAAGCGATGTCTGCCTGCCGCATGCAAGCTTCCGCGCTAGTAGCCCCCAAGGTAAAGTTCAAATTCACTGGCACCTTGCCAGCAAAGACCACCGCAAGGTTGGCAATATAGGCCCCCAGCCCGGGCGGAAATACGATACCGACCCGCGTCTTCGAGCTCCAATCAGCGATGCGACGCGACAGCCCATAGGCCACCGCGAGCAAAAAGCCGCTCTTCATCGTGCGCCTCTGTAGCGTGCGATCTACGATCAGCTCACGCTGAGGACAGCGCGCAAGCGCAAGAAAAGACTCGTAAGCCAAGTGGCTTTCCAACGCAGACTGCTGGCTAAAGCCAGCCTCATCCAGATCGACTATCTTCGGCTCACTCACTGTCCCCAGTCGATTCGTCCTCTTCTCCCTCCACTTCCTCTGAAGCTCGGATCTTGAGCACCTCTGCCAACATGGCTTGCTTTAATTCTTCAAAACCTTCGTCAGAAACACAGGAGATCGGGTAGACCTTATCCTTCACCTTCTTCTGAAATAGCTTCAGGTTCTCAGCCGCATTAGGCTCATCCATCTTATTGGCACAGATCAACTCTGGCTTACGAGCCAGTCCAGGCATGTAAAGCTTGAGCTCGTTGATTAAGACCTTGTAATCGCCCAAAGGATCGCGTCCATCAGTGCCTTCCATATCCAGCATAATGATCAACACCTTACAACGCTCCACGTGCTTAAGGAAACGGTGACCCAAGCCCCGATTCTCACTGGCACCTTCGATGAGACCAGGAATGTCCGCAACGGTGATACGCTCAAACTGCTCTGGATATTCCAACACACCCACCGTTGGAAACACGGTCGTAAAGGGATAGGCGCCCGTTTTCGGATGCGCATTGGTAATCATGTTGAGCAAAGTTGACTTACCCGCATTCGGAAAACCAATCAAGCCGACATCGGCAATCGTCTTGATGATCAAACGAAAATCGCCCTCTTCAGCTGGCTTGCCCAGTGTAAATTGGCGCGGCGCCTGATTCGTCGAAGACTTGAACTGAGCATTGCCTTTCCCGCCTTCGCCACCTTCCAGTAAGAGTACACGCTCACCATGCTCCGTGACCTCCGCAATGGGATCTCCAGAATCTCGATCGACGACAATGGTGCCCACGGGCAGTTTTAAAATAATGTCGGCCCCATTGGCACCGTGCTGATCACGCCCGCGTCCGGGCTCTCCATTCTTGGCTTTCCAGCCTGGTTTGAAGTGAAAATCTGTAAGATCTGCCACATTGGTATCGCCCTCAATATAGACGTCGCCGCCGCGACCACCGTCGCCACCGTCGGGGCCTCCCTTGGGCTCATACTTTGCACGGCGGAAGCTGAAACAGCCATCGCCTCCTTTACCCGCCTTGAAATTAACTTTGACCTCGTCGTAAAACATGCACCTTTTTCAGCAGAGTATCCGCACTTTGCAAATCTATTAACTGAGTCCTCATAGCTAATACGACTACAGCGCCTGCTCCACAGCATCCCGCACGACGCCATTCGTCAGACTCTGGGGCAGCACAGTGACCTCTCCATCCGGAGAATACAGCAAATACAGCGGCACTCCAGAGCGCCCAAAGCTCTCAAGCGCATCTGTTATCGCAGGATCATAGCGCGTCCAATCCGCCTCCAGGGCGACAATCCCCTCCGCTTCAAATAGGGCCGCAGTGGCATCCGTGCGTAGGGCCACCTTTTTATTGACCTGGCAAATCAAACACCAGCTGGCAGTGAAATCTACAAACACAGGTTTCCCCTCAGCCAGCAGCGCATCCACTTTCTCTGCCGACCATGGGCCCCACTGCCCCGAGGCATCCGCTGCTGCTGTATTCTCACCATAGCTCGCGTAGGCGGCCTTCGTTGCAGGAATCCCCCAAGCAAGCGAGCCAAACACCAACGCCAGCGCCAGCAGCTTCGAAATCCACTGCGCACGCTTCGAACGAAAAGCTGCCCCCCAGCGGCCAAAAATCCAAGCTGCCACGCCACAGGCCAACATAATGACCAGCAATATAAAGATGGCATCCACTCCGCCTTGCCGCCCCGCAACTAAAGCGAGAAACAACACGGCCGCCATCAACAAAAAGCCCATGCCTTGCTTAAAAGACTCCATCCAAAGACCTGGCTTAGGCAAAAAAGCCACCAGTTTAGGGAAAACCGAAAGTAGTAAAAAAGGCGATGCCAGCCCCAAGCCCATCGTGCCAAAAATCAATAAGCCTGTGCCCATGCTCGCCTGCACCGCCAGCCCACTCACGCCCGCAACCAAGGGCCCCATGCAGGGCGCCCCCACCACAGCGGCCAAAATCCCCATGCCAAAGGAGCCATACACATCGTTGCGCTTCGCCACATTCGCATCCGCACCCACCAGTTTGCCCCCGAGCTCAAAGACCCCCATCAAATTCAGACCAAATAAAAAGAAGACGGCCGCGAGGAAGACGACGAAGCCCGGACTCTGCAGCTGAAAGCCCCAACCAATACGCTCCCCCACCGCGCGCAGCGCGAAAAGCACGCCTGCCAGCACCAAGAAACTCAGCACCACTCCAATCGTATAAGCCAATCCATGTCGCAAGGCATCCGCACGCGCCTGTCCCGCGTGCTTGAGCAAAGAAAACACCTTAAGCGACAACACCGGCAAGACGCAGGGCATGATATTCAAAATCAAGCCCCCGAGAAAGGACAAGGCCAAGAAGCCAGGCAGCCCCAGCGCCAACAAGCGCTGCTCGAAGCCAAGCGCTGCCGACGCATCCACCTCCGCAAAGCCCACCACCTGCTGAGCTGTGGGAGCCCCCGTAGGCGCTTGCTCGGAAATCGTAGCCGCAACCTGCCAAGAGCCTGTGCTCGACTGCAAGATCCCACGCATCACCTCTGGCTGCGCATCAAAGAAAGGCACATCCAAGGGCAAGCGAAGTTCGGCACGATTGGCCGCAGGATAGCTCAAAGTTTGCACGCCACTCGGGTCAATTTGCCCCTCAGTCTGCGCATAAAAATAAAGATCCTCTGGAATCTCACTCCCCTCCAGCGATAAGACCAATTGCTCCTCTGCAAGATGAGCCGTGACCGCCCACGGCGCGACTGGCTGCGCCTGTAGACCACGCGCAGCTACAAAAGCGGCACTTTCTGCGCTCGGCACCGCCTGCTCGGCGACCAACAAGTCGATGGCCACCTGCGCATCGCCCGGCAAACAGGCCTCCTTACAAATCAACCAAAAGAGCTCCGCCTGCAACGTCAGGCGCTCGCCCAACTGCAAGCCCTCGGCCGCCTGCATCGAAACAATCAGCACCGCCTCATCCTCGTAGCCGTAATTCACCAAATCCGCCATCGAAATGCGCTCGGGCGCCGGCCATTGAATCTCCCCAGCCTCAATGCCCTCTGGCAACTGCCAATCGATCATTGTCGCCAAGCCACTGGCACCAGGATTTTCCCAATAAATATGCCAATGCGGCTCGATTTTAAAACGTATCGCCACATCGAAAGACTCACCGGGCACGATGGTGTCCGTTTCCGAAATCAGCTCCACCGTAGTATGCTCCGCCTCCACAGGCGCCGCATGCGCGGTCGAGAACATCCAGATAAAAAGAGAAAAGCAAAGTCGCAGTATGTTTTGTGACATAGTAAGATGGATAGCGGGACGCCTGATTTATTCCAGAACAAGTGCACATTTAAGATCTGTAAGGAAAACGACAGGGCACAGATACATTCCAATGCACCCCCTGCCACAGATCACCCACTTTCCTTCCAGCCCAGCTCACTAGACCCACCCAAGACGAATTATGCCACCCAAATACTCCATCATTATACCCGCTTACAACGAAGCGGCCGAACTGCCCGCCACGCTCACATCCATCCGCAAAGCCATGCAGGCCACAGCGATCGCGGGCGAATGCATCGTCGTAGACAACAACTCCAGCGACGATCCCCACCGCGTAGCCCTCGCCCATGGCGCCGACCAAGTCGTGCACGAGCCGATCAACCAAATCGCACGCGCTCGCAACGCAGGAGCCGCCCAAAGCCGCGGCCAAATGCTCATCTTTATCGACGCCGACACACGGATCGCCCCACAGCTACTCACAGAAGCCCTACGCCGACTAGAAACCACCCCCTGTGTCGGAGGTGGATCCACCATAAAATTCGAAGGCGAAGTCAGCCGCATTGGCCGCTTCGGCATCGCGCTGTGGGAACGCATTTCAAAACTCACACACACAGCCGCAGGTAGTTTTCTCTACTGCCGCCGCGATGCATTCGACGCCGTGGGCGGCTACGATCAAAGCCTCTACGCCAGCGAAGAAGTCCGTTTCTCACGCCAACTCAAGAAATGGGGTAAGGCTCAAGGGCTCCATTTCACGATTCTAAGCCACGCGCCCGCACACACCTCCGCGCGCAAATTGAAATGGTATTCCGGTCCGCAAATTTTCGGCTGGGTCGCACTCATGCTCCTGATGCCACTCGCAGTACGCTCGCGCAAACTATGCGGCTTCTGGTATGAGCGCCCACAAACATAGGCAGTTCAATGTTCCCAGCCCCCCTCGCAGCTCACAAACTGTCCAACGGACTACGCACCCCGACACCAGGCTTCTGCATCACATGCGTGTAAATCTGCGTCGTCTCGACACTGGCATGGCCCAATAGATCCTGCACGGTCCGAATATCCACGCCATCCTCCAGCAAATGCGTTGCAAAACTGTGCCGCAGCACATGACTGGTAATTTGCTTCGTTAGCCCAGCGCGTTTGACCGCTTCGCTCACCGCTCGTTGATAGGCATTCGGCAACACATGATGCCTCCGTCGCAATCCACCACGCGGATCTGTCGAGATCTTACGACTCGGCCAGAGCCATTGCCAGCGCCAATCCTTACCTGCATTCCGGTGCTTACGCGCTAAGGCAGCTGGCAGATACACTCCAGCGATACTCTCATCCAGTATGTCTTGCTCAAACAATTCACGAACTGCCTTCAAGTGCGCATTCAGTGGCTCAATCAATTTTTCAGAAAGTGGCACAACCCGCCCCTTTCCGCCCTTACCATTACGAACCACGATTTGATTACGATCAAAATCCAAATCCATCACACGCAAACGACACAGCTCCGAAATGCGCAAGCCTGTCGAATACTGAACCTGAGCCATCAGCCGCTTCTCCCCCTTCATCTCTGCAAAAAAGCTGCGCGTCTCATCCTTGCTCATCACCACGGGGATTTTCTTGCGCTTCTTCGCCCGCACGTAATCCCCGATGTCTCCCAGATCCAAATCAAATACTGTCTCTGCCACGAACACCAACGCGTTGAGCGCCTGTTTCTGAGTCGACGTGGCCACCTCTCGTTCCTCGGATAAAAAAGTTAAAAACGACTTCAACTGGTCTGCCTTCATATCGACACCCGCCTTCAAGCCACTCTGGCGAACCAGATCACGATACCAACCCACATACGTGCGTTCTGTAGTGAGCGCCATATCTAGGCGACGCATCACCTTCAGTATTTCAATTTCATCCTCAGTGCGCCCCTGCATACGCTCCCCATTCGTATCATTCAACACACCATAACCTCCTTCAGGTATTACCTTTCTTTGAACCATCTCAGCTCTCTTGCCCTCTTCAACTCGCTCCCCATCGTTTCTCGCCACCTCAGCGCTCTCCACTTTCAACTCTTTACTCACCACTGCGCAGCCCTGCTGCAATCGCACTTGCGCCTTCGCCATCACAAAGAACCAACGTATCGGCTCACGCCAACGCTCCACCATCCAGTCATTCGCCTGCTTCTCTTCCCGCGCCCAGTCAATGAAATCCTGCGCAGATTGCACTGTGCACCCCACACCAAGACGATGACACCAACCCAAATACCAACGCAATGTTACCTTGTAGCTTTCGCGCTGCTTTTTAGTTAAATCCGAGGCCCCCAATACCTCAGCCCAACGGGGAAAATGTATGGTTTTCATAATAAACTTATATGGTGCTCAAAAGTTCACCCAAGTCAAGCTAAAGAAGCAGTTGAATGCATGATTTGACGGAAACACAAAAAACAATTAGCACGCGCAAAATCCCATTACAATTTGCACATCATAAGCTTACAGAACTAAAAGTTAATCCCCTGATGACTTCAAAAAAAGTGATATCATGCATTCAGAATGGCAAGAGCTTCAAAACGCAAAATTCACAAATCGTAGAAATAACTCACCTAGCAAGCGCGACTAAATTCGTCACATTGCATTAACAGTAGCATTACCCTCGATTGAGCATAGCACGAATAGGTGAAAATGAGGTAAACTTGAATGCATGATTCGCCGGGACACATTTCTTAGCAAAATCGCACCCCATGAGCCATTAAGAACTCATCATCAGCAACTTACAAACCATCAGGCAAGGTAAACGCAGCAAGCCCCAAAAGTGATATCATGCATTCATGTTGAAAAACCTCGTTGAATGCACGAATCGCCGGAAACAAAACCTTGCTCTACAACGCCCAATAGATTTAGCTTCTGAATCTCAATTTCAATCAATCCTGCACTAGCACTACAACAGGAGCGCCCCAAACTAACCACATGAAGTGCAGTTCCCACAAAAACCACACACCCCGCCCCTGGGTTATCATTCATTGAATGAATGATATAACACTGTTCGAAAAATATGAAAACCATCAATCATCCAGAGTTTCCAGAACTACTCTACTATCAGGATGAGGACGAACAGCATGAGATTGAAAAAAGAAAAAATGAATCTCTATTGGCCAAAGTGATGCTCACATTATTTCCAAAAGCGACATGTTCCAAGTGTAAAAATCGAATGAAGAAGAAATGGATGGGTAGACGAAATAACGTCTTATTCCTCGTATGCGACGATTGCCATAGTTACGTGGAAACAGACATATCTACCGATTAGAAAAATGAGATCGAACCAGACGCTGCTGGGCAATCCCATTAACGCCCTCGAATATTTGAAAACCATTTAAACTACTAAGCTCTAAGGCTGGGATGCCAGAGCTTCACGATGTGGAAATAAAATGAAAAATGAAATCGACGAGTCGAGACCTTCAGAATACGATTTTAAGGTAAGATAAAATAAAATCCCCA
>PBYS01000117.1 GCA_002729725.1 Puniceicoccaceae bacterium
AGAATTCGCCGTTGTTGAGCAGGCCGCCTTCATCGCCACTGGGGACAGTGTATTCACTTCCAGTTCGAGCGAAATATAATCGATAGTCGCCACTGCCGGTGACATCGCTGTTGTAGTCTTGCACTATGACTGTGTAGCTACCGGCAACGCTTGTAGTGTAAGCGACTTCGGTAGAATTTGTTCCGCTATTTGAAGTGAGCAAGTTACCTTGGGGTCCATACAGCAACAACATGGGGGTGAAGGCGCTACCGTTGGTTTCGCTGATGCCAAGTCGGATCGTCTCACCCGCTCCGGTGGAGATGGACCATAGATCGATGTCTGCGCGGTCGATGGTGCCGTCGTAGAATTCGCCGTTGTTGAGCAGGCCGCCTTCATCGCCACTAGGAACGGTATAAGTTCCTTTAGATTGGGCGGCATAGATTTGGTAGGAGCCCACTCCATCGGCCGGGTTGTCGTAGTCATGCACTTCGATCGTATACGTGCCTGAACTGGTCGCTTTATAGGTTAAATTCGTTGAGTTGGTTCCTGAATTGCTCGCAACTTGGGTGTGGTCTGGGCTGATTAAGCGCAGCTGGGGTTGGAAGTCGGTTCCAGATATTACAGAAATTCCGACACGCAGCGTTACAGCTTCTGTGAGTTCGATGGTCCACGAGCCGGTATCGCCCATCGAAGACAGCGTGCCGTTTTTGGTTTCACCATTGCCGATCGTCCCTGCCGATAAAGTCGAGAGTAATAGCGAGCCTGTCAATATGAGGCAGTTGAGTAATCCTTTGAGTTGCGGGCTTTTGATTGAACGCCAATTTGTAGTGCTCATATTGCTCAGTGTTTGGAGGTGTGTTGTTGGGCTGGAAATACTTTAGTGCGCGCTAGTCGATGACTTTGACGCGAAAGAATTGGTAACCGCCTTCTTCTAGTGTGATGCTAAAGCTGACTTCGCCGCCTGTTCCTGGCACCTTGCCTGGTAGCTCTTGCCAGTTCTCAGCGTCGAGACTTACGTTCCCTTCCATCTTGTAGGTTTTGCCAGTTCGACTCTTCCAGCGGATTGTTAATGTGTTCGCTTCGATGACGATGGCGCCTTCGTTAGCGAATTCAAAGCGATCGCTTGCGTCCAGAGGATCCGTTCCCCAGCCATTTTGTTCGTCGCCGTCGGATATGCCATCGCCGTCGGAGTCGTCATTGAGTGTGTGGGTTCCTAAGGCAATCTCCTCGGCTTCGGTGAGTCCATCTCCGTCGTCGTCATCCGTTGTGCTATTGACCACGACGATGTTGAAGATCTTTTCGAGGTAGCGGTTATTGGTGCTAGTCGCGCGCAGGCGTATGCTACGATTGGGGCCTGCTTCAAAGTTGAGCGAGGTGGCTAGGCGCAGTTCGTTACCTAGAATGTTGAATTGATGATTATTTGTGCTTCCATCGCCATTGACTAGAGCGAATGTGGCCCCGCCCTCTCCGGCGTCAGTGGCACTTAGATAGCCGAGTATGGAGCCGGCGTTGGCGTCTTCTGAAATGACGACGCTGCTCACTATAATGTCACTCGGGGCGTTATTGTAGAAGTCGGTGAGATCGGGGCCTACATAGGTGGCGCGCAAGATAGTGCCTGCTTCCACTACTGTGATGGTGAACAATGAGCTATCGAGTTCGACTAGGCTGTCGGGGTCGAGCACGTTACCTAAGCCGCTATTGTAGTCGGAATAAGCAATGCTGTCTTCGTCGAAAGCGCCCAGTTGCGTGCTTTCGACCAGTGTGGTCACGACCAGCGAGGGGTCGAGTGTGACGCTTCCGTCGGTGGAAACCACGAAATCAAAAGTGGTATTCGGGGTGGGGAGATAGGGCAGGTCATCGGGGCGCAATACGATTTGGAATTCGCCTGCGATGCTGGCGTCGCCGCCTGTTTCCAGTTGGCTATACTCCGTGCCGGGTGTGGGCCCACTGAGAAACATGCGTAGTGTGCCAGTTGAGCTTTGCTCAAAGTCTCCCGTAATTTCGAGGCTGGATTCGGTGGCCAAGACTCCGGAATTTGCTTGGCGTGGGGCATCGATGGTCACGCGCTCA
Source organism: Puniceicoccaceae bacterium (assembly GCA_002729725.1). Lineage (GTDB taxonomy): Bacteria > Verrucomicrobiota > Verrucomicrobiia > Opitutales > Coraliomargaritaceae > Thalassobacterium > Thalassobacterium maritimum. The sequence continues at coordinate 2,050 of PBYS01000117.1, forward strand.
CCTGTGAAAACGGTATATCCTCCGTCGTTGAGCGTCAGTGGTCGAGTGATGGTCGTGGGCGCTTCGGTGACGACGTAGAGAGTGCCTGTATTCAGGATGCTCGGCAAGTCGATGACGGGGACGCGGAGAAGTCCATTATTAATCACATCTCCATCGATTAAACCGTTTGCGGTGAATGAGGCACCGCTGGAGATCGTCAGCGGCCCGTCGCTGAGTGTGAGCGTTTCTTGAGCACCCAGGGTAAAGGTTGTGTCTGGATTGACCGTCAAGCTGCCAAGCGAAACGGTAGATGGCTGATCGTCGGCGGGAGCTTCACGATCTGTGTTGCTGACTGCGTCGTCTTCGGGTCCAGCATTATTCAAGGTGGGCCCATAGATCGCGGTAACCGTGAGATTGTCGGTGACCGTGCTAAAGCTCGAATCCCATGCTAGGAATACCCATCCATACTGGGCGGATACCGTTGGTGGGAGCGCTGCTTCGCCGTGGGGCACTGTTTGTGTGGTGGCACCACCACCGCTGCGTGAGCCTTTGTTGCCATAGTTGAAAGTCACGGTGTAGCTGGCCTCCGTGTATTGTGCGGTCACGGTTAGATCGCTCGATACATTGGAAAAGTCGCGATCCCAGCCAGTGAAGCTCCAGCCGGAATCGGGTGTAATGGTCGGAGCAAAGGCTGCGTAATTCTCTTGAATATTCTGTATTAGCTCGCCGCCACCAGAACGCTCGCCCAGAGTACCAGGCTCGAACGTGACCGTGAATGTAGTGATTGGTTCTACGGCGGTTTGGACGGTTAGGTAGCCGTAACTGTCATCAAGGTTGGCGCTACCTCGAAAACGGACACCGTCACCGCCGAAGCTGGCTGCATGTGAGGCATATACGGTAGCAGTCGCTGTTGTTGGAACCCCATGAAAGCCACACCAGGAAGTGGCCGCAACGGGCGCCGGGCCCTTGAAAGTAACGTTCTCCAACGAACGGGCACCATAAAAAGGACAGTCAGTAATGCTCACTAGAGTGCTCGGTAGGATCACGTGCCGGATCGAAGAAAATGCGAACATATCTCGAAGCGTTGTAAAGCCTTCAGGGAGTTCAACTTCGATGATTGACTTATTATTCTTAAAAGCCCCGTCTGCTAGGATTACAGACCGCCCTTGCACTGTTTCAGGGACAACAACACTGCCGAACGCATCAGATGCATCCATCAAGATGGCATACACGGCATTGAAAATGTAATTGAGTCCGTCAGCGCTGTAATCGTAGTTGAGCTTGGTGTTGTAGAAGGCGCCATCATCAATTCGCTCGATCGTGGTGGGTATCGAAATCGATGCCAAGCTGGTGCAATTAGAGAAGCAGGAGGGTGGCAAGTGGGTGATGCCTTCAGGCAGGGTTACCGAAGTTAAATTAATTGCGCCACTGAATGCGCCGTAGTCAATCGTGGTGACGCCACTTGGTAGGGTGTAAGCGGCAGTGGCCTTTGCTGCCGGGTATTGATGCAATTGCGTTTGTGCGAAATTAAAGAAAACACCGTTCTGTGATTTATATGTAGTGTTGCCTGCCGCGACATCAATTGCGGTGAGGCTATTGCAACCTCGGAAGGCACCCGTCGAGATGGAGGTGACGCCCTGGGGGATGCTGATGCTTTTGAGACTTTGGCAGTTCTCAAAAGCGCCATAGCCAATTCTGGTAAGGTTGCTTGAAATCGGAACGTTTTCCAGGCTGGTGCAGGACTGGAACATATGTGTAGAAATATTGCTGAATCCTTGTGCATATGAGATACTTATAAGATCACTGCATCTTCTGAATGTCTGACTGCCGCTTACCGAGGTAACGGTATTCGGTATTGAGATGGAGGTTAGAGCAGAGCAATCTCTAAGGGCGCTGCTGCCGATAGTGGTAACCGGCAATCCATCGATCGTGTCAGGAATGCGCATCGCGCCGATTGCGGCCTCGTCGCAATCTGTAATGGTGATCGAGCTGCCATCGGATGTGTAGGTCAGATCGGCAACGGATGCCGCTTTTAGACCGCAAGTGATTAAGAGAGCGCAAGCTACTCTTAAAATTAAACATTTCCTAATCTGCATGATTTCCTTTCGAAAAATGGCTTTGGTTCAGATGGCTCGACTGTAATGGCTGAATGATTAGGTTGTAGTGTCGCTAATGTTATATATTTGTAAAACTAATTATTGTGCGGTTTACTATTTAATGAGTGAGCGCTCTTATCGGAGCGTGCCGGTCTGGAGATAGTGTATCACCTCTTGGATCACTGCTTGCTTTTTCATGATCATCGGATGAGTGGCGTGGAGCACTTTGTAGGCGCGCATGCCTGCGACGCGGGCGCTGGTAGTGGAAACCTTGCCGTCGTCATGGCCGGGGATCATGAGTGAGTTGATCCAGTTGATGCTGCGATCGCCCGTGATGACGGCGCAGTCGAAATTGATTGCGGGCAGTTGGCCTATGAAGCTGTCTTTGCCGGTGCCGAGTTGTTGCCCAGCCGGGCCGTTGATTTTTTGAAAGAGCCACCAATGGCCAATTTTATCGACGACTTCGCTGCCGGCGTTGGGCGGGCTAAGCATGACGACGCGAGCGAGCTTGGGCAATGGGGTGGTGGCTTGGATCTGGCGCACGAGAATGCCACCGAGTGAGTGGGTGACGATGTGCACTTTTGTGGCCTTGGTGGTCTGTGTGCGTATTTGCTGATGGACGCTTTCTGCCAGCTGCTCGATGCCATGCTGACGTGAGTCGTAGCTCAGGTTGTGCACTTGGTAGCCTTCGTTGACGAGTGCGCGCTGCATCTTGTTCATGGAGGCGGCGCTGCGGGCGAGGCCGTGGAGTAGGACAACGTGCTCTTGGGCTTGGGTGCTTCCGTAAGTGAGGCTCATGATCACTAGTATATAGAGGAGGCGTATGGGGTGGGGCAGTGTGCGGCTCATTGTAGGAATTGGTCGAGGAAGTGAGTCAGTAGATCTTCCGCGGGGTCGGGTTCGCTGACGTTGAGCTTGCCGCTTTGCTGTAGTAGGCAGATGCCATGCAGGGTGGACCACAGGATCTTTGCTTTTTGGCGCGCGAGTGTGGGGGAGCTGCTGAGTGGTATCATGGCGTCGCATACCTGGTCGAAAATCGCGTGAATGGCGGCGTGATAGTCGTCGGAATTATAGTTGAGCGGCTGGGCAAAGAGTAGGGACCACAGCTGCGGCTCCGCGTGATGGAAGTCCAAGTAAGCCTGCGCGATGCGACGGATGCGGCTTTCGCTTGTTTCGCCGGGTTGATGGAGTGTGCGCAGGCTGTCGGCGAAGCTGTGCATGCTCTCGATATTGATGGCTGCGATGAGACCATCGATGTTTTCAAAGACATTATAAAGCGTGCCGGGCGTGTAGCCGATCGCTTGGGCGACCTTGCGTGCTGTCAGGGCGCTGGGGCCCTGTTCGATGACGATTTGGCGACCGGCTTGGATTGCCAATTGTTTGAGTTCTTCGCGGGAGTGGTCTTTACGGCGGGCCATGTGTTTATGTGTTGAGAGTTTTTTTATTATTATGAACGTTGTTTAAAATTAATATTGAACATTGTTCAATTATATTTTTTAAGATTCGGCATGTTAGAAATATTTGGGCTACTGCTTGTCTTGGGTTTGATTGCGACGCTGATATTGCCTTGGGTGAATTTGGGGCGGATTAGCCGCACCCGCAGTGAACTGGAGCGACTCAAGCGTGAGCTAGGGGAGCTGCAGGATCGCAAAGACGCGGCGCTTATTCGGGAGGACGACAGGGCTTCATTGATGAAGACCGTCGAGGCCAAGCCAACAGAATCCACGGCTTCGCCATCGTGCGAAGCAGGAACTCGGCCTGTGAAAAAGGCCGAGTCAGCCATGGGGGCGAATGCGGAGATTCGCGATCCCGAGAACGCAACTCTCCGGAGTTGCTCTGCGCCTGAGTCGGTCGAGTCTGCTGAGCCGCAAGACTGGTTCGGCAAGGTTGCCGTTTGGGTCGGGGGGATTGCTTTATTGATGGCGGGCTTTTACATGATTAAATACTCGATCGAATCTGGCTGGCTGACGCCGCTGGTTCGCCTTTGGTTGACGGTGGTTTTTGGGGGCCTGCTCTGCGGGGCTGGGTTTGTGATTGGGGTGAAATCGTCGATGGCTGCCAATCAGCGCATCGGTCAGGCCTTGGCCGGGGCGGGCATTGCGTGCTTGTATTTTGCAGCCTACGCAGCCGTGCATATGCATGGATATGTGTCGTTGGGGCTGGGCTTTGTGGCTATGGTGTTGGTTACGGTGTTAGCGGTGCTGCTGTCGCTTAAGAATGGGGCGCCGATTGCGATGATGGGCTTGGTGGGGGGATTTCTCACGCCTTGGCTGATGTCGACGGGCCCGAATGATACGGTGATGCTGTTTGGCTATCTGTTTTTGTTATTCTGTGGGGCGCAGTTTCTATGCGTATGTCGTGGCTGGTGGGCGCTTTTATTGGGCTCTTTGGCGGGGGTTTATCTGTGGTCGGCCGCGGTAATTGTAGGCAATGTCTGTGGTCACTTGGATCAGCTGGCGGGTGTTTTGATCTTCGTAGTGGGTGTCTGTGGAGTGAATGCAGTCTGGGTCTTGCTGGCGAAGAAAGATACTGTGCTGGATGCATCGGCGCTCCCTTGGTTGACGGTCATTCGTTGGCTGACTTGGGGCGGAGGGCTCGTGCAGGGCTTGGTTCTCGTTTTGATCGGCGGTTTTGCCGCAGTCGATATGGCGCTTTTCAGTGTTCTAAGTGTAGGTGCGCTGTTGCTAGCTGTGCTGCGTGAAGATGACTTTATTTGGGCCGCGTGGTTGGCCTTGGGCGCGGTGGCGGCGGGCACGCTTGCTAGTATAGATAGTGCGATGTTGAGCTGCTTGATCGCGCCCTTGGGTTTGCTGAGCTTGTTTTTTGTGCTTGGGCACTGGCGTGGGCTGGTGTCGGGGCGGGTTTTGACATGGCGCGCGCTGTCTGTGACGGCAGCACTCAGTGCAGTGCCCTTACTCTATGCGAACCAGGAGTGGGTGGTGGGGGGCGTCGCTGTGTTCCATCGCTCCGCTTGGCTGTGGCTGGCGGCGGTGGTGGCTGGTTTATTGGCGCTGGCGGGTGAACATATTCTTCGCCGAGAGAGCGATGCCGAGGTGGCGGGTGAGTATTCGGCCTTTGCAGTGTTTTTGTTCGGCTTCGGGCTGTGGACTTATCTGCCGACGGATTACTTAGAGCAAGCTGCTGCGATCTTAGTCATCGGCACTGCAGTTTATTGGAAGCTGCGTGCTTTCGGGCGATCGGCTTTGGTGGCTTCTGTGCTGGGGTTGGCCTGGGCGGCATGCATGTTCGACCATGCTGCCGATGCGGTGGGCTATTTCTTCCGCGAGCAGGTGGGGGCTGGGGCTGCGCAGGATGGGATGGCTGCCTTGGCTTGGGTGTTGGGCTTTGTGGGAGTCGTCACCGTGTGGGGCTGTTTTCGGACTGTCTGGGATACGGCAGTGAGCAAAGTTGTGACTCGGATACTGGGTGGGGTGAGCCTGCTGGGCTTTGTGGCGATCTATCAATGGCTGGATGCGTCGTGTATGCCGTCCGAATGGTCGTCGGCGACTGTTGAGGGAGGCTTGACCGCGCTGCTGGCGGTGGCAGCTGTGGGCTTTGTCTATCTTGCGCGCGTGTGGATGTCCTGCCATCAGGGGAGCATGATTGTGGCGGGCTTGGTAGCGCTGCGGGTGGCTTGGCTTCACTTGGCGGATGCGGGGGCGGCGGGGGAGCGTTTCTTCTTCAATGCACTGTTGTTGCAGTTCGGCCTGCCCTTTGCGGCATCCTGTGCCCTGGCATGGCAGAGTGGGGCGGGCGGCAATGAGCGTATGCGCCGTGTGTATCAAGTGGCGGCTATGCTGCTCGGCTTTGTCTGGGCGACTTTTCTAGTGCAGGATTATTATGGCGGCAGTTATCTATGCGGCGATGGGACTTCGACTGCGGAGATCTACACCTATTCGCTTGTTTGGCTCTTGTTGGCGGTGACTTATCAGGCGATCGGCCTGTGGCGTCAGCAGTCAGTGATACATGTTGGCTCCTTGGTTTTACTGCTGATCACTATTGGCAAAGTCTTTCTGGTTGATGCCGCCGAGTTAGAGGGCCTGTTGCGAGTCTTGTCTTTCCTCGGCTTGGGCTTGGCTCTGATCGGAATTGGATTCTTCTATAATAAAGTGGTATTTGCTCCGCAATTGGAGCGCAGGGCTGACTAAGCGCAGGCTTTTGCAAAGTACAGAAAATAATCGGCTTTTTTGAAATCGGGGATTGACGAACGCGCTTCTTCCCTCTTTTTTCCGTCGCTCGCTTCCCAATTGAGGCGATAAACCACATTTTTTTAACTCCTCTAACGCAGGTCTAGGAAACGGAGCCTCTGCTCCACCTGCCTATTAGTATTATGAACGTAGCCCTACTTGGTAAAAAGATAGGAATGACTCAGGTATTTGACGACAACAATCGTCTAGTGCCTGTGACTGTCATTGAAGCAGGACCCTGCCCAGTAACGCAGATTAAGTCCTCCGAAAAAGACGGATATGATGCCGTCCAAATCGGTTTCCGTCCACAAAAAGAGCACCGTCTCTCTAAAGCAGCCCTCGGCCACTTTAAAAAGGCCGGCGTTGAGCCTGTTGCAGAACTCCAAGAGTTCCGCACAAATGGCGATGTCGAGTTGAACCTTGGCGATGTGCTGACTGTAGAGAAGTTTGAGTCGGGCCAAAAGATCGATGTGATCGGCACCTCCAAGGGACGTGGTTTCCAAGGTGTTGTGAAGCGCTACGGTTTTGCGGGTGGTCCCGCCTCTCACGGTTCGATGTTCCACCGCCGTGGTGGTTCATATGGTATGTGCCAATGGCCAGGCCACGTGATCAAGGGTAAAAAGATGCCCGGTCACATGGGCGATGTGCGTCGCACAGTCCAAAACCTTGAAATTGTTAAAGTTATCGCTGAGAAAAACCTGATTTTGGTTAAGGGAAGTATTCCTGGCTCGCGTGGCTCCCTCGTCACTGTTCGCACAGCGGTTAAAACTAAAAAAGCCCAAGCGTAAGCTGAGCGACGAAAGGAAACAATACGATGAAACTTAAAGTTTATACAGCCGATGGATCTTCAAGCTCTGAGAAAGAGTTTGCTCTTCCAGCCTTCGAGGGCGACAAGGGGGTAGCAGCGCTACGTCAAGTCGTGCTCGCACACCAGGCCAACGCTCGCCAAGGAAACGCCTCGACTAAGACCCGTGCAGAAGTTGCCGGTTCTGGTAAGAAGCTTTTCCGTCAAAAAGGTAGCGGCACAGCCCGTCAAGGTTCACGCCGCGTGCCTCACCAACGTCATGGTGGTATCGCTCACGGCCCAAAACCTCGCGACTTCTCGCAAAAGATCAATCGCAAGATGAAGGATCTCGCGTTCAGCCGCGCACTTTTCGAGCGTGCAACTGAAGGTGGCCTTTCCGTGATTGAGTCTGTCGAAGTGAAGGAGCCAAAAACAAAGCTCTTCAATCAAGTGCTCACAGCGGTTCTTCCGACTCGCGGTAAGGTCTTGATCGTTGATGACCAATTTGAAAACAATGCCGCTCTGGCAGCCCGCAATATCGAAGGGGTCTCCCTTTCTGAAGCTGGCAACCTCAGCACTCTGGATGTTGTGCGCTATCGCCACATCATCGTCAGCGCTAAGGGCATCGAAACTATCATCGCACGTGCCAATGGCGCAAAGGGAGGTGAGTCATGATTATTGCCGATAAAATTCTTCTCGAATACCGAGTCACTGAAAAAGCAGCACTCTTGTCTGCGAATTTCAACCAATACACATTTGAGGTCGCTCCTAGCGCCAACCGTATCGAGGTTGCTCGCGCCGTGGCTAAGGTCTTCAATGTCGAGGTGACAAACGTAAACATTCTTAACAAAAAGCCTAAGGTGAAGAACGACCGCTCACGTCGCGGTAAGACTGGCACTTCGGGCGGCCACAAAAAGGCTATCGTGACTCTTAAAGAGGGCGATAAGATCGAACTCGTCTAAGAACGAAGGGACCCAATAACATGCCACTCGTAGATTCCAGACCTTTGACTCCTGGCCAACGTTTCCTCACACGAAACAAGCAGGACGTCTCTAAGAAAAAGCCAGAACGCCGTCTCGTCACACGCGTACACGATAAGCAGGGCCGTAATTGCTATGGTCGTATCACTTCTCGTCGTCGTGGTGGTGGCCACAAGCGTATCTATCGCATCATCGATTTCCGCCGTGAAAAACTCGACATCCCTGCAAAAGTGCAAGCGATCGAGTATGATCCAAATCGTTCTGCCAACCTTGCACTGCTTGCGTATGCGGATGGTGAAAAACGCTACATCCTTGCACCTCGTGGTGTTCAAGCGGGCGACACACTTCTCAGCACCAACGATCGCGTAGAATTCAACCCTGGTTACTGCTTGCCTTTGGCAATCATCCCACCAGCCACTAAAATTCACGCAATTGAACTTCATCCTGGCCGTGGCGCGCAAATCGCACGTTCTGCTGGTCAGTCTGCACAGCTAGTTTCGGTCGATGGTGACCGTGCGACTGTAAAGATGCCTTCCGGTGAAATTCGCTTCCTCAACTCTCGTTGCCGCGCAACGATTGGTGAAGTTGGTAATCTGGAGCATCAAAACCAAAGCTTGGGTAAAGCAGGTCGTAGCCGCTGGCTCGGTCGTCGCCCTCGTGTTCGTGGTGTCGCGATGAATCCTGTGGATCACCCAATGGGTGGTGGTGAAGGCCGCACTTCCGGTGGTGGTCATCCGCAGTCGCCTTGGGGCCAACTCTCGAAGGGCTTCCCAACTCGTAAAAAGTCTAATCCGACCAATTCACAAATTGTTGTCCGTCGCAACGGCCGCCAATTGAAGAAACGCTAAACCGATTTAACTAGCTATGTCTCGTTCCGTAAAAAAAGGTTTCTTTGTTGATCCACACCTCGCTAAAAAGGTGCAGGTTGCACAGGCCAACAACGACCGCAAGCCGATCCAAACATGGTCGCGCCGCTCAACAATCACTCCCGACTTCGTCGGCCTTAACTTCAATGTGCACAACGGTCGCAGCTTCTTGCCCGTCTACGTCACTGAGAATATGGTCGGTCACAAGCTCGGAGAGTTTGCACCCACTCGCACCTTCAAGGGGCATCCCACTGGTAAGTAAACTCTCTCTTTCACGCTAACGCTATGCAATTTCCACGCACAATTCGCACACTTAAGCTGGCTGGCTTATTCCTCCTCGGGGGGATGCTAGCAGCTAGTGCGCTGAGTGCTGGAGTGCCCGCTTTCGTTAAAGAGTCCATTTACAGCCCGAATGCCGCAGCCGTGGCTGAGGTTGTGCCCACACTCGCTGCCGACGTCGTTATTCTCGATGGAGGTCTAGAGCAGGGGATTCGCTTAGGAATGGTTTGCCGCATCACGCGTGGCCTACAATCCATTGGCGAGCTTATCATTATCGAATCACGTAGCGACCATTCCGCAGGGCTCATCCTCGATCTGGTCAAAGACTCCACCATACAAGCGGGCGACATTGCCCGAATTAAAACACTTCAAAACAGCTGAATCTCATGCAGGTCCAAGCCTATACAAAATACGCCCGTATGTCGCCCCGCAAGGTGCGCGAGATCACACAAGCCATCCAAGGTCGCAACGCTGCTGAGGCGGTTGAAGTTCTTCGCTTCATCCCTCGCAAGTCCGCGCGTCTCGTGAGCAAGACTCTTCAGTCGGCTATCGCGAATGCGGAAAACAATAACAATCTCTCTTCGGATGCCCTTAAGGTTGAGTCCGCCACCGTCGAGCAAGGCCCAACGTTCAAGCGTTTCCGCCCTGCTGCTCGTGGTTCCGCTCACCCTTATAAGAAGGCGACTAGCCACATCCGTATCATCCTCTCTGACGAGGCTTAAGCTTTAACGACACCTACGAATTATGGGACAGAAAGTACATCCAACCGGCTTCCGCCTTGCAGTAACCCGCGACTGGGACTCCCGCTGGTACGCAAACAAGGACAAATTCCCTGAGTATATCAAGGAAGACCACACCATCCGCACATTCCTCACAGAGAAGCTTCGCTACGCATCCGTGCCACGCATCTTCATCGAACGTGCTTCGGGTCGTATCCGTGTTAAGATTTTCACCGCACGCCCAGGTGTTGTCATCGGCCGTAAAGGTGCCGAGCTTGATAAGATCAAGGCAACGCTCAATAAGAAGGTCGGCAAGGAAATCATGCTCGACATTCAAGAAGTCAAGCGCCCCGACCTTTCCGCACAACTAGTTGCTGAAAACGTAGCCTTGCAGCTTGAGCGCCGTATCGCATTCCGTCGCGCAATGAAGCGTGCGGTTCAAACCACAATGGGCATGGGTGCTGATGGTATCCGTATCCAGTGTGCAGGTCGCCTCGGTGGTGCTGACATCGCTCGCACAGAGCAACAACGTCAAGGTCGTGTGCCTCTTCAAACACTTCGTGCGAACATTAACTACGGCTTCTCCGAAGCTAGCACTGTGTATGGCATCATCGGCGTTAAATGCTGGATCTGCCTACCTGACGAAGAAAACGCTTAAGGCGAGTCTTCCCTTCGAAACGAATTTTTACTTTTAACATTTTAAACAGAGCGAACCATGGCACTTCTTCCATCACGCACAAAATACCGTAAGGTTCACAAAGGTCGTATTTACGGCACTGCACAATCTTGTAATTCACTCGCTTTTGGCGACTTCGGTATCCAATCACTCACTCGCGGTCGTATGACCTCTCGTCAAATCGAAGCGGCTCGTGTTGCTATGACACGTAGCCTCAAGCGTAAAGGTAAGGTTTGGATCCGCGTCTTCCCTCACAAGCCTGTGACCAAGAAGCCTGCGGAAACTCGTATGGGTAAAGGTAAAGGTTCTGTTGAATACTGGTGTGCGGTCATTAAGCCCGGCACTATGCTCTTCGAAGTTGCTGGTTGTTCCGCAACTGCCGCTCGTGAAGCCCTCCGCCTTGCGGATACAAAGCTTCCATTCCACTGCCGCTTCGTTTCACGCGAAGAAGCATAACACTTTTAGAGATAGGAAACTATTACTATGAACACTAAAGAAATCCGCGAAATGTCCGAAGTCGAAATTGAAAAGTCGCTTCGCGATACACGTGATGCCCGCGTCAACCTCCGTATGCGCAAGCAAACTGGTCAAGTCGAGCACCCACACGAATTCAAAGACATGAGCCGTCAAATCGCTCGTCTCGAAACCATCCTTAAAGAAAAGAAGTTGGCCGCAGCCAGCGCCTAATCTCTTAGCAGCCTACGCATATGGAAGCCACAGCAACACGCAACTCTCGTAAAGTCTTGGTCGGAACCGTTTCAAAACGTTCCGGTGACAAGACAATCAAAGTCACTTACTCTTACAAAGTCCCGCACCCTCTCTATAAGAAGGAAATTAAGCGTAAGACTGTTGTGCACGCACACGACGAAAAAAACGAGTGCGGTCTGGGTGACAAAGTTGAAATTATGGAAACTCGTCCGCTCAGCAAGCTGAAGCGCTGGCGTGTGACCAAGGTGCTCGAAGTCGCTCCAAAGCTGGGCGAAGAATAGGGCGCACTGCAGCCACGAACACGACACAATTTATAAATCCTAATAAGGAGATTTAGCTATGATTCAGATGAACAGCCGCGTTTTTGTCGCGGATAACACCGGCGCCAAATCCGCCGAGATGATCCGCCGCCTTGGCCAAAACAAGGACACTGCCGATGTCGGTGATGTTGTTGTGTGTGCCGTCAAGGAAGCCTCCACCGACTCCTCTGTTAAAAAGGGTGAAGTCGTTCGTGGCGTTGTCGTTCGCACCAAGGCTCCAGTCCGCCGTGCAGATGGCAGCTACCTACGTTTCGATAACAACGCGATTGTTATTATCAATGCCGATGGTAACCCCAAAGGCACACGTATTTTCGGACCGGTTGCTCGTGAGCTCCGCGCAAAATACATGAAAATCATCTCTCTAGCACCGGAGGTTCTCTAATCATGGCACAAGCAATCAAACGCGAACAAGAAGTCGTCGTCATTTCGGGCGCACACAAAGGCAAGCGCGGCAAGGTCCTCTCTGTAAAAGCAGGTGAGCGTGTCCTCGTCGAAGGCGTCAACATGATCACTAAGTTCCAACGCAAGACTCAGGAAAACCCAGAGGGTGGTTCGGTCGAGCGTGAAGCTCCCATTCATTACTCCAACGTGATGAGCGCCGAGAAATTTGACGCGAAGAAAAAGTAAATTTACTTCATAAACATTTTCAAAAGGGCGTGTCGAGAGACACGCCCTTTTTTTGTCGACTCGTCACGATAAATGGGGAGCAGGTATTGTTGATTCAGGTCCAGCCCTGGAACGTATAAAATCATCTCAAGCTCCCAGAAATGGGGTGGGGCGCCTTGGATGTGAGTCGCAGGGGCTGACTCGGGTAACTCGAATTGCGCGCAAGCGTAGCCTGGGCTCGCCTGCAGCTGTGTGCGGTCGGCCTGTTCTTGTGCTTCGTAGAGCACTTCATGCACGAGGCGCTTGCTGCGGTTCTTGCCACTGCCACTGGTGACATAGTATTCTTTGATGCAGCGCAGGTAGAACTTCGCAGAAGACGGTGAGCGTACGCTGGCAGGCAAGCGGACCTTTAGCTGCACGGATTCGCCCAGGTGCATTGGGAAGCGAGGATAGATTAATTGAGTCTTCGCAAATTTTAAGGCGTGACGTAGCTTCTTCACGGTGATCACAAAGCTTGCGATCACGATCAAGTTCATGACGATCGCAGACAGGCGAAGCAGCCACGGGGCGGAATCGTCTTCGTGAAGAATGCAGTTCGGGATCGAGGCGAAGATCGTGATGAAAACAAAGGCAGCCAGGCTCGTTTGGACTGGCCTCCAGCGCGGGGGGCAAAAGCCTTGGCGGTCCCAGGGGTAGTCCGCCATGGCGGGATTGTTGGGATGTTGCTGCGCTAGCTTGCGGCATGTTGCCAATAGGCGAGCTTGCTTGTAGCCCATTTTCCAGATGATGAGGCCTGCCATTAGGAAGACTAAACCGGCAGCGGTGAGCAGCCACATCGGTCCGTTAACTTTGCTTGCATTCAACTCGACGATCCCAAGGCTTCCCAGGGTGAAGTAGAGGCCGAAAGCAACAAAGGGCAGTCCGAATAAAAACATCGATTTCGGAGAGAGGGGCGCATGGATGCCTACGGGGCCTGTATCCCTATTTTTGAGACGATAGGGGACCTTCTCATTTGTGCTGGACATGAGCAATGTTGGAGCTGACTTGTATTTTTACCAGTGTTTTAAAAGGCTAAATGCGCAATCACAGCGTGAATTGGGGGATTTGACTAGTTGGGCGTTCACAAAAATTGAGTCGCTTTATTAGCGCAGCTTGTTACAAGTGTAGGTTATGCTGAAGGATGTAATGGAGTCAATTCTACGCTTAGTTGAAGCGATTTTTGGCTATACCGCAGGGGAGCCAGATTTCAATATCGTACTCGGCGTGTGCATTTTCGCATGGGTTCTCGCAGCACGCATATTCATGGCAATTTTTTCGAGTAAGCGTGGTATTTTCTCTGCGTTTTTTGCCTTCGCCATACCCATGCTGCTTGGCCTGATGGGCTATGCCATGGCGGAATTGTTTATCGTCCCGCTAGTCAGTAAAGGTGCGGGTTGGAGCATCTATGCCATCCCCAGTGCGATCTGGGTGCTATTTATTTTTCTTTCAATTGTTGTCTTTGCGAAGCGAATTTGGGCGCTCCCTTCAGGCGTGAGTTTATTTATCTATATAGTGGCCACTGCGGCTGCCATTGGCGTTTACTTCGGGGCGCAGGTAACCTTGGGAGTCATAGAATATGGTGAAGGTCAACTGGAGCAACGCGATCGTAGCGTAAAGAGCGACCTAGAGTCCTTCATGTAGCCAGCCCTGGAAGGGGGAGGATTTTTCCGTCCACTCAGCTCCGACTTTGACAAAGCGTGTTTGGAGGCGCTTTAGTGAAGCCTGCATATGCCATCACTTTTACCGCCTCAAAAAAATCATTCGGCTCTGGGCTGAGTTTGTTGCTGGGCTGTGGGGTGGCTTTGATCATTATGTTATTAGTTCCGCTGACTCAGCTCACGCAACCACAGCGGGAGTCCGTGGAGTCCATTGAAGCCGTGGAGCTGGCTGTGCCCCCTCCGCCGCGACGCTTAGAAGAGCCTCCTCCGCCGCGCAAAATGGAAGAGAAGGAGCCGCCGCCCGAACTGGATCAGCCGCCGCCGATGCCCAGCCTGGAGCAACTAGAGATCGCGCTCAATCCCGGCACTGGGGGGGATATGAGTTTAGACATAGGGTTAGGAGTCGATTTCTCCACTGAGTCTGCTGTGCAGTTAGAAAAAATCTTCGGCTTTGGAGAGCTCGACGAAGTGCCGCGCCTAGTGAGGGAAGGGCGGTTCCGATATCCGCCCAATTCTCCACGTGGCCGTGGGGAGGCATTTGTCAATTTGCTGATTTATGTTGAGGCCGATGGACGCATCTCGGTGCAACGTGTGGTCGATTACTCGCACAAAGAATTCATCGAGGCCGCCAAACGAATGGCTGAAGGTTCTCGCTTCTCGCCCCCATTGCGAAATGGCCTAGCCGTGCGCTCACAGTATGAATGGCCCATCCGCATCCCTTTAAGGTAATGGAGCCGTCAAACTTGGTTTTAGTAATAGGCGCAATTTTGGGCTAAAATTGAGTTCGGGCTCCTTGGTTCATTTTTTCTTGGCTTGCATCAACAATTGACTGTATCGCTGCTGCCGATGAGCAGCGAACAGCTCGCTCGCGAGCTTAGATTATGAAGAAATTACTACTTGTCGGATGGGATGCCGCTGATTGGCGAATCATTCGTCCACTACTCGATCTGGAAAAATGCCAAACTTTCAACGGCTAATCAATAATGGCGTTTGGGGGAATCTTGCCACGCTCCAACCTGCCCTCTCTCCCATGCTCTGGACGAGTATCGCAACTGGTAAACGTGCCGAGAAGCACGGCATTCATGGTTTTACCGAAGCAGATCCATCGACCGGTGGAGTCCGACCAATCACTAACCTCAGTCGTAAAGCCAAGGCTATTTGGAAAATTCTCAGCCAAAGAGGAACATGTAAATGCGAGTGAAGCGGTCCTGCGGCGCATTACTCGGGCGCAGCAAAATGGCACCGAGTGCGGGGCTGAGGCTGAGTGATACGATGGTCGATATCACCACCGCGCCAGAGATGGTGAGCGCAAACTGTTGGTAGAATTGACCCGAGATGCCAGGGATGTAGGCGGTCGGCACGAAGATCGCGACCATCACTAAGGAGGTGGCGATTACCGCTCCGGTGACTTCCGACATGGCGGCAAAGGTGCCGATTAGTGAGATCGGGATGGCGAGGAAGGGGATGATGGCGGCGCGCCAGGATTGTAGGAAGATTACGATCACTAAGACCACGAAGAGGATGGCCTGAAGCAGGGTGATTTGCACTTCGTCGATCGACTGCTGAATGAACTGGGTGGGATCGTAAATGATTTTATACTCCAAATCATCTGGGAAATCTTTTTCCAGCTCAGCCATGGTGGCGCGTATTGCGCTCGCAGTCTCCAATGCGTTCGAGCCGGGACGTTGAAAGATCGGCATCGCGAGCGCGGGTGTTTTGCTCGCGCAGTGCTGCGACTACATCGCTGGGGATCATCGACAAGGAGGACAATTTTTCCGGGTTCAACCAGATGCGCATGGAATACTCACGTGCTCCAGATAAGCGTGCGTCACCCACGCCTTGAATGCGGCGCAGCTGCTCGCGCACTTAAGTGATCGCGTAGTTACTGACGTAGAGTTTGTCGTAGGTGCCCCCCGGCGACATCATTTGCACCACCAGTAAGATGTCGGGGCTGTTCTTGGTGACGGTGACACCTGCGCTGCGAACTTCGTCGGGTAAGCGGGGCTCGGCAATGGCGACGCGATTTTGCACCAGCACCTGTGCCTGATCCAAGTCGGTGCCGATCGCTGTATCGGGAATGAGGATACGGTCGGCTTTTTCCGTGGTGGCGGCACGTATGCGGGCGAAGAGCCCCGGTGTGAGGAATTCATCTTCGTTTTGGAACAAGGCACGCACAGTGAGTGTGGCGGTGTTGGGGTTGAGCTGATTACTGGAGAAGTTGATGATGCCCTGGTGTGGATAGCCCTCTTCATCGTCGAGGCCCAGCCAAGCAGGGATTTGCGCATCGGAGTGACGGCCCTCACTTTCGCCATTGAAATAGCGACGCAGGCTGCGCAGGAAGGCACGTTCGTCGACTTCGTAGTAGGCGTAGATGGGGCTGTGCGGCACGATGGTCGTGAGTTCAGTTTCTGAGGCGACCACCAGATTCCCCACTGTGACTTCGCGGCGGTCGGCAATGCCGTCGATTGGTGCGATGACTTGCGTGAACTCGAGGTCCAAGTGAGCGGCTTCCAGCGAGGCGATGGCGGCGGCGACATCGGCTTCCGCCTGCAGTGCTTCACTGTTACGAATGTCGGCCTCCTCTTGGCTGATCGCGTTGACTTCGATCAGCTTTTCAGCGCGCTTCAAGTTTGCTTTGGCGAGTGAACGCGCAGCTTCGGCTTGATTGACCTGTGCTTGCAGGCGGTTGACCTGTGCCTGAAATGGGCGTGCATCGATCACGTAGAGCAGATCGCCGGCCTTTACTTTTTGTCCTTCAGTGAAGTGAATCGATTCGATGTAGCCACTCACACGCGGGCGCACGTCGACGATTTCGACCGCTTCCAGGCGACCGGTGTAGTCGGCATACTCAGCAATGTGTTGTTGCGTGGGGTTGGCGACTGGCACCGGCAGAGCTGCGTTGGCAGCGGGGGAGGCGGGGCGTGGCGGGCTCAGGCTGAGCGAAATCGGGCCCCACCGCGCAGCCGGAAAGCACGAGCGATAGGACAGTCATGGATGTCAAGAGTGGTTGGATCATGGCTTGGTCGTTTGCGAGGTCGGTAGTGGTCGGTCGTCTTGTCGCGTATTATGCGGCGTGGCGCTTTGCGTGCCTGTTGAAACTCAGCGTGCGTGGCTGACCGATGCCGCCCGGGAGCCCGAGCAAATTGTGGCCTGTGTATTGGCGCAAGGGACTCGGCTGCGGGCTGGCTGCTCTGTTACCTTCCGCTGGAGTGCGGTTGGTTCTTTGAACTCCGAAGATGCGATCCGCCAAGCGGTCGTGACGACCGTAGCGCGCGGCGTTGAGTTCGAGGGTGTCTTTGATTCCGATCATAATATAAATTTGTTAGTAGTTGACTGTTTAGTAAAGAATCGGACCTGAGTATCTGCCGACAATTGTGCATCAGCAATGGGTGGAGGCAGCGGGCCAGCGCTCTTAGGCGACTGAGATTTCGGGCAGCTGTTGAATGCGGAGGATACGGGCAGCTGCGACGGGAAGATCCTTGAGTATCTCCGGGTCGTTTTTCATGCGCGCTTGGGTAATCATACCCTCATAGAGGTTAAACAGAATGCGTGTGGCTTCTTTGGTATCCATTTCAGGGATATCTCCATTGGCGACCGCCTCCGTGATGGTCGCTTCGAAGTAGCGCTGGAAGCGGCTTAGCATCTGGTTCACCTTATCGGCTAGCTCCGGCTCGATGGTTGAGATCTCGGCGCCGATGTTAAAGAAGGGGCAGCCCAAGACGCAGCCATGTTCGGCCGCGACTTGCTGGGTGCGCTCGTAAGCTTCCTGGAGTTTACGGGCCAGGCGCTCCAAGGGCGGGCGCGAGGGTGAAAAAGTCGCATCTAGGCGAGGTTGGATCTGAGTCCACACATGGTCCATTGCGGCGATACCGAGATCGAGCTTGGACTTGAAAAAGTAATAAAAGCTGCCCTTTTTGACCTCTGCCTTTTCGCAGATGACATCAATCGTCAACGAGCCATAGCTGCGTTCCCACATCAGGAGCACCATCGCGTCGAGGAGTTGATTTTTGGCATTACTTGTTCGTCCCATAGGATGCACCAATAGATGACTATTTGGTAAAGTAAAGTCGTTCTGCTATTTTTTCTAGCGATTACTCTGCTTCGGTGCGCGGAGTGACGCTATAAAACTCTGAGGTGGCTGCGGCATCGCTGCGGGTAATGATGCTGCTGCCTTCAGAGTCGCTCAATTCAGCCCATGTGCTGGCTGCAGTACCCAGAGTTTGGCTGCTTACGATTTTAAGGTCGTTGCTTCCGTTAAGGGTGAATACGGCTTCACCGTCGACTTGCACCAATCGTAGGTCCACGCTTTCTTCGAAGGTTTCGGGCGTATCGCTACTGATCTTTGTCAGCAGGCTGATGTTTACGCCATTGGTGTCTTGGCTGAAATTGTAGGCAAAGTTCTTAGAGGCATTAATATACAAAGGAGCAAGATCTCCCGAATCGTTGAACAGCAGCGAGTTTTCAGTATTGGCAATACTGAAGCTACCATTGATGGCCCCGCTGGCATTGCCGGAGGAGTCGATGTGAATGTTACCTTGTTTGGTGGAAAATTCGTCCGTGTAGTAGATGTCTACGAGTTCTTCGCTCAAGTCAGTGCTGCCGGCATAGTCGTTAATATCGCCCGTGCGGTTGTTTCCTGTTTGGCTATTATAGTAGCTTTCCTTCATCTCGATAGGGATGAATAGGGAGCTGTAGCGCCAGTTGCCAGACAGCTCTGCCAGGTTTAGGGAAGAGGGGAGCTTGCTGATAATGATGAGTTCCACATATTCGTCTGCTTCCGTTTTGACGTGTACAATCACATCTTTGGCAGCATTGATGTTCATGGTCATCGGGCTGGTATCGTCGCCCGGGGCGATTACGGGGCGAACACCATTGACAGATATGCTGCCTGAAAAGAGTCCACTGAAAGAGCCATCATTGATGGTGAGTGTGCCCCAATTACTTTCGAAATCTTCAATACGGTATAGATCGACCAATCGCTCACCTTCCCGCGCGTAATCGCTAATATCAGAGTGACGTTGATTATTGGTACTCTGATTATAGTAGGTCTCCTGCATCGCAGAGCCAATATAAGCGTTGCCCAGGCCCCATTTGCCGTCGAGTTCACTTAGGCTCAGGCTTGCCGGTTGCCGCAGGACAATGCTGAGCTCTTGGCTGTTGGAGTCCGCAGTGGAATGAGTAATGATGTCTTTCGCTAGATTCACGTAAGCCGGGCTGGCATCGGATAAAGATTCGCCGTCATCTTTGGCCAGTAGGCGCCCCCGGTTATAGTCGAGAATTTGGGCTGCTGCGCCTCCGCTGATATTGCCGGAGGCGTCGATACTCAGGCTGCTGGCCTCGGTGGCAAAATCACTGCTATAGTAAGTATCAACTAAAAGTTCTCCACTCTGCGCATAATCCTGAGAGTCGCTGGATCTGCGTGTTTCGCCTGTGCTCACATTATAGTAAGTTTCGATGAGAGCGGCGGGAGTTTCGAGTCGCAGTTCTCTCCAATTCCCGGAAAGATCGGCTGTGTCGTCCGCGTAGGTCGTGCATGTGACGCTTAGGATTGCGAGTGTGGATGTGAGTTTTTGGTAGGTAGGCATAATTTTCGTAACTATTTCGCTGCAAGTCGTGCAGTCAATGATTAGAATCGCATATCTTAATTATGTGATTGCTATATGGCCTGCTCCAGGCGGCGAATGCTTATTTATTTTGTTTCACGTATTCAACGAAGCGCACGAGCCCTTGCAGTGCTTGTGCGAACATTTGCGGCCGGACTGTTTCACTGTCGTATTGGTGGCCCGTGTAATTTGAGTTGAATTCAAGTTGAATGCAGGGAGTGCCCATGGCCGTGACAAATTTCGTAACGGTCTGGTGTGCAGTGGCCGCGAAGTAATCCATTGAAAAATTCGACATGCCTTCCTGCTGTAGATAGGACATGAGCGAGGTCACAATCCAGCGGTTGCCGCGAATGCTTGCACCATTCATAGTTCCGAAGTCCACATCGTAGGGGCGGTACCAATGCGAGGCGTGGATATCGAGCACCAGTCGAGGCTGTTCCGTTTCGATGAGTTGTGCCAGTGTACGTTTAAAGTCGTTGTCATCGTAGTAGTTTGGATCGGAGGGGCTGGCATAGGTGGTGTAGATCACGGTGGAGTCCGTCAGTTCCGCAAGCATGACAGCCAGTGATCCAGTGCCACCATCTGGAAAGCGCAGTTTTCCCTCGCGCGTGGGGCGAGTGGCGTGAGGGGCTACGATCAGCACATTCGAACTGCCGTGTTTGATTTCAAACCAAGACTCGCCGGCTGGGGCGAACTCTGCGCTGTTGTGTGCGAATGTCTCTTCGATTTCAATGGCACGATCAACATGTTTTTTGGTGATGATCGCCTTCTCGGGCAAGGTCGCGCATCCCGCCAGCAGCGAGAGTAGGATGATTTGGAGGATTAATACTGAATGACGCATGATTCTTTTATATTCGGGCACAACGAAGCACTAACTGAGCCGATCCATTGGCAGTAGATGAAGTATGCGTTTTTTTTGGCGAACTATACGGCTAGGGCTTGGCCAAAGTCAGTCGTGTGTGCCCCTTTGCTTTAAGCTTTAGTCGATAACTTGAAAAATATGAGCGGGACAGGTCTGCGGGTTGAGCTCAAGATAAGGAGTGGTGTCGTGCCAGATGTACTCTGTGGGCTTGGCGGCAAATTGATCGACGAGGCGTAGCATGCCAGCGTGGGCGAGGCCGAGGGCTTCTCCGCTGAGGTCGAGAGTGCCGACTTGTTTATTTTCCCAGTCCATATTGACGATCACGATGAAACGGTCGGTCTTATCAAAGTTCTGTTTTAAGTAGGCGATGATATGGCTGTTGTTACAGGGGATGAACTGTACGTTGAAGGTGCGTTGGAAAGCCTCATGATTGTTACGTAGCGCATTTACACGGGCGATTTCAGCTTTAATATTGCCTGGCTTGTTGAGGTCCCAAGCTTTGAGCTGATACTTTTCGCTGTGGTTATTTTCCTCTTTGCCAGGAAAGGGTTCGTGGTCGAGCAGTTCGTAGGCGGGCCCATAAATACCGACATTGGAGGAGAGAGTGGCGGCGAGTATGTAGCGGCCGATGAAGGTGGCGCGGTTGCCAGTCTGAAGGTCGGCGTGTAGAATGTCGGGTGTGTTGGGCCAGAAGTTGGGCCAGAAATAGTCCTTGGAATCGCCCTGTGTCAGTTCTTCGACGTATTGCTGCAGTTCGGCTGCAGTGTTACGCCAAGTGAAATATGTGTAGCCGTGGGTGAAGCCACCTTTGGCTAGGAAATACTTGCGCTTGGGGCGAGTGAAAGCTTCGGCGAGGAAAATGACTTCGGGGTGCTGAGCCTTAATATTAAGAATGCACCAGCGCCAGAATTCCATCGACTTGGTGTGGGGATTGTCGACTCGGAAAACTTTGACGCCTTGCTCGATCCAGAATTCGAAGACGCCCTTGAGCTCTTCCCAGAGGTTTTCCCAGTCGTCAGATTCGAAGTTAATCGGTAGGATGTCTTGATATTTCTTGGGTGGGTTTTCGGCGTATTGGACGGTGCCATCTGGGCGCCAGCGGAACCATTGCGGGTGCTCTTTGACCCAAGGGTGATCCGGTGCGCATTGAAAGGCTATGTCGAGGGCGACTTCCATGCCGCGCATTTCGGCTTCGTCGAGGAAGTGTTGGAAGTCCTCGAGCGTGCCGAGTTCGGGGAGGATGGATTTGTGGCCACCTTCTGCTGCGCCCACTGCCCACGGACTGCCGACGTCCTCAGGTCCGGGGGTGAGGGTGTTGTTTTTACCTTTACGGAACTCGCGACCGATCGGGTGGATTGGTGGGAAGTAAACGATGTTAAAGCCCATCTCGTGAATCTCGGGCAGGCGCTTGGCGGCATCTTTGAAGCTGCCATGTGTGTGGCCGTCATAGACGCAAGAGCGTGGGAAATATTCATACCATGCGCTGAACGCGGCCAGTTCGCGCTCGATCAGCATTAGCGAGCGAGGGCTGGTGGTTTCCCACGCGCGCTGCGGGTAGCTGCGCGCGATATCGGCTACGTGGCGGCTGTAAGCGAGGCTAATGCGCGTCTGAATGTCGGCGCTAGAGTCGGCCAAGTGGGCGGCCCATTCACGCAGTTGTTCGGCGTGCTCTTCATTCGCACGGTCGGCTGCCTGCTCTAGCAGTTCGGCGCCAATGCGGCATTCTAGATCGAGCGGGACGCCTTCCTGATGCTTCTTTTGGAAGCCTTCATACCAGCTGCCGTAATGATCGACTACGCCGGCGACTTCATATTCGAAGAGCCCAATACTGTCGGTGCGGTAGGTTGTCTCGAATTCGTCATTGCCGAGCGCTTGCATTGGCAGCACTTGCCAATGCTCGGCGTTTACTTTACGAACGCGCAGTTCGACCTGTAACAGGTCGTGAGAGTCGGCGAAGGCATTCGCTTTAAAGACGATCCAGTCGCCGATGACGCGTTTAAAGGGATTGCGTCCGTCGTCGATGGACGGAGTGACGTGGTCAATGACGACACGACGAGTGCCTGCGGTTTTGGCTAGAAGAGACATTGCGGGAGATATTGAGAATGAGAAATGGGTAATTAAGAGTTCTTGAGAGAGGCGTAGAGATTACGCGTTTGTTCGGCGATACTCTTCCAGCTGAATTGTTCGACGGCACGCTTGCGACCGGCTTTCGCGAAGCGTTCGCGCTTCGCGGGGTCGTCCATTAGTCGATTGACCTGATGCGCGAGGTCTTTGGCATAAGCGGTTGGATGTAGTGGGGCGAAGGGGCTCTCATTTTGTTGCGCTACAGGGACTAGAAAGCCAGTCTCATCGTGAACGACAACTTCGGGAATGCCGCCGACTGCGGAGCCGACTACGGGAGTCTCGCAGGCCATCGCTTCGAGATTGATGATACCGAAGGGCTCGTAAATGGAGGGGCAGCAGAAGACGGCCGCGCCTGAGTAGAGTTGAATGATGTCAGTCTTATCGACCATTTCGTCGACCCAGTAAATGCCATCGCGCTCTTTACTGGCCTCCGTTACGGCGGCTTTCATTTCGGCGGCGATCTCTTGAGTGTCGGGGGCGCCGGCGCAGAGCACTACGTTATAGTGATTGTTCATGTATTTGATCGCTTCGACCAAATACATGATGCCTTTCTGGCGGGTGATACGTCCGACGAAGAGCACGTAAGGCTTGTCGTTGGGGATCTTAAACTTAGTCAATGCGGGGCTGGGGTCGACTGGCTGGTATTCTTCGGTGTCGATGCCGTTATAGATAACATGGACTTTTTCGGGCGAGACATTGAAGTGTTTTAAAATGTCGGTTTTGGTGCCTTGGGACACCGCGATTACGGCGTCGGCCATCTCGAGTGCGGTCTTTTCGACCCAGCTGCTGAAGTCGTAGCCGCCTTGCAGTTGTTCACGCTTCCAGGGGCGGAGTGGCTCTAGGGAATGCCCCGTAATCACTAGCGGGATCCCATAGTTCATCTTAGTCATGATGCCAGCCAGGTGAGTGTACCATGTGTGGCAGTGCACGACGTCCGCTTCGTTGCCGTCGGCATTGTAACTGATTGCGCGCTGTGAGCTGCCGAAAATGGAGTGTAAATGCTTGGGCGCGCCGAATTGGCTGGTGTCGACGGGGTAGCCTTTGACTTTGAGCGGATAGTCGGATTCAGTCTGATCGCCGAAGGCGCGCACGTCGACATCGACGTCGGACAGTTTAGAAAGTTCTCGGGTTAAATACTCAACGTGCACTCCTGCGCCGCCGTAGTTATAAGGTGGATATTCGTTACTGTAGATGAGTGCATTCATAGATGAGCTTAATTTATTTAAGTGGACGCTTTATACGTGCTTTTTTATTCTAAAATAGGGACAGGCTCAAGGCTTTTTAGAATCTCTACTAGTCGCTTGAATTTACGCTAAAATCGAATCTGTTAGCTGACGAATAAACGATTCTACTACATCTTATTATGAAAAAATCACTCTCTCTTCTTTTCGCGACTTCATTTGTCTTTGCCTCCTCACTATTCGCCAGCGTGGAAACCGGTGCGAAAGCGCCTGATTTTACACTGAGTGATACCACGGGAGTGTCGCACAGTTTGTCTGATTTCGCTGGCAAGTATGTGGTGCTGGAGTGGACAAATCACCATTGTCCCTTTGTCATGAAGCACTACGGGGCTGGGGATATGCAGGCGCTACAAAAGTCGATGACCGAGGACGGTGTTGTTTGGCTGCAGGTCGTTTCTTCGGCCGAGGGGAAGCAGGGCTATGTGACAGCCGCGGAGGGAGAAGCTTTACGTAAGGATAAAGAAATGCATTCGACTGCGATGCTGTTGGACGCATCGGGGCAGGTCGGGCGTGCTTATGGAGCTCGCACGACGCCTCACATGTATCTTATCGATCCGGAAGGTACTTTAATTTACCAAGGAGCAATCGATAGCATTAAGTCGACGCGTCAACGTGACATTGCTAAGGCTAAAAATTATGTGCAGGCCGCTTACGATAGCGCGCAGGCGGGAGAGCCTATTGCTGATGCGAACACCGTGCCTTACGGGTGCAGCGTCAAATATTAGCAGAGCGGCGAAAAGCACCAAAACTGCCCTGCGCCCCGTGCCCCGCGCCCCATGAAGGGTCGTTGTTTATTCGGCAGCGAGCTCCAGTGAGCGTGCTTTTGCGGCTGCGAGCGCTTGGTCGACCAAACTGCGGAATCCGCCTGTTTGAAATACCTTGAGCGCGGCGGCGGTCGTGCCTCCTGGGGAGGTCACTGCGTCGCGCAGTGCTTCCGGTGTTTCTTCACTTTCTGCGAGTAGCATTGCGGCGCCGAG
Organism: Puniceicoccaceae bacterium; assembly: GCA_002729725.1. Taxonomy (GTDB): domain Bacteria; phylum Verrucomicrobiota; class Verrucomicrobiia; order Opitutales; family Coraliomargaritaceae; genus Thalassobacterium; species Thalassobacterium maritimum. The sequence continues at coordinate 26,754 of PBYS01000117.1, forward strand.
TAGTGTGTCGATGGCAAGGGCGTCGGCGAGCCCTTCGTCGAGGCCGCAATTGACGCCCGCTTCGCGCAGTGCGGCTGCAAATTCAAATACGTAGGCGGGGCCACTGCCGCTGAGTGCAGTGACAGCGTCTAGGTCGGACTCTTCCACTTCGTGGAAGTTGCCCAAGGAGCTGAGTGTGTTCTCGACGATAGTATTGTCTTTGTCAGACAACCCGCGGAGTGGAGCATAGGCCGTCACACCCGCGCCGATTTGGCCCGGAGTGTTGGGCATGGTGCGCACCACGTTGCGCGCATGTGCAAACTTCTCGCTTAAGCGAGTCAGCGGAGTGCCTGCGAGGATGGAGAGTATTAATTTTCCGCGTGCGGCTTCGGCGAGTTCGGGGCTGATCGCCGCGAACTGTTGAGGCTTGCAGGCGAGCACTACGGCCTCGGCCTCATACAGGGCAGGCGTGATGTCTTCTAGAAACTGGATACCCGTTGCTTCGGCTAGTGCAGGGCCGGTGGGATCGTCGCCACAGGTGCAGGCGATCTCTTCGGGGGCGTAGTGTTCCTTATCGAGGAGTCCGCGGACGATGGCTGAGGCCATGCGGCCGGCTCCAATAAATGCAATGCGTATGGACATGAGTTAGTGTGTGTATGCCAGTTGATGTAGATGATCTAGCAGCTGGGCGATTGAAATTTTAAGCCTGTTACTAAGCTTGTGGCTAAGCCTTTTATAGTGGATGTTTGATGGTTGCCGTGACGCCGCCTTCTGGCTTTTCCTTAAGGTGAAGTTCGCCCTCAAGGTTGCGTAGCGTGTGGCGGGCGATGGTGAGGCCCATGCCTCGGCCGACCGAGGTCTTAGTGGTGATAAATGGCTCGAAGAGTGTGTCACTCACCTCGGGTGCGATGCCTGTTCCATGGTCCGTGACTTCTAATTGTAGCATGGCAGGTCCACGCTCGCGATTGATGCTGGCCTTTAGGTGAATGCTGCGTGAGTCATCGGGTGTGTCCTTATTGTAGCTCTCCCACGCATTGATCAGGAGTTTACCAAGAATGATTTCGAAAGTTTCGGCGTTGGCCGAGATCTTAGTGTCGCTGTCGAGTGAGGATTCGATGGTCACTATTGCAGGTACATCATATTCCGAGCGGAAGCGTTCGATACTGCTATCGATTAGGTCCGAGACAGGTAATGCTGTGAGTTCGAGCCGCTCATTGTTGGCGATGGTGCCTAGTTGACGGATGATGTTGACCATGCGATTGATGGCGTTGTCCATTAATCCGACGCTGTGTTTGACCATGTCGGGGCTGTCGTGGCCATTCTTGATCAGGTCGAGGTAGCCGACCACGACGCCTAGCAAATTGTTTAAGTTGTGTGCGATGCCTTGCGTGATGGCGCCGACTGCCGCGGCTTTGCGGGCGTCTCCCAAGCGTATTTGTAGCTGGAGGTTTTCGCGAAACATCTCTTGTAGACGTAACTGTGTGCGCACGCGGGCGAGTGTTTCGTCTAAATCGATTGGCTTCGTGATGTAGTCGACGGCGCCTGCATCGAGGCCTTCTAGTTTGCCTTCTTTGGAGGCCTTGGCGGTGATGAAAATGATCGGAATCGTCTCCGTCTCAGGGTTAGATTTGAGGCGTTGGCAAGTTTCGATGCCGTCCATTTCAGGCATCATGATGTCGAGCAAAATCAGATCCGGCTTGGTCTCAGCTACAGTGCTTAGACATTCGCGCCCATTATAGGCAACGTAGACTTCCATGCCTTGGCGCTCAAGTTTACGCTGAAGCAGCTTAATGTTGATCGGCTGGTCGTCGACGACGAGGATTTTTGGCTGGTGTTTCTTGATCAAAATAGCGCTTTTATTGAGGTGGATGACCGTAGATGAATGGATCTTTCTACTGTCAAGTGTGACTGACTCTTTGGCTTAGGTAAAACAGAAAACGCTAGATGGTTTATCGGCAATGTACCTCACTTGGATGTTTGGATATTTACGTTTTTTTCGTCAATGACAGCCGTCCGGCTCATCATATCGTGCCCCATTTGTCGGCGTTTGTTGAAAAATAGCGTCGCGAGGGTGGCGATTAGTCCGAAAGGGAAAAATAGGTAGAGCGTCAGTGTTTTTAGGCCGCCGCGTACGATACCGGCCATGATTGGCGGGGCTCCAAGTGTTACGGTGCTGACGCTGCGTATGCGGCAGATGCGTTTGCCTAGTGAGCTGCCAGCGAAAAATCCTTCTCCGATGGCAAAGTAGATCCAGAAGGTGAGCATTTGCAATTCGTTGGCGACAGCCAGCGCGCGGACTAGGCTTTTGCTGGGTTCTGGAATGGTGGCGCCTGTTGTGGCGCCGTTTTCACTATACCACGTGATCAACGCCTGGGTCCATTCTGTGAGTTCAGTGAACGCAGCTGGGTGTGACTGCGGTAATACGATCTTCCAGATGATGACCGAGGCTACGGCCGAAATCAGGATGAAGTCCAGTATGAAGGCGAACGCGCGCAGGGGGATGCTGGCGGTCGGCATGGGGCCGTCCTTGCGAAAGATTGAGTCGAGCAAGTTGCCCGCGCTGGGAGGCGTGGGCTGTGACTCTTCTTTTGGGGGCTCGTCCTGGTTGGGGGCGGGGGAACTCATCCGGCTTGGGCAGCTTTAAATGCACGCAGTGTGTTGTGCATGAGCATGGCGACGGTCATTGGGCCGACGCCGCCGGGGACGGGTGTGATTTGTGACGCTTTGGGCGCGACTGCGTCGAACTCAACATCACCTACTAGGCGGTAGCCCCGTTTCTTGCTCGGATCCTCGACGCGGTTGATGCCGACGTCGATGACTGCGACGCCGTCTTGAACCATGTCGCCTGTTACGAAATTTGCTCGGCCTATGGCAGCGATTAGGATGTCCGCTTGGCGTGTGATGCTGGGCAGGTCTTGTGTGCGGGAGTGGCAAATGGTGACCGTGGCGTTGCCTGGGAGTGCCTTACGCATCATGAGTAGTGCGGCAGGCTTGCCTACGATTTGACTACGGCCTAGCACGACGACGTGTTTACCTTCGGTCTCGATCTCGCTACGCTTGATTAGTTCGACGATGCCCGCAGGCGTGCAGGCGACGAAGCCGCTGTCATCTTCTTGGCATAGTTTACCGATGTTTAGAGTGTTGAATCCGTCGACATCCTTGTTGGGCAGTACGCGATTGAAAGTCTCTGTTTCGTCGATATGCGATGGGAGTGGTGCTTGTATAAGGATTCCGTTGATGTCGGGGGCGGCATTTAGGCTGTCGATTTGTGCAAATAGCGCTTCTTTACTGACATCTTCTGGTAGCAGGTAGAGGCGACTTTCGATGCCGATGCGTTCGGCTGTCTTTTCCTTTTTGCGCACGTAGGAAACCGATGCCGGGTCGTCGCCGACTCTAATAAAGGCCACGACTGGCTTCTTGCCTTGGATTTGACCCACCTGAACGGTGAGTTCTTCGATAATGGATTCTGCAATAGCGTTGCCGTCGATGAGTTTCATTCCTCCAAAGAACGCCAAGGCTTGCTGGATTGGCAACTCTGAAATGCTTACTGCACTAGCATTCCGGCAATTGCTCCGCTTGAGAAATTTGCCAGTGAAGCGGCGAGCAGGGCACGCATGCCTAATTGCGCGATTTCGCTGCGGCGCTCTGGTATCAGGCTGCCGAGTCCGCCGAGTAGGATTGCGATCGATGAGAAGTTGGCGAAGCCGCAAAGAGCGAAGGTTAGGATTGCTTGGCTGCGCAGGTTGAGCGTCTCTTGTATATGGGTGAATTCGAGGAAGGCTACAAATTCGTTGAGCACGATTTTTTGGCCAATGATCGCGCCGCCCTGAATTGCCTGCTCCCATGGGATGCCGAGTATCCATGCGAGCGGGCAAAATGCGTAGCCCAGTAATAGTTGTATGCTTAGGCCTTCCATCCCGAGGCGGTCGCCCACATTGCCAAGTATGCCATTGCTTAGTGCGATCAGCCCGACGAATGCGATGAGCATGGCGCCTACGTTAAGCGCGAGCTTGAGCCCGTCGCTGGCACCTTGCGCAGCCGCATCAAATACATTGACTGGGGCCCCTTCAATGTCTTCGGGCAGCTTTTCGTTGTTCGGCTCTTCAGTCTCGGGTAGCAGTAGTTTGGCGAAGAGTAGGCCTGAGGGGGCGGCCATGAAGCAGGCAGCCAGTAGGAATTCCAAGCTGACCCCCATGCTGGCGTAGCCGGCCATGACGCTACCAGCTATAGAGGATAGCCCGCCCACCATAATTGCGAAAAACTCCGACTTGGTCATTCTGCTAAGGTAGGGTTTGATGACGAGCGGGGCCTCGGTTTGTCCCACAAAAATGTTGGCTGTCGCACTGAGGGACTCCGCGCGGCTGGTGCCGAGTAGCTTTTGGATTACACCGCCTAGTGAGGCGACTATAATAGGCATCACTCTTAAGAAGTAGAGAACGGAGATCAGTGAGGAGAAGAATATGATCACTGGTAATACGGTGAATGCGAAGAGGAAGCCTAAGTTGTGTTGGTGTCCTGCGAGTCCTCCGAATAGAAATTCGATGCCCACGAAGCCGAAGCTAATGACGTCGCCCACCATGACGGAGAGTACTTCGAGCCCAAATTTGCCCCATGGGGAGAATAATACCAATGCGCCAAATCCGAATTGTATCAGGATGGCTCCTATGACTGTGCGCCAGTTGATGTCTTTACGAGAGCTTGAGCATAGCCAAGCGAAGGCGATTAAGGAACAATATCCGAATAGGCTAGTGAGCATGCGCGCAGATTGAGAGTCGGTGCTGTATTTGCAAGCTTGAGAATTATGGTATCTTTCTCTCGAGTGTGCGGCCCTTGCGGGCTTTTCGAATCGGTCCCAGCGCGCTTGTGGCCTGTGCTCGTGGGCTAACGGGGGAGTGGCTTATGTGAAGCATGGCAAGGCCCTGCTTGATTACCTCGAAAAAAATGCAAAAAGGTGCTTGCACAGGAAAGGCCAAGCGCTACTTTCGCCGTCTTTCTCTAATTCCAGCGATCAATTTCAATGCCAACAATTAACCAACTAGTCCGCAACCCTCGTGTTGTTCAAAAGGTAAAATCCAAGTCTCGTCACCTGGACAAGAACCCATTTCGCCGTGGTGTCTGTGTTCAAGTTATGACTCGTACGCCTAAAAAGCCGAACTCTGCTATCCGTAAGGTGGCTAAGGTTCGTTTGACTAATGGCATCGAAGTGATTGCCTACATTCCTGACGAAGGTCACAATCTGCAAGAGCACAGTATCGTGCTTGTGCGTGGTGGTCGTGTGAAGGACCTTCCCGGTGTGCGTTATCACATCGTGCGTGGCGCGCTTGACTGTGTCGGTGTTGAGAAGCGTCGCCGTAGTCGCTCGAAGTATGGTGTGAAACGTCCTAAGGATGCTTCCTGAGGCCTGCTAAGTGTTTCTTAGTTTAGCTGTTTCTTAATTTAGCTGTTTCTTGATTCTGATTTCTTAAATCTTATTTCTTTCTTACTATGTCACGTCGTCGCCAAGCCGTAAAACGTCCTCTTATTCCAGATCCTCGCTATAATAGCACTCTGGTTGCCAATCTTGTGAACATGATCATGGAGCGTGGTAAGCGCACCGTGGCTCAGAAAATCGTTTACACTGCTTTCCAGCGTGTAAGTGAAAAGCTCGAAAAGGGCGATCCTGTAGACCTAGTTATGGGTGCGCTTGAAAACTCGCGTCCTAAGCTTGAAGTGAAGAGCCGCCGTGTGGGTGGTGCTACCTATCAGGTGCCCGTTGAGATCTCTTTCGAGCGTCAACAAGCTTTGGCTTTCCGTTGGATGGTGAATGCAGCTCGCAGCCGCAAGGGCGTTCCTATGAACGAAGCTTTGGCAGACGAAATTATCGACGCGTATAACAACACTGGTGGTGTTGTTAAGAAAAAGGAAGAAGTGCACCGTATGGCCCAAGCCAACCGTGCCTTTGCACACTTGCGCTGGTAGTCTGATGACTTCCTCGCCCCACTCGTTCTTTTCCAGTCTAATTGTTTTATGTCCGCTACTAGCACAGCGTCAGCTAACTCGCCTAAGCGTAAGTTCCCCTTGGAGCATACGCGCAACATCGGCATAGCTGCGCATATCGATGCAGGCAAAACAACGACGACGGAAAGAATTTTATTTTACGCAGGTGTCGTCCATAAGATGGGCGAAGTTCATGAAGGTAGCGCTGTTACCGATTGGATGGATCAAGAGCGCGAACGTGGTATTACCATCACTTCGGCCGCGATCACCTGCAACTGGACTAATCAAGAAGGTCCATTTGCCGGAATCTGTAATAAGATTAACATTATCGACACCCCCGGGCACGTCGATTTTACGGCAGAGGTCGAACGCTCGCTGCGAGTGCTCGATGGCACCGTAGGTGTCTTTTGTGCCGTCGCTGGCGTGCAGCCGCAGTCCGAAACGGTCTGGCGCCAAATGACCAAGTATAAGGTCCCGCGCATCGCATTCGTAAACAAAATGGACCGCGTGGGCGCGGATTTTTTTGCGGCCATTGAGTCCATGCGCGATCGCCTCGCTGCGAATGCACACGCCATCTTTTTACCGATTGGTTCGGAGGAAGATTTTGTCGGTCTGATCGATCTCGCATCCATGGATGCCCGTATTTACGATGCCGCCGATGCTTCAGGTATGACATTTGAGCTGGGGCCGATCCCCGCTGATTATGTCGATCAAGCTCAAGAGTATCGCGAGAAGCTGATCGAAGCGCTGGCCGACTTTGATGATGCGCTGGCGGATAAGTATTTGGAGGGCGAAGAGCTCAGTGCCGACGATATTCGTGCAGCCATTCGTAAAGCCACCATTTCACTTGATTTCTGTGGTGTGATTCCTGGCAGCGCCTTTAAAAATAAGGGCGTGCAGGCCGTCTTAGAATCGGTTGTCAATTATTTGCCTTGTCCGCTCGATCTACCGCCTATGAAGGGGGAGACAGAAGCCGGCCGCGATGTTGAAGTTGCGCCCGATGACAACGCCAAGTTTACAGGACTCGCTTTCAAGTTAATGAACGACGGTTATGTCGGTAAGCTAGTTTTCATGCGAGTCTACTCCGGTAGCTTGGCTAAGGGGACCGCACTTTATAATCCACGCACCGGTAAAACCGAACGCATTTCGCGCTTACTGGTCATGAAGGCTGACTCACGCGAAGATATTGACGTCGCCTACTCGGGGGATATATGCGCCATTGTTGGTGCTCGCGATGTTGTGACCGGGGATACTCTCTGCGCAAAGGGCGTGGACATACGTTTAGAACCGCCGACATTTCCAGAGCCAGTGATCTCGATGTCGATCGAGCCCAAGACCTCCGCTGACCAGGAAAAGATGGCGACTGGTTTGCAGCGCTTGTCCGAAGAAGATCCAACTTTTGTTGTCAGTAGCGACGAAGAGACTGGCCAGACGATCATCGCTGGCATGGGTGAGTTGCACCTCGAAATCATTAAGGATCGTCTTTTCCGCGAATTTAAAGTCGGCGCCGAAGCCGGACGCCCGCAGATTGCCTACCGCGAAACCGTTTCAGCCAATTCAGAAGGCGAGGGTAAGTTCGTGCGTCAAACTGGTGGCAGTGGCCAATATGGCCATGCCCGTATTAAGTTGGAGCCGCTCGAACGCGGCGCTGGTGTCGAAATCGTCGACAAGACCGTTGGCGGCGTCATTCCAAAAGAATTTATTAAGCCAACCTTGGATGGTATTCGTGAAGCGACTAACAACGGTTCCGTTTGTGGTTATCCCGTTGTCGATGTGAAAGTCACCCTCTTTGATGGTTCTTTCCACGAAGTCGATTCCTCCGAGATGTCTTTCAAGATGGCCGGTATTTTCGCCTTCCGCGATGCTATGGAAAAGGCGAGCCCACAGCTGCTCGAGCCCATGATGAAGGTCGAAGTCGAAACACCTGACGAGTATCAAGGTGATATCATGGGGGATCTCAATCGTCGACGCGGTCAGATTCAGAATGTAACTGGTAAGTCCGCTTTCATTTCGATTTCCGCCCTAGTGCCGCTGCAAGAGATGTTTGGCTACGCCACCATCGTGCGTTCGCTCAGTAAAGGACGCGCTTCCTATAGTATGGAGCCCGAATCCTTCGAGCCGGTCCCGCAGAACATCCTTAATAAAATTTTAGAAACCTCCACTCGGGGGCGCTATTAATCGGGATTAAGCAAGAAAGCATTTAGTCTCAATTTCAAAAGCACATTTTAACTGAAACATCAGTAAACCTTAACCAAACAAATATAAAATATGAGCACACCACGTATCCGTATTCGCCTTAAAGGCTTTGATTATCGCGTAATTGACCAGTCCGCTGCGGACATCGTCGAAACAGCTAAGCGCTCTGGCGCTCGCGTTGCTGGTCCTGTGCCCCTTCCAACTAAGATCGAAAAGTTCACTGTGAATCGTTCCGTTCACGTTAACAAAAAGTCGATGGATCAGTTTGAAGTTCGCACACATAAGCGCCTGATCGATATCGTCGAGCCAACTGCAGCCACAGTGGACGAGCTCAAGAAGCTCAACCTCCCTGCTGGTGTTGATATTTCCATTAACGTCTAGTTAATGCACCGTAGGTGCGACTCACGCCGTATCACGTCATATTTCCAAAAGCCCGCTGCTTGTAAAAGCTGCGGGCTTTTTTTGTGTCACTCCCACAGGTATCTGAAGCGCGTTCTAAGCGCTTCGGCTCCACTGCTTTTCTATCTCTTTCATTTGATCGAAGTCGCCGCGTTCACAGGCGTTTACAAAACCGTCGGCGAAGGATTTGAGTGTGTCCCAGCGCTTGCGTATGCCGGCGGCTTCTTCTTGGGTGATCCGTTCGTCGAGGCCAGCGTTGGCGATTTCTCCGAGTAGAGAGGCAAATTGACTGACCATCTCATGCGTGGCTGGGTTCAGTGCGTCATGTTTTGCGGATGCGACATTGTTTGGCACGAAATAACCGTCCGCTTGCGCAGCCAACCATTTGATCAATTGATTGTCGCCGCAAGCCTCGTTGAGGGCGCAGACTCTGTCTAGCGGATTTTTGGAGCCGCTTTGAGTTTCACCTACTGGTTGCGACCACTTATAGATGAGGGACTGTGATATGCCGAGTTCGGCGGCGAGTGCCTTCGGAGAGCTGTCAACGAAGCAAGTTTTGATAATTTCGTGGGATTGCACAGCTAATGATTTTTAGAAATTACTTATTTTGGCAAGGTGATTGTATAAAATCTCTCGCTTATTGTAATATATTTGCTCACTTTTCCTGTTATTATTTTGCCCCACTCAAATGATTGAAGAACTGTTTACTGAAGCCTTGCGTTGGTACAACATGCCCTGGACTCTAATGCTGATCCTAGTCATGTTGTATTGGTCGATTGCGGTTATCGGAGTCGTGGACCTGGATTTTTTAGGCTTCGATTTTGACGTGGACGCCGATGTCGATGTGGATGCCGACGCTGATATTGATGCCAATACGGGTGGTGGGGCACTCACTGGCTTGATGGAGTTTATTCATCTCGGCAGCCTGCCTCTGATGGTCGTGGTGTCGGGCTTGGTGATTTGTGCCTGGTCGATGGCTTTAATTGGCAACTTTTATTTAAATTCCGGAGGTTCCGGGATCATTGGTTTTGCGCTGTCCGCTGCGGTCGCAGTGCCGGGCTTGATCGTTTCGTCCTTGGCCTTGTGGCCGGTGGCGGTCTTTTACCAGCGACTCGAAGACAAGACCGACGGCAATTTGACGATGATTGGGCGAACATGCCATGTGCGTTCAGACCGAGTGGATGCAAGTTTTGGTCAAGCCGAGGTCAGCACGCCGGAAGGTCCTTTGGTGGTGAATGTGCGCCTTGCTTCGGAGAGTGCCCCGTTGCAAGCGGGAGATACAGCATTGATCATTAGCGAAGATGCGCAGCGTATGCTTTATACAGTCAGGAAGATAACCAACGAATTAACCAAGATCTAAAATAATATGAATATGATACAGTCACTTGCCATTATTGAATCTGTGGGCCTCACAGTGTTGCTAGGAGTCGCTGCGGCGATTGTTGGTTTGTTGGTCACACTTATAAAAATGTACCGTAAGGTCGACCAAGGCTATGCACTCGTGCGCAATGGTTTTGGCGGCACACAGGTTTCATTTGCGGGCATGGTGAGTGTGCCAGTGCTGCACAAACTGGAAATCATGGACTTACGGGTGCAGCACTTGCCCTTGGATCGTCGTGGTAAGGATGGTTTGATCTGTCAGGATAATGTGCGAGCGGATATCAGTGTGGGCTTCTACGTGCGAGTGAATCCGCATGAAAATGATGTGAAAGCGGTCGCGAAGGCAGTCGGCTGTGAGCGTGCGTCGGATCTGGATAAAATTCGCGAGCTCTTCGATGCCAAGTTCTCGGAAGCTTTGAAGACTGCAGGTAAGCAATTCGACTTTGAAAGCCTCTACACCGACCGCATTGATTTTCGTAATAAGATCATCGAAGTTATCGGGCAGGATTTGAATGGCTACGCGCTGGAAGACGTGGCAATTGATTATCTGGAGCAAACTCCACTTGAAGCTTTAAATCCCGACAATATCCTCGACTCCGAGGGCATTAAGAAGATTGCCGAGCGCACGGCGACTCAGGCGATTCTGGAAAACGAGATTGCGAATAAGCGCATTCAAACCATCAAGCAGAACGATGTGCAGCGTATTGAGGCAGTGTTGGAGATGGAGAAACAACAAGCGGAGGCTGAAGAGAAGCAAAAGCGTGAAATTTCCGTGATTCGTTCGCGTGAGGAAGCTGAAGCGAAGCGCGTTGCTGAAGAGCAACGCCTACGCGCCGAGCAAGCTCAGATCAACACTGACGAAGAATTACAAATCGCTCTTGAAAACATGCAGCGCCAGGTGATCGTGGCAGAAAAGAATAAGCAGAAGACCGAAGCGGTAGAAACCGAGCGTGTCGAACGTGACCGTCAACTCGAAGTCGTGGAGCGCGATAAGGTCACTACATTGGCGGACATCGAAAAGACCAAGGCGGTCGAAATTGAAAAGCGCAATATCCAAGATGTCATTAAAGAGCGTGTGATGGTTGAGAAGACCGTCGTGATCGAGCAAGAAAAGATCAAAGATACCGAGTCCTTTGCCACTGCTGATCGTCAAAAGCGCATCGCAATTACAGATGCGGAAGAAAAGGCCGAACGCGAGAAGCTAACCCGACTGAAGGAAGCTGAAGCTAGCCAAGAGGCTGAAAAGTTGAAGGCTGACGAAGAATATTACAAGGAGGTCCGCCGGGCCGAGTCTAGCAAGCAAGCTACTGAGCTGTCTGCGCAAGAGATGATCATCGCCGCTGAAGCAGAAGAAGCCGCTTCGGTCAAACAAGCGCTCGCCAAGAAGCACCTCGCAGAAGGCGTTGCGGCGGAAACCGCGGCCGAAGGTCTAGGCGATGCCAAGGTCTTGGAAGCAAGGGCTGCTGCCAGCTTGAGGCAGGGCGAAGCCGATGCTAAATCTGCCTCATTGAAGTTCGAAGCCGATGCCAAGGGCATTACCGAAAAGGCTGCTGCGATGAAACTCTTCAACGAAGCGGGCAAGGAGCACGAAGAGTTTAAACTTCGCCTCGAAAAGGACAAAGAGGTCGAGCTCGAAAGCATTCGTGTTAACGAAAATATCGCGCGTCATCAGGCCCAAGTGCTCTCTGATTCGCTTAAGAATACTAAGGTTGATATCGTGGGTGGTAGCACCGAATTTTATAACGATATCATTGGCGCTGTGACTCGTGGTAAGTCCTTTGAGCGCACCTTGAGTAGCAGTCCCGCACTGACTGATGTGAAGGAGACCTTCTTCAATGGAGACCCTGAATATTTCCGAGCTCAGGTTTCAAACTGGTTGAAAGACTTCAACATCGATGTGGCCACAGTGAAGGACTTGTCGATCGCTAACTTGATGATGAAGTTGGCTTCGGAAACTAATGATGAAGATCAGCTCAGCCGCATCCGCGGACTGGCCGGCATGGCTGAGAAGTTCGGTCTGGCCAATGAGCGTGTGCAACAGTTCCTTAGTATGGGGCAAAAATAGGCGCTAGCCGACACTAAGCTGCTAGGGGCAGCGACAGCGCGCAGCTGTCGCTGTCTTCTGCGGCGACTTTATATAAACAGCAGGCAATTGATCCAGTATGGCTAGTCAGAATCCAGCGACAGAGCAAAAACTCGAAGGGGGCGCTTATGAGGTGATTCGTAATCGCCTGACGACTCAAAGCAGTGCGCTCTTGGAGCGCGTGCAGCAGCTTGATGCGGAGCGTAAATCCGTGTTCGGTGCGGTGGACACTCACTTGCTGGCGACCGATCGAATACAGACGGGGAACAATTGCATCCCGCGCGGCATGATTGCATTGCCGGGAGGGCGTTTTATTTTCGGCTACAATGTGCACATGGGCCTGAAGTCGCAGGTGGAGGTGACGGATGTTTTTGCCAAGTTTCGCTACGATGCCTCGGATCACTCTTTTCATGAGGAGCCGCTGGTGGCACTCGAGTCCAGTGAGTTTGAGGCGGACTTTCAGTACCTTTATAAATATTATAAAAATACTTTCTTTGCGAAGTTTATGATCGTCGGCCCACACCTGTTGATGGTGTTTCAGATTAGTGACGATCTGCGTGATGTTAAGGTATTCAAATGGCTGATACAGGGCGATACTTTAAGTTACCTCGGTAATCGCTTCGAGCACGAGTATGTGTTTCCCGATCAACACTCGTTTAAATGGACGCGGGCGCATCGCGACCTACACCGTACGGGCAGCTTTCCGCACGTCTCGATCGATGATCGCTTGTTTGTAGAAACCATCGGAGGCGATCTAACGATTAAGGTTGAAGACAATACCGACAGTGGGGAGGGGATTTATTCCGAGCCTGTTGAGAATCCTGATCAAACGCTGGACGATGCTGACATTCACTATGCATGTGTGGGCAGCCTGATTTTTCTTCGCATTACGCCCTACCAGGAGAAGCAGACGCGCTATTTCATTTATAACGAAAAGGTGAAAGAAGTGAAGCGCGTGGATTCGGTGGCACACTCCTGTGTGATGTTGCCCGAAGATCACGGGGTGATTTTTGCGGACGGGTATTACCTTCACAATGGCGATTTTAAGCGCTTCAGTCATGCCACCGGCGAGATGACCTTTGAGCGCGTGTTGAAAGCACCTAATGGAGAGGATTTTCTCTATGTGTTTTACCAGCAAAGTGAGGGCCTGTATCAATTGCTCTCCTATAATCTCATTGCTCAAAAAGTTGAGAGTCCGATCGAAGCACACGGCTACAGTACATTTGAGGATGGCTCGCTGATCTATTTTAAAGCACATGAGGAGCCGCAAAAGCACCACACCTTGCAAATCTGGCAGACTCCGTATGCGACGGAAGAGCTGACTGTCGACGCGAGTAGCGATAATTATTTATTTAAGATTGGTAACGCCAGCATTGTGCGCTGCATCGCAGAGTGTCACAGCATCTATAATTTGTTGCAGCGCGAAGATGCCTACGAGGGGCTCTACCTAGATCTGGTGAAGACCTGTGTGGCCACCATTGATAGCTACTTCTGGCTCGGCTCTGAGGATGCGTTTAATCTCAAAGATACACTGTCTCAGATTCGTGATACCGGCCAGGCCGCCATTGCGGAATTTGAGAAAGTGCAGCGCATTCGCAAGTCGACCTTGAAGCAGACTCAGCTGGTGCAAACACAGGCGCGCAAACTCTTTACCGAGCTTGCGGGCGCGCAGCCGGAAGATGTGCGCGTTTTTGTCGATTATTTGGCTCATCTGCGTCGATTGCGGGGCGAAGTGATTGGCCTACGGGATCTAAAATACGTCGATATCGCACTGTGTGATGAGCTGGAAGAGGGCGTCGCCACTCAAATGGATTCGCTTGCGCAAGCGACCGTTGAGTTCCTGCTGCAACCACAGGCGCTGACTCCTTACCACCAGCAATTGCAGCAAGTGGAGAGCGCGATGCCGGAGATCAAAACCGCCGCCATGGCGAAGGATCTGCTGGGCGAGCTCGATGGCACCGGTGAGCAACTCGAAATGCTGATCGAAATGGTCTCGAACCTTAAGATCGAAGATGCCACCGAGACCACGCGCATCATCGACACCATTTCAGATATTTTTACCGAGCTCAATCGACTCAAGGCCGAGGTGAAACGCTCGCGCCAGGAGCTGATGCGCAAGGAGGGCTCGGCGCAATTTCAAGCGCAGATCAAGTTACTGGAGCAATCAGTCGCCAACTATCTGGACATCGCCGATGAGCCCGAGCGCTGTGATGAGTTCTTGACCAAGGCGGTCGTGCAGCTGGAAGAGCTAGAGGGTAAATACGCGGAGTTTGATGAGTTTATCGAGCTCTTGGCCGACAAGCGGGCGGAACTTTACAATACCTTCGAGTCGAAGAAGGCGAGTTTGCAGGAGGCGCGCAATCGCCGCGTGAGCAAGCTGGTACAATCTGCAGAGCGCATTTTAAAAGGCATCGAAAATCGCGCCAAAGCTCTCAAAGAAATCAATGATATTAGCGGGTATTTTGCTTCTGACCTGATGGTCGACAAAGTCCGCGATCTAGTCGAAGAGCTCAAAGCATTAGGAGAGGGCATGAAGGGCGACGAGTTGCTGACGCGGCTTAAAACCATTCAGGGCGATGCGGTGCGGCAGCTCAAAGATAAACAAGAGCTCTTCGTCGATGGAGAAAACCTCATTAAGTTCGGGCGTCACGCTTTTACTGTGAATACGCAGACACTCGAATTGACATCAGTCTTGCGTGAGGGGGCGCTGTATACCCATCTCTCGGGCACTCAGTTTTACGAGAAGATGCAGGATGCCGAATTGCTGGAGACTCAGCCAGCGTGGCAGATGCATGGCTGCTCGGAGAACGATCAAGTGTATCGTGCCGAGTATTTGGCCTACAAATATTTGGAGGCGCTGGGGGTCGAGGACTATTTACAACTCAGTGAGGAGGCGCGTCTGGAATCGGTGCGCGATTTTATGGCGCCCCGTTATCAAGAGTCCTATACTAAGGGTGTGCACGACTTTGATGCCTGCGCGATTCTCAATCAGCTGGCGCAAACACATTCTAATATTGGTTTACTGCGCTACAACCCTGCCGTCCGCGCTTGCGCCTTAGTTTTTTGGCACAGCCAAGCTGGGCAGAGCTTGACTAACCATCTACGCGAGCGGATCGATGCTTTCGGCCAGATGCTGCGCCTCTTTCCGAATCATCATACGCAGAAAAATTACATCGATGAGCTTAGAGAGGCCATTGCTCGCTTTGCCCAGGAGAGTGCATTTTTTGAATCGATCGAGTACGCCACTGCTGCGGAGTATCTGTTTTATGAAATCGTCCAGGATGCCGATCTTTATTGCACTAAAGAGGCCGCCGATTTGATCGATCGTTTTAAGCGAGAGCTTTCCACTAAGCGCTTTGAGGAAGCCTATCAAGGTGCGGTGCAGCAAGTCAGCGGCGATGTACTGAGCGAGTATCGTGTGATTCATGATTGGTTGGAGGGCTATGCTGTCACACATCAGCTAGATGCGGACTTGCGGGTATTCCTGCCCGAGGCAGCCGCACATTTACTGCGCGGTGGTCTCGAGCGTCGTAAAATTCTCAACGTGCCGATCAAAAATACCGTTGCTGGCCTCAAGGGGGACCACCGCATCATCGCCGATGGGGGGGCTTATCACTTTAATTACCTCGAGTTTATGCAACGCATGCGAAAGTTCGAGGCTCAGGATCAAGCCCTTTATTTTCGCTACGAGTCTCGCAAGAAGGAACTTCTAGAACAACAAGAGGCCGAGCTGCGCCTCAACGAGTTTAAGCCGCAAGTCTTGAGCGCCTTCGTGCGCAATCGCTTGCTGGATGAAGTCTACCTTCCCTTGATCGGTGAGAACTTTGCCAAGCAAATCGGTAGTGCCGGTGAGGATACACGCACCGACCGCATGGGCTTGCTTTTGTTGATCTCGCCGCCGGGCTATGGTAAGACAACCTTGATGGAGTATGTGGCTAATCGCCTGGGGATCACCTTTGTCAAAGTCAATGGTCCCTCGCTCGGGCACGACGTCACTTCGCTTGATCCCTCACAATGCCCCAACTTGGCAGCTCGGCAGGAAGTAGAAAAAATTAACTTAGCCTTCGAGATGGGGGATAATGTGTTGATCTATCTAGATGATATTCAGCACACCAATCCCGAGCTCTTGCAAAAGTTTATCTCCCTCTGTGATGGCACCCGCCGTATTGAGGGCGTGTATAAGGGGAAGTCGCGCACATACGATTTCCGCGGACGCAAAGTTGCGGTGGTGATGGCCGGCAATCCATACACCGAGGCCGGGGGCAAATTTCAGATTCCCGACATGTTGGCGAATCGCGCCGACACTTATAACCTTGGTGATATCATTGGTGAAAACAGCCAGCACTTTGAGGCCTCCTATATTGAGAATTCCCTAACCTCGAATCGCACCTTGGGCATACTTGCTGGCAAGGATCGCAAGGATGTGTATGCCGTGATGCAAATTGCGGAGACCGATCAGCGTGAAGGCGTAAGCTTCGTTTCTTCCTACTCGATGGAGGAGATCAACGACATGGTCGCTGTGATGAAGATGATGATGCGGGTGCGTGATACCATCTTGCGGGTCAATCTAGAGTATGTGCGCTCCGCTGCGCAGGCAGATGATTATCGCACCGAACCATCCTTTAAACTGCAAGGCTCGTATCGTAATATGAATCGGATCGCGGAGAAGCTCTTGCCTATCATGTCGGACGCTGAAGTTGAGCAGATCATCGTTGATCACTACACCGGCGAGGCACAGACACTCACCGATGGGGCCGAAGCCAATCTGCTTAAGTTCAAAGAGATTGAAGGCAAGCTCAGCGAGGCAGAACAGGCACGCTGGGATGAAATTAAGAAACGTTTCAATCGAAAGAAATTGCTCGGTGGCAGCGAAGGCGACCCCATCAATCGGGTGGTGGCTCAATTGTCAGACTTCAAGGAAGGGCTGGATGGGATTGGACAAGCCTTGGCAGCTGGCCGTAGCGATGCTGAAAATGGCATCGGTGGTGCGATACGTGAACTGGTGAATGTGGTACAAGATCAGGGGGCCCTTTCGCTCGATCGTGCCAGTGCGCATCAAACAGACATAGAACTCTCTTCATCTCATGCCCATCTACAAGAAGTTGCCTTCAGTTTGGATGAGTCGTCGCTCACGATTTTAAATACGCTGATCACATCGATCGACTCTTTGCTCAGTCGCATTAGCGTGAATCACAATGATGGGTCTTCGCAGTAAAGTTCTTCGGAGACGAAGACATGAATCTTAAAGATTAATAAAGCGCGTGACGAGAGAGTATTCTCAACTTACTTAACTCAATTATTGGACGAAGTTTGTTCGTCTAAATCTTTTTGAGAGGAGTTTTGTGTCAAAGCAGTGTCAGTAACATTGGCGTGATATGAAAACTACCACACTTTGTGCATTCGGCTCCGTAATTCTAATGCAAGCAGCATCAGCCTCACTCGTGGGCTCTTGGGCTTTTGATGGTGATTCTTTTATTTATAATGGAAATGGTATTGGGATCAGTAGCGATTATGCAGGAACCATCGCTGCTTCGGAGTGGAATCGTATTACCATTACATTCGATGACTCGCAATTGTCGTATTATATAAATGGTTCTTTGGTGAACCAGGTGAGCAGCACTGCGGATCGGTTTAATGTCGGTAGCTCATTACTCATACTCGTGGATAATGGTGCTGAGACTAGTGAGGCATTGCTCAATAATTTAGCTTTCTGGGATCACACTTTGAGCGAGGTTGAAGTATCTGGTTTCGGTGGAGCCAGTGCGGGCGCGATTGTTCCAGAGCCTTCTGTTTATGCGATGTTGATCGGGCTGGCTGCCTTGGGGGTTAGCATGATCCGCCGCCGTTCTTAAGGAATTATATATAATATTCGGGCAGCTTTGATTTGCCCGATTTTTTAATTTTACCGCGATGGCCTTTGGGCCTTTTCACCATGAAATCATTTATTCGTCGTGCATTTGCACACTCATCACTGGCCTTGGTAGCTTTGTTGCCTGCCTCAATCTTTGCGGCGGAGCCTGTGGGGCTTTGGGAATTTGAAGATCCATCTGATCTCGGCGCAGCCAGTATCGGAAGCCCATTGCTACTGAACGGCACGGTGACTGCATCTGTGGATGTGCCGGGTGCCGCGGATGTTGCGCGAACTGCCTATTTGACAGTGACGAACCCTATCGGAGCGAATGGAGATGAGGCCGCGACTCGAAGCAATCAGTTCACCATTGTGATTGATATGATGGTGCCTGATTTTACCGACGGTGGTGCGGACAATGGTAACTTCACCGGAATTCTAGAATTTAATAGTGGGGGAGATGGTGATTATTTTATCCGTAAGCAGACGGGGAATACGGAACTTGGTGTCGCAGCAATTAATTACACCGGTAGTAGTGGCACATTTTTGAGTAATACATGGTATCGTTTCGTCTATGCGGTCGATAACGGCGGAGTGGGCCGCAGTGTCTATTTGAATGGTGTTAAAATTGGTGATAACAATAGTAACAACACTCTCGATTATGACCGCGCTTCGATTGCATCCACATTTGGAATCTTTCAGGATAATACGACTGCTGAACAGTCACGGGTGATCGTCAGTAATATCGCGCTGTATGATGAGCGCTTGAGTGATCAGGAAATCGCTGATAACAATGCAGCCTTCACTGCATGGTCGGGGGATACCAGTGGTTTGGACATTAATGGCAGCCAGTTTAGTATCGCATCCATGAGCGAACCAGTTGGCCCAGTGACGGCAAACTTCGCCCTGAACCAATACACGCTGACGGTCGTTTCCGCTCACGGTTCTCCGGTACCAGCAGTTGGCGAGCACCTCTATAGCCATGGCGCGGAAGTCGACGCATCTGTCGAGCCTGTCAGCCAAGGGAAAACACGTAATATCATCACGGGCTGGTCGACGACGGGCGCGAATAGTGCCAGCGGCTACGAATCATCCGTCAATCTGGAACTGACCGGTGATACGACCCTCACCTGGAATTGGGAAACACAAGTATTACTGGAAATCGACAGTGGTGCTGAAGCTAAGCTCAAGCCCATGGATGCCGGCAAGTGGTATCCAATCAACACTACAGTTCATATCGAGAGTGTGCCTGGACCGTTTTTCACCTTCGTCGAATGGCGTGGTGATCTCGGCGAGGCCGATGCGACTCAAGCAAGTCTCAGCCTATTGCTCGATCAGCCGCGCGCGCTCGTCGCTGACTTCTCGCCAGTCTTAGCTGCCAATGGCACACCACACTGGTGGTTAGACAATCAAGGTCTGGTCTCTGATGGGAATTTTGATGCCGCTGAATCTTCCGATCCAGATGGTAATGGTCTGACCGCTGCTCAGGAGTTCGTCGCTGGACTGCCAGTCGGTGGACAGTTGAAAGTAGGCATGGACATTCCAAGCGTCGCTTCGCCGACCATCAACATCACTTGGGGCAGTCAACTCGGCCGTCGTTATACCGTGAAGTCCGCTCCGGATTTGAGCACAACCTTTACTGCGATCGATGACGCTGTCGAAGGAGATGGCAACTTAATGGAAATTTCTGTCGCCGGTCCTGGCGCTGGTAATGATCAAGCCTTCTTCACGGTCGAAGTGGAGGCCTCTCCAGTGGCAACGAGTGCAGATGCCGACGCCGCGATATCTTCTCCGGGCACCGCGCAGTTCAACTTCGCCCGGGCGATGGCACACATACCGGCGGGCTCATTCATTATGGGCGAGGATAGCGCTGGTATCGCCGACGTTCGTCCAGAGCATACTGTGCACCTCGATGCCTTCTATATGGATAAATTTGAGGTGTCCCGAGGTGAGTGGATCGCTGTCGCTACTTGGGCCAATGCCAATGGATACGACTTGCCGACCGTTTTGCATGTTTACGACTTCGTGCCCTCCGATGACCACCCGGCTGTGCCGATCACCTGGTATGAAGCAGTGAAATGGTGTAATGCGCGCAGTGAAATGGAAGGTCTCGTGCCATGATTCGTTATTTATACAGTATATCTACGGCTTGCCGCAATTGCCCGAGCATTGTGAGTGGCATGCTTTGCCGGATGTAATCGAAGGCAGCCTGCAATTACGATTCACCGCGAAAGGGCGACCGCTCGCCTCGGGTGACGCTATCATCTTGCCATGGGAGCGAAATGGTGTGCAAGTGAGCATCGTATGGAAAAACGGCACGAATGTTCGGCAGTTTTTCCCACCCTCCAAAGGCGGCATTCGTGTCGAATTGGATCAATTGCAGGCCGGCTCCGGTTCCTTTTTACGCACTGCAAAACGCTATATTGGGCTAGGGGTGCATCATATACTCATCGGCACAGATCACATTTTCTTTGTCTTCGGACTGCTCCTACTCGTATCCAGTCCTCGTAAATTGCTCTGGACGGTGACTTCTTTCACGCTCGCGCACAGTATCACATTAGGCCTGTCGATTTTTGAAATCCTCCGCTTTCCGTCATCGGTGGTAGAGACGCTGATCGCCCTCAGCATTGTGTTACTGGCCAAGGAGATCCTCATGGCGCAACGCGGCGAGCACGGACTCGCTTGGAAATACCCTTGGGCCATTGCCTTCATCTTCGGACTGGTGCATGGGCTCGGATTCGCCGGGGCTCTATCACTCTGCGAGTAGGCAGTGTGGGGCGCCTTTTCGGTTGCGCAGTCGTAGGTCTGTGAATCACAACGGACAACGACAGCCCGTGCAGTCAAGTCTTTCTGACTAGCTCAACTTTTTTTACTATTTTCTTTTTCGAAAGTGACGACTGGGATTTCTTCGCCTTGGGATTCGACAGCGGTGGTGAAGCCCAATTCACCGGAGAGGCTCCTGAGTGCTTCGTGAGCCAGCGCGCGTTCTTCTTCGGCACTTGGGACCTCTAGTGAGGGCATGCTATCCTGTGCCACACGTGCGCGACCAGCAGCTTTGGCCCGTGCGTCTTCGACCATGTGCTCCAGGCGGTTCATGGTCTCGCTGGCGCCTCCGATGTCGGCGGTCATACTGCTGGCCATTTCTGATAGGTCGGCTGTGGCTTCCTTCACTTTCAGTTCATTGATCTTGGCTTGCAAAGATTCTATCTTCTTTTGCGCTTCTTTGACGCTGGCCTCGCGGTTGCGCGACATTTCCTGATAGGTTTTTTCGGCGGCTTCTAATTGGTCGCGATTAGTGGTGAGTTCGTTGCGCACTTCGCTGAGCTTGAGTGCTTGGCGACCAGCGAGTTCTTGATTACCGGCAGTAACGTTGGCTTTGATCTTGGTGAGCAGCTGCGCTTCTTGTTGCTCCTGGCTATTCACTTGAGTGATCAGTTTCTCAACCATCGCGGCATGCGCAGCCAATCCTTGATTGTAGCGTTGGATCTGCTTTCGCAGATTCTCTTTTTCCGCTCCGAGGAGTGCCTCAGGGTTGGTTTTTTCTAATTCAGTGACGGCTGAGCCAAATAGACTTTTGAAGAAATGGAGTACGCGCTTAATCATAGCTCAGTAAGATATCTGATCGCGAGCGATTTGCCTATTATAAACTTAAACCGATTTTCTCATTCCTGAGACCTCGATTCATGGGACTTACTTCTTGGGCAGTATGACTCGGCGGCGGGGGATCACACGACGGCGGCTTTCTCCGCTGTTATTATTAGATGTGCTGGCATTTCTGATCGTTGGGGGCAGTGTGGGGGGCGTGGCTTTGGTATTTGGCTGGCTGACGGAGGAGACCACGGGGAGTGGGGCGTCGCTGACGCTCATGAGCGTCAAGCGCTCGGAGCGGCCGTTCATATTGACGGTGAGTGTGCGTGAGTCAGCGTCGTAGCCTCGCACGCTGATGCCACCGTCGGCTTGGTTTTCTTGAATCCAATAGCCCTTTTGCTCGCTTTTATTGAAGACACTAAACTGGTAATGCTGGTTCAGTTTGACCACGCCGCGAAATTCAATTTCCCGGCTGATCGGGCCGTTGGCCTGCACTACAGGCTTGGGCGGTTCTGGCTTTTTCTCGCCGTATCCAGGTGGGAGAAAGGGGTTGCTACTTTCTAATGACTCCGCGTGGCTGCTTATGGCCAGCGTGAGTGCGAGGCTGAGCGTGAGTAGCCCACGGCCTGTCACTTGCTGTATGAAATTTGTGTGGAGCGGATTCATCGTCTAGCGGCGTAGTGAGCGGGGTTTAGTGCTGTTTGTGCTGGGCTCTGTGTCGTCTGCCTGGTCTTCTTCGAACTTACTGCCTTTTAGGTAGATGTCAGACGTGGTGCTGGTCTCGATATATTGTTTAATGACTTCGGTTTCGGAGGCTTTATCGATGTAGTCTCGTGATAGATGTTCGGCCTGATCTGGATTTTTAAGTACAGTAGGGCGAATGAAAATAATGATTTCTGTTCGGCTGTAGTCTTCGGTGTTACCTCCGAAGATATCACGAATGCCAGGGAGACGACCGACAATCGGAAAGTAACTGTTAGTGTCGCCACCAGAATTCTCTTGGAGTCCGCCTAATACGATGATTTGACCATCTTTCACACTTACGGTAGAAGTGGCTTCACGCACGCCGATGACGGGTTGTTCATTTTCGTCTATAAATACTTTATCGACGATGTTTTCGACCTTTTGCTCGATGACCATTTGTACGGTGCCATCGGCTCCGATGAGTGGTGTGACTGTCAATTGTATACCAATGTCGCGATATTCAACTGAGCTGCTACTGGTACCGCTACTATTATTGTAATTGGTTGAAGAGGTGATGATTGGCTGGGAACGACTGACATTGATAATGCCTTCTTCGTTGTGGCTGACGACGATACGTGGAGCGGAGAGTACACGTGTGTCGCTATCGTTGTTGGTGGGGGAAATAGAGGAACTGAGCAGAAAATCGCTCGACGAGTTACTGAGCGGTATCGTTCCTCCCACGCTAGATGTTGCTGAGTTGCCCGGACCATTTATAGAAATTCCGCCAGCTGTTCCGATCAACAGGTCTTCAATTGACTTACTGGCACCATTGTAAGTCATGCTTATGCTACTTAATCCGCTGGTTTGTTTTTCGCTTAGGCTGACTTGGGTGATCACTGCTTCGATCAGCACTTGTGGTAATGGAATATCGATTTTCTCAATCAGCTCGCGGAGTGTTTTGAGGTCTTGTTGCGTGCCGTAGGCGACGATCGAGTTGGTGCGCTCGTCGGCGGAGAGGCCGACAAAATTAGAGAATTGGAGCGAGCTGTTGGCTTCGGTGCCGCCGCTACCGGCTACGGTAGGTGTGGGGACGGCTGGAGCGTTGTTGTTATTCCCATTGTTTTCGTTGCGCTGGCCGTTGCTACGTTCGTTCTCACGGGCGACTTTGGCGTCTTCTTCGCGGCCTTCTTCTTGTCCGGAAATAATGTCTTCGATGATGGGGACCACCTCTTCGGCTTTGGCTTGGCGGAGTTGGAAGACTTCGCTGCCGGTGAGTGGGGCGGCATCGACATCGACACTCTCGATCACGTCTAAGATGATTTGTAGGTTCCCTGGGTGCGTGATGAGGATGAGCTGATTGGTGCGCTCATCGGCGGTCACGCTGGTATTGCCTTCTAGATAGCTATTGAGCGGGCCTTGGATGAGGTTCTCCAGGCGGTCTTGCATCTCGGAGGCTTGCACGTAGTCGAGCTTGATAAATTTCACTTGCTCGCGAATGCTCTGGGGCTGATCGGCTTCGTTGAGGATGGACTCGATGCGTTGCAGGTTGACCAGGGCATCGGAGATGAGCAGTGCGTTGGACTTAGGAAAGGGGAGAAAACTGGAATTTTGAGAAATCAGGTTTTGCACGAGTGGTACGGCCCCTTCAGTGGCGTTGAGATACTCAAGTTTAAAGAGTTTGGCGTAGATTTGTTGGCTGGGGTCGAGCTCTAGTGTGCTGCCTGCAAGCATTTGTGGCACGTGTGTGTTTACGTTGGTGGCAGGCACGGCCTTCATAAAACGGCCGCCCATGTCGGTGAGCATGATACCGTTGAGAGAGAGCAAGCTTTCGATCGCGAGCACGGCTTCGCGTTTGCTTAGGGCGCCGCGGGAGTTGAAGGTGAATTTGAGTGCGGGCAGGTCCTGACGGCGCAAAATGATCTTATCGGTCATTTGCTCCAGCAGGGTGAGCACTTGCTCGGCGCTGTCTTCGACGAGTATTAGCTCGCCGATCATGGCTTCGGGCTCTTTGAGCGCGGGCTCGGCGGGTATGGAGGGAACCACGAGTTCGGCGGTGCTGTTACGGCTTGAGGACGCGGGGGTGTCTGTTTCTTGCGCGTCGGAAAAAGAGGCAAGCGCGATGAAGGCGCTGAGGCTTAGGATGGAGAAGCGGATCATTGCAGGTTGGAGTCTTTTAGATCGAAAGAGTTGATTTCATAGCGCACATCGAGTTGCTCGGGGTTACGCTGGTTTTTCTGAATGCGGACATTCTGTAGATTGATGTAGGGGGTCTCTTGCTTGATTAGGTCGTTGAGCCGGATTAGTTGTGCAATGGAAATGCTTTTGAGGCGCACACGCAGGTTGTGATCGTTGAAAATTTCGCCTTCACGGGTGCGGACTGAGTCGATGTCGGCCTGGCCCGAGAGGCCAATTTGGCGTGTAAGACTATCGACGCGCCCAGAGAGTTGTGCAGCATCGTAGGTTTTTGAGGGGTCGACACGTTCCAGTGCGGTCGCAAGGCCCTCGGCAAAGAAGTCGCTGCGATCGAGCCATTCCTGTTGGGTGGTGAGCTCGATGGTGGAGAGTTTACGCTGGGCATTCCAATCGGACATGCGGCCGAGCCAGTTGTTGCTCCAGATGAAGAGGATGACTAAAATAAAACTAAGCGAGAGTAGTTTCTCGCGCAGGCTCATGCGCTTATAAAAGCGTCGGGTGCTGTGCTTGAGTGTGCTCATTTCTGGTCACCTTTCGGTTGCATGGCTGGCAGCGTGGTTTTAGGGAGCGGGATCGTCTTGGCACTGATTCGTTGGGGTTGGGTAACACTTGGTGCATGGCTGACGCTACTTGTGGGCAGCGGCGGAGTGGGAGCTATGCGAGCCTCTGGTTCGGGCTCTGGTTGGAACTCGCGATGCGTGTAGTCCAGGGAAACGGAGAAGGTGACTTTGGTTTGTCCTGCGCGTTTGAGCGATTTGGGGGGGTCGACCAATTCGAAGGTGCCAGACTTGCGCAGTGCGTCGGTATAGGCGTTGAGCTCATTAATGGTGTTAGCCTTGCCTTCGATTGTGATGCGGTTGTTACCTTCAATAATCGTTTCGTCGTATTCGATCCCTGTGGTGCCGAGGGCGGTGCGGATATTATTGGCGGCTCGCAGGATGGCGATGGGACGCAGCTCGTTTTGTGCGACCTGCTCCAGCTTGTTCATGAGGCTTTGGGTGTCTTCGACCCGGCGCACACTGCTGGCTTGGCGGTCAATTTTTGCCTGGCGGGTGCCGAGCCAAAATTGTCCTGCAAACAAGAGGCCCTCAAGTAAGATGAGAAAGAGTGCAAAGAGCGCGGCGTAGCCTAAGATGCGGGTGATGAGTGCGGTGGTGCGACGGGCGCTGCGTTCTTGCGTCTTGTAATCGGCCGGGCGAATGTCGGCTTGCCAGAGCACGTGCTCGTCGGGTGTGAGTGGAGACCAGTGACCGTTGCTGGGGGCGTTCCCGATCGTTTCAAATTGAAAAGTGGGCTGGCCGTTTTCAGAGATCTCGACGGGCAAAGCGCGTAGCTGAATGGTTTGGCTGTCGGAGGAGTCGGGGGGAGACGTGACCGGTGTCGCATCGCCCGGGGACAGGCTTGGGGGCAGGCTGCGGATCTGCTCGGGCATGGATTCGCCGCTGGGCCAGTGGAAGGTAGTGTCGTAGGACTCGCCTTGGAGTCGGACTTGGGTGTCGCTATTAAAACGAGCGCCGTAGAGTGTGGCGAAGTCGGGCAGCACCCAGGTGTAGTTTTCGAGTTCGCTGTAGCCAGCGCGCTTGAGTCGTTCGTTAACCGCGGCGTAGATTAATAGGCTTTGACCGTCGGGAGCAGTTAAAAAGCCCCAGCGTAATTGTTCCAGCGGGAAGGGGGCGATGGCCTCCATGCTGAGCTCTGCAAAGTCGGCGAGCTCATTGGCTGCGAGTGCCGGGGGCACTTCGACCGTTTCGACGAAGAAATACTCCGCAGGCAGCAAGAGTACGTCTGGCTGTGAAGTGGGCTCGTTTTCGGGGGCTATGTTGGTCGGGTTGCTCACGGCTGGTGTGTTCGGGCTCAAAATGAACCGCTTTCTTCCTCGATGTCTAGTGCCGAATAGCGCGCGGGTGGACTAGTTGGGCGTCCTTGGCTATATTCGGATACTTGCAAAATAGTGAATGGGTATGCGATGGCGTCCTGTTCGCTGGTGGCGCCGGTCTTGGGCGCGTCGGAGGAATCGCTGCCGGGGGCGTTCCCACTGGTGCTGCCTGCGTCGCCTTCTTCTGTGCTGAAATTGGGTTCAACCAGAGCGCTTACGCTGAAGGGAACTTGCCCTCGCCAAAGGTTAACAGTGACGCGTAGTAGGCTGACTTCGACACCGCTGTACTCGCTGTTCGCGGAGTCGGGCACTTGTTGTAGGTAGGGCAAGTCATCGAGACCATCGAAGAGATGATCTTCATCGTAGCCGTCTTGAAGGGCCAGCAGTTCCATTACGGATTGGGGGCTGCTGTTGAGATTGGTGGCTCCTGTGTGTAGCACGGATACCATATTGTCGAGTTGGGCAAAGAGTTCATTGGGCTGCCCGTCTTCGTCGAAAAATTCATCTTCCCAGATTTCGATCAATCGTAATTCTTCCAGGCTTTGTAAGGGGGCGTTGGCTGCGCGGTAGGGAGGATCGCGTCGTAAGTAGTCTTCCGACTCTGCCCCGTTGAGTCGGCGGCCATCGTTTTCGTCGATCCAGTCGAGCAGCATGCTGCTCAGTTCACGGGCGGTGCCGAAATCAAAGTCGAAGCTCTCTTCCAGCATGCGATTGAGCATTTCTTCACTCATGGTGTTGATCGGGAGCTTGCCGCTTTCGTCTTGGATCTGGATGTCGACTTGCCAGCCATTGGGCACAGTGATGCCTGCATACTCGATCGGATCGGCCCAGCCTTGTTCAGGGGCGAAGAGCTTGCCGTCGTCGATGAGGGCGACTTCCTGAATGGAGGCTAGCGCGACTTCCAACATACTGTAGCTGAAGGAGCGTACGTCGGCTGGCTCGTTGAAAATAGCGCGATATTCGAGGTCTTCGATCGCTTCGTCGATGAAGCGGGTGATGATGAAGGAGAGCAGTAGTGTGATCGCGAGCACGGCGACCAGCACGCTGCCGCGCTGGTGGTCCGAAGTGTGAATTTTGGACTTGGAGGCAGATGGCAAGGGCGTGCGGCCATGGCGGGCCACCCGACTGCGGTCTTCATAAGTGAAGCCCTTACGCTGATGCTTGGTTAAATCCATTTTAAAAAAGTAATACACTCCTTGAAGGGACGGGTATCGTGATGCTGCGCTCTTTTGTTTCACCTTCGTAATCGAAAGTAAGTTTTAGGAAGCGTGGGAGGATGAATTGTTCCTCGCCATCGCCTTCTTGAGGCTCGGTTTCGGTCTCCCATTTTTCGAAGCTCTCGTCCCAGTAGACGTATTCGACCTTGGTAATTAGATCGCTGAGCGGTGTGCGGCGCAGGTCGCTGATGTCTTCGGAATCTTCTTGCAGTGGGGTATACCAGAGCAAGCTGAGGCCTTCGTTGTCTTTGAAATAAAGGTAGACCTCTATGCCCACGATGGGTGCGTTGTCGGTTTGGACGAGTAGGGGAGGTGCGTCTTTGAGTCGGAAGTGTAAGAGAGGATCTTGATATTCGGCAAAGCCAGGAGGCTGGGCCCAGTCGATGGGATCTTCGGCGACACTGATCAGCCCGCCGCCTGTGTCTGCAGTGCTCTCTGTGTCTTCGTCTTGTTCGTCGCCGTTGCGCTCGTCTTGATTATTGGGCGTGGTGACCTCTGGCGTGGTGTTCTGAACTTGTTCGTCACGATTGCCATTTTCAGTCGTGCTGGAGTTGTCACCGGATTCGTTTGATTCGTTGTTGATTGCGATTTCTGTTCCGGCGGAGGACAGGCTCGCTTGTAGGAATTCGGCGACTCCATCGACATGATCTTCAAAAAAATGGCGGTCTTGGCGCTCCATCCACACGTCGGTGACGGAAACCATTAAGGTCGCTGCTGCGGCCAATAGGGCGCCGGCGATGGTGACCGCGAGGATTACTTCGAGCAGCGTGAAGGCAGAGGTGCTGGCGCGGAGCTTGGTGTGTTCGGGCAAGCGGTGGGTGGACTGTGGCGACAGTGAGTGCATCAGAAATTGAATCCTCCACGACTGTCCTCGAGTGCTTCGCGTTTGTCTTGTAGTAAGTCGGAGCGCTCGTCGCTTTCCGACCAAGTGGGGCGCAGCAAATAGAGCATTTCGCTGTAGTCGCTGGGCAGGCCTTCGGGGGGATCGCTAAAGCGAATGTAGAGCTGCACCTGAAATAGATCGACTACGTTGGTGGGAGCGATTTGGGCTTCCCAAGAAGCATCGCCGCAGTGGAAGCTTTCGTAATCGCCGCCGTCTTCGGCGTCATCGAGGCTGGGCTCGAGTAGTAGCTGCATGCGCACGGCGCGAATGTCGGCATTGAACAGATCGTAATTGGCTGCGCTCTCCCGGGCGAGTAGTGCATTCACAAAGGCCGACATCAAGACGGTGCTCGTCATGGCAAAGATGGCGACCGCGATCAGCACTTCGACTAGCGTGAAGGCGGCGTGGCTGTGGCGCAAATGGGACGCGAGGGGCGCGAGTGGCGCGGCTGCGCCGCGAGTGGGCAGTCGGAAATGAGTGGGGCGATGCTCTGGTATTGGAGTTCTGCCTTTGGGCGGTCGCGCCTCTTTGGCGACTCCTGTGCAGCCGCCTAAAAGCGGGAGCCCCACTTTGGGGAGGCTTCGTTTTGCGCTCATGGCTTTCACTTCGGACTCCTGACTAAGCTGGAAAATGGGTCGAAAATGATGCGCTCGGGACTGCCGCTGCCGCTGTCGATTTCGGCAGCGAAGGGGCTGGAGCTGCGGTCGGGGGCGAAACTCACTTCTTTGGTCTCGAGTTGGCTACGGCTGGCCTCGGGAAAGGGGCCCATGCCCTTTGCGGGCGGCACTAAATAAAAGCGGATTTCACCGTCGCCGTTTTTGAATTCGGGACTGAGAGGGAATTGCTCGCCATTGCTGACGATCAAGGAGCCGCTCTCTTTGTCGAAACTGAGGCTGGCCGGAATGCGTTCGCTGGCGGCTTGGAAACGCGCAGAGCGGATGGCTGTGCGCAGCGTTTCCTTGGGGTCGATCTGGTCGTCGAAACTTAGAAAAGTCGTGAAGTTCGCAATAATCACACTCGATGCGAGCGCGATTAAGGCAAAGACCAGAATGATCTCAAGCAGACTGAAGCCTGCTTGTGAGTGGTGCCCCTTGGATATGCGGCGGCTGGTGAGTGAATTACTGGCTGCTCCAGTTTCCAATATCATCCCCGCTCTCTACGCCGTCTACACCGAGTGACCAGATGTCAAAGCTGCGGCTACCGCTGACGTTGCGGCTGCCGGGAAAGCGGTATTGATAAGGCTGGCCCCAGGGGTCGACGGGGGCTTCTTTGATGTAGGGGCCCTTCCAGCGCTGTGCTTTGTCCGCGGGAGCTTTGATTAGCGCACTTAGGCCCTGCTCGGTGGTGGGGAAGTTACCCACATCTAAGCGGTAGCGAGTCAGTGCGAGCTCGGAGTTGCTAGTTACAAATAATCGTGCCGCCTCCTCTTGGTTGTCGCCGAAAATGCCTGTCAACTGGTTGAGCGCCACGCTGGCAAGTAGGGCGACCAATGCGATCGCAATGAGGATTTCGAGCAAGCTGAAGCCGCTGTTTCGGTGGGTGGATTTAAGCAGTCTGGATTGTTTCATTTCTTGGAAATTCGTGCAAAAGTTATCAATGGATCGTCGGATGGGAAGAATTGTTTCACTGCTTTATGTGACACTTAGGTGACTGTAGTGCAACTTTAGTCCAAGCAGCAATGGTGATTCACGCGTGATTCAGGCGTTAAGGCTGCATTCTGGCAGTGTGTGGTAGTTGAGTGCTTGTGCTGTTTTTTTGGGGGGGCTCAGCGAGCAAAAGGCGGACGTGAACGACCAGGAGGCTCGGCGCGAATGCGAGCCACTTCGTCGCGGATATCGGGGCTGAAAAATTCCTCGCCCTTGGATACGGCGTTGATTGCTTGCTCTAGCTCTTCGATGCCTGAAATTTTGTTAATAAAGCCGTCGGCCTTGCCGTTGACTGCAATCTTGACGCTCTGATGAGTCGTTTTACCGGAAAATATGAGTATTTTGATTTTAGGAAACTTGGACTTAAGGCGGTGTAAAATTTCGAGCCCATTGACTTCGGGCAGTTGAATGTCGACGATCACGAGGTCGGGCGCGAGATCGATGCATTTTTCGATGCCCTCACCACCATCGCCTGTCATGCCGAGCAGCTCCAGCTCGGGATAGGTGGTCGCGATAAATGTGGAAAGTAAATCCCGCAAGATTTCCTCGTCTTCGATGATATAAACGGTTTTCATGCGCGCATAAAGTGGATAAGAAGTTGCCATAAACTGTGTTTTGGGCCTGTGTATCTGTCGAGGGTTTTTAGTGAGTATTTTGGTTTGGCTGATCGTTGGTTAACTAAGGAGGTTGACCCCGAAATGCTTTCTATTGATTGTCTTATAAATGGATATTACCTAATTTTTACATTATGTCAGATGCCCCAGTGATCCCTGCACCACGAGCCCTTGATACGGTCGATCGGTTGCGAAAGAATATTGAACGCACCATTCGCGGAAAAACCGAAGCGGTCGATCGCACATTGATCTGTTTATTAGCCGGCGGGCACTTGCTGATCGAGGATTTACCTGGTCTGGGGAAGACGACCTTAGCTTATTGCTTGGCCCGTTCGATTGATTGCTCCTTTTCGCGGATACAGTTTACCAGCGATATGCTGCCCTCAGATATTATCGGGGTCTCTATCTACGATGAAAAGTCGAAAGATTTTCAGTTCAAGCGCGGACCAATCTTTGCCAACATAGTCTTGGCTGATGAAATTAACCGTACGACGCCTAAGACACAATCCAGTTTATTGGAAGTGATGGGACGGGGGAAGCTTTCGGTGGATGGGCAAACTTACACTGTGCCGCCGCCTTTTATGGTGATTGCGACTCAAAACCCAGTCGATTATGAGGGCACCTTTCCGCTGCCCGAGAGTCAGATGGATCGCTTTTTGATGCGGATGGAAATGGGCTATCCGGAATTTGAATACGAACTGGATATTTTGAAAGGTGGGCATTTGCACTATGATCACCTTGAAGCGACGCCAGTGGTCTCGCGCGTTGAAGTAATGGAGCTGCAGGAATATACGCGACGTGTCTACGTGGAAGATACGGTCGCCGAATACATCGTGCGTCTGGCTGCGGCGACGCGTCAGCAGTCTGATTTTCGCTCAGGCGTGAGCCCGCGTGGCACACTTTCGCTTAAGATAGCGGCCCAAGCCTGTGCGCTTTCGCAAGGGCGTGCTTTTGTGCTACCGGAAGATGTGCAGCGTATGTTGCATCCTGTATTTTCGCATCGCTTAGCTCTGCGCAAATCAATGTCGGACCCGATGGAAGAGCGGCGTTCGGTTGAGGCTCTGTTAACGCAATTGGAAACGCGCGTTAAGGAGCCTGTCTAAGTGAGCAGATGACTGATTCGCACATTGAGGTGTCACGCTGGCACGACTGGACCGACCCTGATTTTTTTATGGAGGGGCGTCAGCAGGAGCGTCGCATCCTGCCCTTGTTCATGCGGCAGATTTTGCCTAAGCAATTACAGCGCACCAAGCTGACTTTGACGGGCTGGATGTTAATTGTCGTCGCGCTGGGCATCGGTTCAGCCGCGTATAATACATCTAGCAATATCTTATTTATGACGCTTTCGCTTCTGCTGAGTAGCTTGGTCTT
The DNA here is from genome assembly GCA_002729725.1 of Puniceicoccaceae bacterium. Classification (GTDB taxonomy): domain Bacteria; phylum Verrucomicrobiota; class Verrucomicrobiia; order Opitutales; family Coraliomargaritaceae; genus Thalassobacterium; species Thalassobacterium maritimum. The sequence goes on from PBYS01000117.1 coordinate 58,687, forward strand.
GAGTGGCATTTTAGCGCAGGTCAATTTTCGCAAACTAAACTGGAGCCTAGCGGCGCCCGAGCATCTGCAGGTGGGGGAGGTTGGGATGGCGGAGGTCGCCTTAAAAAACGAAAAACAGCTCTTTCCGTCGATGAGTGTGGTTTTTCGGGTGAGCAGCACGGCTGATCCTGCGGGACAGTCCTTGTATTTGGCACGCTCCATTTCCGCGGGCGCGTCCGCCTCGTTGGAGTGGACCTTTGTGCCCGAAAAGCGAGGTCCGTTTATGGTGCGCTTGCACGGGGTAGAATCGCACTTTCCATTTGGTTTTTTGCTGAAAGGCTTGAGCGCCCTGACGGAGGAGACCATTTGGGTGTGGCCGACACGTGTGGATTATAGTTTCTCGCCAACCGTAGATGGGCGACGGCACCAGACTGGGGTGTCGCGACGTCAGGCAGGTGCGGGCAATGATCTACTCAATGTGCGCAACTACGAGGCCGGCGATCCACCGCGTTTGATCCATTGGAAGGCCACCGCGCGTATGAACCGACTGATGGTTCGACAATTGGCGCAGGAGGGGCAGAGTGGATTTCATGTCCGCGTCGATGTGCCCGATCGCGATTGGAATGCAGAGCAAGTTGAGACATTGTGTTCAACTGCTTGTGCCCTGGCGGAAGACCTCTTTCACGCTGGACGCTTAGAGACGGTCAGTGTGGGCGATGAAGCGGTGGCCGTGCGCGGCTTACGTGAAGTGCATGCATTTTTTGATCAGCTCGCGCGGCTCGAATATGCGCCTCATTTAGTGATGACTGAGGCGGGGGCCGATCAGCAGCGACGTAATTTGATTCGTTTTAGACCGTGCGGGGAGAGCGGGGTATCAATTCATGTCAATGGGGAGCAAGCAGGCGAGGCTTAGCACAGAAGAGCTGCACGAGCTAAAACAACTGATGGGGGCATTGCTTGCGATGCTTTCCTTTTGGTCGTTGTTGTCCTTGGATGTTGGGAGCATGCCGATACTCGTTCTGGGGGGGCTCACCGCAGCGGTCGCGTTTTGTTTCCCGCGTTGGGTGGCTGGCATTCCAGCGGTGGTTTGGCGCTGGGCCGGGCCGGTGATCTTGCTAATGATTGTGGGCGATTTCTTGCTCCACATTCCTGAGTTTATCCCACCTTTGGTGCGGATGGTGGTCCTGTTGCTCATTTATCGCGTGCTGGCGCCGCGGAATCTGCGCGAAGACAAACAAGTGATTTTGCTTTGCCTCTTTTGTGTGGTCATCTCAGGTGTGCTGACGGTTTCTTTGCTGTTCGCCTTGCAGATATTACTGTTTGCGCCACTGGCGATGGCGCTGCTGTTTGTGATTTGTTTGGTCGATCGTGGCAAGGAGGCAGGCCCCCATGTGATCGATTGGACATCCTTTGAATGGTCGCAATTTATACGCCGCGTGTGGCAGGTGCTGGACTTGCGGATCATTGTCTTGTGCTCGGCTATGTTCGCGCTGGTGGTCGCGGTCTCTAGCTTGTTATTTATCCTGACCCCGCGCTTTGATTTCAACCGGGCGCTCCCTTTTCTCGAACTGAGCACGCAGGCGCGGTCTGGCTTTAGCGAAGAAGTGGCGCTCGGTGATGTGAGTGAGATACAGGAAGATAATAGTGTCGCGCTGCGCATTGACGTGCCTGACATTGATGTCGTGAGCGCAGTTCCTTATTGGCGGATGCTGGTGCTGGATAAATATGCCGCAGGACGCTTCCGTATTTCGCATAGCCTACGAGCCAAGCCGTTTCGAACCTTTGCTGAGCGACGAGAATTACAATTGTCCGTCGTGCCGTTTTCGCAACATCAAGGGGATCTGTGGACCTTTTACATGGAAGGTGGGATTAGCCGCTACCTACCGCTACCGGGAGATTTTGTGGCGCTACGCTTCCAGAAGCTTCAGGAGATCGAGTGGGTGCCCGATGTGCGGGTGCTGGGGCTCGATTCCGTCGGGCAAAACGTATTTTCCTATCAGGTCGAGGATTTGCAATTCAATCTGCGAATCCCTGTTGGAGAGGGTGAGCGGGAGGTCTTAGATTCATTGCCCCTAGAGGTCGAAGAGGATGAACTACTCGCCTATCCTTTGACGACGATTGAGCTGGATATGCCCGCTGAATCCAAAGCTGCATTGCACGAGATCAATCGTGGCTTAGTGGGCGAGACGCCGCTGAGTGCGGTGGATTATAGCCGTGCCGTAACGAATTACCTTTGGCAGAATTTTGCTTATTCATTGATGCCTGACGGTGAGCGTCGCACCGGGCAGGACCCCGTCGTTTCTTGGTTGGGCAGCGGCAGTCAGGGGCACTGCGAGTTGTTTGCCGGCTCATTTATCTTGCTGGCGCGCGAGGCGGGCTATGCGGCACGTATGGTCGTCGGCTATGCCGGAGGCTCTTGGAATACTTTGGAAGATTATTTCGTGGTGAGGAATCGTGATGCACACGCATGGGTCGAGATCTACGATGCCGAAAATGAGAGTTGGCTGCGAGTCGATCCCACGCCAGGCCACGGTTCCAGTGATCCAGAAATGCTGGTGCAGGGGAGCATGACCTTTGACTCCGGTTGGTCGGCTTGGGTGGATAGCTTGCGTATTCAATGGTATCGCCGAATCGTGAATTTTGAGCAGCAGGATCAGGTTGAACTGGCGATGACTTTGAAGGATGTCTTGCTCGATTATTACGCCGCTTTGAAGCAGCGGCTGAGTGAGTGGGGCCTCGCGATTAAATCATGGGTGGCGGCTCCATTGGATCTTGGGCGCTTGCAGCCATTGATCGTCCTATTAGCATTGGGAGTTGCAGTGGTGGCGATTTGGCGTGTGCGTTATACACTGCTGGGTTTCATTCATCGTCTGCTACGACGGCCCAAGGCGCTCGATCCTGTACGCCGGCAGGCTGGTCGCTACTTAAGCAAATTAAAAATTGAAGGCATTCAGTCGCCGGTAGTGGCAGAGCTACAAGCGCTGCGCTTTGGCCCAGAGCTAAGTGCGCGGGCCGCGAAGTCAGTATTTTCTAGAGCACGAAAAGCGCTGCGAGGCTGATTTCAGTGCGAGTCTCGCAAGCGGATCTGGTGGCTTTGGTCCTCGTTGATGGTCAGATATAGGTGCCAAGTCTCTTCTGGCAGGGCGTCGGGGATACGTTCGGGCCATTCCACTGCGAAGCACCAAGGCGATTTGAGGAAATCTTCAATCATCAGGGCGTCGAGGTCGGCGCCGGATTCGAGTCGATAGGCGTCCAAGTGAATGAGTTGGCGGCTGCCTTGATAGATCGTGTAGAGGTTGTAGGTCGGGCTGGTGACGGCCTCTTGAATGTCCCAAGCACGAGCCAGCCCGCGAACGAAGGTGGTTTTACCCGCACCCAGATCACCATGCAACGCGAGCACTGCATCGGGCGGGAGTAAGGCGGCCACACGTCCCGCAAGCGCTTCAGTTTCGTTGGCTGTTTGCGAGCGTATGCCACTACGTAGTTGTTCCAATAAATCGATCATTGTTCGGTCAAATGCTCAAAACCTTTAACCCATGGCAAGGCTTCTTTGCTGTCTGCATCGAGATAGCGTGCTTCGCCAGTGAGTGTCTCTAGTCGGCCAATGCGTGTGAGCGGGGTCTCGGGGAAGCGTTGCTGCCAACTTGTTTCAAACTCTGCCGTCATGCAGTTGGCTCGCAGGCAGAGCAAGAGCTCGTAGTCCTCGCCATCGCAAAATGCGTGTTCAATGGCGGAGCGGCCGGTGGCACTTGCGCGGCGATGAGCATCTGGGGATAAGGGCAGTGCAGGCAGTTTGATGTGGGCAGCGCAGTTTGCAGGAATGAGCGCATTTAAGTCTTTGGCAATGCCGTCGGTGATATCCATCATTGCGGTGCATTGGCCAGATTGCGCCAGCCACTGACCTTCGGCAAGCCGTGGTTCGAAGCTGTGGTGCTTATGGTAAATACTGCCACCGAGTGTGCCTGTGACGTAGAGCGTGTCGCCGGCTTGGGCGCCGCTGCGTAAGATCGCTTGGCTGCGCATGTAGCCCGTCTGACTTAGCGAAGCGGTGAACTGCCCCTCTGGTAAGGTGCCGATATCACCTCCGACGATGGGCACCTGGTAGCGCGTGCAGCTCTGGCGTATGCCAAGTATAAACTCCTGTAACCAGTCGACTCGTAGGTTCGGTGCGCAGAGTAAGTTGAGCAAGGCGGGGCCAGGATAGCCTCCCATTGCGGCGATGTCGCTCAAGTTACGCTTGATCAATTTCTCACCTGCCGCGCGGGCCGTCACCGTGTCGTCAAAGTGACGGCCGTAGCTGACGCTATCAGTGGTTAACAGTTGGCGATCGACCTGTGAGGTGTCGATCAGGGCGCAATCATCGCCCATGCCTGTGGGGCTAGGGGGCGAAACATCGCCCAACCACTCGCCGATGGCGTGGATCAATTTTACTTCGCCAAGTGCGTAAATGGAGTCTGCGGGCTGGTCGGTAAACATGGCGCGAGTGTTGCTTGGACGATTAGCTCAATTCAAGTAAGACGGGGCAGTGATCGGAGCCGATCACTTGGTCGAGAATGTCGACTTGGGTGATGCGCTCGCTGAGCGCCTCGGATACGCAGAAGTAATCGATGCGCCACCCGACGTTGCGCTTGCGCGCGCCGGCCCGGTAGGACCACCAGCTGTAGCGCTCAGGAGTGTCAGGATGCACTTGGCGAAAGCTGTCAATAAAGCCTGCTTCCAGGATCGCGTCGAAACGTGCGCGCTCTTCGTCGGTGAAGCCCGCGTTCTTGCGGTTAGTCTTTGGGTTTGCCAAGTCGATCTCTGTGTGGGCGACATTCAGGTCGCCGCAGAATACGACTGGCTTGTTCGCCTCCAAGCCTTTGACGAAGGCGAGAAAGTCGACATCCCATTCTGTAGTGCGGTAGTCGAGTCGGCGCGGGCGTTTATTCTCGTCGTGATTTTGAGAGTTCGGCGTATAGACGGTTACCAAATAGTAATCGTCAAACTCCGCCGTAATGACGCGTCCCTCGTTGTCATGCTTCTCAATGCCGAGCCCATATTGCACCGAGAGTGGTTCGACTTTTGACAGAATTGCGGTGCCGGAGTAGCCCTTCTTAGTGGCGCAGTTCCAATACACGTAGGGGTAGCCTTCGAAGCTAAAGCCGTCGACTAAGTCATCAGAGATCTTAGTTTCCTGTAGGCAGAGCACATCTGGTTGTTCGCTAGCGAGAAAATCAAGAAAACCTTTTTTGAGAACCGCACGCAGACCGTTCACATTCCATGAGAGTAATTTCAAACTTGTCATGGCAGCAGCTTCGAGCTTCGCCACAGGCGGGGCAATCGCTTAGTTGGTAGCTTCGGTAGAATTTCTGAGGAGTGATTTCTATTTTTGTGAGTGAATACATTTTTTGGGTGGGTTCCAGGTTTTATCTGTCATGGCTTTAGCAGTTTGGTTGGAGCCTGCTGTGAGAGTACGATAGGCTTGAACTTATAAGTAGACTCTTTTTATCGGTGTCTGGGGCGTGGAATTTATAATTTAGATCTATAGGTTCAAAGCCCTTCGAATAGGGCTGTTGCAGCTGATCGAGCGCTTCCTCTGTCTTTGTAGCGTGGTTAAGCGTGCAGATTGTGACTGAATGGGATTTTTTTTAAGAGTATTTTGATAACTCTAGGATCATCATGGGCGTTGATTGGACTTTCATTCTCTGTTCGTTCCCACGTCGGAAGGTCCGAGATTGGCTGCTTAGATCACAGGGGTTAAATTCTTGTAGGACTGATATGAGCTCTGATCTGGGGATATTCATCTTAAAGTGTGGCTATATGTAACTTATAAAGATCATAATGAAACGCTATAAGGTGTTTTTTGAGTTCTAATCTCCCGTTGGTTGTAATGCGACTCGATTTCGATGACGCATCGCGGGAAGCTGTAGGAGCTTCACTTGTGAAGACCGCAGTGTTGTCGGCGCGGGCTCGGCGGTCTTCACAAGTGAAGCCCCTACGATCTAACGCAGTCTTCCAGAATAGAGCAAATCTCAGAAGTTTGTTGAGATTGAGAGGAAGGATATAGTTCGTAAGGTGGTTCTTTCACCGAAAAAATGGGTTCGGATCAGAACCCATTCAATCGCGGGGCAAACCCGCTCGCTACGTTGTTGTAGTGACTGGCTTTATGCCAGGATCGATGATTGGTGGACCGACCGGAGTTCTTGGGCGCCAAGATTAGGGAGTGGAGATCAGCTGAATCTCAGGTTTAATGTGAACGTTTGCTAAAGCTGCACGCGACGGCACCGAGAAATATAGATACTGGCAGCTCTAAAGGGAGCGGACTCGTCGCTAGCATCGGGGCGGGCGGCGGAGCCAACCCGCCTACGAAGTGAGCTCTGACTTCTCACTTTCCACTTCCTGCTCCCCAAGGCGCGCGCAGCGCGAGTCAGCGTTCGGTTTCTTCCAGGGGGTTGCTGTTGCGCCGCTCACGCCGCGCCCAATTGCAGCGGCTTCACTTCCGCTTGAATGCGAGGAAGCAAGTCGCGCTCAGCGATCCGCAGGTCGTAGTTCTTCTGGAGGTTGACCCACAGCTCGCAAGAGGTGCTGAAGTAAGTGGCCAATCGCAGGGCGGTCTCGGTCGAGATTGGGCGCTTGCCGTTGACGATCTGATTCATCGTCGGCTGGGAAATGCCGGAATCCTTCGCCACGCGGTAGGGAGTGACACCTGCTGGCTTGATGTATTCTTCCAGTAAGATTTCGCCGGGATGTGGTTCGGGGATGGTTTTTGTGTTCATGATCTATTAATTTAAAATAGTTCCGTCGGCAAATGTGCGCAGGGCTGCGGCATGTTTACTAACATATTAGAATTTTTTAAGGTTGAATAATATAAACATATGTTCACTTTTTCGTGTGAGCTTTAAAGTTATCCTAGTTTTATGGAAAATCTCGAGTTAGGACTTTAGCTTTATGTAGAATTTCTTCTTTCTTTCGTCGTGCAGCTATTACCACAGTCATTGCCTTCAGGCTACGTTCTTTACCGCTCAATAAGAGAGGTGCTTAAGGATTCACGATTATATGCGTATCATCATTTAATTTCAGTTGCTTGGGAGGGGTTGGAGTTAGACTCCGTGTTATGTATTAATAACTTGCCTACGGTTTATATTCATCGAAGTGAGGTGCCGGTTGCTCCTGAATATGCGGCAAGATTACACAAACGCTTTTGGAATCAAGGTTTAGCTACTTTGTTTTTGTTGATAGATCCAAGTGCGCTCCGTGTATATTCTGCTCAAGCTTTTCCTGCTAGCCCAGCTCAGGAGCATGATTTTGAGGCGCACCCTGCATTAATTGAAACAAATTTGGATTTAGCCGCGACGGCATTGTGGTTAGAGAAATTATATATCCAATTAGAGACAGGCGCCTATTATAGGGAACATGCCACTTTCTTTGATAAGTCACAATCAATCGATGAATATCTGTTGGAGAATCTTTCAGCTACACGCGATTTATTGACAGAAGGTAATGCTCAATTGAAAAAGAGCGAAGCACATGCCTTTTTAGGCCGTATACTTTTTACCTGTTATTTGGTTGATCGTGGAATTATTCGATTGTCGGATTACCTCGATTGCGAAGGGGAGAGTTTATTGGAATGGCTTAGCGAGTCTGGTGGTTCGGCTACAAAATTGAAGGAAGAGCTTTACTCAGTTCTATTTCCCAAGCTTCGCAGGCAATTAAACGGCAGTATGTTTGATGATGCTTTAGAGGATGAGCAAAAACGTATTAAGCCGCGGCATATTGAATTATTGAAAGACTTTCTTTCTGGAGCCGGCATGCGTTCTCGTCAGCTAACTTTGGGCTTTTGGGCTTATGAGTTTCAGATGATTCCCGTAGAAACAATTAGTGGCATCTACGAGGACTTCTTGAAGGCGGAAGGCGAAGATGCAAAGCACAAGGCTGGTGCTTATTATACGCCTCGTTTATTAGCAGAAATGACTCTTGATGTAATGTTCGAGGGGCGACCTAAGTCTTTGCTGAATAAAACTTTTTTGGATCCGTCCTGCGGGTCAGGTATTTTCCTTGTCCTTTTATTCAATCGTTTGGCTGCGGAGTGGACTCATGCAAATTCTAGAAAATCAAAGAATTATGTTACAAAAGCAGAAGCGCTAAGGGATATTCTTAGATACAATATTCGTGGTGTAGATATAAATCCAACAGCTTGTCGTATCGCTTGTTTCAGTTTGTATCTGGCATATCTTGATCAATTCGCTCCGCGAGCAATTGAGCATCACAGTAAAGAAACAGGGCGTTTTTTACCAAATTTAATTAGAGCCAAGGGAGTGGGGCAACCGAAGGGTCCTCGTGAACTAATTCCTGTTATTACAGAAGCCGATTTCCTGCAGAATGAGGATTCACTTGGAAGTAGTTTTGATTACATTGTAGGAAATCCACCATGGGCTGAGCGCGGTAATTCCTTAGAGCAGCAGTTCATGCTGGGAACGCCAACGCGAATGGGAGCCCAGGCTACAGCTTGTATGCTTCTGCCAACTAAAGTTCTGTTGAATCAAACTAGTGCGTTTCAAGGACGCTGGCTGGAACAAGTATCAATCGAGAAAATCGTTCAATTAGCAGACTATCGACGTATCCTGTTCGCTGAAGCAAAATGTCCATGTCTGATTGCACGTTTTAAGAAGGCGGATGCTAAGCTTCAAGATAGTTGGATCGAATATTTGACGCCTAAAGTTAGAGGAATCGAAGTCAGGAATGGTAGTGTGCCAGTCTGTGCTGAAGATAGGAAATGGTTATCCGAAAATGAATTGAGATCAGCAATTTCTAAAGGACATGCATCGCAATTGTGGAAATCGCTTTTCTGGGGAACTGATCGAGATCGAAAACTCTTAAGTTGTTTGTGTGGATTCCCTCGCCTTGGGGATTTGGCAGGAACACCAAAACAAGTTAATGCAGGCAAAAAAAAATGGGTGAAGGGGCAGGGGTTTCAGCCACTCAAAATTGGAGAATGTAGTGAGAAATATCGAAAGTTGCGATGGTCACTTCAGGATACTTTTGTTCCTGCGAGAAAAATCACTGATTCTCCATTTATTTTTGAGAGTCAATTGCCTGAACTTGGCACGTATTTAGAGGAACATTCATACCGATTGGATTGCTTGCACCGTGAGCGTGACGAGACAATTTATCAGCCACCACTGATTTTATTCAGCCAAGGTTTCACGCGCTTTGCCTACTTCGATTACCCCGTTCGTTTTCAGGATTCTCTTCAATCAATTGCAGGTCGTCCGGGTGATGAGGATGAGCTATTATTCTTAGCGGCATATTTGAAGTCGAAATTGGCTTATTATTTTATTTTTCATACGACTTCGAATATTGGAGCAGAGCGTCCTAAAGCTCATCTCAAAGAAGTATTGGATTTGCCATTCTTTCTACCCGATGGTGAATTCGCATCTCCTGAATCTCGTAAGTTGATTAAGGAAGTCTCGACTCAGATGCGGGCATTAAAGGGGAGATTGATGACCAAATGGGAGAAGTTAGCTCCGAGTGTTGATGATGAGTTTGAGCTTTCAGATGAAACGGAAGCAGATTGGGAAGCGTTTGCAGAAAGAGAAACTAAGAAGTTGATGGAGCAATTCGTCGATCCTCTGATTTACCAGTATTTTGGACTGATCCAGGCAGAAATAGATTTGGTTGAAGACACCCACGATGTGATTCGTCCGAGTATTACACCAAGTAAAGTCGATGATCGAAGTGGCACTCGGCAGTTGTTGTCAGAAGAGAGCTTTAAGGAATATGCGCAGACGCTAGTTGCGACTTTGCAAAGTTGGATACCCGAAAGTGTCTCTGTGAAAATCAATGCGATCTGTCGAGTGCATCCGACTTTTGAATTATCCTGCGTGGAACTCTATCAAAGCTCAGAGTCGAAAGATCTTAGTCTGGGGCCTCTAGCGGACTCTGAACTAGCAGCATATCTGAGATTGGAGGCAAGTTCTAGTGAAGATAATGGAAGCATGCGCTTGATTCGTTCAGTTCGTTATTTTGAAGGTGATCGGATTAGAATATATAAACCAGCTCGGCTTGGTTTTTGGATGAAGTCTTCGGCTCTCAATGATGCGTCAGCATTGCACGCTGAGATTATGAAATCTTCGGCGCTTAATGATGGTGCATCCTTCCATTCTGAAACCGTGGAATTGCGGAGGGGGGAGGAATGATCGATAATTCATGGCGATCACTATTTCCAGAGCCAGAAATTAAGGTTGCTCTTAGGATCCTATATGCTGAATGCGTCAATCTGTCGAAAAAGAGCCCGACTGAGCGGGAAGATGATGTGACTGATCGACTCGTAGCGAAGATCCAGAGGAATTCTGTCTATCGCGCCTCAAATTTGGATCTTAAGCCGCAGGATTCGATATATGATCGCAGTGGTGCAAAGGTCGGCAGATTAGGCATTATTGATATGAGCTTCTACTTGTTGAATACGCCTAAGCCAGTTCCGTATTTTGCTGTTGAGGCAAAGCGATTACGATTTCAATTACCAAGTGGCAAGATGGATACAGGAAACAGTGAATATGTTTCGGGCGATCAGGGGATGCGTTGCTTTACGGACATGCGCTACTCCGTAGGCTTGCAGGCTGGCGCAATGCTTGGCTATGTCTATGACGGGAATCTGAGTGCTTCTAAGTCAGGTATATCAGCCTTAATTGTTAAACACGCGACAAGTTTGAAGCTGAAGACTCCAAGCGCGCTCCAGCCATCCGGGATGGCTGGCGGTGGAGCTGATGAAACAATGCACCTTATTGATGGTTCATTATTTCGTATGTTCCATATGTTTGTTGCCGTCTAATACCCTCGGATCGGAGCGAGCCAACGTTCGGCTTCTTCCAGGGTTTTGCCGCTGCGCTTTGCGTAGTCTTCCATTTGGTCTTTGGCGATAGGGCCGACTTGGAAGTATTTGGCCTCGGGATGGGCGAAATATAATCCGCTGACGGCGCTGCCGGGGGCCATGGCGAAACTGCTGGTCACGGTGGCGCCGGTGTTTTTCTCGGCGTCGAGGAGCTCCCAAATTGTGGCCTTCTCGGTATGGTCGGGCTGGCTGGGGTAGCCGGCCGCGGGACGGATGCCGCGATACTGTTCTTTGATCAGGGCTTCGTTGTCGAGTGTCTCATCGGCGGCGTAGCCCCAGAGCTCTTTGCGCACGCGCTTGTGAGTGTATTCCGCTAGGGCTTCGGCGAAGCGGTCGCCGAGGGATTTGACCATGATGGAGTTGTAGTCGTCGCCGGCGTCTTTGAATTCTTGAGCAAATGTATCCACGCCTTCGATACAACACACGAAGGCGCCGCAGGCGTCTTTTAGGCCGCTGTCCTTGGGCGCGACAAAGTCACTGAGTGCGAAGTAGGGCTTGTCGGTGTTCTTCTTTTTCTGCTGGCGCAGGGTGTGGAAGGTGACGCGTTTTTCGCCGCTGGTGGGATCGTAAAGTTCGACATCGTCGCCCACTGAGTTTGCGGGGAACAGGCCGACCACACTGCGGGCGCGGAAGCGTTTTTCTTGGATGATTTGTTTCAGCAGCTTTTGCGCGTCCTGGTAAATGACCTTGGCTTGTTCGCCGTATTTTTTGTGTTCGAGGATCTTGGGAAAGACGCCCTTGAGCTCCCAGGTCCAGAAGAGGGGGGAGTAATCGAAGTGCTCGGCTAGCAGTTGGAGGTCGATGTGGTCATCGATGGTGAGGCCGGGCTGTCGGGGGGCGATGATGTCTTCCTGTTTCCATTCGGGAGCGCAGCGTTGTTTGCGTGCTTCGGCGAGTGGGATGAGGTCGGTGGCCTTTTGGCTGGCGGCAAAGCGTTCGCGTTGTAGCTGGTTTTCGGCTGCGACTTCGGCGGCAAAGGTGTCGCGGGTCTTTGGGTTGAGCAGCTTGTTGCAGATCTCAGTCACCAGTGAAGCATCGCCGACGCGCACGACGGGTTGGTCGTAGTTGGGGGCGATTTTGATCGCGGTGTGGGCCTTGCTAGTGGTCGCGCCGCCGATCAGTAGCGGCTGATTGAAGCCGCGCTTTTTCATCTCTTTGGCGTTGAAAATCATTTCGTCCAACGAGGGCGTGATTAGACCGGAGAGGCCGATAATGTCGGCGCCCCAGGCTTCGGCTTCTTTGAGTATGGTGTCGCAATCGACCATTACGCCGAGGTCTTTGACTTCGTAGTTGTTACAGGCGAGCACCACCGCGACGATGTTTTTGCCGATGTCGTGCACGTCGCCCTTAACGGTGGCGATCAGGAATTTACCGGCGGAGGAGCTCTCAGTTGCGTTGGCCTTTTCCGCCTCCATAAATGGGAGCAGGTGGGCGACGGCGTGCTTCATTACGCGGGCGCTCTTGACCACTTGCGGTAGAAACATGTCACCATCGCCGAAGAGTTTGCCCACGACTTTCATGCCGTCCATCAGTGGGCCTTCGATGACGTCGAGCGGCTTTTTATATTTGAGGCGCGCTTCTTCGGTGTCGGCGTCGACGTGGGCGACGATGCCTTTAACCAGTGCGTGCGAGAGGCGCTCTTCGACGGTGCCCTTGCGCCAGTCGTCCTTTAGCTCAGTCGTTTTTTTTTCCGCTGCGGTGGGAATGGCACCAGCTCCAGATTTTAAAAAGGCTTCTAGAATCTCAGGATTCTTTTCCTGTGTGGCACGTTCGAAAAGTGCGCGCAGCGTGTTCATGCCTTCCAGCATGGCGGCGTTGATGCGTTCCTCAGGGGTGCCTGCGCCGAGCGTGATGGTGCCGTTCTTAATGGCTTCGGCGAAGTCGATCAGTTTCTCGGTGGCTTCGTCGTTGCGATTGAGTAGCACATCTTCGACCAGCACTTTGAACTTCGGGTCGATCTCGTCGTAGGGCATCAGCATGCCCGGATTGACGATGGCCATGTCGAGGCCGGCGGCGATGCCGTGATGCAGGAAGGCCGCGTGCATGGCTTCGCGCACGGGATTATTACCGCGGAAGGAGAAGGAGATATTAGAGAGGCCACCGCTGGTGCGGGCACCGGGGCAGCGTTTTTTGACTTCGCGCACCGCTTCGATGAAGTCGACCGCGTAGTTGTTGTGCTCCTCCATGCCGGTGGCGACGGTGAGGATGTTGAGATCGAAAATGATGTCCTGCGGGTCCATGCCCACCTCTTCGGTCAGGATCTTATAGGAGCGCTCGGCGATGGCGATCTTGTCGTCCTTGGTGGCGGCCTGGCCCTTTTCATCGAAGGCCATCACGATGACCGCCGCGCCGTAGCGCATGACTTTCTTCGCTTGAGCACGAAACTCGTCTTCGCCGCCCTTGAGGCTGATGGAGTTGACGATGCACTTGCCTTGCACGCACTTAAGGCCCGCTTCGATGACCGACCACTTGGAGCTATCGATCATGATGGGCACCTTGCAGATGTCCGGCTCCGAGGCGACCAGGTTGAGGAAGCGCGTCATGCAGGCTTCACCATCGAGCATGCCTTCGTCGAAATTGATATCGATGACTTGGGCGCCTTTTTCCACTTGGGAGAGAGCGATGGCGAGGCCGCCGTTGAAGTCGTCGTTTTTGATTAACTTCTTGAAGCGCGGAGAGCCAGTCACGTTGGTGCGCTCGCCGACGTTTATAAAGCCCGTTTCGCCTTCGACGATGTTGAGCGCTTCCAGACCACTGAGGCGTTGTGCGGGCACCACAGTTGGAATCGGACGTGGTGCGTATTGGGAAACCTCTTTGACCACGGCGCGGATGTGGTCCGGTGTGGTGCCACAGCAACCGCCGACCAGATTGACCAGACCCGCCTTGGCAAAGCCGCCGACAGCGCTGCCCGTGTGCTCCGGAGTTTCGTCGTAACCCGTGGCGGCCAATGGATTGGGTAGGCCCGCATTGGGGTAAACGTGCACGTAGGTGTCGGCCACTCGTGAGAGCTCTTCGAGGAAGGGCTTCATCAGGTCGGCACCGAGGGCACAGTTGAGCCCCACGCACATTGGCTTGGCGTGGCGGATTGAGTTCCAGCAGGCCTCGACTGTTTGACCCGAGAGCGTGCGGCCCGATTGGTCGGTGATGGTGATCGAAATGATGACCGGGATCTGCGCTTCCAGTGTGTCCTGGAAGTCGGCGATGGCGTGCAGGCAGGCCTTTAGGTTGAGCGTATCAAAAACGGTTTCCGGCAAGAGCAGGTCGACGCCGCCTTCGACCAGCGCTTCGGTTTGCTCGTAGTAAGCCTTGTAAAGTTCGTCGTAGCTCGTGGCGCGAAAGTCGGGGCTATTGACGTCGGGCGACATCGAGCAAGTGCGATTGGTGGGACCGATCGCGCCCGCGACGAAAGTTGGCCGGCCCTCTTTTGCGGAGACCTCATCGGCCACCTTGCGGGCCAACTTTGCGGACTCGATGTTGATGTCGCGCACGCGGTGCTCGAGGCCGTAGTCGGCCTGTGCGATGGTGGTGCCACTGAAAGTGTTGGTCTCGATGATGTCCGCGCCCGCTTCGAGAAACGCGCGGTGGATGTCGGAGATGATCTCCGGGCGGGTGATAGAGAGCAGGTCGTTGTTGCCCTTGAGGTCGCCCTTGACCGCGTCAAAGGAAGCGTCGCGAAAGTCCTTTTCCTCCAGCTTGTGTTGCTGGATCATGGTGCCCATCGCGCCGTCCAAAAAGAGGATGCGCTCCGCAAAAAGATCGGCCAGTTGTTGGCCCTTGGCAGTCAGTGGTTTGTTGGAAATGGAGTTGCTCATATTATTTATAATATCAACATATCTGTATATCTTGATATGTTGCAAGCCTGAAATTGAGGATGCTCGTGAAGCCAATGCCAGCCTTTTACCTGATAGGAGCTTGGCAGTTGAGTGGGGGGGTAGCTTAGAACTGGGTGCCGATGCGTAGTAGCACGGAGCCGTAGCGAGAGCTGTTATTTTGATGTTTAAACTCGTCGCTACGCAGCGTATGGGACAGGCTGACTTCGACTAATTTATAACGGGTAGCGATGCCGAAGCTGAATTCACCGACCCATGGCTCGGAGTCGACGGATTCGTCCCAATCGCGGAAGAGCGGGCCGTCTAGGCTGATGTCATGTAGCACCGCATAGCCGCGGGCCCCGGTGTACGCGTAGATGGCAAAGTCTTGATTTGCGGGGCGTTCGTTGTCGAAGATCGTGGCGGTGAAGCTACCAAGCTGCACGCGGGGTGTGATGTAGTTTTCGGGCAGGTTATGGCCGATGCGCAATAGGGCTCCAAGATAAGCATCGCTGCGAAAATTGCCCAGTGCGCCACCCCATTCGTAGAAGCCGTCGATTTGAATCGGCCAGTTTTGCGTGTGGTCGAGGAATCGGAGTCGCTGTTTGTGGTCTAGGTGCAGGTTGATGGTGAGTTCTCCGGGGGCTTGGGAGTCCCAACCTTGGAAGAGGGGGCTGTCCGAAATATTGCGGTGCACCCACTCTTGGGCTTCTTCGCCGTAACTATTCTTGCCAGTGGTGCCGATTGAAAGAGTGGCGCTACTAGCGGAGTCGCCTGCGGCGGCCTGTAAGGAAAATTCGAGTCCCAGCCAGCTTGCGTAAGGGCGCTCACCGCGTGGCGGTGTGGTGGCGGTGGAATCTTCCGGCGTAAACATGAGCTGAGTGAGGCCGACACCGTATTGGAATGTGACCTCGCCCTCGTCGGGAAAGCGAAAGTTGCTAATGCGATTGCCGCGTTCGGACCCGGTGAGGCTGTTGAGGGTGTTTTGCAGGAAGTAATACTCTTCCGAGCCGGCTGTGATTGGGCGCACAAAGGCGATGCGAGCGCCATTGGTATAGCCATCATCGCTGCCGGTGAGCAGGTCGTTATCCCACTGGCCTATGAGTTGCCAAGGACTATGGGGTTCCGCTGCGCTGAGAGCAGAGGCAATTAGAGACGATACGAGCAGGGAGATGCGGAGATGCATATATTAAATGGATGGGCCGGTGATTTGTCTCGCGAGCTAGACTTTATGGCTGGATGGGAAGGATCAATGTGTTTGGAATTTGCATACACTTGTGAGTCGATTCGATCTGTCTGTCCAGTGTAAGCTGAGAGCGCTCCTGCTTTGGCTGTAGATTCCTTGGAGTTTGTGTTAGGCTTCGTGCCACTTGCTTCGTATCGTTGATGAGAATTAGGCATGCGAGGCGTAGGCTGGACAGCTTGGCTACAAGTTTGCAGTTTGCTCTTTAATGGATGCCTCGAAAGGAAAATACAGAACGTTTCTAGTCTCACTATTTTTGCTGGGCGTCACTTTTTATTTGGCATCCTGCGAGAGTGAGTGGCGCTCGTTGTGGCCGAGCGTGGTGGCCTTGATCGTAGTCTTACTTTCGCGCAGCGCGCTGTGTGGATTACTGCTGGGCGCAAGCTGTGGTGCCGTGCTATTGGCAGAAGGCTCTTTGACCGGTGCGGTTGAGCAGTTGCTTTGGCAGCAATTCTGGCCGATTTTTGGCTCCTCCTGGAAGTTGAGTGCGATGCTGTTTACTCTCATTTTAGGAGGCTTTGTGGCCTTGGTGGAAGCGGGCGGTGGCTTGCAGGGGCTGGTTCGACGCTTACTGGGCTCGCATGTCGTTGATCGAGGCGGCGCGGCCGGATCTGCGGCGCGAAAGCGGATGCAGATGACTGTGTTCGGCTTTGGTCTGCTTGTGTTTTTTGATGGTCTGGCCAATGTGATGCTGATTGGGCGGCTCTTAAGGTCCGCGGCGGATCGCTGCGGTGTGTCACGTGAGAAGCTGGCCTATCTGGCCGATACCACCGGTTCGGCGGTGGCTTGTCTGGCTTTTATTTCAACCTGGATTGCATTTCAGTTATCAATGATTCGTGAAGGCTTCGCTTTGGTGGGGCAGGAAGATGTGAGTGCGTATGGATATTTCTTTCGATCATTGCCCACGAATTATTACTGTTGGTTTGCGCTGATCCTGGCCCTAGTGTGTGTCTGGAAGGAGTTTAACCCGGGGCCGATGGGGACCGCTGAGCGAGCGGCGCGGCGAGTGTTGCCAGTTGCGCAAGATCAGGAGCCAGAGGTGCATGCCAGCCATTGGGGCTTAGCGATCATTCCGATTGCTGTGCTGACGCTTTCGATTCCGGTGCTCACCTATCTGATTGGCTCGGAGAGTTTATGGCCGTTCAATCTGAGCAAGTTTGCCGAGGCTTATGGCAAGGCCGAGGCTTATGTGCCGCAGATTTTGGTGGGGGCCAGCATGCTGGCATCCTTGGTTGCGGTGCTGGCTTACACTTGGGCGCGAGGTGCGCACGGGCATGGGGGGCGTGTTGACTCGGCGCCGACGACTTTTTTACGTGGTGTTCGCGAGATTTCACTGCCTGTTCTGATCTTAGTCGCGGCTTGGATGTTGGGGGCGGCGATCAGCCAGCTGGGTACGGCGACTTGGTTGTGCGAATGCTTGCAAGGGCGCTTACCCGTTTACTTACTGCCGGCTGGCACCTTTGTTCTGGGAGCTGCGATTTCCTTTTCGACGGGCACTTCGTGGGGGACGATGGGGGTGTTGATGCCGCTGGCGATCTCTGTGATTTTCTCCTTAACTGATGGGATGATGGATGTGGAACGTGATCGCTTGGTGGTGGCTGGTATTGGTGCGGTCTTTAGTGGTGCCGTGTTTGGGGATCATTGTAGTCCCTTCTCGGATACCACAATTGTGGCTTCGATTGCCTCCGGAGTGGAGCCGCTTGAGCATGTGTGGACGCAGCTGCCTTTTGCTGTGATTGCGGGAAGTGTCGCCTTGTTTGTAGGTTTCGTGCCGCTGGGATTGGGGCTACCCGCGCTGCTGGGCTGGGGCTTGGGCGCAGCTGTGCTGGGCTGTTTGCCCCGCTTTTGGCGCTCTTCGCAGCCAGGATGAAACAAATGTGCGGCTAGACTGTCCTTCTCCATTGCTCTTACACTGGAAGCTGGCTAAGTCCCTTAAATCTATGCGCGTTGATTCACACATGCACACTCCACTTTGCGGCCATGCCGTAGGTGATCCTATACAATATGCCGAGATGGCGGCCGAAGTCGGAATCGATTTGATTACGATCACTTGCCACATCCCGATGCGTTGGGAGGCCTTTGGACATCAGGGCATTCGCATGCATCGTGATCAACTCGATGATTATGTCGAGCTGGTGCATCGCACGGCGGAGCAGGCGAAACCGCTCGGGGTGGAGGTGCTGTGTGGCATCGAAGCGGAAGTTTATCCCGACGAAGCTGAGCTGGAGCCGATGGATGAGATCTTGGCGAGCTATGATTTTGATTTTGTTCTGGGCTCCTTGCATGCGCAATGTCGCAGTTATATCGAGTGGCTGGCCAAGAATAAAGTAAAGCGGGATGCTATGAAGATTGATAGTTACTTCCGCCATTTGAAGGACGGGGTGCAATCGGGCCGCTACGATAGTATGTCGCACCCCGATGTCATTCGTACCTATGGGGTGGTTAAGAAATTTGAACCCGCAAAGCACGAAGATGTCATCCGTGAATTCCTGCAAGCAGTGGTGGATGAAGATATTTGCATGGAGGTCAATACCAGCGGCCTGACTAAAGGCGCTTACGAAGTCCATCCAGATCCCTTGATTCTTGATTGGGCAGCCGAAATGGGCGTGAAGCTCACCATCGGTTCCGATTCGCACCGCCCAACATCAGTGGGGCAATTTTTCGATGTGATCCAGCCGATGCTTCGTGAGAAGGGGTTTAAGGATTTGTATTATTTTCGTGGACGCAAACGTCAACGCATTGACATGCCGAATGGGTCCGAAGACTAGATCTCCAGCCCGGCGACGAGTGCGCCTAGAAACACGAGCTCGGTTTCTCCTGTATTGCGAATCGCTTGGGATTCGCCGCTACGGGTGATTTGTAGAGTGCCAGGAGTGAATGGATGCTCGCTGCCGTTGTCGACCACCACTCCTGTTCCAGAAATGCAGTAGTAGAAGTCTTCTTCGTCTTGGTGCGAGTGCTCGCCAACGCTGGCTCCGGGTTCGAGGCGTACGATGCCTACGCTTTTAATGGCGCTGCCAGGGAAGAGATCGAGTAGTTTGTGGGCGGTTACGCTGCCATTGCCACCGCGTACTCCTTCGGCGATTTCAGGAATTACATCATGCACGTTTTTAATCATGTTGTGAGTCTAATTGTTCTGCGTGCTGAATCAAGTCTTAGCTAATCTTTGCTCGGATTCAATATACGTTGTGCGCGCTCAGCAACGCTTTCGGTTTGCGAATTGGATTGGCTGTTGCGGTAGATGCCGTTGGAGCGCTGAGGTTTTGGCTGTTTATTTCGGTCTCGCTCATGGGAGGACTCTTTGCCGTTTGTATAGATGGTAACTTTTGGGGGGCGGTAATAATAGTGCGGGTGAGTGATTACCGGATCGGTGTAATAGCGGAGCCCGTAGTTTGTGCTGCGCTGGGTGTTTTCGGTTTCTTTCCTTAATTGCTCGGTTTCAAGGCGTGCCGTCGCGGCTTCTTTTTCTGCTTGAGCGACGCGTGCCTCCAGTTCTGCGATTTTTTGTTGGCTGCGTAGTTCTTCTAATTCGGTTTGATAGCTGGCCAGGGCGGTGGCTATTTGCTCTGAGGCATCCACCGAGGGGTAGCGAATTTGGAAGCTGCGCCAGTAATCGACTTGATCCTTGGCGGGCAGTGCGGCGAAGGCGCTGCTCGTCATTTTATCTTTACGAATGGCTTCGCCCTCTTGGATGACTGCGGCGCGGCGGCGCTCTTGGTCGAGCAACCATTCTTCACGTTCGAGCCGTAATCGCTCCTGATCGGCCTGAAATTGAGCTTCGTCCATAAGGTCGATTTCGGTGACCAGACCCTGTTTTAAGGTGACTTCGCCTTGAGGGTAGAGTAGCAGCGTCTTTTCGCGCAGTTCGATCGTGCCCATCGGCTTGCCCAGTGCCTCGATGACAGCTGCGGTATTTTGACCGCTTGTGATCGTTGCGGCTGCTAAAGATAAAGATTGGCCGATGAGGGTGAACAGGGCGAACAGCGGGGCAGTTTTCATGGTGCAGAGAGTCTAGCTCAAGTAGGGGCGAAGCGCAAACCCGCAGAGAAGTTCAAATTTTGGTTGAGAATCGGCTCGCTCGCTTCATCTTCGGCTACTTTTACCAATTTTAGACCACTTTATACTATGGAAGACGTCATTATCTTAGGCACTGGCTGTGCCGGACTCACTGCAGCTATTTACACGGGGCGTGCTCAGCTCAACCCGCTTGTGCTCGAAGGTGCACAGCCTGGGGGGCAGTTGACGACCACTTCCGAAGTGGAAAATTTCCCTGGGTTTCCTGAGGGGATCGATGGTTACACCATGATGGACAACTTGCGTAAGCAAGCGGCTCGTTTCGGAGCGCGTTACGAGCATGCCAAGATCGATAAGATCGAGGTCGTGGATGGTGTCAAAAAGCTCTATGCGGGCGAAAAGGTTCTGGAAGCGAAGACCGTGATCGTCGCTACGGGCGCACGTCCACGCCTGCTGGGCATTCCCGGGGAGCAAGAGATGTTTGGCGGCAAGGGCGTGACCACTTGCGCCACTTGTGATGGTGCCTTCTACCGTGACATGGAAGTCGTGGTCGTCGGTGGGGGCGACTCCGCGGCGGAAGAAGCTTTGTTTTTGACTCGTTTTTGCTCAAAGGTGACATTGATCCACCGTCGTGATGAGCTGCGTGCTTCTCAGATTATGGCTGACCGTGCGACTTCGCATGAAAAGATCGAAATGGCTTGGAACTCGGCGCCGACTGAGATTTTGGCGGATGAAAAGGGCTTCACGCGCGCGATTCGCGTCAAAGATACCCAAACCGGCGAAGAGCGCGAGATTCCTTGTAAGGGCGCATTTATCGCGATCGGGCATATTCCGAATACGGACTTTGTTGAAGGTCTGTTGGAGCGCGATGGCGATGGCTACATCGTTCCGGAGGCTGGTAGCCAAGTGAAGACCAAGTTTGAAGGCTTTTATGCTGCGGGCGACTGTGTCGACCATGTGTATCGTCAGGCGATCACCGCTGCTGGCATGGGTTGCCAAGCTGCAATTGAGGCGGAGCGCTGGTTGGCAGAAAATGCTTAAAAATGGATCTCTCCGATCTCAGGCAAAGCTATACGAAGGGCAGTTTCAGCGAGAGTGATTTGCTGGACTCGCCCTTTGAGCAGTTTGAAAAGTGGTTTCGCGAGGCGCAGCAGTGCGACCTCGAGGAGCCCAATGCCATGTGCTTGGCCACCGCGGATGGCAATGGCCTGCCGAGCACGCGCGTGGTCTTGCTAAAGGGCTTTTCAGAGCAGGGGCTCACCTTTTACACCAATTACGAGAGTCGCAAGGCGGCACAGTTGGAAGCCAACCCGCAGGCGGCGGCCAATTTTCTGTGGCTGCCCTTGCAGCGCCAGGTCAATGTGATTGGGCGCGTAGAGCGTGTCTCTAAAGCGGAGTCCCTGAAGTATTTCTTGAGTCGGCCCTTCGGGAGTCAACTGGGGGCTTGGGCGTCGCCACAAAGTCAGGTCATTACTTCGCGCAGTATTTTGGAAATGAAGCTCGACCAGATGAAACGCAAGTTTGCCCAGGGGAAGGTTCCACTGCCTGATAATTGGGGGGGCTATCGTATCATACCCGAGTCTTTTGAATTCTGGCAGGGCCGCGCGAGCCGTCTGCATGACCGTTTTATGTATCAGCGTGACGTGGAGGGCCAGTGGGCCGCCGAGCGCTTGGCCCCGTAGTTGGGAACGCCGAATGCCCATAGGTCGGTGTTGGACGTTCCGCGTTTGCTCTTCATTTTCCCGCTTTACTCTGTATGGCTGGCTTCTATTACCGACTGAACGATGGTGGACGAAAATACAGAGATTGATGTAAAGATGGAGCGTTTGATTGCCAGCGGGCACATCAAGCCAATCTCTGAGGAGTTGCAAAACTGGGCGATACCCGAGGTTGCCGACTATATTTTGCGCTTGGATAAGCCGCATCAGATTTTGGTCTACCGTGCGTTGCCGCGGGCGCGGGCGGCTGACATTTTTGCTTACTTCGAGCCAGAGGATCAGGATGCCTTCTTGGAGGCTTTGACGGATGCGGATACCCGAGTGTTATTGGCCGACTTGAGCCCTGATGACCGGACCGCGATGTTGGAAGAATTACCTGCTACGGTGACGCGGCGCTTGATGCAATTGCTGAGCCCCGAGGATTTGCAGGAGTCGCGTCAGCTATTGGGCTACCCGGAAGAAAGTGTGGGGCGTCTGATGACGCCAGACTATATTCGCATCCGCGCGGAGTGGACCTGTGACCATGCGCTGGCTCATATCCGCAAGTATGGGCGCGATAGTGAAATTTTTAATATCCTCTATGTCACTGATAGCAACGGCTTGTTGATCGATATCGTGCGTATGCGCCGCCTAATTATGGTGCCGCCGTCCACGATTATTTCAGACATGTTGAATTATCAATTCGTATGTCTTTCGGCCTATGACGACCGCGAAGTGGCAGTGGAGCAGATCCAGCGTTATGATGTCAATGCGCTGCCAGTGGTGGACTCCGAGGGCGTGCTGGTCGGCATTGTGACAGTTGACGATATTATGGACGTGGCCGAAGAAGAGGCCACCGAAGACTTCCATAAAGGCGCGGCGGTGACTCCGCTGGAGATGAACTATACCGCAGCTGCGCCAGCGGTCTTGTTTAAGAAGCGTATCGGCTGGCTGGTGATTCTGATTTTTGTGAATCTACTGTCAGCGGCGGTGATCTCCAACTATCAAGAGTATTTGCAGACCTACGTGGCGCTGGTGCTCTTTATGCCGCTACTCATCGCGAGTGGAGGTAATACCGGCGCTCAATCGGCCACTTTGATGGTGCGTGCGATTTCGACGGGGGACTTGAAATTAAATGGCTGGTGGCAGGCCATGGCCAAGGAGCTCTTTGTCGGGCTCTTACTCGGCGGCGCGATGGGCGGCCTGACTTGGCTACTCGGAATCTATCGCAGCGGGCTGGATGTCGCGATGGTGGTTGGGCTCAGTATGTTAAGCATTGTGTTTGTGGCTAATTTGCTGGGAGTATTGCTTCCGTTTACACTGAGCAAGTTCAAGCTCGACCCTGCAGTGGCCAGTAGCCCGCTCATTACTTCGGTTATGGATGCGATTGGCCTCAGCATTTACTTTTCGATCGCGGTCGCGATTTTATCCTAATTACTTTACGAATTTTAGCTATGGCAGATAATTTTAAATCACTAGGCGTGCGCGCTGATCTCGTGCAGGGCCTCGATGGGCTCGGTATTCAAAGGCCCACTCCAGTGCAAAGCGCGGTCATTCCCTTCCTCTTGAACGAGGGCAGCGACTTGATCGCACAGGCGCAAACCGGCACTGGTAAAACCGCCGCCTTTGGGGTGCCGCTATTAATGAAAGTCGACCCCGCGATTGATAAGATTCAGGGGCTGATTATCGCGCCCACACGTGAACTGGCTAAGCAGATTGGTAAGGAACTCTTTCGTTTCACTAAGTTTTGTGATCCTAAAATCTTTGTCGAAGTGGCCGCAGGCGGTGACAAACTCGCTGATCAGATTCAACGCCTCAGCCGTCCCACTCCCATTCTGGTGGCGACACCCGGGCGCTTGATGGATCTGCTGAAAGAAGGCCTGCAGCTGGATGGTGTGCAATATCTGGTCTTAGACGAAGCCGACGAAATGTTGAGCATGGGCTTCCAGCAAGAACTGGCGTCGATCTTTAAGGAGACTCCGAAGCGCCAGGCGACTTGGCTCTTCTCGGCCACTTTTCAGAAGCGGGTGCAAGGGCTGATCTCTGATCATATGTCAGCTCAAGCGCATCGGGTGCAGGTCGACCCAAAACAGGTCGTTAACCGCAACATCGATCATCAATATGCGATTTGTGCCCGCGAGGAGAAAGATGCCTTTATCATTCATTATTTAAAAGGGCAAGGCAGCCAGCGCGGGTTAATTTTTTGCCGTACTCGTGCCGGAGCGATTCGTATGGGGGAGGAATTGGAAAAAGCCGGCCTCTCGGTGGGTGTGATTCAAGGAGAGCTCAGTCAGCGCGATCGCGATAAGGTGATGCGTGCCTTTAAAAAAGAACGTGTTCAGTTTCTCATCGCGACCGATGTGGCGGCCCGCGGTATCGATGTGGAAGGCCTATCCTTTGTGATCCAACATCAGTTGCCCGATGCGATTCAATACTACACGCATCGCAGTGGACGCACCGCACGTGCAGGTAAGCGAGGTGTTTCTTTGACATTGATCGAACCCAGTGAGCGCGGCCAAATTACTAAGTTAGAGCAATCGCTTGGTCTAAACTTTAGCCTAGTGGAGTAGTTGCCGCGAGTTCATCATACTCGGTTTCGCTAGGAATCGCCCGAGCCCTTCGGGTCCAGCGCGTCGCGTAGGCCGTCGCCCACGAAGTTGAGCGCGAAGATCGTGAGCGAGAAAAAGACTGCGGGGAAGATTAACATCCAAGGGTAGATGTCGAGTTTGACTGCGCCCTCGTTGATCAAGATGCCCCAGGAGCTCATTGGCGGTTGCACGCCGAGGCCGAGGAAGCTGATCACGGATTCCAACAAAATCACGGCAGGAATGGTGAGGGTGGTGAAGACAATTACGGGCCCGAGTAGGTTGGGCAATATGTGCCGGCCTAGAATGCGGCGAGTCGGCACGCCATTTACGATGGCGGCATCGATAAAGGTCTGCTTGCGTAGCGCCTTGGTTTGCCCGCGCACGATGCGCGCCATGGTCAGCCATTCGACCGCGCCGATGGCGAGGAAGATCAATAGAATACTGCGGCCGAGCAGGACGGTGAGTAAAATGACGATAATGGTGAAGGGCAGTGCGTAGAGCGTGTCGACGAAGCGCATCATGGCGGCTTCGATACGGCCGCCGTAGTAGCCGGCAATCATGCCATAGACGACTCCGATCAGCAGCGCCACCGCGGTCGCGGCGAAGCCCACGCCGATGGAGATGCGCCCGCCAATCAGGGTGCGCACCAGTAGGTCGCGACCGAGTTCGTCGGTGCCAAACCAGTGTGACCAAGAAGGAGGTTGTGCGCCGTAGGCCAACTGGGTGGTTTCCAGCGAGTAGGGCACAAAAAAGGGTCCGATCAAGCAGAGTAGGGTGATGCCGATAAAGAGTCCGCCGCCGATGCGTGCCATGCGGTTGGCGCACAGGCGCTCCCAGGCGTCGCGTCCCAGTGAGCGTGCGTCGGTCGCTGTCTGTTCACGTTCGAGTTTAGTCATGGCGGGTGCGTGGGTTCATCCACATTTGAATGAGGTCCACCAGTAGGTTGAAAAATAAAATGAGCACTGCGTAAAACAGCACGGTGCCCATCACCATGGTGCTGTCGCGGTTGAAGGCGGAATTGACAAAGAAACTGCCCAGACCGGGGATGAAAAAGATGGTTTCCACGACAAAGGAGCCACTGATCAGCCCTGCCACAGCGGGCCCCAGGTAGGCCACTACCGGGTAGAGCGCGGTGCGCAGCGCGTGCCGCAGCACCACGGCACGTTCGCGCAAACCCTTGGCGCGGGCAGTGCGAATATAGTCGAGCCGCATCACATCCAACATGCCGCTGCGTGCCAAGCGCGCGATGTAGGCTGCATAAAAGAGCCCCAGTGTGATTGAGGGCAGCACCCGGTCGCTGGCTGTATTCCAGCCAAAGGGATTGAACCAGCCGAGTTGCATACTGAAAACCATAATCAGAACCGGCCCCAGCACAAAGGCTGGCAGGCAAATTCCCAGCATGGCAAAGCCCATCAGTGCACTTTCCGACGGCCGCTTGTGTCGCAGCGCTGCCAAAACGCCGATGGGGGTGCCGATTGCCAAGGCGACCAGCAGCGCGTAGCAGCCCAGCTCCAATGAGACCGGGAAGCTCTGCGCGATAATTTCGTCCACATCCCAGCCCGCGTATTTGTAAGAAGGCCCGAAATCGCCCCGCAAGCGTTGCCCCAGAAAGCGTAGATACTGCTCATGCATCGGCAGGTCCAAGCCGTAGTGGGCATTGATCAGCGCCTGCACCTCTTCCGGGATATCTTTTTCCGTGTCAAAAGGTCCTCCCGGCGTGAGCTGCATCAAGACAAAGGTCGCTGTCGCAATCACCCACAATGTGGGGATGGCTTGCAGTAGACGTCTGAGGATGAGTTGAAACACGAAGTGAGAAGTGAGAAGTTGGAAGTCGGAATATTGTTTGAACGACTGTGTGCGTGAATCAAATATCAAATTCATAAACGTAGGGGCTTCACCAGTGAAACCCCTACGAAAAAAGCAAAGGACAGTCTCTGCGCTTGCGCGGGGCTGCCTCCGAGTTAGCCTGCGCTCGCATATTAATTTCTCATGTTCGAAACTCCCATCCATGTCATTGATTTTGAAGGCAGCCGCCAGAGCGGGGTCGTGGAATACGGCTACGTCACGCTGCAGCAGGGCGAGATTGTCGCTTCCCAGACACGGATCTGTGCGCCCATCGGCACGATCACCGACATCGACCGTGGACAACATGGCATCTCTGAAGACCGTGCTGCGGGCGAGGCACGCTTCGATGCGGAGTGGCCGCTCTTTGCGCGGCTGCGTGAGACGGGCCCCTTTTGCGCGCACAATGCTGCAGTGGAAGACGGCTTTTTGCGCGCGGTTTGGTCCTATCCGCGCACTTCGCCCAACTTTTCGGAGCCGGGGCAAAGCACCGCCAGTTGGGGCCCTTGGTTGGACACGCTCTACATCTACCGCAGTATTTATCCGCAGTTAGAGCAGCATAAGCTGCAGGTATTGATCACTTTGTTTGAGCTGCAAGCGGCGCTGGATACGCAGGCCGCGGTGATTTGCCCGGCCGAGCGGCGTCATTATCATTGTGCGCTGTATGATGCGCTCGCCTCAGCCTTACTCTTGCGTCGCCTCGCCGAGGAGCCGACACTGGCGGAGGCTACCTTGCGCTGGCTCTTTTTACAGAGCAGCGCCTCTGACGCTGCGCGCGAGAACATGGGCCAACAAGAACTCCTTTAACACTGATTTTTTCCATGTCTGATCTACCAAAAATCGTTTATTTCGGTTCCGATGCCATCTGTCTTCCGGGGCTGCGTTATCTAGTCGAGCAGGCTTCGCACTTGTGCACGCTGGCGGCGGTCGTCACACAGCCCGACCGCCGGCAAGGGCGCGGCAAAAAGCTACAGCAAAATCCCGTCGCGGCCTATGCCAGCGAGCAGGGCATCCAGCTCTTGCAGCCCGACAAGCCCGACGCCGCGCTGGCGGAGTGGCTGCGCACGGAGTCCGTCGCGCTGGCTTTTGTGATGGCCTATGGGCACTTTTTGCCGAAGTCGGTGCGCGAAGCGCCCACACATGGGATGTTAAATTTTCACGGCTCCCTTTTGCCCGCCTATCGGGGCGCCTCGCCCGTCGAGACCGCCATCGCGCTCGGGGAGCAGGAGACCGGGGTCTGCCTGATGCAGATCGTGAAAGAAATGGATGCCGGTGATGTCGCCGACCGTGAATCTGTGCGAATTGAAAGCACCGACACCAGTCCCATCGTGCGTGCCAAGGTGGGGGAGGCCGTGGTGCCGCTGCTACAGCGCGACCTGGCTGCGGCGCTGAGCGGGCAGCTCGATTTTGTGCCCCAAGATGTGAGCCAAGCTACTTTCTGTCGCAAAATATCGAAAGAAGATGGCGCGCTCGATTTTAATCAATCCGCAGCCGCTCTGGATGCGCGCTTGCGTGCCTTCACACCCTGGCCAGGAGGCTACTTCGATCATCGGGAGACACGGGTGAAAGTGGGGCGCTGCACGGTATCCGCTAGTAGCAGTCGTGCGCAGCCGGGCACAGTGGTGGCAGTCGGTGACTGCGTCGAGGTGGCCACAGCTGAGGGGGTGGTTTCGCTGCATGAATTGCAACGTCCGGGGGGGCGCATGTTGCCCGCGCCGGATTTTCTGCGCGGCTATCCTATCGAAGAGGGCGAGGTCTTAGCTAGCGTGGCCAGTGCGCCATTACTCGTTTGAGTGTTATTCAAGACGCAGCTTCAGTGCTGACTGCGTGGCTTATTCGATCGTAATTTTGGCAGTGCCGGAAGTGCTGGGCTGGAAGCGTTCGCCGCCAGATTCGATTAGAATATTCTCACCGGCAGTGAAGAGAATGTCGACTGCGCCATCTTTTTCTACGGTTGCGCTTTCGCCAGCGCTCATCGTCTTGCGATAGAGCTCCTGACTGTCGGATTGTTGTCGGACCAATACGTAAACGTTGCCGCTCGCAATGAGAGTGATGCTATTCGAACTGGATGCGGGGGAGGATGGATCTGCAACTTGAGCGACTTCCGCAGATTCGCGCAGCTCGGGATCTCCGTTCTCTAGATCGTCGGAACCACCGCTGCCAAGTATCGCCCAAATTAGGCCGAAGACTACGAACACAAGTGCCAGTGTGCCAACGAAGATCAGGCCGATCTTCATATAAAAAGTCTTATCCGTCTCTTCGCCTTCGTCATCGTTATGCCCGTCGCGGTCGTGACCGTTTTCCTCGGGGCGTGTGCTCGGTTTAGCGGCTATGCGCCCGTAGCGTGGGGGCTCCTCAGCTTGCTTTGGGGGAGCTCCGTCTGCGGATTCATGCTCTCCAGCTGCATCTTCGGTTCCCGCTTTTTTGGCTTCCATTTGGCCGAACCACTCCGCACCTCCTTTTTTGGCCATGCGGGGATGGCTCATGTGCTGCGTATTGTAATCGGACATGATTTTATCCACGTCCAGGCGCAAGTAGCGGGCATAGTTCTTGAGGAAGCCGCGCTTGTAGATCTCGGGGAGATCAAAATCCATTTGATTGGTTTCGATGTAACCGAGGAAGTCGCTGCGGATCTTAGTCGCTTCCGCGGCTTCGCGCAGGGAGATGCCCTTGCGTTTACGTGCTTCTTCTAGTCGTTCCCCAATACTTTGCATTACCGCGCATTATGTGTGGGTCTTCTTTTATTCCGCAAGCATGGAATGTAAAGAGAAGAGTAAGTCGCCCCATTCGCCGTCTTCTCGGCTGTCGACCGTGATTTTTACGTCTGGGCGTTGTGCGACAAACTGTTCTGCGAAGTGAGTGCGCACTTGCTCCAGCTCTTTGGTGAGAATCCCACTCAAGGCTAGCGTGCCGTTGGCTTTGACGCCGTTGACCAGTGGGGCGCAATGGGGGATGAGCACGTCGGTTTGAATGTTGGCCAGCACTAGGTCTGCCTGGCGGCCAGCGGCGAAGCCTTGCTCCAGATCCGCGACGGCGAATTCAGGTTTTGTCAGGTGTGCATTTTCTTCTGAATTGCTGTGACAGACAGTGATCGCTTCCGGATCGAAGTCGAAGGCGTATATATTTTTGCATCCAAGTGCGGATGCGGAGAGTGCCAATACGCCCGAGCCGCAGCCAGCGTCGATCACCTCGTGCTTTTCGGGTGCTTCGGGATGCGCTTCCAAATAGTCGAGTAAACGGCGGGCACACAGACGTGTGGTTTCGTGTGCGCCCGTGCCAAAGGCCATGCCAGCATCGAGGTAGACCACCGCACTCCCTTCAGGCGCTTGAATATTGTCACGCTCCCAAAGAGGAATCCAGTGCAGTTGG
Source organism: Puniceicoccaceae bacterium (assembly GCA_002729725.1). Classification (GTDB taxonomy): domain Bacteria; phylum Verrucomicrobiota; class Verrucomicrobiia; order Opitutales; family Coraliomargaritaceae; genus Thalassobacterium; species Thalassobacterium maritimum. The sequence goes on from PBYS01000117.1 coordinate 88,095, forward strand.
CGCTCGCTCCATGGTTTGACGAATTCCTTGTAGGCATTTTGCCAGTCCGCATCGATGATCTCGGTCAGTTCGAAGTCTTCGGGCAGATTTTTGAAGTCCTCACGTAGCTTGACCAGTTCGCTCTCGGCGGTGGCTTGGTCGGGGAAGATGCCGAATAGCTCATAGGGATCCGTAATTTCTTTTTGCATGATGCCCCAATAGGGCGACTCGATTTCGCAGAAATAATCTTCGAGAGGGTCGGCCATTTCATCAGGAATGCCGGTGCGGAGTTCAACTTGTTTGCTCATTGGCTGCGGTTTTTACTTTCTTTAAAGCGCAGTGCAAGCGGCAATGTGAATGCACTCAAAGGGGGCCAAACAAAAATGGAGGTCGGAGCATCGCGCCGACCTCCATCGGAGTCGAATGTGTAAGCTGGCTCTAGTTTCTTTCGGATCGGACGGGAACTAGGGGCTCAAAACTTTTTCGGTTAACGAGGGCGTCGGCGGAGGCCCGCACCGGTGAACGCGACTGCGCTCAGTATCAATGCAAAGCTTGCTGGTTCCGGTACATTAAATGTAATATAGTCGAAGTTGGCACCGCCTGTGTTCGTTGCGTCATTGGCGAATGCCAGGTTGAAATATTCGCCTGCGTCGCCTGATAGTTCTAGAGTTACTTCAGTCCAAGTGGTCCAGCTGCCGGTTTTGGAGAATACAATGCTAGTGCCGGAAAACTGAAGCGAAGAGGAATCGTCGATATAGACGTAATACTCTCCGGCTGCAGAACTGTCGGCTGCATAGCGCAGTGTGATGCTGGTGAAGTCATTCGGGGCCTCGACAGTGAAGCCGGAATTCTCCCGGTTATTGAATGCCAAGAACCCCGTTCCAGTATAGCCTGTGTGTGTGGCGTCAACTATTGTCTCACCGTATTGGTTTGAGTTGGCTACAACTCCTAGATCGATTGTTATCGGTGTGATGGCTGCATTGAGTGAAGCGACGCCTAGGCTGAGTAGACTGCTAATTGTAATTAGTTTTATATTTGCTTTATTCATGATTAATAAAGCTTAGCTAGCTTATCTCAGATTGTGTTATCGCAATACTTTAATGGTCAAAAATGTGTAAATCATTGCCGGGGTGTGTTGATTTGTTTTGTAACTTATTGTTTTTTATGCCCTACGTTTTACACGCATCCCATATTCATCATTGGACGTTGAACGTTCCTCCGAATAGAGCCCTGAGGTGGGCGCCTGTGACATGAATTCATTGGCTGATTGACCACTGATGTTTACTCATCCGACAACGCTCGCTGTAACAGATGCCGCGCATGGCGGTCGGGCGTCCTGAAGCTTAGCTTGTTGGGACGGATATTTTTCCCTTGCTCAGTCGCGTGACGACATCGGGGAGGAGGGCGTGTTCAGCGATGTGAACTTTTTTGGTGAGCATGTCGAGTGTATCGGATTCCTCGATGCGCACTTCCTTTTGGTCGATGATGGGGCCCGCATCGAGCGCGGGCGTGACCCAGTGCACGGTGCAGCCAGTTATTTTGACGCCGTGTTCGTAGGCTTGTTGGATCGCGCTCATGCCCGGGAAGCTGGGCAGTAAGCTGGGATGTAGGTTGATCACGCGGCCTTCAAAGGCTTCGATGAAGGGTCGCGTGATGATGCGCATGAAGCCAGCGAGTACAATGAGCTTGGGTGAGAAGCTCTGGATGCGCTCTATGTAAGCTTGCTCCGCAGCCTCACTGAGGCGAGCACCCTTGCGGCCCGGATCGAGGTAAATCGCAGGCACTTTATATTTCTGCCCGAGAGCGAGAATGCCGGCATCTTCATGATCACTGATCACCGCGGCAATCTTGGCTGCGCCCAGTTTCTTTTTGGACTCGGCTTTCAGCAGTGCCTCTGCATTGGTACCGCGGCCGGAGCCGAGAATGACGATTGGGTAGGACATTAATTTTTGGTTTTCCAGTTATCAGTTCACCAGTGGTCGGTTTAGAGTCAGTTCTGAACTGGAAACTGGTCAACCGAACACTGGTGAACTATTTTCCCACTTTAGCGGAAGAATTTCTTAGCTTTTTCGACGAAGGATTCGCTTACGGGATTGGCGGGATCGCCGCAGGCCTCTGCGTATTCTTCGAGTTTTGCGGTTTGTTCGCTGGTCAGTTTGGTGGGCACTTCCACTTGCACGCGGATGAGTAGGTCGCCCTTGCGACCGCCGCGTAGTGCGGGGATGCCTTGTTCGCGTAGGCGGAAGGTGGTGCCAGTTTGGGTGCCAGCGGGGATCTTAAGCGAGCCTTTGCCGAATAGGGTGGGCACGCTGATGGAGCCTCCCAGTGCGGCGAGGGTGAACTTGATCGGCACTTCGCAGAAGAGGTCATTATCGTGGCGTTCGAAGAGTTCGTGCTCTTTGACGTGGATGATGATGTAGAGGTCACCTGCTTGGCCGCCCATGTGGCCGGCTTCGCCCTTGCCGGCGGAGCGTAGCTTGGAGCCAGTGTGGACGCCTGCGGGGATGCGCACTTTAACGGTGCTGCTGTCCATGACGCGGCCTTCGCCACGGCAACTGGTGCAGGGCTTCTCGATCGTTTGCCCCGCGCCTTGGCAGGTCGGGCAGACTTGACGGTAGCTGATGAAGCCACGGTTGGAGGTGACTTGACCCGCGCCGCCACAAGTGGGGCAGGTGACTTTCTTGGAGCCAGGTTCCGCGCCCGAGCCGCTGCATTTTTTACAAGCAACTGGGCGACGGTATTTAATTTCTTTTTCGGTGCCTTTAGCAGCTTCTTCTAGCGAGATCTCTAGGTCGTAGCGTAGGTCGGAGCCGTGTTGGGCACCGCCGTGGGATTGGCCGCCGCCGCCACCGCCGAAGAATTCTTCGAAGATGCCGCCACCACCACCTCCGCCGCCACCACCGAAGGCTTCGCGGAAGATGTCGAAAGGATCGTGACCGCCCATGCCGCCACGTCCGCCGCCAGGGTTGCCCATGCCGTTTTGCTTGAAGGCCGCGTGACCGTAGCGATCGTAGGCAGCGCGCTTGTCGGCGTCTTTGAGTACGTCGTAGGCTTCCGAGATCTCTTTGAATTTAGCCTCTGCAGCGGCATCGTCCGGGTTTTTGTCCGGGTGATATTTGACCGCTTGCTTGCGGTAGGCTTTCTTTAGATCGGAGTCGGAGACGTCGCGTGAGACGCCGAGAAGTTCGTAATAGTCGTTCGCCATAGTAGATTAGATAGTTTAGCTCTCTTCTTTTGTTGGACCGCTGGATACGATAACATTGGCTGCGCGGATTAGACGATCGTTGAGGCGATAACCTGCGCGCACTGTTTGAATGACGTGATCCTCGGCCACTTCCTCGGATGACTGTTGGGCGACGCATTCGTGGAAATTAGGATCGAAGGTTTCGCCATCAGGGATCAATTCTTCCAAGCCTTGTTCGGAGAGTGATTTCTTGAGTTGGTCGTCCACCATTTTGAAGCCGAATGTGACGTCTTTGGCTTCTGGGTGATTTTCGGCTGCTTGCAGGCCGAGCTTCATGTTGTCGAGCACTGGGAGCAGTGATTCCACCACATTGGCCGCGGCATTGCGGATAATGTCCTGCTTTTCGCGAGCGATGCGCTTGCGGTAGTTCTCCATGTCAGCGACCGAGCGTAGGTAGCGAGTTTTCATGTCAGCTGCTTCTGCTTGTGCCTTTTCGAGTTCAGTGAGCACGGGCTCTGCGCTCTCGGCTGCCTCAGCTTCTGGCTCTTCGACTGTGCATTCTGCTGCTTCGACGGTGGGCTCTTCGATTTCTTCTGAGTTGTCTTCGTTCTGTTTTGTCATGGTTTTATAAAATGTAGGTCTTTGCCGACAGCAATTTAGATGGTCGGTTTCAAAGTGAGCGCGGCAGTGTGCGGATAAATTTACAGAATTCAAGGTCGCAGTCACAGTATTGAAACCTGAGTTTAGTGACTGCTTACCGCTTGACTCGCCATCGAAAAAGAGAATTTTTTCTGGAATGGCAGAACTAGATGAAAAATGGCCGGAAAATGTAAAGGGTAAGTTCTACGTCGATGAGCAATGCATCGACTGTGACCTTTGCCGCGAAACAGCTCCGGGAAACTTTACCCGCGACGAAGACGGAGGTTACTCCTTTGTCTATAAGCAACCGACTTCGCAGGAGGAGATCGATCTATGTGTGGAGGCCTTAGAGGGTTGTCCAGTGGAAGCGATCGGCGACGATGGCGAAGAAGGCTAGTTGAACTCGTTGAGGTGAATCTTCAAAAGCCCGCCTTCTTTGGCGGGTTTTTTATGCTTAATTATGACTGAAATATCTGAAGCCCACGCCCGCGAACTCGCGAAGCAAGCCGCCCGTAAGGCAGAACTCGTGGAGACCTGTCGCAAGGATCTCGCGGGTTGCGATCGTATTTTGTTCGAGGCTGGTTGTGGTCACGGGCACTGGTTGTCGGATTATGCCGAGGCCAATCCGGATGTGATATGTGTCGGGATTGATCTGATTACGTGGCGTATTCGCAAGGGTAACGACAAAAAGGCCAAGCGCGGGATTCAGAATCTGCACTTTTATAAGGCAGAGTTGAGTGAGTTTCTGGAGTCTTTGCCGGATTCAATCCGTTTCGAGCGCACTGTTCTGCTCTTTCCAGATCCGTGGCCTAAGGCGAAACACCATCGTCGTCGCATGGTGCAGCCTGCTTTTTTGGATGAAGTCGCGCGTCGCACGGATGTGGGCGGGGAGTTCTGTTTCCGCTCAGACGATCGCCCTTATTTTGATTGGGCGGTCGAACACTTGGAGGCGCATTCTGATTGGTCTATTGATGCATCGGCTGCGTGGCCTTATGAGAGTGAGACTTACTTCCAGAGCTTGATGGACGAATACTTCTCCGTCGTGGCGAAGCGGGTTTAAGTTTTCTTCGCTTCTAGACGAGGCTTTGCTTCTAGACGAGGTCTAGGCAGGCGATGATGGCAAATTGCGTGAGCACTGCGATGGCTAGGAGTGCATAGACGAAAAACATAAAGTAGTCGTTGGCAAAACGGCGTTCGGGCAGTGATTTGCGCGGGCTTTGCTTTGCTTTCTTGGGTGCCTTGGGGGATTTTGGCTCAGGTTCGTTGCTGGCTAGTCCGGTGGTTCCGTTGCGATCGCGCAGGTGCGCGAGCCTATCTGTTAAATTGGTTAGCTCTGCCATGTATTTTAAACTCAGCGAAAAAAGCTACGCTGGCAAGTTTAGAACAATCGATTCGAATTATGTCCTCGATTAGCTTCTCTAATCGTAGGCATTTAAAGTGAAATCAGGGGTTGACGCGTAGAGTAAGGGTCTTCATCACATTCGCTTTTCCGTGGACAAAGCCACGGTTTTTTATTTCTATACCCAGTTCTACGTGAACAAGCTTCTACCAACAGTCTTTCTTCTCTCTGGAACCGCATCCGCTCTGAATGCAGCGGATGGTGTGAGCCCATCTCCGTATAAATTGACGGAGTTGTTTGGTCTTCCATTGACGAACACAATCGTAACTACGTGGGTGATTTCTATTTTGCTCATCTTGGTGATTCGTTGGAGTGTAGGCACTCCAAAATTGATCCCTGGGAAAGGTCAGGCTGTGATCGAAAGTTTGATCGATGGTCTTAAAGGCCTGTTGGAGCCGATCGTTGGAAAGAAAGCGTTCCCAATGACATTCCCGCTCTTGATCGGTTTATTTCTTTTTATTCTCATCCATAATTGGAGTGGCTTGATTCCAGGCGTTGGTGTTTTTGGTAACGTCGATGATCATGGGCACCTGACTTACTGGATGCGCCCTGCAAACTCCGACTTGAATGCTACACTTGGTATGGCACTTGTTGCGATGATTGCTTGGTTGGTCATCAGCTTGAAGGTTGCTGGTCCGAAATTCTTTATATGGGAGTTGTTTGGTAATAAGGCCGACAAGAAGGAGACGCCCACTCCAGTTTATATCCTGCTGATTCCGATCTTCTTGATGGTGGGCTTGATTGAAGTGGTTTCGATCGCTTTTCGTCCGGTTTCACTTTCTTTCCGTCTTTACGGTAACGTCTTCGGTGGCGAAAACTTGCTGACTAGCATGACCGGTATGGCGCCCTACATCGTGCCAATTCCGTTCTACTTTTACGAAGTGCTCGTCGGCGTAGTCCAAGCGCTGATTTTCACCCTGCTTGTTGCGATTTACATCGGCTTGATGACCAATCACGACGAAGAGGCTCACTAATTTCTCTTTATCCCTTATTACAGGTTCCTTTTAAAACCCTTTCAGTGTTCGTGATCATGTAGCAAATCGTGAGCGAACTCAGAAAACCACTAAATACAAAACTCAACGAATAAACATTATGTTCGATATCCTCGCAGAAATCACCGGTAAGATTCACGTAGCAGCAGCAGCTCTAGCAGTTCCTGTTGGCATTGGCCTCATTGGTCTCAAAGCTTGCGAATCTGTAGGCCGTAACCCAGAAGCTGCCACTAAGGTACTTGTTCAGTCGATTATCGCTATGGCTTTCGCTGAAGCGATCGTCTTCTTCGCCATCTTCCTTGGCTAATCTGGTTTCCCAGTCTTTGCCGGCGATTCGCCGAATGCGAATCGCCGGCTCTTTCTGACTCTCTTTTTATCAATACTTTCCCCTCTATGAAGGCCATATTCATTACTTTGCTACTCGCACTTTCTCTACCGCTCGGTCTTGTTGCCGCTGATGAAGCGCACGCGGCTTCCTCCATCGAGGGTAAACTCCATGAGGTCGCCGATCAGATGCATGCGGACATCGCACATGCTGGTGAGAGTCTTCATGAAGAAGAGAACAAGCTAACTATGATCACCGAGAAGTTCGGTGTGTCGATGCCGACTCTGATCGCGCAGATGGTTAACTTCATCCTCGTTGCATTTGTTCTCTACAAATTTGCAGTTAAGCCGATCGCTGCGACACTCGACGAGCGTCAGCAAAAGATCGCCGATGGTCTTCAGTATGCTGAAGAGATGAAAACACAATTGGCCGAAGCAGAGCGTGAGCGCGCTGAAAAGGTCAAGCAAGCTGCGATCGACGCACAAGCCATTCTGACTGAAGCCCGTGAGCAGTCTAAGGAAATGATCGAGAGCAAAACTCAAGAGGCCGCTGCTCAGGCAGAAGCCATCATCCGCAAGGCCAGTGAGGCCACGCAACTGGAGCACCAAAAGATGCTCTCCGACGTTCGCCAAGAAGTGGCACGTCTGGTTGTGGCGACTTCTTCTAAGGTGCTTTCTCGCGATCTTTCTGATACTGAGAAACAAACCTTCTCCGACTCCGCTGCCAAAGAATTGGCGAGCGCTGGATAAGCCCCATTTTTTGACCTGATGAAACGCGATAAAAAGATCACCAAGTTAGCCAAGAAGCTCGTCGAGCTCTCTAAGGACGACAAGGGTGCTGTCTCTGAAGCTAAAGTCGGCGAGATTCTCGCTGGCCTCAAGCAAGTCGAGCTCCGCAATCCTTTGGCGACACTCAAGGCCTACTTGAGCTACCTTCGCCGCGAAATCGCGCTACAAACTGCCGTCGTTTATACGCCTGCTGGCTTGAGTGCCGATGCACTGCAAGCGATCGAAGCGAAATACACTGCAATTTACGGCCGCCCAATCAGCGCCGTGACTGAGCAAGACAGTTCTCTCATTGCAGGTGTGCGTGTGCGCGTCGGCGATGATGTTTATGATGCTTCCGTCGCAGGACGTCTGCAACGCCTCGCTGAAAACGTTCACTAAGTCGACCTTTTTAAGCGACCTTTCCACTTAATACTTCCCACCTTTTACTTTCCCTCCCTTTCAAACTATGAGCTCTATAGTCGAACAAATCGAAAACGAAATCGCTAGCTTCCAGGCTGGTGCCGTCAAATCTAACACCGGCAAGGTTGTTTCCATCGCCGATGGTGTGGCCAAGCTTTCCGGCCTTTCTGGCATCATGTATAACGAAATGATCGATTTCGGTCAGGGCGTGACCGGTCTTGCTTTGAATCTTGAAGAAGACGAAGTCGGTTGCGTTATTCTTGGTGACTACTCCAAGCTCAAAGAAGGCGACGAAGCTTCCACAACTGGCAAGCTACTTTCCGTTCCTGTCGGCAAAGGTCTATTAGGCCGCGTAGTCGATGCGATTGGTAACCCAATCGACGGCAAAGGGCCTATCGACGCCACTGAAACATATCCTGTTGACCAAGTCGCACCGGGCATCATCCCACGTAAGTCTGTCGACCAGCCGATGCAAACAGGCATCATGGCGATTGACTCGATGATCCCCATCGGTCGTGGCCAACGTGAGTTGATCATTGGTGACCGTTCGACTGGTAAGACTACCATCGCGATTGATACCATCATCAATCAGGCGAAGATTAACAACCAGCACCGCAACGAAGACGGTTCCTTCCCTGAAGGCTTCCGCCCCGTTTATTCCATCTACGTGGCGGTCGGTCAGAAGAATTCCAACATCGCTCGCACAATCGCCGTGCTCGAAAAAGCTGGCGCGATGGAATACACCATCATCGTGACTGCATCTGCTGGTGACAATCCAGCCAATCAATACATCGCACCTTTCGCTGGTGCATCGATGGGTGAGTTCTTCATGCACAACGGCATGGACGCATTGATCGTATACGATGACCTTTCCAAGCAAGCGGTCGCTTATCGTCAAATTTCCTTGGTTCTTAAGCGCCCATCCGGTCGTGAAGCCTATCCTGGTGACGTTTTCTACCTCCACTCTCGCTTGCTCGAGCGTTCCGCTCGTGTGAATGAAGAGAACGGTAACGGTTCTCTGACAGCACTGCCTATCATTGAAACTCAAGCAGGTGACGTTTCGGCTTATATTCCAACCAACGTGATCTCGATCACCGACGGTCAGGTCTTCCTCGAAACCGACCTCTTCAATCAAGGTATCCGCCCAGCGGTTTCTGTGGGTCTCTCCGTTTCTCGTGTGGGTTCTGCGGCACAAATCAAGGCGATCAAGAAGGTTGCGGGTAAGGTGAAGCTGCAACTCGCTCAGTTCCGTGAGTTGGCTGCATTCGCTCAGTTCGGTTCCGACCTTGATGCCAAGACCAAGGCTCAGCTCGAGCGTGGTGCGCGTGTTGTGGAGCTTTTCAAGCAAACCGCGTTCAACCCGATTCCTGTCGAAGTACAGTCTTCATTGATCTGGGCCGTGCAAAATGGTTTCTTCGATAAGGTAGAAGTGGCACAAATCGTTGCTGCGACTACAAGCTTGCGTGAATTCCTCGAAACTCGTGGCTCCAAGATCATGGACACGATTCGTTCCGAAAAAGCAATCAGTGACGATTCCGAAGCTGCCCTCAAGAAGTCACTCGAAGAGTGGCAAGCTGGGTTCTCTGCTTAAGTCTCTGACTTGATCACTTAATTTCTAATTTTTAATTCCTAATTAAATAGCATGGCCAATCTTCGCGACATCCGCCGCCGCATCAAGTCGGTTAAAAATACCCGGCAGATCACGCGTGCGATGCAGCTCGTTTCATCTTCTAAAATGAAACGTGCGCAGGACGCCGCCGTAGCTGGCCGTCCATACGCGTTACTGCTCGCCGATCTGCTCGACACTGTTGGCGAAAAGCTCGACCTGAGCGGTGCCACGATTTCGCATCCCTTCTTTGAGAAGCGCGAAGTGAAGACTCGCGGCATCCTGATCCTCTCGACTGACAAGGGCCTCTGCGGCCCCCTCAACACCAATCTATTCCGTAAGATTTCTGACGAGGTCAAGGGCGATGCCAAGTTTGTCGCAGTTGGGCGTAAAGCCACTCAGTTCGTGACACGTTCCGGACGCGATTTGGTTGCCGACTTCACTGTTTCAGACAAGGCCAACTTTCAAGAGTTGCGCCCCATGCTGAAGCTCTTGATCGACGCTTATAAGGCGGGCGAGATTGACACCATCGAGGTCGCTTACCCCAGCTTTGTAAACGTGCTGGTGCAAGAGCCGGTCATTCAATCGCTGCTTCCGATTGTGGACTTGAGCGAAGTGCTGGAACAACTCAAGAAGCGCGTCGCTGGTGAAGAGGAAATCCTCGCCGCTCGTAAGGATTCACGCGAAATGGTTTTCGAACCATCTGCTGAAGAGGTTTTGGAGCAATTGCCTGATCTGTATGTGAAGGTCATCATTCACCAACTTCTGCTCGAAAGCCGTGCTGCGGAATACTCCGCACGTATGGTCGCGATGAAGGCTGCGACGGATAATGCGTCAAGTCTCGTTGACGATCTCACCCTCGACTACAACAAGGCTCGCCAAGCAGCAATTACGCAGGAAATCCTCGAAATCGCCGCCGCTGCATCCGCTAACTAACTCCTCTATCCTCTAAATCAAGTCTGGCGCATCGTAGAGAAGCCAACACTCCCTCCTTTTAAATCATCATGAGCAATAACGGTAAAATCGTCCAAGTCATCGGCGCCGTCGTCGACGCTGCCTTTCCGCAAGACAGCGTCCCTGAAATTTTCGACGCGATCACAATAGCCTACCAAATTGATGGCGTTGAGAAGAACCTTACACTGGAAGTGCAGCAGCACCTCGGTGAGGGTCTTGTTCGCGCTGTTGCCATGACCTCGACCGACGGCCTTGTCCGCGGTATGGAAGTCGTCGGTACGGGCGCTCCGATCTCGGTCCCTGTTGGTGAAGCCGTTCTCGGTCGTATCTTTAATGTCACAGGTGATACTGTTGACGAAAAGGGCCCCGTGGGCACAGACGAGCGTCGCTCAATTCACCGCCAGCCTCCAGAACTCATCGACCAAGCAACCGATGCCGAGATCCTCGAGACTGGCATTAAGGTGATCGACCTGATTTGCCCCTTCACAAAGGGTGGTAAAGTGGGCGCCTTCGGTGGTGCGGGTGTGGGTAAGACCGTTGTCATCATGGAGCTGATCAATAACATTGCTAAGGCGCACGGTGGTTACTCCGTATTCGCTGGTGTGGGTGAGCGCTCTCGTGAGGGGAATGACCTTTACCACGAAATGTCCGACGCCGGTGTTATCGACCAAGAAAACATTGGTAACTCCAAAGTGGCCCTAGTCTATGGTCAAATGAACGAGCCCCCCGGTGCACGTATGCGTGTCGCCCTGTCCGGTTTGACCATGGCTGAATACTTCCGTGACGAAAAGAACCAAGACGTTCTGCTCTTCGTGGATAACATCTTCCGTTTCTCTCAGGCCGGTGCCGAGGTGTCTGCGCTACTCGGTCGCTCGCCTTCTGCGGTGGGTTACCAGCCAACACTTTCTCAGGAAATGGGTAACCTTCAGGAGCGTATTACCTCCACCAAGAAGGGTTCGATTACCTCTTTCCAAGCCGTTTATGTCCCTGCCGATGACTTGACTGACCCTGCGCCAGCCAACACCTTCGCTCACTTGGACTCCACCATCGTTCTGGAGCGTTCGATCGCTGAGCTTGGTATCTACCCCGCGGTGGATCCCCTTGCTTCGATCTCCAACGCGCTCGATCCCGCCATCGTTGGCGAAGAGCACTACAAGGTGGCTCGCGGTGTGCAAAACGTGCTGCAGCGCTACAAGGATCTACAAGACATCATCGCGATTTTGGGTCTGGACGAGCTTTCTCCAGAAGACAAGCAAACCGTCTACCGTGCACGTAAGGTTCAAAAGTTCCTTTCACAGCCATTCCACGTGGCGGAAATCTTCACCGGCACACCGGGTGAATACGTTTCCACGGCCGACACCATCAAAGGCTTCCAAATGATCCTCAATGGTGAGTGCGATGACCTCGCCGAGAACGACCTTTACATGAAGGGCGGCATCGAAATGGCCATCGAAGCTAACAAAAAGGGCTAATCAGATTCTTCTGACTTCCGTCCTCTGATCTCTGACTTCTGAACGAAAATGCTTACACTCGAAATAATTACACCCGACGAAAAAGTTCTCAGCACTGAGGCCAACCAAGTCGTTTTACCGACTGAGTCGGGTGAAGCTGGTATTTTGACAGGCCACATTCCTATGGTGACGAAGATCGTTGCGGGGGAATTGAAGGTCATCAAAGACACTGGCACTGAGTTCATTGCAGTCGACCATGGTTTCGCCAAGGTTTTGGGCAACACCATCTCGGTGCTCACCGAAGCTGCAGTCGATGTGCAAGAGATCGATCTCAATGAAGTCGAGTCGGCCCAGGCCCGCGCAGTTGAAGCGCTCAAGCAAGCCGAAGCCGAAGGTGTCGACTACGATCAACTCGAACAACTTGAAAAGAATGTTCAGTTCTTGATCGCACAGAAACTCGCTAAGGGCCGTCGTCGCTAAAGCGATTCAGCTCAGCTTTTCGATACATTTACAAAACGCGTCTCTCTTTGAGGGCGCGTTTTTTTGTGTGCTTAAAGCAGGCTTCAGCTCACATTGGAGCCTGGAATACATCGTTTTTGCCTTAGAGCACAGAGCCCATTTCGTGTCAAATTACTGAATTCGGAACTGTCGATGATGAAGTCGAAGCAGCTTCGATGCACCGCTATTGCCGCTCTAGAAATTTTGTAGAGAAGCACGCGTCCGCCATCCAATCCACCAGCTTAAAAGGGGACTACGGTCTAGATAATAATTTTCGCGAGAGTGTGCAAGTCGGTCTCGATGTCGCGCGATCGAATCGCCTGGCTGCTGCACTTGCATTTATCGTGATGCTCATGTGTGCGATCGCTTATGCGACCGTGCCATTTCTGGAGCCAGCGATGCAGCAAGTGATACTGCTCAAAATAAAGATGGGGCCGCTGTTTGCATTCCTAGGCATGGGGCTGAGTGTAGGCTTTCTTTCGGAGTTTATTAAAGTGCGCCGTAGTGTGAGCCGGCGTTGGACTCGATCCAATACTGTAAACTTCTTATTCTTATTTCTCATGTTCGGCGTGATTGCCGCTGCGAAAGATCCGATTTACTACCTACTGGCGAACTTGTATGGTGAGGGCAGTTCTTTTTCGACGCTGCTGCAAAAGGTGTTTTTCGATCAATTCGCATGGACGCTCTTACTCGCCTGTCCGGCTCAAACCTTCCTCTTTGCCTGGAAAGCACATGGATTTTCGAGCAAGAGTTTGAGCGTTGAATGTCCGAACTTCTCAGAGTTTTTCGCCCTTAAGGTCCTGCCAGCATTGCTTGCTCACTGGAGCTTCTGGTTGCCCACAAGTGTGATTATCTTTTGCTTCCCAACAGACTTACAGTTGGCAGCTTCGATCCTGGCCATGAACCTTTGGTTGGTCTTGCGCATAACTTGTGCACCGAGTTCACGCTCACTTCATCCCGTAGGGAAGTAATGCGATGTTTATAATCAATGATGCCTTTCAGTCCGGAGTGATTGAGGCTTGTTCCACTGCGTCCTCACGTCGCTACTATCGTGGGCGTAATTCAGCCTCAGCCAATGCGGATGGCTGGCACTTCCCACCCGAATTGCCTAGCGATCAGCCCGATGTTGCTGAAATTCTGGAACACAGCTCTCGAGCCGGCATCAAGGCTGTGCGGCAAAGCCTGGTGCCTGCCTGTTTCGTGTGGGCACTGATGGCGCTTATTGCTTTAGCCTATTATTGGTTGCCGGCAGCCAGTCATTTCTTCATCGGCCTGGAGCGTTTACAAGCTTTCTTGGGCCGCTTGTTCCCTTTTTTGGGGATGGGCTTGTCAGTGGGGGTGTTGGCAGAGTTGGTCCGCATCTTATCCGCTGGAAAAAAAGTCCTGGGCGCGGGCAAATACAGTCAATGCGGGCTTCAATCTACTGGTGTTCGGAGTCCTAGGCCTGCTACAAGGCGTCTTCTACCAGCAACAAACTCTTTGGTTTGGTGAGGGGCAGGATTTCAGAACGCTCGCCAGCAAAGTGTTGGTTGACCAGTTCGGTTGGACTGTGTTCTTCGCGAACCCTTACCAAGCGATTCTTTTTATCTGGAAGGAAAACCAGTTTAAATTCTCACGGGTGTGGCAAAGCATGCGCCCTTTAAAAGCTTTTGGGGCATGCGTGTGCTGCCCGTATTAATCACGAATTGGGCCTTTTGGATCCCGATGGTGAGTATCATCTACAGTTTTCCAAGCAGTCTACAGCTTCCCCTTTTAATCTACTAGTCGATCTAGCCAAACTTGGCACGCATGCCAATTTGCATGCATCCGGCCGCATCGCTCAGGACCTCGACGGTAAGTTTATTGTCGAAACCTGCAACACACACGGGATCGATATTTCTCAACTCAGTTACGACCGTGCGGCGGCAACTGGATACACCGACGTGTTTACCGTCGAAGAGTCGGGGCGTCATACCTGTTTTCACTTCGCGGGGGCGGGAGGTAATTTCTCACGTGACGATGTAAAGCTCGATACTGCCAAGCCGGATTATCTATTCTTGGGCTCACTGAGGGCTCTCGGTAAGCTAGAATCGGTCAATCCGGATTCAGGGCGGGCCGATTCGACCAAGTTGATTCGCGATGCTCGCAAGCGTGGTATCACCACCATAATCGAATTTGTACCTTTAGATCGTGGCGCTCGCCTCGAGGAGTTCGCAGAGACCTTGGCGGAAAGTGATTATGTGATCGTGAATGATCGCGTGGCCGAGACGATTACTGAAACGAGCCTGTATTCCGAAAACATTTTCGATCCTGATCTAGCGCGTAAGGCGGCTCAACAAATTTTAGACACGGGCCTACGTATCGCCGTCATCATTCACTCCGGGGCTGGGGCTGTCTATGTCGGCGCCGATGACACCTTCTATAAGTCGAATGGCTACTTCCTACCTTGGGAGGAGCGCTCAGGCTCCGCAGGTGTGGATCATGCATTCTGTGCAGGCTTCATTAATGGCTTGATGGGCAGTCAAAACGAGGCCGAGTGCCTGCGTCGTGGTCTGGCAGTCTCGACTATGTGCCGCAAAGATCTTACGCCTTCGGATAGTATCGAGTCTATGGATACCTGCATTAGCTTTTGTGAAACATCACAGCAAGTGAAGTAATGCGAGGACGCCTGCATTGCGGGGCATTGCTAATTCAGCGTAATTCGCTGCTGCTGACTGAACTTTAAATTTAATGTGGTCTTGTCTATTGACTTGCATCGATACCTTGTGGCGTTGAATTGGTGAGTCATGAGTATCCCATTCAAATCACAGCAGAAATTATTATTTATTGGTGATTCCATCACCGACTGTGGGCGTGGCCGCCCGCTAGGGCAGCGCCGCGGGGCGGGGCTCGGGACCGGGTATGTGAGCTTTGTGGACAGTATTTTGGGAGCTTCGCACCCAGAGCTTTCTGTGCGTGTCTTGAATACAGGAATTAGCGGAAATCGCATTATAGATTTAGAATCACGTTGGCAAGAGGACGTATTGGACCTCGAGCCCCATTGGCTCTCTGTGATGATTGGTATCAATGATGTTTGGCGCCAGTTTGATAGTGAGCCCGGTGCTGTTCAGGTGGATCCTGAGCAATATGAAACGATCTATCGCAAATTACTGGCGAAGACTCGTCCTCAACTGGAGGGTCTGGTATTGATGACGCCGTATTTCCTGGAGAGCAATGTTAAGGATCCCATGCGTGCTAAGATGGACATTTATGGTGCTATCACGCAAAAGCTGGCGGAGGAGTTCGATGCAGTTTATGTGGATACACAGGCGGCTTTTGATCAGTATTTGGCGCATCAACCGACGCAGTCACTTTGTTCAGACCGAGTGCACCCTAACGGAGTCGGCCACATGATTCTCGCACGCTCCTTTTTGCAAGCAGTTGGCTTGAACTCGGCTATTTAGCCGGAGTTTGTGGAACATACTTGGGCAAGCGAATCGTAAAAATTGTGCCCTCGGCGCTGGTCGTGAATTCGATCTCGCCACGGTGTGCGGTCACGATGGACTTTGCAATGGCAGTGCCGAGGCCGGTGCCATCGCTTTTACCATGCGTGACGAAGGGCTCGAAGAACTTATCCCGTATGTCGACGGGGATGCCGGGCCCGTTGTCGGCCACTGTGAGTGTGAGTACTTTGTCGTTCTCCGTCGCAGTCACGGTCACTTTGCCGTCGATATCGGCACTGTGGAGCGCTTCGATGGAATTACTGATCAGGTTTTGTAGGACACGCATGAGCTTGCTGGCATCGCCTTGCAGACTGGTGCCATTACCCTGCATGATGAGTTCGACGGTCTGGTCTTTGAAAAATGGCGTGTTGAGCTCACGGAAATAGTTAAAAAGTTCGTCGATCTTGACTTCGCTGACTTCAATTTGACTGTCGCCGCGGGCAAAGGCTGCCAAATCGTTGGCCATGTTGACCATGCGATTGATTTGCGATTCGATGTTTTCGCAGATCTTGGCCACCTTTGGGTCTTCTTTATAGCGTCGCTCGATGATGGTAGAGCCTAAGCTGATAATTGAGAACGGATTTTTAAAATCGTGGAGTAGTGAGGAAACCATGGTGCCGACGAGCGTGAGCTTTTCGGTGCGCATAACTTCGTCCATATAGTGGTCCGTCGTGCTTTTGAGGTGGTGGATTACGCTTTCAAGGATACGCCGGACTGGTTCGGCATCTTCGATGATTTTCTTAACAGTCGCTTCGGGCACACGTGCGATGGTACAACTGCCGAGTGAGACGGCGCCAAGAGCACGGTGTTCACCTGTGAATACGCCCACCTCTCCGAAGAAGCTACCTTCGCCGGATTGGCTGACATGTTGCAGTGTTCCATCTAGTTTCTCCTTCGTGAATGCGACTTCTCCTTTGAGTACTAGAAAAAGTGCATCGGGGGCACTTTTCTCGGGAAAGATGACCTCCGCGTCCGGCAAAGTCATGATTTCAACTTCGTCCGCGATCGTTGCGCGCCGGTCCTCTGAAATCGAGCAGATAAATGGGTGATCTTCGAGCCTCATGGTGTCTCGGTTTGTTCGGCTGTCGTCTCCATTTGTTCGGCTGTCGTCTCCATTTGTTCGGCTGTCGTCTCCATTTGTTCGGCTGTCGTCTCCATTTGTTGATTTCGGAGCTTATAAACGACCAAACTCGAAGCGACGGCGATGCCTAAGAGTAGTATGCCGAGTAGGATACCTTTTGCCTGGAGTTGTTGTGCTTTTTTCAATGTATACGTGTAAAAAAATAGAAAATTTAGTTAGTTGCGATTAAGTTTCAATAATCGAATTAGGACAGGCGCATACGGTAGTCTTCGTAGCCGAAGCGGCGCACCGTCTTTAGGCCTTCACGCTCGGAGTAGAGCGAGATCGCTGGCAGGGGCACACCGTTAAACGTGCTGTTTTTCACCATGGTGTAGTGGGACATGTCAAGAAAGACCAGTCGCTGCCCGACTTCCAGCGGTTGTGGGAAGGAATAATCGCCGATCACATCGCCGGCCAAGCAAGACATGCCGCCTAATCGGTAGCTGTGGGCATACTCGTTCGCGGCACCTGCGCCTAAAATGCCCGGGCGGTAGGGCATCTCCAACACGTCGGGCATGTGGCAGGTGGCCGAACTGTCGAGGATGGCGATCTGGTGGCCCCCCGCCTCGATCAGGTCCAGCACGGTCACGACTAAGACGCCGGTGTGGAGTGCAACGGCTTCCCCGGGTTCGAGATACACGTCGAGCTGGTAGCGCTCACGGAAATATTTCACTACGCGAATGAGACGCTCGATATCATAACCGGGGCGTGTGATGTGGTGGCCGCCGCCAAAATTGAGCCATTTGAGCCCGGGTATGAGATCGCCAAATTTCGCTTCGAAGGCCTCCGCTGTGTGCTCCAGTGCGTCGGCGTCTTGTTCACACAGCGCGTGGAAGTGGAGTCCATCCAGATTGGAGAGTAGGTCCTTGGGGAGCGTTTCGAGCGCGCGATCAAGGGCGGCGCGCGTGGTGCCCAGTCGCGACGAAGGTGCGCAGGGATCGTAGAGCTCAGTCTCTACTTCAGAGTATTCCGGGTTGACGCGTAGACCCAATTCCGGGCGTCGCTGGCCTTCCAGCGCGCTGAGGCCTTTGGCCAGTTGTCCCGCAGAGTTGAAAACCAGGCTGTGAGCGAAGCGGCTGAGCTTTTGGATTTCCTCCGGCTTATAGGCGGCCGAGTAGACATGCACTTCGGGGCCAAAAGATTCCTGCGCAAGTAAGGCTTCATGTAGGCCACTGGAAGTGGTGCCGCTCAAATATTTGCGAATCAGTGGAAAGGTGCTAAAGCAGGCAAAGCCTTTGAGGGCCAGTAGCACCTTGACGCCGGAGCGCTCAGAGACGGATTGCAGGAGCTGGCAGTTCTTCTCCAGTTGATCCAGATGCACAACATAGCCCGGCGAGGGAGCCTCGTCGAAAGGAATGGAAGTCAGCGCTGCGAGACTGGACTCGCTTAATGGAGGAGTGGGATCTTGAGCCATAGCTTGAGAATCTGAGTGTTTTCGCTCCGATGACCAAGATTTGATTTTGAGATTTTTAGATCGAAGATTATTGATTGCCAAGGATCGATCGTAGCACGGGGTCTTCTCCCCAGTATTTATCCGTCTTTGACGAGTAGTGCACTAAAGGGGTGATTGCCATGTTCGACCGCACGCTCAGCAAGTGCATAAGCATAGCCTATTAATTCGCGGTCGGCGGTAGTCGTGGCGGGATCGTCTGGTAGTGCCATAATTTGTTTCGCTGTTGTGCCGCTGTTAACGCCCCTTTCGGAGATGGTTTGGGTGCTTTCACTATGTCCAATCGTCAGAGCAAGCAGCGTGCTGCTGAGTATCATTAGAATTTTATGCATGCAGGATCCCTAGCAACCGCCATGCCGTATCGCTGGGATGGGCACACTGTTTTGGGTCATGCCATCGCGAACTTAATGCGATTTTTTAATTTGCATTCGGTGGAGGATGTATTACGCGTGGAGGTCTTAGATATAGGAGAGCTCCAGGCGTGGAGCTGAGATTTGGGTGCGCTCCACCCGTAGATCCTTTGAACCTGATGCGTGTTAACACCGCCGTAGGGATTATCGAGTCGAATGGACCTCTGGGGCTGTTGGGCGGGATTTTTTCGAGGCAGTGTGAGGCGGATCGTGACTCACTTAAATTATGCCAGAAAATTCCATTAATGAAACTACTTCGAGCCATACCTTGTTCCCGAATTCCGAGCGTGTTTATATCACTGGCTCGCGTCCTGACCTGAAGGTGCCCATGCGTGAGATTAAACTCTCGCCGACAATTTTGCCGAATGGCGCTGGCGAATTGCCCAACGATCCGGTGCGCGTCTATGACACTGCGGGCCCATGGGGCGATGGCAGCTATCATGGTGATGTGACTCAGGGCCTGCCGCGCATGCGGGAGGCGTGGATTCGGGAGCGCGGCGACGTGGAGGAATATGAGGGCCGCGAGGTGAAACCGCAGGATGATGGCTATCTCTCTGAGGTGCATAAGGCTGGCGCTCGCATGAAGGATGGCCAACGCAAGTTGATCGAGTTCGACAATACGTGCCACCGTCCGATTCGTGCCAAGGCAGGCAAGGTGGTGACTCAACTGCAATATGCACGTGCGGGCATCATCACGCCGGAGATGGAGTTTATCGCGATCCGTGAAAATATGAAACTGCAGGCGGCGAAGCAGGGTGCCGAAATTTCAGCATCTGCGGATCAAAATTCGCTGAATATCCAGCATCCCGGGCAAAGCTTTGGCGCTTCGATTCCCGACGAGATTACGCCGGAGTTTGTGCGCTCCGAAGTGGCCCGCGGCCGCGCGATCATTCCTTGTAATGTGAATCATCCCGAGCTGGAGCCGATGATCATTGGCCGGAATTTCCTGGTGAAAATTAATACCAACATTGGTAACTCCGCTGTGGCTTCGTCGATCGAAGAGGAAGTTGAAAAGATGCGCTGGTCGGTGAAGTGGGGCGGCGATACACTGATGGACCTTTCCACGGGTAAGAACATTCACCAGACGCGGGAATGGATCTTGCGCAATTGCCCGGTGCCAGTCGGCACGGTGCCGATTTATCAAGCGCTGGAAAAGGTCAACGGTAAGGCCGAAGACCTGACTTGGGAAATCTTCCGCGATACTTTGATCGAGCAAGCCGAGCAAGGGGTGGATTACTTTACGATTCACGCGGCCGTGCTGCTTCCGTTTGTGCCGATGACTGCGAAGCGTATGACGGGCATCGTGAGTCGCGGTGGTTCGATCATGGCGAAGTGGTGCCTCTCGCACCATAAAGAAAATTTCCTTTATACTCACTGGGATGATATTTGCGAAATCATGGCGGCCTATGATGTCTCCTTTTCGATCGGCGACGGTTTGCGTCCAGGCTCCATTGCAGATGCCAATGATGAGGCGCAATTTGCCGAACTGAAAACTCAGGGTGAGCTCACCCGACGCGCTTGGAAATTCGGAGTGCAAGTCATGAACGAAGGTCCCGGGCACGTGCCGATGCACATGATCGAGGAAAACATGAAGAAGCAGATCGAGTGGTGCGATGAAGCACCGTTCTATACACTTGGACCACTCACGACAGATATTGCGCCGGGCTACGACCACATCACCAGCGGCATCGGTGCCGCCATGATTGGTTGGTATGGTTGCGCGATGCTTTGCTACGTGACTCCCAAGGAGCACCTCGGCCTGCCTAACAAGGACGATGTGCGCGAGGGAGTGATCACCTATAAGATCGCGGCACATGCTGCCGACCTCGGCAAAGGGCATCCGGCCGCGCAATATCGTGACAATGCGCTCTCGAAGGCGCGCTTCGAGTTCCGCTGGGAGGATCAGTTTAATCTGTCACTCGATCCGGAAAAAGCGAAGTCCTTCCACGACGAAACTTTGCCCCAAGACTCGGCGAAGACCGCGCACTTCTGCTCGATGTGTGGCCCGAATTTCTGCTCGATGAAAATCACAGAAGATGTGCGCGAGTATGCGGCCAAGCTCGGCGTTTCGGAAAAAGAAGCACTGGAAAAGGGCATGGCAGAAAAGTCGGCTGAGTTTAAAGACAAGGGTGGCGAAGTGTATCTCGCTGGATCGGAAGCATGAAGATCAGCGTAAATGACGAAGCGCGTGAAGTGCCCGAAGGCTTGCCGCTACAGACACTGCTCGCGGAGCTCGGGCTTGAGTCGAAGCCCGGGCTTGCGGTGGCGGTCAATCACTCCGTTGTGCCTGCGGCCGAGCTGGCTGCCTACCAGCTCGCTGCGGAGGATGCCGTGCTGATTATTCAAGCCACCCAGGGGGGCTAATGCTATGCGAGTGATTGCCGTGTCTCCAGAATCTAAATACGCCAATGAGGCAGATGTGATCGTGCGCTTGTTGCAAGCGGGCCTGATGCGTTATCATGTGCGCAAGCCGTCTTGGACGTTGGCGGACTGCGCGGAATTACTCGACGCGGTGCCGGCAGAATGGCATGCCCGAATCTCCCTGCATCAGCATCACGTGCTGGCTGAAAGCTACGCGGTGGGCATGCATTATAAAGATGGCATGGCAGTCGATCATGCTTTGCTGGGAGGGCGAATTTGTTCGCGTTCCTTGCACCGTATCGACGAGCTGGAGACGCTGCTGAAGCAAGTGGATTATGCTTTCTTGAGCCCGGTATTTCAGTCCATCACCAAGCATGCTTATGGCCCGTCCTGGACGGAAGCGGATTTAGCCACGTCGCTGTCAGGCGCTTGCGCTGCAAAGCTCTATGCGTTGGGGGGCATTACCGTGGCGAATGCGGCGCGCGCCATCGCATACGGATTTGAGGGTGTGGTTGTGCACGGCTCGCTGTGGCAAGCGGCCGATCCACTGGAGGCCTTTGCCCGCTTTCGAAAGGAGGCCGCATGAATTGGCCGAAGTATATGTGCCTGACGATTGACGGTATCGAGCGTTCACATACAGAGCAGGTGCAGGCCTTGTGCGCCGCGGGCGTGGATTGGGTGCAGCTGCGTTCAAAGGAATTGTCAGATGCGCAGCTCGAACCGATTGCATTTGAGTGTATGATTCGTTGTCGTGAGATCGGGAGCACTTTTATATTAAATGATCGTTTGGATCTGGCGCTGAAGCTCGGTGCAGATGGGGTGCATCTTGGCAAGTTGGATACACCCTGGGCGGATGCGCGCGCACGAGCAGGGGCAGACTTCTTAATCGGTGGCACCGTAAATTCGGTGGCGGATGCGGAGATGGCGGTTGCTGCGGGCGTATTGGATTACGTGGGCGTGGGCCCGTTTAAATTTACCCACACTAAAAAGAACCTCGCACCCGTGCTCACTCCTGCCGATTGGCAGGCCATATTAGCAGTGCTGGGCGAGTTGCCAAGTTATGCGATCGGTGGAATCGAGCCCACTGATATTAAAGACTTATTGGCACTTGGGGTGACTGGTGCCGCGATTTGCTCGGTCTTATACCGTCAGCCGAATGTTTCGGATACTTATGCAATGTTACTGAATCAATTATGAAAACAGAGCCGCTCATTATCGCTGGAAAAACCTTCGAGTCCCGCCTTTTCGTAGGCACGGGAAAATACCCATCCGGTCAGCAGATGCAGGATAGCATTCGCGCCACAGGCAGCCAGCTGGTGACGATGGCGATGCGCCGCGTGCAGACCAAGGGCGGCGGTGACGGCATTATGGAATACATGGAGAGCGAGCGGTATAGTTTACTGCCCAATACCTCCGGCGTGCGGGATGCCAAAGAAGCCATTTTTGCGGCGCAATTGGCGCGTGAAGCCTTAGGCACCAATTGGCTGAAATTGGAAATTCATCCCGATCCCAAGTATTTAATGCCCGATCCGATTGAGACCGTGAAAGCCGCGGAGCAGTTAGTCAAAGAGGGCTTTATTGTGCTGCCTTATATTCATGCCGATCCGGTGCTATGCAAGCGACTGGAAGAGGTGGGCGTGGCGGCGGTGATGCCGCTGGCGGCTCCGATTGGCACGAATGAAGGGCTCGCGGCGCGGCGTTTTCTGGAGATCATCATCGCGCAAAGCAAGGTGCCCGTGATCATAGATGCCGGGCTCGGCTTGCCCTCGCATGCGGCAGATGCTATGGAGATCGGCGCCGATGCGGTGCTGATCAACACCGCGATCGCTACGGCGCGCGATCCGATTGCTATGGGGGCTGCCTTTAAGATGGCAGTTGAGTGCGGGCGTCTCGGCTATGAAGCGGGGCGTGGACAGCAATCGGTCGAAGCTGTCGCCTCGTCGCCCTTAACCGCATTTTTAGATGCCGGAGTGTAAATTGCTATGAGTTTTGTGGATGTATTAAATCGCCTCTCCTGGCAGGAGACCCAGGCCTCCATTCTCGCGAAGACTGCCGGGGATGTGGAGTCTGCTCTGTCGCGGCCGGTTGGTAAGTTAAGCTTGGAGGATTTCAAGGCTTTGATTGCTCCGGTGGCTCAGGATTATCTGGAACCACTCGCCGCGTTGAGTCATTCCCGCACGGCTGAAAGATTTGGCTATACTCAGCAGATGTATGCGCCGATTTATCTTTCCAATGTGTGTAGTAATATCTGCACTTACTGTGGCTTCAGCGCGAACAATCGGATTCCACGCAAAATTCTAAATGAGGCGGAGATCCTGCAAGAGTTGGAAGCCGTCAAGGCATTGGGAATGGACCATGTGTTGTTCGTGACCGGAGAGGCGAATCTGCGGGTGGGCATTCCTTATTTGAGCAAAGCCTTTGAGCTGGCCCGGCAGACTTTTTCCAGTATTTCGATGGAGGTGCAGCCGCTCGATCAGGCGGGCTATGAAACTTTGATGGAGGCGGGGCTTAGCTCGGTGCTGGTCTATCAGGAAACCTATAATCGCGACTCTTACGCGAAGTATCATTTAAAAGGAATGAAGAGCAATTTCGATTACCGCTTGGAAACTCCCGACCGGCTCGGGCGTGCGGGGATGAAGAAGATCGGGCTTGGTGCTTTGTATGGTTTGGATGACTGGCGCACGGATTCCTTTATGGTGGCGACGCATCTGCGTTATATGGAGCAGACGTATTGGAAAACGCGATACAGTTTGTCCTTCCCTCGCATCCGTCCGCATGAAGGCGATTTTCAACCGGTCTCGGTGATGACGGATAAGGATCTAGTGCAATTGATCTGTGCCTATCGTTTACTAAGCTCCGAGGTCGAGCTGTCGATGTCCACACGAGAGAGCCCCGTCTTTCGTGATCATGTGCACAAGCTCGGTATTACCAGTTTAAGTGCCGGATCGAAAACCAATCCCGGCGGCTATGTGGTCGATCCGCAGAGTTTGGAGCAGTTTGAGATATCCGATGAGCGCAGCCCGGCTGAAGTCGCCACGATGCTAAAGGCCGGCGGCTATGAAGTGGTGTGGAAGGATTGGGACTCGACCTATGATGGCTGTGCCTGCGTAAGCGTGTGATCATGGAGCATCAAAAGATTCACATCCTGCCGAGAACCGTCTATGCATATCACCTGATACTACTATGAGCGAATTATCCAAAGATGAAATTCTGCGCTATCAGCGTCACTTGACATTGCCCCATTTCGGTGAGGCTGCGCAGTTGCAGCTCAAATCTGCCAAAGTGTTGGTGGTGGGCGCAGGGGGGCTCGGCTGCCCTGTGCTCCAATATCTCGCGGCGGCGGGAGTGGGTACGCTTGGAATTGTGGATGACGATGTCGTGAGCTTGTCCAATCTGCAGCGTCAAATTTTGTTTAACGAATCCGAGCTCGGCCGGGGCAAGGCGGAGTTGGCAGCGGAAAAATTGCGTGCGATGAACCCGCACATTAAATGTGTGCCGCACGCCATCCGATTAGGAGTGGACAATGCACTCGAGTTGATCGCTCAGTATGATTTCGTGGTGGACGGTAGTGATAACTTTCCGACCCGTTATTTGATAAGCGATGCCTGTGTGCTGGCAAATAAGCCACTGGTCTATGGCGCGCTCTACACCTTTCAGGGGCAGGCGAGTGTTTTTAATTGGCAAGGTGGGCCGACTTATCGCTGCTTATTTCCAGAGCCGCCTCGTCCCGAAGATGCGCCCAACTGTTCCGAGATCGGAGTGGTTGGAGTGTTACCAGGAATGATTGGGATGATTCAAGCCACTGAGGTGATCAAGTTGATTACAGGAGTCGGTGAGTCATTGACGGGAAAACTGTTAATGTTCGATGCATTGACGATGCGTCAGCAGATCGTGAGTTTCCAGCGAGTGCCTGAGCAGGCTGCGGTGACGGAGCTACGCTTGATCGAATATAGCTGTGGCGTCGCCCAGCAGCAATCAGTGGTCGAAGTGGAGCCGCAGGATTTACAGGCGGACCGCAGCGAGTATCAATTGCTGGACGTGCGCGAGGATTGGGAGCGCGCGATTTGCGCCTTACCCGGGGCGCATTTACCGCTCGGCCTGATCCTGGAGGGCCAGGCCGACTTTGAGGCGATCGGCTTTGATACCAGCAAGCCGACCTATGTGTATTGCAAGGGCGGTGTGCGCAGTTTGAAAGCCGCCGAAGCCATGCAGGCGCATTATGGATTTAAACAATTAAAGAGTCTGCGTGGTGGGATTCTGGGCTGGGCGGCCGCCGTGGACCCTGCAATGCAGACTTATTAGAGAGGCGACCGTATGAATGCACCGCCCTTGGTATTGACGATTTCCGGTTCCGATAGTTCCGGGCATGCGGGCATGCAGACAGACAATCGCGCCATTCATGCGGTGGGTGGCTTTCCCCTAAACGTTTTGACTGCGGTGACCTTGCAAAGTCCAAAAGGCGTGGAAGCGGTGGAGATGATGTCTGCGGATTTTGTGGAAGCACAATTGAGGTCTATGTTAAAAAACTACCGTGTGCGGGCGATTAAAAGTGGCATGTTGAGCAGTGTGGAGATCGTTCATCGGGTGGCGCAAATTTTGTCAGAGTATCCAGATATTCCCTACGTGCTCGATCCGGTGCTTTGTTCCAGCAGTGGAGCTATGTTGCTGGAGCCTGCAGCTGTGGAGGCCTTACGTTTAAAGCTCATGCCGCGTGCTTGTTTGACGACTCCCAATCTGGAGGAAGTGGCGATCCTCTCCGGAAAGAGTGAAAACCCTTATCAAGCAGCCGCGGATTTGTCTGTAGCCTGCGGTCAGGCTATTTTATTGAAAGGTGGGCATGCGACCGGACCGGAGTGCGAGGATTGGTTGTATCATCCGAGCGGGCGGCAATACTGTTTTACGGAGGCGCGAGTCCAGACCCGTAACACGCGCGGCACCGGTTGTGCACTCAGTGCATTGATCTCCGCGCATTTGGCATGGGAACCCTATGAATTGGAAGATAGCATTCGTTCGGCGAAAGCATTCTTGAGCGGGGAGCTGCAGGAGCACTCGAAAGAATGCTGGAAGCGCGCTGGCCCTAGCTTTTATATACATTAAGCAGCATTCTACCCGTTGAGCAGGTGGTGTAATGTGTCGCTCATTTCTTTAATTCGATACGGCTTAGGCACAACAGCTTTGAAGGCCGAGTTTTTGTAGTCTGACATGACATTTGAGGTCGTGTAGCCACTGGATGCGATGGCGACGAGGCCTGGATCGTATTCAAGTAATATACTGGCCGCCTCTTCGCCGCCCATGCCGCCAGGCACGGTGAGGTCGAAGACACAGGCGTCAAATGGTTTGCCTGCTTCTTTGGCTGCTTTATATGCAGCGATCGCCTCGTCACCGTTGGTTGAATACTCGACTTGGTAGCCGAGTAAGCTCAGGATTTCACCGGCAACTCGCATCATGGCTTCCATATCGTCCATGACTAGGATGCGCCCTTTGCCGCGATGGATTTTCTCTTTGGCCGGTTCTTTTGTTTGGGTGTTCGGCGCTTCTGTTTTCTTTTGAAGGCTATGCGGACTCTTCGGCAGAAAGACACGAAAGGTTGAGCCATTGCCAATTGAAGATTCAGCGGTGATCGTGCCTTTGTGTGAATGAATGATTGAATAAGAGGAGGCGAGTCCGAGTCCGTTGCCGCGTTCTTTAGTGGTGAAGTAGGGGTCGAAGATCTTTTTAAGATTTTCGGAGGAAATGCCAGTTCCATTATCGGTCACTTCGATACACACATACTGGCCGGATGGTAGGGCCGGGATTTCGGCGTGGCGCACTTGCAGGTTGCGCAGATGGATGTTTATACTGCCCCCGTTGGGCATGGCCTGGTCGGCATTAATGATGAGGTTGTTGACGACTTGACTGATTTGTCCCTTGTCCGCATCGACTGCCCAGAGGTCGGGATCTTTCTCGACGCTGCATTTTACGTTGGATCCGCGCAGGATAAATTGGGCCGATTCTTCGACCATTTTTGAAACGGTAGTGACTTCCAGCACGGGGGCGCCTCCTTTGGAGAAGGTGAGCAGTTGCTGGGTGAGTGATTTCGCCTGTAGGGCAGCCTTCTCGACAGCTCCCAGCTTTGTGCTGTGTTTGTGATCGTCGTCGAGTTCCATCCTCACCATCGAGATGTTTCCTAGGATGGAGCTTAACATGTTGTTGAAGTCGTGTGCGATGCCACCTGCTAGCAGGCTAATGGAATTGAGCTTCTCAGCTTTAAAGAGTTCGTCTTCAGTTTTCTTTTGTTGAGACAGGTCGCGTAATATGGTCACGCATCCATGGCGTTCGCCATCTTCATTGACGATGCAGCGAGTGTCTGCAGTAACGTGGATGCATTCGCCGTTGGTTCTTTCGAGTTGAATACCCAGCTTGGAGGGCACTTCGCCAAAGTCTGGATCTATTAAAGCGTCAGTTGGGTCTGCGAGGTGCTTGCCGGTCTTGGGGTGTTTGAGCTTGAGCACCTCTGCGAGGGGGCGGCCGACGGCGTCTGCTAGTGATATGCCGATGAGGTCTGCGGCTTCCTCGTTGAGCCGTTCGACCCGATCATTTGGGTCCGTGGCAATGACGGCATCGGAGATCGAATCCAAGGTGACGGAAAGGCGTTCTTTCTCACGTTGGAGTGCGAGTTCCGCTTGTCGGCGTTGTGTGATGTCGCGCAAGATGACGAGCAGTGCACTTTCGCCTTCCCAAATTAGATCGACCGCGGAAAGCTCGACTACGCGAGTGAGATCATTTTGATCGGGGATCTCTAGCACGGTGGGTTCGTTACTCTGAACTTCAAAGGGAAAGATTTCGCCGACGAGTTGCTCGGGATTTGCTTCGAGTAGGCTGCCCGCGGAGGGGTTGAGGAACTTGATTTCGTAGGCTTTGCTGAGAATCAGCATGGCATCGGAATTGGCGTCGAATATATGGCGCAAGAGTGATTCGCGATACTGTATCTCAGCTGTATGTGTTTCTAGGCGATGCAGCAAATTGGAGCGTTCAATCGCGTAGCGAATGGAGCGGCGTAGTACTTCGCTATTGAGCCGATCTTTATTGAGGTAGTCTTGCGCGCCGACTTTAAGGGCTTCGAGCGAGAGTTCTTCGTCATCGGACCCTGTGAGTACAATGATTACCTCTTCGCTAGTGGTCTCCATTATTGTGCTCAGGGTATGGATACCTTGGCTGTCGGGGAGGCTTAGGTCGAGCAGGACGAGATCGTAGCGTTGCGCCTTCAGTTGGCTGACTCCATCGGCTAAGCGCTTCACGACAGTCATGGTGAAATCTAGCTTAGAAAGGTCGAGGTATTCGGCAACGAGGTCGGCATCTGCTGCATTGTCTTCAAATAGGAGTATTTGGATGATCTTGGATTCGGCAGTCGGCATGATAGGCGTCAATTTTATCTTTTGATCTTAAGTGAAATCTAACTCTAAGCCAAGCTTTGAGCATCGGCTTTATTGAGTGCGACGTAAAAGGTGCTGCCGTGGCCATAGTTGGATTCAAACCAGATGAGTCCGCCGTGTTGTTGGGCGATTTTTTTGCAGACAGCGAGTCCAATGCCTGAGCCGTCGAATTCGTCGTGAGTATTGAGGCGACGAAAGAGATTGAAGAGCATTTCGTGGTGGTCTGGATGGATGCCTATCCCTTTATCTTCGATACTAATGATCCATTTTTGCGGCGCCTGTACGTGCTCCCCATCGTTGAAAGTGATGCGCACTTGAGGCGTTTTTTGAGGACGGTTGAACTTTATCGCGTTGGCGATCAGATTTTGAAAAAGACGTGTAAGACGCACACTGTCGCCTATGACTATCGGGGCGTGATCGATGGCTACAGTGACTTCGGCATGGGTGTCGCGGATATTAGTTCTGAGGTTGTCGATGGCATTGGCCATGATGTCATCTAAGGCGAGGGGTTCGAAGTCCTTATCCGATTTTTCTAGGCGTGCGTAGCTGAGTAGGTCTTCGATGAGGGTGCGCATGCGGTCGGCGCCGTCGCATGCGTATTTGATGTAGCGTCGTGCACGATCGTCCAGCGCTGCGGGTGAACGCTCTTGGAGTAGGCGCAGGTAGCTGGTGATCATGCGCAGAGGCTCTCGCATGTCGTGTGAAGCGATGGAAGCGAAGTTCGCGAGTTCTACATTCGCACCGCGCGCTTCAGCCAGTGCGGATTGGAATCGTTTTTCGACTTCGACTGCGCTTTCTGGCAGGGGCTGTAGTAGACCGCATAAGTAAGTATTGGGCTCCCCGGGTAGCTGACAGGCGCGGGCGGAGAGTTTGAAGCCCGCGTTACGGCCTTTGAGTGGTTTTTCTAGTAGTAAATTGAGTTCTACAGGCTGATTACTCGTGCGTGCACGGTCCAATGCGTCAAGGAAGCTACCATGCTGCGATTCTTCGATCTGCATTAGGAATTCTGTTAAGTCTCGCAGCGAATCCGTGGGGTGTATGCCGAGCAGTGCTTTGCTGTGGGCATCGCACTCGATTCGATCCTCGCTATCGATCTGCCAATAGCCCACTCCACTGACGTCGAGCGCGTTTTGAAGCGCAATCAATTGATTATGGATCTTGGGCAGACTGTGGGTTTCCATCAAAATTTTGGGTGTTGAGGGTGCTTATTATGCTGCGGATGTGGTTGGCGGCAACTTCTTATGAGCTGCGACTGTCGCTGTGAGCTGAGATAAATGGCCTATTTGGGGGTTAAAAGCCGCTATTTTACAGCATTGCCTGTCCTTGAGTTAGCTTTTCTAACTCAGCTAATTAGCCCTATTGATTAGAATGTCTAAATCAAAGAAAAAACTTGATTAGTTAAACTAATTTGGGAAACTGCTCTCAACTTTGGTTAGTATAGAGGGTAGTAGTTGGCTCGAGCGTTTGGTAGGCGCTCGAGCCTTTACGTATCTGGAGGTCTTGATTGAAGTATGATTCATACTTGCTAGCAGTGGGCGAGATACCTTTAGTGATCCTTTGAATGCCTCACTTTTAATGTATTAACTGCGGGTAATTCACTCTTACTTTTCATGTCGAAACCAGCATCTAAAGCGACTTCTCAGTTTGAACCAGCTACACGCCTCGCACTCTTGCGTTCGCTGTGGCGCAGTCGTCTTGGCGACTTGCGGGAGCAGAGTTTGATTCGTCAGGGCAAGGGCTGGTTTCATATTTCGGGCATGGGGCACGAGGCTTTGGCGGCAGTTGCGCTTTCGCTGGAGCCAGAGGATTATGCATTTCCTTATTATCGGGATCGCGCCTTTTGTTTGCAGCGTGGCTTAACGGATCGTGACATGGCATTGGCGTTTTATGCCAAACGAGAGTCTTCTAGTGGCGGGCGTCAGCTGACGGGGCACTTTAGTGACCGTAAACTGAATATTTGGAGTCATCCATCCCCTGTTGGGGCGCATCTACTACCCGCCTGCGGCGCGGCTTGGGGGATGCAGTTAGATGGCAAGGATGGCGTCGTCTACGCCTCTTTGGGAGAGGCTTCGGCACGGCAGGGAGATTTCTTTGAGGCGGTTTGTTTTGCGAAAGAGCGCAAATTGCCCGTGGTCTTTGTGGTGGAAGACAATCGCATCGCGATTAGCACTTCGACCGCGGAAACCAATCCCATTGCGCTGGGAGTTTTAAATTCTGAGGAGTGGCAGCGAGTCGATGGCAGTGATGTAGAAGCTGTTGCGGCTGCTGGAAAGGTGGCGGTGGCGCATGCACGTGCGGGCCAGGGTCCTGCCTTTATTTGGTGTGATGTCGAGCGTTTTTCAAATCACTCAAGTGCGGATGATCAGCGGATGTATCGTGCTGCAGATGAGCTTGAAGCGATGCACGCTCGTGACCCGATTGCAATCTTTCAGCAAGCCATGATCAAGGATGGTCTCTTAACAGAGGCCAGTGCGAAAGCTCTGGAAGAGGAGATCCGTGAGGAGATGCGAGCTGCTTATAAAGCCGCCGGCGCCGACGTGGATCCCTTGGCTGAAGAGTGTGACTTGCACTTGCATGGGGCGCTTTCGACTCCGGATGCGATGCCCAAACTCGAGCTGGGCGAGTCGTGCCGGATTTTGGATGCGGTGAATCAGACTTTCCACAGTGCGATGGATACGATGCCTGAGGTGGTCTTCTTTGGCGAAGACATTGCCGATCCTAAGGGCGGGGTCTTTAATTTGACGAAGGGTCTTTCCAAGAAGGATCCATTGCGGGCAGTGAATTCTCCGCTAGCCGAGTCTACGATTATGGGAGTCTCGGTGGGGCTGGCATCCTATGGCAAGCGGCCCTGTTTTGAGATTCAGTTTGTTGATTTTATTTACCCCGGTTGGAATCAATTGGTCTCCAATATGGCGACACTTCGCTGGCGTAGCTTTGGACAATGGAAGTGCCCGCTTGTGATTTATGCGCCTTGTGGTGGCTATCTGCCTGGCGGAGCTTTATGGCATAGCCAATCTGGAGAGGGCTCCTTTGCCCGGGTGCCTGGTATTCGAGTGGTGGTGCCTTCTACTCCGGCTGATGCGGCGGGACTCTTTTGGACTGCCTTGCATGGCGAGGACCCCACCATTATATTATTACCCAAGCATTTAATGTGGGCGGAGCAACGCGTTCAGCAGGTGGCAGCTGTGCCATTGGGCGTGGCACGCACTGTGCGCGAAGGCTTGTTGGTGACTTTAGTGACTTGGGGCAATTGCGTCGAATTGGTTGACGAGGTGCTGGAGACCATGGAGGGGGATGTGGATGTCGAGGTGATCGACTTACGCTCGATTCAGCCTTGGGATCGTGAGGCGATTGCAGACTCGGTGCAAAAGACTGGGCGCCTGATGATCGTGCAGGAGGACAATATAAGTGGCAGCGTTGGGCAGATGATTGTCGCGGAAATGTGTAGTGATGAGGACGTGTTACGTAGTTTAAAAAGTCCGCCTGTCATTGTTTCGAAGGCCGATGTGCATGTCGGTTTTAATCCTATTTACGAGTATGCGGCCTTGCCGGATCGCGAACGAGTGGCGGCGGCACTTGAGCGCTTACTTGCATCCACACTTCAAACCACTCTCGAACAAGCGCGTGCACCCGCTCCTATGCGTGCTTCTGTGACAGACTCCTCAGATATGATTGCTTCAGAAGAATCGGCTCCGTTTAGCTCTAGTAAAATGATCACTGTGCCGATTTTGGGCGAAGGTATTCGCGTGGCACGAGTGGTATCTATCCTCAAGCAAAGTGGGGATGCTGTGCTAGCGGATGACGCACTTTGTGAAGTTGAAACAGATAAGGCAGTCTTCCCTATTGAAAGTGATGAAGATGGAGTGCTGGGTGATTGGTTGATCTCGGAGGGAGATGAGGTTGAAGTGGGACAGGATTTAGTTCCGCTCCAGATGCAGGGGGGGGAGCCTGATTCTGATGCAGTGTCGAGGCCTGCAGTCGCAGCAGAAGCGTCCGAGTCTGAGGCGCAGCCTGAAGCAGGGCTGAAGCGTCAGCAGGGTGGACTATCACCTGAAGCGGTGAAGCAGTTACAGGGCATTGTGCCAGCAACTATTGAAGTGACTTGTCGCTGGGAGAATGTTCGAGACGCCCGTTTGCGTAGTAAGAAGACGCCGGGAGGCACACTTTCGACGGCGACCATGTCTGCCTGGGCGGTCTTGCAAGCGATGAAGAAGCACGAGCGTTTTGCATCGGTAGTGCGTGGCCATGAATTGGTGTACGATCCAGATCGTTTCGACCTTGGAGTGGCTGTTGCGCTGCCGGGCGATGTCTTGGAAACCGCGGTCGTCAAACATGCGAATGCAATCGAATGGGATGCTTTTTCGGATGTATTCAATGAGGCACTACGCCGGACGCGTCATGGTGAGGTTGAGTCTAAGAATCGGGTGCCTTTGAGCATCTCTAGTATGGGCGCTTATAATGTGCGCTCGGCCATCCCTATTGTCGTGCCACCTTCATTGGCGACACTCTTCATCGGAGCTCCGTATGTGCTTCCTGATCCCAAATCTAAAACGAGCGAGACCATGGAAGTGGTTTCCTTGGTACTGACCTTTGACCACCGCTGGATCAATGGAGTGGGGGCTGCTTCCTTCCTCTCCGATGTGCGCAAAGGGATCGAGCGCTTTGATTTAGTTTAGTGGCTGCGACGACTCACCGCTGTAAGCATTGCGCGACGCCCTACACGACCGAGCGCTCGGGTGTGGATGGCTTTTGCTGTGCCGGCTGTCAGCAGGTATATCAATTAATCCAGCAAGAGGGCTTGGGGGATTATTATCGTTTACAGGATCGTGTGGCGCAACCGCTTAAAGATCGTGAACTAACTGAGGTCGATGCTTTGGCACTGCGGCGTGCGCAGGCCGAAGTCGAGGCTGGCAGTGAGTCCGGCAGGGCTGTCTTCGAGGTCGAAGGTATGTCCTGTATGGGCTGTGCTTGGTTGGTGGAGCGTCTCGCGAATAGCCAGAATGGCTGTGTGCAAGCCACCGCGAGTCTGTCGCAGCACTCTTTGACGCTGGAATGGCGGCGTTCTGAATTCGATCTTTCGGTGTTGGGTTCTGAGTTGTTTAAATTCGGCTATCGCATGCGCTCGACACCGTCGGCACCGGGCTCGGGGCCGCGTATCTCACCGCTGGCCTTGCGCTGTCTCTTGACGCTCGTTTTTACAGGAAATGTCGCTCTATTGGCGGCCTACGAGCAGTTCGCTGCTGCAAATCTGGGGGAGGGCGAGGCTCTGCTAAGCCTGTTGGGCTTGATTTGCTTGTGTTTCACGCTGCTGCTGGGGGCGGCACCTATTTTTCTTTCAAGCTATCGCGCGATTCAGATTCGTCGTTGGCACAGTGATTGGATTCCAATGACGATGATTGTGACGACGGCTGGGATTGTGGCATTTCACTGCGCGTTCTCCGGCTGGCCGTTGAATGTGGGCTGCCTCATTCTCGCGACTTTGGTGTGCGTGTTGATTGCCGCACGCTGGTTGGGCGCATTGATTTCGAAGCGATCGTGATGAGTGTGCATCTTACTCATTGCGACGGCAGCGCTGACTAGTACCTTATTGTTATGATCGAAGGTATTTCTGCGGGTTTCATTTTTTCGCTCACACTCTTTCCGGGCACGGTGTGGCTGGCCAAGGTGGGCGTGCAGGGGACTCGAGCGCAGGTGCTGGCCGTGGGGCTGGGCTTTTGGCTTTCGCACTTTTTTTGGCTGATGGTGGCAGTGCCAGGTTTAATGATGATGTCGGCGCATTTGCCCTTCATTCATTTTGGTATGCATTTGTTTGCCGCATTTGTGCTGACTTATATGGCCTTCAAATTTTTGCGTTCCAAGCGTGTTGAGCGAGTCGACGATGCTCCGGCTTTGCCGAAGCCGTGGTTGATGTTAAATCGTGCGTTCACTCAATCGCTTGCGATGCCGATGCGCTTACCTGCAGCCATGGCTATTTTGCTGGCGACGGGGGCCTATCTCAATGCACCCGCCGAGTGGGCCAGCGTGCCAAGCGTGCTGTTGGGCGCTTTCATCGGGGTGACTTGGTGGTGGGGGCAATTTACCTTGCTGGCGCTTTGGTTTGCCAAGCGGGTGCCTTACCCGATCACGATCAAGTCCTTAAATAAAATCCGCCCCTTTTGCAGTGTGCTTTGCCTATGCCTCGCGGGTATTGTTTTATTCCTAGGAGTCTCTAATTGATGGAATTGATTATAACGGCTGCGGGGCGTCTAAGTAAACGCAGAGTGCTCTAGACTTCGCTGAGAGCGGCCTCTTCTCTATTGGCTGCTTGTTCGGCGAGCATTTGACGACGGCGTGCGCGCACGTCGAACATGTCGGACTGCTTGTCGGCATGGTAAGAGGAGCGGATCATGGGGCCTGATTCACAGGCGCCAAAGCCGACTTCCAAGGCAAACTCCTTCCAGCGCGCAAATTCCTCGGGCGTGACCCAGCGGTCGATATTGGCGTGTTTCTTGGAAGGCTGTAAATATTGTCCGATGGTGAGCACGTCGACGCCGACTTTGGCCATGTCGGTCAGTACTGTTTTGATTTCGTCTTCTTTCTCTCCGATGCCCAGCATGATGCCGGACTTGGTGATGAAGCCGCGCGATTTAGCGTGTTCCAATACCCACAGCGAGCGATCGTAGCGAGCAGTCTTGCGAATGGGGCGTTGCAGGCGTTCTACAGTCTCAAGGTTGTGGTTGAAAATGTCGGGGCAAGCGTCGAGCACTACGTCCAGGTATTCCTGTTGGCCGCGGAAATCGGCGGTCAGCACTTCGACGGCGCATTCAGGTGAGCGGTGGTGCACGGCACGAATGGTGGCGGCCCAAACGGAGGCGCCGCCGTCTTTCAGGTCGTCGCGGGCGACGGAGGTGATGACGGCGTGGCGAAGGTTCATGCGCGCAATCGACTCGGCCACGCGAGCGGGTTCGCCCAGGTCGAGCTCGGTAGGACGGCCGGTTTGAATCGCGCAGAAGCGACATGAGCGGGTGCAAATATTACCGAGAATCATCACGGTAGCGGTGCCTCGTGACCAACATTCCCCCATGTTCGGGCATTGGGCACTCTTACAGACTGTGTGCAGGTCATTGGTATCAACGATCTCGCGCACTTCTTTATATTCGCGGCTGGTCGGGAGCTTGGCTCGCAGCCATTCTGGCTTTCGGTTATCCATCTTGTCGCGCAGTGTTCCCAAAAACTGTTTCAAATTCAACTGCTAATCGCGTTTTTACCTCTTCTATGTCTACCTTCTTATCGAGTTCATTAGTTAGAGAGGTCACCGTGCCGTCGGTAATGCCGCAGGGCACGATGCCGCTGAAGTGGTTCATGTCGGGGTTTACATTGAGTGCGAAGCCATGATAACTGATCCAGGAGCGCACTGCTACACCGATGGCGCAGATCTTGCGTTGCTTGTCGATCCAGATGCCTGTTTTGCCCTCGCGGCGAGCGCTTTGGAGGCCGTAAGTGGCCAAAGTTCGGATGACGACTTCTTCTAGATCTCTTAGGTAGGCGTGCAGGTCGCGCCGGTGGCGCAGGGAGAGGATCGGGTAGCCGACTAGCTGTCCCGGCCCGTGATAGGTGATATCGCCCCCACGGTTGGATTGGACTACGTCGATGCCTAAGCGGGTGCATTCTGCTTGGGCCCAGATCAGGTGCTGTGCGGCATCTTTACGCATGCCCATGGTGTAAACGGGCGAGTGCTCGGTGAGGATGAGTGCGTCGCGGCATTGGCCCATGCGTCTGAGGTCGACGCGTTCTTTTTGGCGCGCAAAAGCGTTTTCGTATTCGGTCCGGCCCCAATCAATCACTTCTAAGGGAGCCGTCATGCCATCCAGAATCTTGAATAATACCTGGCGCATCTGATTATGGGTGTGGGCCGGTTCAGTTTGTAGCTGCTCGGCGGTCATCAGGTAAGGGCCTGTTTGCGCGAGTTCGTCGCTGCAATTCTCAATGAGCGCAGCTAAGCTCTCGCTGGTGGTTTCGAGGTGGCATTGCCAGGCTAATACGCGCTCATTGTAGAGGAAGGCTTGATTGGGGCAGGCTGCGCTGGAAGCGATGCGGGTGGCGCCTGCGGGCAGTTCGAAGCGATCGCCGTGCCAGTGAAGCACTCGCAGCTCCTCAGGCAGCTCAAGCCATGCGGGAGCTTTTTCTTCGGATTGGATGGGGTACCAGCCGATTTCTGCTTGTGGGCCGGTAGTGACAGCCGCTCCGAGCGCATCGGCGATCAGCTGAGCCCCTAGGCAAATGCCGACCAGATATTTACCTGCAGCGATGGCTGAAACTATCAGTTCCTTTTCGGCGATAAGCCATGGATGTGCTTCAACTTCGTAAATATTCATCGGCCCGCCCATGACCAACAAGAGATCAAAGCGATCGAGCGCGGGCAGTGTGCCCTGTTCAAATACGAGGTGGCAGTGGAGACTGTGTCCGCGCGAATGGGCCCAGTCTGCAATGGCGGCAGGTCCTTCGAATGGCACATGTTGGAGGCATAAAATACGCATGATAGGTCGGATGCATAGACGGTTGTCTTTATCGGCTGAGAGTCTAGATTAAATACATATGAAATTATCTCGAACGCTTTGGACATTTATGGCGCTGGCACTCCTGGGAGGGTTGATTGGTTACTATTTGTCGAGCATGCGACCACTTGCTTTCTCAACAGTTTCAGAGCCAGAGGCTGTAAAGTCGGTTGAGAATGGCTCGTCGGAAGATGCTCGCGAGTTTCTAGCGCAGCCATTGATCGAGGCCCCTCAACTGGCAGCTGTAGATTACCCGAGCGCCGCAATTCAGGGCGAGTTGTTACTTCGCTTTGCTTCACGAGAAGATTATTTCGCCTATTTGCAGGCCTTGGCGGCGGCTGGCATTGATCCACTGGGGCAAATTGACAGCTTGCTGACCGTGCGTATTCCAGAGCCAGCACTGGCGGTTGCCAAGCCGGGTGATTTTGGTGCGGAGGCCGATTATTCATATCAGGTCGAGAGTCCACTGCCGCCTGTGCAAATAGACCCCGAGGCACTTGCACGTTTGACCGCATTTGCAAGTTCAGCGCGCATGATTACGGGCGGGCCGCTAGCAGGTTCGGGGCAGGGGGTCTTGGTGGCGGTGCTCGATTCGGGTATTCAAGCGCATCCACAATTTGATGAAGTTTCGATGCAGCAGCTAGACTTAGTCGGTGGGGGCGTGGGCGGGGACGGTGCCGCGCACGGCACTGCGGTGGCTTCGATTATTGCCGGGTACGAAGGTATTGCGCCTGATACCGAGCTCTTTGTAGTGCGGGTGCTGGACGATCAGGGGCTGGGCAATAGTTATCATGTGGCTCAGGGCATTGTGGAGGCGGTCGATCGCGGGGCACTGGTGATCAATTTGAGCCTCGGTGTTTATCAAGATTCCACCGTCTTGCGTGCCGCGGTTCAATATGCGCATGCGAGCGGGGTGCTGATGGTGGCTGCGGCGGGCAACGATGGCTATGGGCGCATGCCTTATCCGGCCGCGTATTCCGAAGTGCTGTCAGTGACCGCTGTAGATGCTCAGGGGCAATACGCCTTGTTTCCTAATCAGTCCGAGGCGATTGATTTTGCCGCGCCCGGGGTGGGTGTGTTGACGGCACAGGAGGACGAAGGGACGATGCTCTTTTCCGGCACATCGGCGGCGGCTCCATTTGTGACGGGCACTTTAGCTTCCTTACTTTCCGGGGAGGCTGCGCTGCCTGCCCAGCAGGCGGTGGAACTACTGCAAAGCTATTTAAATGATCAAGGCGCAGCTGGCGTGGATCCAGTCTATGGTGCCGGCTTGCTTGATTGGGATCGATTGCGTGAGCGCACGACTGCCGGCATCGTCGATGCTGCCTTGGCGGATATTTATCTCGATCCTCGTGCTTTGCCGGGCACCAATATGCCGATTGAGGTGACGGTGCAAAACCGTGGCACGGCTTGGATGAATGCTGCCGAGCTGGAAGTCTTTATCGGGGAGGCGGAGCCTGTAAGCTATATACTGAATGCACTGGGGCCGGGGCAGACGACGACGCGTAAAGTCTTTACCACGATTCCTTCCCAGGGCAGCGACGTACTTTTAAGCTTGGCCGCGCGGGTGTTGCCAGCGAGCCCTAACGCAGATGTTCGCCCCAAGAATAACTTAAAGGTCGTCCGTTTTCGGCCGCTTCAGTAAGTGCAGCTCATTTCGCGCAGAGCGGTGGGGTGGATTGATTTTGTCAAAAATATGTGTGAGCCGCTTTGGGCCCCTTTTTAACTGGATTTGACTGCACTCTGCGTGTACCGCTATCTGGTTTAAGTAAATTTGCATATGAATGATTCCGAACAAGCGCCGCTAATCTCTGATGAGGGAGAGGTCGGCTTCGTTGAGTATCAGGATTTTGTCTCCAAAGAGCCGTTTAATTTCGAATCTGGGGGCAGCATCCCTGAGCTGACGCTGCGCTATGAAACTTATGGCCATCTGAACGCAGCCAAGGATAATGCAATCTTGATCTGTCACGCCCTGAGTGGTGACCACCATTGCGCGGGCGTGCATGGCATCGATGAGCGCAAGCAGGGGTGGTGGAACTTTATGGTAGGCCCGGGCAAGCCGATTGATACGACGCGTTACTTTGTGATTTGCTCCAACGTGCTGGGGGGCTGTCAAGGCTCCACCGGGCCAGGTTCGATCAATCCAGAAACCGGCAAACCCTACAATCTTGATTTCCCGAAATTGACCGTGCGCGACATGGTGCGCGCGCAGTCCTTGCTGATTGATTCCTTTGGAATCGACCGTCTGCACGCCGTGATCGGCGGCAGCATGGGAGGCATGCAAACCTTGCAATGGGCGATTGATTTTCCGGATCGGCTCGGGCGCTATATTGCGTTGGCCAGTGGGGCGCGTCATACTGCACAAGCAATTGCCTTTAACGATACGGGTCGCCAAGCCATTATCTCCGACCCCGAGTGGAAGGAGGGCAACTACGAGCCAGACCAAGGACCCGCGCAAGGGCTGGCCGTGGCGCGGATGATGGCGCACATTACTTATCTCTCTGATGTGGGCATGGAGAGTAAGTTTGGGCGTAAGCGTCGTTCGGGCGATCAGTCGCGGGAGCATTTCGAAGTCGAATTCGAGGTCGAAAGCTATCTGCGCTATCAGGGCGCCAGCTTTGTGACGCGTTTCGATGCAAACACATATTTGTACCTGACTAAAGCGCTCGACCGCTTTGATTTGCACAGTCCAGAATCACTCGACGCGACTTTGAGCTCTGTGACTGCGCCTGGTTTGGTGGTTGGTTTTACTTCCGACTGGCTCTATCCGCCGCAGGGCAATCGCGAAGTGGTGGAGGCCCTCTTGCGTCTGGGCAAGGACGCCACCTACGCTGAGCTGGCGATGGATTTTGGGCATGATTCCTTTCTCTTACGTGCGCCTCAACTTTACGAATTGATGCACCGATTCCTTAGCCGTTAATCAGTTATGAAGCCTATTGATAAAAAGCGCCAAGCTGACTTTCAGATCATTGCCCACTGGGTGAATGAGGGCGACCGCGTGCTTGACCTCGGATGCGGGCGCGGGGTCTTGTTGGAATATTTGAAGCAGAAGAAGTCGATCTATGGAGTCGGGGTGGATATCGATCTGGATAAAATTCTCAGCTGCGTAAAGCGCGGAGTGCCTGCCTACCAAGGCGACATTCGCTCGATGCTAGCGACCTTTCCGGACGATGCCTTTGACCGCGTGATTTTTAGCCGCACGGTGGAGCAGTTGGATGACGCCGATGCCGTGCTGGCCGAGGGCCTGCGCGTCGGGCGTCGAGTTGCTGTGGGCTTTGTGAATAAGGCCTTTTGGTTGAACCGTCTGAATGTGCTCTTTAAAGGGCGGCGCACTGTGAACGAAGTGTATCCGAAGCCGTGGTATGAATCCATGCCGACGAATCCGTTTTCTGTGGCAGAGTTTGAAGATTATTGCGATGCCCGCAGAATTGTGATTGAAGATAAAGTCTATCTGTCGGGCGATTGGCGCAGTGAATGCTCCAAATTTCCCAATTTGATGGCAGGTTATGCGATTTATGATTTAGCATCCATTGACTGATGGCGAAGCTCGATAAAATTACGCTTTTAGAACAGTCGATCGAGCGCTTCTATGAGCGCTACTCGGCGAAGCGTATTGCTATGGCGACACTGTTGGTCGGCGTGTTGAGTTTAGTGATGGCGCTGGTGGTCTATTGGGGCTTTGAGAGTGGTATCTTGGCTGCATTAGGTGGTTTGTTTTTTGGTTTTATCGGCATTAATATCGCGTTCTTGTGCATTGTGCCACCTGCCAAGGCATTGACGGATGCGAAGCGTCTAATTAGCCAAGCCATCCGTGAACCCGCTCGTATAAAGTCCTACGATATGCAGAAAGTGCTACTGTTGGATTCCAAGGGGAAGGAGCATGCTTTAAAAGCCCGTGACCTCGCTGTCTGGACCTCATTGGTGGTGCCTTATTTAATTGAATCGCAGGCGCGTGGTGGACAGCCACTGCGTAAGAAACCGCAACGTAAACTGACCGCCTCAGAACGAAAATACATCGAGCAACGCCGCAAAGAAGTGCTCGAAATGGAAGAGAAAATTGAGAAAGAGCGTAAGAGCTTGGAGCATGATCGGCGCGAACTAGAGATGCGGAGTGTAGATCTTAAACAGGCCGAGGAGCTTGTGATCGAGCGTTTGACCGGCGTGGAGCAAGCTGAGGCAGAGTTAGAGCAACTGAAGATTGTGGCCGCTGAGCGTGCCAATGAAAGTGCCAGCGCCTATGATGCCAAAGTCGCCGCAGCTAAGGCGGAGGAGTTGCGTGTTAAGGAGAGCGAGCTGAGCGCGCTGAAGCGGCAACTGGCCGAAGACCGTCGCAATTTTGAAAGTCAAAAAGCTGAAATGACAAAGCTTCAGGCCGCGGCAACTCGCTCGCCCTTTGGCACGACGCATGAGCCAGTCGGTGCGCAGAGTGTGGAAGCGCGCGAAGCCGCGCTGGAAGCTCGCATGAAAAAATTGGAAGAAGAAGCGCAAGCATTGGAATCGAGAGCAAACTATTTGACCGATAGTGAAAACTCATTGATCGAGCGTCTCGATGCCTTGACGGAGCGTGAGGCAAATATCGAGCAGAGCGAGGTCGATGCGGGCCTGCGCAAGGATTAGAGCACTCTGTGGGGCTTTGACAGCTGTGTGCAGCTATACACGTTCGCCTTGTTTAGTTTTATCGATCACGGGGTCCACGTAGATAGAGACGTCTGCCTGGGTGTCGCCCAAATGTTCCTTGGCACGCTTGAGTGCTTTCGCCGTGGACATGGTCGGGTTGTTGGGTTCGTCGGTAAAGATGTTACGTGCCTCAATCTGCTCGTAGAGCCCCGACTGCTTAAGCACTCGCATCATACCAGCTTTCACTTCGCTTAGGATCAGGTAGCGCCCTTTTTCCTCCATATAAAGTAGCAGTTCCTCTAGGGCCATCACGCCGGTGGCGTCCAAGTTGTGAGCGTTGCGCATCTTGAGCACCACGATCTTGAGGTTGGGCTCTTCGCAGATGCGGCGCATTTGATCTCGAAATAGATCGGCAGCGCCGAAGAAGAGTTCCCCTTCCACGTGCACGATCGATACTTGTGGCACGGAGCGCTTACCCTCTTGGTGCATTTCAGCTAATTGCCCCTCTTCGTTAAAGGTGTATTCCACCATCTCCGGGCGGGCGACTTTCTTGAGAAAGAGCACGATGGAAGTACCGACACCCACATAAATCGCGGTGTCGAGCGGCATAAAAAGGCCGCTGCCAAATGTCGTCGCAAAGACCGCAGCGTCCGACTTGGTGGTGCGGGTGACGATGCGAATCGCATGCTTATTGATGAGTGATATGCCGATCGCGATGACGAGCACCGCTAAGGTGCACTGTGGGATATATTCGGTAAAGGGGCCGAGTGCAAAAGCACCGATGAATACGATCACACCGCTGATATAACTGGCTAATACGGTGCGCCCGCCACTGGTGGCGCTGAGGGTGGAGCGGGTCAGCGAGCCCGATGCGGGCATACCTGAGAAAAAAGCGCAGGCAATATTAGCCATGCCGATGGAGAACATCGCTTGGTTGGCATCGAGTCGTGCCCCCGTCTTGGCCGCCAGTGATTTGCCGATCGAGATGCCCTCGAGTATACACAATAGCGCAATTGCCAGCGCGGGGCTGGCTAATGTATGAATACTGCTCAGCGAAAAATCGGGTGCTTGGAATGACCAGTTGGCCGCATTGATACCTGGAAGAAATTGAATGTCACTGGAGCGGTCCAGGTATTTGATGTGTAGCTTTTCGACTACGAACTCGGTGAGTGCCGAAATTGCGAGCAGACTGATCGCCACATTGGGTAGTGATTTAAACTTTTTGTTGAGAGCGAAAAAGAGTGCCGCAGTGACTAGGCTCACGCCCACTGTCGCCCAATGCACGGTATTGATCGATTGATACATCAGCATGACCGACTCGTAAAAAGTGGCTCCTTTACCCGGCATTTCCAGCCCCAGAGCTTTCGGGATCTGGTTGGTGATAATGAGCAAGGCGGCTGCCGTAATATAGCCTGTGATCACCGAGCGCGAAATGTATTGCACCAGGTTAGCCACCTTGAAGTAAGCTCCCAGTGCAATGAAAAAGCCCACCATGAATATGAGCAGCGGCACCATGCCTAGCTTCTCGGCGCCTACGATGCCCAAGCTAGCAAAGGCGCTCAGTAGCATGACCGAAGTCGCATTGGTCGGACCGAGCGTGATCAAATGGCTCTTGGCAAAAATTGGCGCGACCATCGCGGCGATGGCGGATCCGTAGATGCCGTACTGAATCGGCAGGCCTGCGATTAAGGCATAGGCCATGCCCTGGGGGAATGCGAGCAGGGCAACGTTGAGCCCTGCTCGCAGATCGCCAGCGAAGTAGCTGGGTTGATAACCTTTGAGTGACCGCCGTAGCGGCCAGAAGTTTAGCGTGTTGTAGTCTTTCGCGGCGCTCAGACCGGATTGTATATGTCTAAGCAGCGTAGGCACGACTTACAGCTTCAAGGAGTCGCCTGCTTAGTTTGCAGGGTAGAGTGTGGCCATGACCTCGTCATGGAGCGGAGCCTTGGCGGCGATAATGCAGCGCTCGTCGAAGGCGTCGCCGCCCTTCCAGCCAGTCACTTTAAAGCCCGCACCCTCGAGGCAGGGGAGGATGGCGGCACAGTCCCAGATTTCCATCATCGGGTCACACATAATATCGATGAAGCCTGAGCATAGCAGGATATAGCCACCCGCATCGCCCCATGAGCGGTAGAGAGCAGTCTTGGGAGGGAGTGCGCTCCAGTCGGCCTTGTTTTGCCACAGAGTGGTGCGGATCGGGTCGGTGGTGCAGAGTGTGGCTTGGCTCAGCGAGCAAGCCTCGCGGCCAGAGACCGGTTTGCCATTCAAAGTGGTGGTCTCACAATCGCCGATCACCATTTGCTTGAGCACAGGTTGGTTGATGGCACCGATGACAGGACGGCCCTTATACATGAGAGCGATCAGTGTCGCAAAGAGCGGCACGCCAGAGATAAAGGACTTGGTGCCATCGACCGGGTCCAGCACCCATACGAAGTCGGCGTAGTCGCGTTCGCGGCCGTATTCTTCGCCGATAATGCCGTGCTCAGGATAGCGCTC
This sequence comes from Puniceicoccaceae bacterium, assembly GCA_002729725.1. GTDB lineage: Bacteria > Verrucomicrobiota > Verrucomicrobiia > Opitutales > Coraliomargaritaceae > Thalassobacterium > Thalassobacterium maritimum. The sequence continues at coordinate 132,170 of PBYS01000117.1, forward strand.
GGCCAAAATCTCGCGGATGCGTTTTTCTGCATTACGGTCAGCCAGCGTCACCGGAGTGGCGTCGGACTTGCGCTCGATTTCTACGTCTGGGCCGTAGTGAGGAAGGATCTCCTTGGCTGCCTCATCGCATAGGTAAGCGATAAACTCGATAAATTCGTCTTTTTGTGCGCGTGTAAGTTCGGACATTTTTGTGCTTTTGTATGGTGGCGCTGCGAGAGTCCCCTCGTTTCGCCCTAGTTTTTAAAAGAATTAAGGTGTAAACGCTGAAGCCTCCTGAAGTCCGAGGCAACAGCAGATTCGCGCGAGATGAAATTCGTGTCTTATATTGCGCGGGACGCCCAATCTCCATAGCTGACGTATTTAGAACCAAGGCGTATATGCATTTGTGTTTTGAATAAAGCTTTGCATAGCTCTAGGCATGGAAAAAAGACGTTTAGGACGTAGCGGCATGGTCGTTTCTGAAATTTGCCTTGGCACGATGACTTTCGGTTCGCAGCTGGATGAGCGCGAATCGTTTGCGATTATGGATGAGGCCTACGAGGCGGGCATCGATTTCTTCGATACGGCGGAAATTTATCCGGTGCCGCCCAAGGCGGAGTGGGTGAATCGCACCGAGGAAATTGTGGGCAAGTGGTTAAAAGGGAAGGATCGTAGTTCGATTTTGCTGGCCACCAAGGTGGTGGGCCCAGGGCATGGCTGGTTTGTGCCGCCGATTCGCTCAGGCAAGACGGCGCTGGATCGTCACCATATTCGTATTGCGATCGAGGGCAGCTTACGTCGTTTACAGACGGATTATGTGGACCTTTATCAAACGCACTGGCCGGATCATGACTTCGGCTACGAAGAGACTTTGCAAACACTGACCGAACTGCAAGAAGAGGGCAAAGTGCGGGTGATCGGCAGCTCCAATGAAACGGAGTGGGGCACCATGAAGGCGAACCAGGTGGCCCAGGAGAATGGCTATGCACGCTACCAGACGATTCAAAACAACTTTTCGATTAATAACCGACGCTTTGAAGATGCCCTAGCCGACATTTGTCGCCGCGAGGGAATCAGTCTGTTGCCATACTCGCCGATCGGCGGCGGTGTGCTGAGCGGGAAATACAACAATGGTGCGCGTCCGCAAGGGGCGCGCTTCTCGGAGTATTTACAGACTGGAGGCGAGCGCCAGCGGCAGATGGCGAAGCGCTTCGTTAATGATAAGAGCCTCGCGACCACCGCGGAGCTGATCGAACTGGCGCAGGAGCTCAACATCGATGTGGTCACACTTGCGGTGGCTTGGAGTAAACAGCACGACTTTGTGGCTTCGACTATTATTGGTGCGAACTCAAGTGAGCAACTCAAGCCGAGCTTGGCCGCGGCAGGTCTGAAGCTGAGTGATGAAACGCTGCAAAAGATCGACGCGATTTCGGCGAAATATCCTTACCCGATGGGTTGATATGCGAAATCATTCGTTCTATAAAACGGCTCGCCGTGAGCTGGCATTGGGGGCGCGGACGCACCTTGTCGGTATCCTAAACCTGACCCCCGATTCTTTTTCGGACGGAGGGGACTTTGTGGACCTCGATGCGGCGGTCTTGCACTTCCATGCGATGGTTGAGGCGGGGGCGGAGATGATTGATATCGGTGGCGAATCAACGCGGCCGGGCTATATCCCTGTTTCGCCGACCGAGGAGATCGCACGGGTGGTGCCTTTTATTGAGAAGGTGAGGCCCCATACGGATGCGCTGATTTCGATCGATACTTCAAAGGCGGAGGTTGCTGCGGCGGCCATAGCTGCAGGCGCGGATGTCGTGAACGATGTCTGGGGCGCGCAGCGTGATCCACGCATGCCGGAGGTGATGGCTGCGGGGGGGGCGTGTGTGTTGATGCATAATCGCCCCGCGGAGGAGGCGGGCCTCGGCGATGTGATGTTGGCGATTCAAGAGTTTTTGCAGTGCTCGATTGAGCGTGTCAAAGCGGCTGGAGTGCGGGATGATGCGATCCTACTCGACCCCGGCTTGGGCTTTGGGAAGACCTACGAGGAGAATTGGGAAATTATGCGTCGCCTGCCGGAGTTGCTTGCGATGGGCTACCCCGTATTGCTCGGTGCTTCACGTAAATCGATGATCGCAAAATTGCTGGATCTAAAAGATCCGAAGGCACGTTTGAGTGGCACCTTGGCCACGACTGCGCTGGGGATTCAGGCGGGCGTTGACTTTATTCGCGTGCACGATGTGCGAGAGAACCGCGAGTGTGCGGATGTGGTCGATCATTGTCGACGCTTCTAGCGCGGCTTAGGACTGTTCTTTCTTCTTTTTGACGATTTCTAATAAAGTGGCGCGCATTTCTTTGAGGCCGACAGGCTTGGGCAGGTAATATTCCATGCCGGCTTCTTTGAAGCGACTACGGTCGGAGATTACGTTAAAGGCGGTGACGGCAATGATGGGGATGTCTTTGACTTCGTCGCCAGCAAGGCCGCTACGAATCGCCATGGTTGCTTCGACTCCATCCATGATTGGCATATCCACGTCTGTGAGTAGGACGTCAAAGCTGGGGTCTTGCTGCAGGGCGATGATGGCTTCTTGTCCGTTCTCCACCGCGGTGACTTCTTGCCCCATCTTTTTGAGTAGCATGACGATTAAGTTGCGGCTGGCACGGTCGTCTTCAGCGGCGAGCACTTTCAGCTTCTCTGGCAGCTCTCGTAGTGTTTTGAGTCCGCTTTTACCGCTTTGCACGCGTAGACCGCCGATCGGTTTGGCGGCAGAGGGGGAGGCGATCATATGTTCCATGGTAAATCTTAGGGTACTGCGAACGCCTCCTTCTGGGATTTGCTCCGATTGCACCGTGCCTTGGTAGAATCCGACTAAGGCTTTGGCAACGGCCAGGTGTAGATACTCGATTTTGATACGGCTTCGTTCCTTGCCGCTTGCGATATTCAAGATCTCGTGCACAGAAGCTTCGCGATCTTCCTCCATGACTTCAAGGGGGTTGACTACACTGAGCTCAATGGCGTCATCTTGTTTTTTCCAGCTAATCTTGAGTGTGTGCTTCTCTTCGGGGAGTCCCGTCATTGGCACAGCTTCGATGGAGCTCAGCACCACTGATTTAATAATGGTGCTGATGTGATCGCTGTCTCCACGTAAGCGTAAGCGATTGTTTTCGTGCTCTGTTTGAATTTTGATCTGGCGACCATTTGCCCGGAAGGCGACGTCTTCGCGGATCTGCTCAATGGTGTCGCGCAGGGAGACCCATTCGCGATACTGGGGCAAAAACTCGTTTTCGTTTTGGATACGTGCGAGATTCGTCAATGTATGCAGGACGGAGTGCATGTGGTGGGCACAGCCCTCGAGTTCTATGAGTTGGTCAGATGAATCATCCTCTTCGCGTAATACTTGAGCGATGCCCATGATGCCATTGAGCGGCGTCTTTAATTCATGTGACAGGGTGGCTAGCAGTGAGTCGGAGCTGTCGAAGTAAGCGGGCTCGGGTTCGGGCTTTGACTCCGGTAATTGCTCGGGCTTTGAGGCTTCTTCTGGCTTGGGCTCTGGCTGTGCGGGCTTCGTGATCTTTTTAGAGGGTACGGGCTCCTGGCTTGCATTGCGACGAATGATGTTGAGTGCGGACGCATCTAACTTTTGCTCTAGTTCTGCGATGGCTTTCGACTTGTCTTTTAAACGAGCCATCAGAAATAGAATACAGAGTCCGAGCAGTATAGTCGGGACGAGTGCTGTCAGTATTGGTAACATTTTCGGAATAAAACCTATGTGAAAGCTGCGACAGTTATAGACGCTTCAGCAGCCTTGCAAGCAAACATCAAGCGAGTGATTGACTGGGCTAGGCGTGTGTTAGCTGAAAGGTTGTTGGCAATTAGAAAACGTTATTTCGATGTGCGTTTGCGGTTGCGCCCATTCTTTTTGGGGCGTTTCGTGAGCACCTTGCCACTGGGGGCAGCCTTTGACGCCGACTTGCTGGTTTGGCTGCTCGTCTTGCGGGCAGTTTTTCTGGTGCTGCTCGTTCGCTCGGAGCTCTTGCGGCGGCCTTTGAAGGGCTTGCCTGGCTTTTTGCCGAGGTCGCGCTCATCGGAGGTCACGACGCGAAAGTCAATTTGTCGCTTAAAGCGGTCGACGCGCTCGACTTGCACCATGATGTATTGGCCGAGTGCGTAGGTCCTCTGTTTGCGGCGACCGACCAGTGCGGTGCCTTCGGAGTTGGGATGGTAGAAATCGTCGTCGAGTGTCGAGATATGCACCATGCCGAAAGCCAGTGTGTCGGTGAGCTCGACGAAGAGGCCGTGGTTCTTCACATCAGCTATGATGGCCTTAAAGTGTTGCTTATCTTCCTTCTGCAGTTCGCGGTCGTAAAATTCCAGCAGCTTGGTTTTGACTGACTCGCGCTCAGCGTCGACCGAGTTGCGCTCCGTCACGCTGATGTGGTCGCCAAGGCTTTCCAGCTTGCCTTGCGGATAGCGAATGTCGGGTTCGGGGAGGGCGGAGTCGGCGCCGATTTTGCACAGATAGCCGTCCAGTACGCGGTGCACAATCAGGTCGGCGTAGCGGCGGATGGGGGAGGTGAAGTGAGTGTAGTCGGGCTTGGAGAGGCCGTAGTGTCCATCGGCTGAGGCGCGGTATTGCGCCTGTTTGAGACTACGCAAGATGTGCACTTTGAGTGTGTAGCCTTGGGGGTGCTCTTTTAGCTTTTTAAGCAGTGCGGTCATCTCACGTGGCTTCTGTAGGTTGCCGCATTTGATGCCAAAGCTCATCATCGTCTCGCGCAGTTCTTTCAGCTTATCCTCTTCTGGCTCGTCGTGCACCCGGTAGATGCAGGGGAAGTTCTGCTTCTTCATGGTGCGTGCCACTTGCTCATTGGCGGAGAGCATAAACTCTTCGATCAATTGGTGGCTCTCGTCGTTGAATTGTTTTTCGATGCGATCGGCGTAGCCATCTTCGTCGACATAGATTTTGACATCGGTCATGTCGAGATCGAGCGAGCCTTTACTGAAGCGGCGTTTGCGCAGTTGTGAGGCGATCTGCCATAGCTGGTCGATGTGCTTTTTCAGCGTGGCCATCTCCTCGTCGCTGACTTCGTCGAGTGAACGGCCGGTGGAGCCGGTCTGGTGCTTGGGCGGTAGCGGTGTCTTGCGGATGGCAGCGAAGTCGTCCTGCGTCATGAAGGCGTAGGCTTGCTTGTAAGTGAGCCGCTTATTACTACGGATGACTGTGTTGGCAAATTTGACGTCGATGACGTCGGCATGCTCGTTGAAGGTGATGAAACAGGTCTTGGTTAGGCGGTCTTCGGCCTCAACGAGTGAGCACAGACCGTTGGAGAGCGCATGCGGTAGCATGGAAATTACGGTGCCGACTAGGTAGGTGCTATTGCCGCGCTCTTGCGCTTCACGGTCGAGGGGGCTGCCGGGTTTGACGTAATTGCTGACGTCGGCAATGTGCACGCCGACGCGAAATTTACCATTGTCGAGAAATTCCAGTGAGAGTGCGTCGTCAAAGTCTTTAGCGTCGTCGGGGTCTATGGTGAAGGTGAACAGCTCACGGCAGTCTTGGCGGTTGCCGATATCTTCGGGCCGCACCCGCTCGGGGATGCTGGCGGTCTGTTTTTCGACGGCTGCGGGGAATTTGGGGTTGAGGTCGTATTTATACAGGATCGCCTTAAACTCTGCGTCCGGCTCGTGGGTGCGACCGAGCACTTCGATGATTTCGCCCTCTGGGTTTAGGTGACGCTGTTTCCATTCCAGCATTTTGACGACGACCTTATCGCCTTTCTTAGGAATTGGGCGCATGCCAGAGTTCTGCGGGTCGGGCACCAAGATGTCTTGAATAATGCGCGGATCGTCCGGGATCACGTAGGTGGCATGGCGGCCTTGAGCCAGGGTGCCGGGGATGGAGCTGTGCGCGCGTTTGAGGATACGGATGACGCGCACATTTGGCTTCGCATCTGGATCGTAAACGGGGCGTTGTTTGTGCCCTTTACCGCGAAAGGGGCGTTTCGAGGGCTGCACTTTGCGAGCCAGCACGATATCGCCGTGCATTGCGACGCCAGTATCCTCTGCGTTGATCGGGTAGCCATCGCCAGCGGGCGCTGCGTCGGGTATGAGGATGGCGGAGCCGCTCTGGCGCACAATAATGCGACCGCTGACGAGATCTGCGTCTTCCGGAATGCAGAGGCGGTCTTTTTTTAGGCGGGCGATTTCGCCGCGTTCCAGCATTTGGTCTAGGACTGTGTGAGCTTGCTTGGTTTCTGCTTCATCGAGTTTGAGCACGGAAACGATTTCCATGCGTCGCATGGGGATGTAGTCCTGAGCTCCTAAGAGCTTCAGTAGTTTTTGGCGTAGTTCCATTATGTAAAATTGTAAAAAGTGGGGTGTGGGGGCGCCCGTCTGGGACGCGCTTTCATTTTATACACCATCGCCTTCGGGGAAATAGGCGGCATTGCCTTCGAGCCCGAGAGTGATGGTAATATTGAGGAATGTGATCTCGCCCATGGAGTGGCAGAGCATAAATCGGTAGTCGTTGTGCATGTCGGCGAGTTCCTTGCGGAGCTGTCGCATTTTATCAGTGCTGGATATTTGATCGGCGCACATGCAGCTTCGTAAATGCTGAACACGATGAAGGGCGAAGCGAAGGCGTCGCCGCATTAGCGAGCGCTCTTCACGTTGATACTGTTGACTGGTTTCCACATTTATCAACTCGGTGCACAACTTTACCACCGGTAAATTGTTTTTAAAGAACTGAGGTAGATAAAGTGTGCGGCGGCCTTCATAACACTGCTGGTCGAAGTCGATGGCACGCACCCGGTACTGGCTTTCTTCGAAGTCGGGAGTGACTTCGACCACGTAGTTATAGGCGCGCATGTCGCCCAATAAACGCACAAAGCAGCGTTCATTAAATTTAATAAACTCTTTGGCTAGGCGCACAGAGTGCAGGTCTGGCTGTGGTAAATACTTACGAATAAAATCGTCGCCGGGCACGCCGATGATGTGCTCCTCAATCAAAGTATCTTTGTGCACCAAAAAGTTGATGGCGTTGGGCGAGAGTAGCTCTTCTAGTTCGAGACCGTAGATGCGGGAGGCATCGGCCTTTTTGACATAAAAGTAGTCGTGATTGTCGTTGTATTGGTTCACCACACGCACGCGCATGGGCTTGGTGTTGCCAAAGGTGCAGAAATCGACGCGGTCAATGTAGAGGTTGGAGAGAATCGTTTCGTCGCCGCCGGAGCGTAAGAAAACATAGATCTTCTTCAGCCCCTCATAGAGCTCGCGTCCAAATTGCTGCTCGTAGATCAATGTCTGCCACAGGGTGTCGTCGCCGTTTTTGTTGATGAGCGGGAAGGAATCCTCATATTTGAGCATGTCCTCATAGGTGACGGGGAGCTCTAAGGCGCGATGATACTCCGTCAAATATTGGCGAAAGCGATCGTTAATCGGGAAGAACTGTTTGCGGTGTTGAGTGGCGGCTGCCTGCATATTATCTATTCAAGTGTTCCTTTCATTGAAGGCGAATGAATAATAACTCAAGAGTTTGAGTTCATGTAAGCGTCTATGTTTGTTACGTTACTATATTGAGTATTACTACTCAATTTGAGGGGTTGAATGCTTGAACTGGGCTTTGTGTCGTATGTGGACACTCCATTCAATTATCAATATTAATACATACTAAACAAAGGCTTCACATGATGTCGAAAAATTATCTCCCTCTGATTGCTAAGAAATTTTTTCTTTTAGCGGTCGCCTTACTGGCGAGTCACTCAGCGCAAGCTAACTTTCACTTCGTTCTGACAGAGACGGTTGACGGCAGGCCTGTTGATGTCACTTGTGCTGTGTGCATTTGTGGCCACACGTCGACGCTAATGAAGCATGGCAAAGTCTGAATTTTGAGCAGCGTGAAGGGGTTTTTGCTGTGTGTGGCGGAACTTTCTTCATTTTAGGGTTGCTGCGATTCAGATTCTGAGTGTCTTCTGGCGTTGGCCGGGTCCTATGCAATGATGGACAGGTTAACCTCGTCAGGCCCGGAAGGGAGCAGCGATCGCCTAATCCTCATGTGCCGTAGGGTGCCTGGCCACTTTTGTGTACAGGCACCAGCAACGATTATGGCTAGAGATTGGAATCAGGCATACGAGCAGTACAACATCCCTTGGGATAAGGGATATGCCTCGCCCCCCTTGGTGGAATTTTTGCAGCGGCAGTCCGTGACTGGTCACGTCTTGGTGCCAGGTTGCGGTACGGGGCATGACGTGCGCGCGCTGGCTAAGCAGGGAGCTGAAGTTTTTGGCTTGGATATTGCGCCGGGTGCGGTGCGTAAGGCGCAGTCGCACGAGGCCGCAGGCAGTGAGCGCTATGCGACGGGGGATTTTTTGAATTTAGAAACTCGGCATTGTGCTGCCTACGATTGGCTGGTGGAGCATACTTGCCTCTGTGCGCTGGATGTCAGTCAGCGAGTGGCTTATGCTCGGTCTGTGCAACAGGCACTCAAGCCGGGCGGCCACTATTTAGCGGTTTTTTATCGTGAAGTCAGTGATTATGACGGCGACGGACCGCCGCATCCGATCAGTCGTGAAGAGTCGCATGCTTTATTTGCTGACGCGTTTGAGCTCGTGGAGTCGTTTGTTCCGCAGCAGAGTTATGCGAGTCGACCAGTGGGGGCGGAGGAGGTCTGTTGGATGCGAAAGAAATGATCACCAAACGCTCGGGCTCACATAGTTGCCTAGGGTGTCGCGAATGCTGAAATCGAGTTCGGGGAGAAATTGTAGGCCTGTGGCGGCTTCAATCTCTGAGATCGAAGTCAGGTATTTGTTGAGATCTTTACTTTCGGCGGTGCTGGGGATTCTCAAGGCCAATGCGCGCAGGCCACCTTCGTCGGTGAGATCCAGTGCGATCGCATAAAAAGAGTCTGGAAAGGGGATGCCAGATGGGAGTTTGGCGTTGCCCTGGTGATAGATGGGGCCTAGGAAAATCCATACCTCACCAAAGCGTTTCGGATAGCGCAGTGTGAGTTCGCGCATGGCCTTGGCCCAGACCTCGTCTGCAAAGCTGTCTGCCATGGGCGCATAGTTGGTCGCGAGTTGAGCATCGCTGGCACCGCGCGCCCCATGTTGCCCAATGAGTGCCTTGGCGGGCGCGATCGGCCTTGGGCGCCATTCATCGTAAATCAATGCTTCAGGCTTGAGTTGAGCGACTCGAGCATCGACCTGGATGGTTTCGTCGAATTTGGCACGCTGGAGGGGAGCGTCATTCAGTCGTAGGGCGATGGCGGCGGCTTGTAGGTGGCGCTCGGAAAATAGGTTGGTGTAGCTCGGTTGAGGCAGGGCTCGAATCGCATGTCGACTGTGTGGCACGCCAGCTAAGAAGGGCGTGTCGGCATCGCGGCCCAGTTCGCTGCCTTCGACCACTAAGCCCTCACTGCTGGGGATCGCATCATAACAGAGGTCGAGCAGCATTGAGACCGGAGCGGGTGTGGCCGCGTGTGTGCGCGGGCCATTGATGGCTGACAAGGCAATTTGCTCCATCTTGGCGCGCGTTTCAAAGGATCCGAAATAGTAGATCCCGCTCAAGGCCAGCACCACAAGAGCTAGAAGCATGAGACAGTTGCGCAACCAGTGAGATTGCTTTGTCGGCTTCGCTTTGGTCGGAGTCTTCTTACGGGTTGCCCGCTTTTTAGCAGTTTTCTTTTTTGCGCGCTTGGTAGCCATGGGCGGAATACAAATCCTCCGCGGGAATTATTCAAGGTCGAGCTTGTGTAACTTTGGGCGAATCACCATCTGGCAGTAGGGAGCCGCTGTATTGAGTCGGTAGTAGTCTTGATGGTAGTCTTCGGCAGGGTAGAACGTGCTCACCGGAGTGATTTCAGTGACTATGGGCGCGTCGAACTGCGCTTGAGCAGCGGCCTTGGAAGTTTCGGCAGCTGCGCGTTGGGCTTCGTTGTGGTAGAAGATGGCCGAGCGATATTGAGTGCCGCAGTCGCCGCCTTGTCGATTTAGAGTCGTCGGGTCGTGTGAGCGCCAAAGCCAGTCCAGCAAAGTTTCGTAGTTGATCACTTCAGGATCGTAGTGGATTTGAGTGATTTCTGCGTGTCCCGTCGTGCCCGTGCAAACTTCTCGGTAGGTCGGGTTGCCGATTTGACCGCCCATGTAGCCAGATTCGACGGCGTGCACGCCGTCGAGCCGTTCAAAGACTGCCTCGACGCACCAGAAGCAGCCTGCGCCGAAGCTGGCGATGGAGAGGGGAGGTGTCGTTTGAGTGTTCATTACAGTGAAATCACACCTGGAACTTGCGCCACGCGTTGGTAGATGGCGATCACCTCGTCGCTGGAGTGCACATGCATTTCCATTGTGTAGGCGATAAAGCGACCGCTGGAAGATTCGTTGGCTTTGACGGGATCGTCGGCAAAAAGATCGAGCACAGTTTGGCACTGCTTCTTAGGCACGATGAATTTGAATGGAAACAGGCAGGGCCATTCGTAGTTGGCGTCCAGTGAGGAGCGGAAGGAGTCAAGGGATTCGTCGTCTTTCATGCGCACGAGAGAAGGGGATCGCGCTGTCTTGTCAAAGCGAAGTTACGCCGGGACAGGCTTCGTTTGCCGGAACAAGTTCCGGACGAAGCCTGGTTAGAGTCTGGCTTGTTAAACATGGAAGATTGTGGCCTGCCCGGGCGTAGTTCGGAGGGGTGCTGTGGAGTCCGGCTACTCTTCGATACGCCGGGACAGGCTTCGTTTGCCGGAACAAGTTCCGGACGAAGCCTGGTAGCTAGGGCGGGGCTCGAACCCGCACGCCCTTTCGGGCAAGGGATTTTAAGTCCCCAGCGTCTGCCAATTCCGCCACCCAGCCAGATGTGTTTTTCGGCAATGAAGCAGGGAAAAAAGAGGTCTATTGCGTGCATTGCAAGTTTCTTTCCACAGGATTTTAGCCTTGCGCGTATTTTAGTTCTCTCTACCTTCCCGCGTTCCTTTGCGACGGTTGGGACTGTCGGTTTCGCCTTTGGGCGGAATGAATCACCAAACAATAACCATAAACCAACTGCCGCTCCGGCGCGCAGTATAATACATACAGTAATATGAGTAATCTCATGGAAGAGCTGCTAGCTAGCAGCAATATTGATAATCTCGAAGAGGGTTCTATCCTCAAGGGAACTATCGTCGAAATCCGCCCCGCTGAAGTCGTTGTCGACATCGGTGGTAAGTCCGAAGGTATCGTTCACGCATCTGAGTTCGTGGACATGAGCGACCTCCAAGTTGGCGGTGAACTCGAAGTTTACCTCGAGAAGCTTGAAGATAAAGAAGGTAACCCTGTTATCTCTTACGACAAGGCGGAGCAAAAGAAGAACTGGGAGAAGATCGTTGAGAACTGCGTTGAAGGTTCCATCATCCCAGGTCGTGTTCGCTCCAAAGTTAAGGGCGGCCTGATCGTCAGCATCGGTGTTGACTCCTTCATGCCTGCATCTCAAATCGATGTGCAGCCTCCTAAGAATCTCGACCAATACGTTGGTCAGACATACGACTTTAAGGTCATCAAGATCAATCTTGACCGCAAGAACATCGTTGTTTCCCGTCGCGAGCTCATCGAAGAGCAACGCATGGAGAAGCGCCGTTCGCTCCTCGAAGACGTCAAGCCAGGCGATACACGCCGTGGTCAGGTCAAGAACATCACCGATTACGGTGCTTTCGTGGACCTCGACGGTCTGGACGGTCTCCTTCACATCACCGACATGTCATGGGGCCGTATCAACCACCCATCCGAGATGGTGAAGCAAGGTGAAGAGATCGAAGTGATGATCATCGAGATCGACCGCGAGCGCGAACGTGTCTCTCTTGGACTCAAGCAACTTGCCGACAATCCTTGGGAAAAGATCGAAGAACGCTTCCCAGTTGGCTCTACAGTCAAGGGCAAGGTTGTCAATCTCGTGCCTTACGGTGCCTTCATCGAAATCCAAGAGGGTGTCGAAGGTCTCGTACACGTTACCGAGCTATCTTGGACCAAGCGCATCTCCAAGCCAAGCGAAGTGCTTCGCATTGGCGAAGAAGTCGAAGCAGTTGTCCTCGGCATCCAGAAGGAAGAGCAGAAGATCTCCCTCGGCACTCGCCAACTCGAAACCAACCCATGGGAAATGGCCCGCCACAACTACCCAGTTGGCGCCCGTGTCCGTGGTAAGGTTCGTAACCTCACAACCTACGGTGCCTTCGTTGAACTCGAAGAAGGTATCGACGGTATGGTGCACGTTTCCGACATGTCCTGGACTCGTAAGGTCAACCACCCATCCGAGGTGGTCAAGAAGGGCGACGAAGTCGATGCAACCGTTCTCGACGTGGATGCAGACAGCCAGCGTATCTCGCTCGGCATGAAGCAGCTTAGCAACGACCCATGGGACGAAATTGAAACACACTTCAAGATCGGCGACATGGTCAAGGGCAAGGTATCCAAGATCACCAGCTACGGTGCATTTGTCGAACTCGACAACGACATCGACGGCCTCGTTCACATCTCGCAAGTTAGCGAAGAACGCATCGAGAAGATCAAGGACGTCCTCGACGAAGGTCAGGAAGTTGAAGCACGTGTTATCAAGATCGACAAAGACGAGCGCCGCATTGGCCTCTCGATCAAGGCTGCGAACTACAGCGAGGCTGACCTTGCTAAGGAACGCCAAGCTTTCGATAGCGTCACAACAGGTGAAGACCTCACCAGCCTCGGCGACTTGCTCGACGAAGCGACCAAGTAAACTTCGTTTACTCGAACCATTCTACGAAAGCCCCGCTTGCAAGAGCGGGGCTTTTTTATGCGTCGTCACGCCATACTGTGGTGTGCGTTGCGTTGGCGCACATCTAGAATTTAAGCCCAAAAATCACAGTTACTCGCTGTGATGTTCTCTTTTTCGCGTTGACCCCGCCCACACAGTCACGAATCTAAGGCATTTACTAATTGCTCCCGTAGTTCAATGGATAGAGCGGCGGTCTCCGAAGCCGCAAATTTGAGTTCGAATCTCAACGGGAGCACCATTCTTAAGTTGCTTATTATTAGCAACATGTGAGTTTAATAATGGTCTGTCGGTAAGGGTTGTGTTTTTTGAGATTTGTCCAAAAAATGCCCGATTTGGACAAGTTTGGTCACACTTTGGGCACACTTTAGTCATCCTCTAGGTGGCAAAGCTCTAAATTTGAGTGCTTCTGTGAATCAAGGGGGCTTCAGCTTTTCGGATTTGAGTTCGATTATGCCCTAGAAGAGTGAACTTGCTTGGATCTATCGGCTGTCGTTTGCGTCGAGTTTGGCCATAATCACTTCAAATGTGAGGGCAGCCAGATCACATTGTGCTCGCCGGATGAGTCGCAAGTGCAGCATCTCGTAGAGTAGATGACTTTCGGGGCAGAGTAGGCGGTCGCACCCGGTGAGGGCACATTGGACACCTTCCTCGCTGGAGCATTAGCAATGGCCTCAGTGCGTCTGGGTTCAACCAGCAGGCTCTGATTGGTGCGATGTGAGCGCGGATTCGGCTCTACGTCGCCATTATGCCCCCCCCCACACCCTCAGGCGACCGCAAGAGGGACGAGGGAAACGCGTTGGAAAGATTAAACTCCTATCTCTTGTTGAATGGCCCCCCTATGTGTTTGGAGTCCCAAGCCAGAAAAAAATGGGGGGATTTTTTGAGTTTGGAAAACGATGGTTGTAGTTCATCTCGAACTAATGAACCAGGTTGTAAAAACTACGGTAGAATTATTTCGGGCAATTAATGAGCCATTGGTTAAGGTGGGGGCGTTATCCCAAGCAGAACACGCGACTGCAATGCGTGCGTTGAAGATCGCTGGTAAGGCAAGATCTCGGGAGGGGCGGAAAGACAGTCGCATGTTGACACGTAAGAGTGCCGCTGAGCGTTTGGAGATTTGCAAGGCGACGGTGAGTTCTAGTCTTCTGGTAATGCCACTCCAGTTCTCAAATCAACAATTCGGTTGAAGAGATATTTAATTGCTTCCTTTGATGCTAGAATGCCTGCGTAAAACATGGAGTCCCAATTGTTTTTCGTGCCATACTTAAGGTCACTGAATTTCAGTGTCTTAATGACTTCCCTTTTGAAGTCATTTTGCGTGAGCAGGGAGTCGGCCTCCCTAAACATTGAATTAGGCTGTGATTCTGCTTTGCGCCATAGTTTACCGAAATAATCAAGAACTCTATTCGACATGACTACTGAATCTACGTGATACCGCACTGCCTCGTAGTCGCAATCTGCTTTATTCAATAAAATTGAAAGAGATAGATCAGGAGTTTTTAAGTCACCGCCTACTGGTTGGGTAATATTTGCTCTCACTAGTCTCAACTTATAAATAGTATCAAAGTATGGATGGAAGAGTCTTTGGTTGGGGGCGCAGTTCTTTGAGTCGTTGCTTCGTGATGAATTGCACAAGCAAGTTGGAATTAAGTTTAGGCTAAAACATGCAAATTCTGGGTATTGGTCTTTGGGTAGAAAATGGTCTATAGTTCCCTTGCCCAAGCTTCCACACATCGGGCATACGTCAGGAGTAAGGTTGCCTCTCCAGTTATCAATGAAAGATAGGGTGGATATTTTATTTCGATAATGGCCTATCAAACATTCCTTTAGTGCTTTGCTAAGTAACAGTGGTTTCGATAAATGGGGTGACAGCGCAGATCCTTTTGAAGTTTTGTATTTAGCATAGCTAAACATAATTCTATTGTAATTGACGCTTAGTTCTGGGTAGCTGCTCAAGCGCTTATCTGTAGCCATACTACAGAGCTTCTCAATGTCATCAATCTTCGGCGGAGTGATTGCTTTCATTATTGACCTCTATTTTGAAAACTCTCGCGAGAGTCTCATCCAAGCTTCGGTTGAAATTTCGTTTTTTATTTCAGTCAAGATTCGATATGCTTTTTCATTATTGTGATTTGCCTTGCTTAGTATTGATTCATGCAATCGATGGATAACCGAATCTCCAAATACAAAGTGGGAGATCTCTCCTACGTCTGCACCAAGGGTTCTCAGTCTAGGTGTTGAGCCGTGTATGATTCCTTTCTCTGTCTCATCGAGAATAATTACCTGAGACCTCGGGATTTCCCGGACGAAGTATGGAGAGTGTGTTGCTATAATCGCTAGCGATCCAGTCGAACTCAAAATCTCGTCGAGCAATTGAACAAATTGAGTAATCAGATCGGGGTGTAAATGCGTTTCTGGCTCGTCGAATAAGAGCAAAGTTCCATTTTCCACGTGAAGGCATACGAGGGCTGCGAAATTGATAAAGGTTTTTTGCCCGCTGCTTAAACGAACCTTTTCCTCGTTTACGCATCTAGAGAGTTCCGCCTTTCCGTCAATAGATCCCCACCTTTCGAGTTGCTGCTGTTCTCCGCCGAACAACATTCGGAAAGCTGCGAATGAATCTTCTCCTTCGGGATGTGATTCTATCGGTGTATGACGTTTAATATGCAGTTCTCCGTCGGGCACAATTTTATTAACAACATTGATGAATCTGTTCCACCTGCTGCTGCCTTTAATTGTTTCGGTTGAACGTGCCAATTGTGTCAATGCGTCTCCAATATCTGTCTGCGTATTGTTCTTTGATCTGCCACTTAGTTGGAGACGCTTGTAATATATCCTATTGGCTCGGTGATGTCGGGGGAAGGTGCCACTCGTTTCTTCAACGCTACTAATTGCAAGTAATCGGCTTATTTGCGGTCGGTCGCCAGAACCATCTCTAAGGTTGTCATTGTCTTTTAGAAGGGATTGCGCGATGTGGAATAACGCTTGGCTTTTCCCTACTCCATTTTTGCCTATGATTACATTTATTTTCTGCTCGAGGTGCCGTAGCGTGTTGAATTTGAATATTAGTTCATGTTCATTTTCGAATGTCGGTAACTTGAATCTTAATTTTAGATCATTTGGTGCACTGTCGAGGCTCTCTGATTGAAGGCCCAAGAGGACTGATCCTGCGTTATGAAAAGCAAAAAAAGTTTCTGCGCTGCGCATGAAGGACAATTGAAAAGCTGTGCTTTTTATTGCCTCTGGAAACCATTTCGGATTGGGAGTAGAGCTATGCCTGATTGCAACGACGTCATGAAGAGCTAGTAGTGTATCGGTCGCAATTTTTGGAGTTTCTTGTTTTACGATCTTTCGGTAGGCTTCGAGGTCTGGCAGTATACTGAAAAATTCAGGTAAGCGTCGTTCAGGAAGCCATCCAAATCGAGATTTTTTTAACCGAATCTTAATTGATTCAGCTTTATTTAGAAAAGATAGCAGAAAGCTTGTTGAGTCTAATCGAAAGTTCTCAACGGTATCTTTGTTTACGATAGTGAATCTAAACCTTGTCCTGATTGTAAAATCATTCCAAGTATCGTTGTCTGGAATTATAAGAATTGCTCTGTCACGATTCTTCTTTAGCGCCCGTATTAGTTCGGGAGTAGCTCGAATTGCAAAATAAACTCGGTGTCTCTTGTTCTTTTCCATCAGTTCGCCTCCCTTAACGTCCGCTGCGTCTCATTCAACGCGTCGAAGAGGTCTTCTATTAGGTTGTCCTTGCCCGCGAAGACCGCGTCGGGGCCGCCTACGTTTAAGTTGGTGAATGGTGGTTCGTAGAGCGCTTCGGGGCGCATCACGCCTTGTGCGGTGAGTTGGTCGATGATTAGCTCGATGAAGCGATTCTGCTTGGGACTTAGACTCTTGTTTTCGAGGAAGTCGGCGAAGGCTTTGATGGCAGTCGCCCGATCCATACCGACGAGCTTGCGCACGAAGTGAGGCAGGGAAGGGGATTCACTTGTTTCGAGTAATCCGTTGAGCAGGGTCTCTCCTTCGCCTTCGCCGATTTCGACTAGGACGGATTCGAGTGCTTCTAAGTCGGTGGGGGTGAGTGGCTCGTTCTGCCGTAACTTCTGAATCGCGATGTGATCACAGTGGGATTTCAAATACGCTTCCACTTTCTTTGCATATTGCGGCCCAGTCATCTTGGGCACGTTGATAGGATCTTCCATGCTGGTGCCCACGATTTCGTCTTCAAAGTTGGTGTAGACGATCGTGCGCTTTTTCTTGTCGAGGAATTGCACTAAGCCACGTAGGCGCTCCCGTAGCTCTTCCAATTGTGCTAGATCGACGCATTCCCAAAAGCTGAGTTCCTGTATGGATGCCAAGTAGGCCAGTTGCGCTTTGACCGCTGGAATCGTGGTCTTCTCTTCCAGTAGCATTGCGATCTCCACGACACGGCTGCGTCGTGTCTCGAAGGCATTGGCTTCACCTTTGACATGTGCGAGTTGCATTCCGAGTAGAGTCATGTCGAAGATGCGGGCTTCGATTGCATCGTCTTCGATCTGGTTCGGTAGGCTGGCGACATCTCGCTCTAGTGTCTCGCGGTCGTCTTCGGTGAGGGCATTCCATTTGCCGCGATTCAGAAAGGGTTCCACTGATCCCAAATACATCCGAACGATGAAGTTGTCGCGATTCATCGAGGCCACTTCTCCATGTAGCATATCGGCTAATTTGGCGTTTAGCGTACCCTCGGGGGTGTCACTCTTCGGATCGGTTTGCAAGTGCTTCAGTAACTGAACGCGTGAGCGGAAAATACGAGTGCCGAGCGGGACTCCACCAGTGCCTTCGATGCCGTTCGGGTTCTCCTTGAAGAATGCGAAGTTGAAGCAGAAATCGAAGATGCGGAAATCCTGCTTGTCATCGTCGGGGCCGAACAGGTCGGGGCAGAGGCGTGTGCCGCGTCCGATCATTTGCCAGAACTTGATGCGTGAGTAGACGGGCTTGAAGAAGACGAGATTTAATACTTCGGGCACGTCGATGCCGGTGTCGAGCATGTCCACCGAGATGGCGATGTGCGGGGCTTTCTCCTTTTGTGAGAAGTCGTCC
>PBYS01000118.1 GCA_002729725.1 Puniceicoccaceae bacterium
ACTTTTTTCACACTTTTCGATGTACTAACGACGATTAACCCAACAATTTCGCACAAGCCAGCGTCTCTAGCCACGTTTTACGCCAATAATACGAGTCCAGCAGGCTATCACCAGCGTTCTACATACAGGACTCAAACCGAAATCTAATTACTGCATGACGGGATGACATGGACTTCAGCGCTTTTGGACACGAGGCGTTTCATTTAGATTTATTCATTTCATCATACGATTTACCTCATTACTTTTGAGTCAACACACACACAAACACAAAAAAAAGGCCCCACTCGCAAGAGTGGGGCCTTCTTAGAAAATAATCGATCCGATGCGCGACTAGCGGCGACGGCTGAACTTGTTCTGGAACTTCTCGACACGACCTGCAGTATCGACGAAACGCTTCTCACCTGTGAAGGCTGGGTGCGAGTCCGCAGTAATGTCGCAGATCACGACTTGATATTCAGTGCCGTCGATTGTCTCAGTCTTGCTACCACGCATAGTGGATTGCGTCAGGAACTTGTGCCCAGTGGAGACGTCGACAAAAGCGACAGGATTGAGCTTAGGATGGAGATCAGCTTTCACGGTAAATGCTTTCTAATAAAGTTATTGCGGATTGGCGCAGTTTTTCTTGCCCAGTTTAACCCTGACGCGCTTTGAAGCGAGGGTTAGACTTGCAGATTACGTAGACTCGGCCCTTACGACGTACGACTTGGCAGTCAGGGTGGCGGTCTTTAAGTGATTTGAGTGAAGATACGACTTTCATAGCGAAAAATTGAAGAAAAAAGGGCCCACGCTCGCGCCTGTCAATGGCAAAGGCTAATTATTTCACCGAATCGTAAATCGTTTAATTCAACGAGGGATCGTCGGGGGCGTCTGCCAGTAAACGAAGTTCAGGTCGTTCATGGCAAATCAGCTCATGCCAATCAATCTCCTCTGGCTTGCCATCTAAGACTGGCAGGCAGCCGGACACCACCCACGATTTTTGCTCAATTTCTGCATCTAACTGCCCCTCGCTCCAACCGGCATGGCCCAGATAGCCACGCAGTTGAAATTCGGGATCATCCTGCAAAATTTGCTGCGCTTTCAAGTGGTCGATTCCAAAATACAACTTAAATACACCGGCCTCTGCAGACAGCTTCCAAGCCACTAAAATCAATTGATCCCGTACAACGGGTCCACCGATAAAGAGTGGCACATCAGCAAGCAAGGAGGTGCTCAGTTCCGGATCGTACTCACCCAGCGTTTTCCCAATCGGACGATTCACAACCACGCCGATCGAGCCTTCCGACTCTCCATAGGCTGTCAGTAAAATCACACTGCGCCGAAAATTAGGATCAAGCAAACTGGGATGCGCTAGCAATAAGCTACCCGCGTGTGCTGTGAGCTCATTTGAATGACTGCTTCGATTCATCCGCATACGATCCATACTTAAAGTTGCACTAATTCGACTCCACTCTCACCGAGGATATCTTTCACCAGATCATCGTTTCGGTAATCCCGATGGTATTTAATACAGTGTATCCCCGCCGCTGCCAAGATTTTGGCACAGTTGATACAAGGAAAGTGTGTAATATAAATTGTTGCGCCCTCCAAAGAGACCCCTCTTCGCGCCGCATCACTAATCGCATTCTGCTCTGCATGCACAGTTGCTTGCTCATGCCCATCGCGCATGCGTGAGGTATGTGAGGCCCCAGGCAGAAAGCCATTATAGCCAGCAGCCACAATTCGATTACGTTGTGCACCGCCTGACACAATGACGCAGCCCACATTCAAGCGCTCGCAACTAGAACGCGACGCCATTAATAGAGCAGTGGCCATAAAATAGGCGTCCCAAGAAGGACGCTCCGCCCAAGACTGCGTTAAAGCTTCCAGCTGATCTAGCATTACGGCATCCTTATTGGCATTGGTTTCAGTCATAAGCTTAACTTGATATCAATTAAGGATAAATCCGAACCTCAAAAAATCCAGCCTGTAAATCAGCCGGAAAGCCCGCCTCAAGGAGCCAAGTATAAGCCACCGCATCGAAACTAGTATCCCCTGAGCTGGCTGAAAGTGTCGGACGCCCGACGATGCGTCCCCCTGCTTCCACTCGCAAATAATACGTCGCAGGCTGCACCGCCTGCATCGAAAGTAAATCGACCGCAGTTGGCAACACGCGCAATACATGCCCATCGAGAGATCTCACCTCGGCAACACGCTCCATCGCCTGAAAGGGCTTTGGCGTCAACGCGCCTTGGCCGAAGTAACGAAACAAATCCCAGTAGCGCAGATCCAAGAGGTCGATCGGCTCTGAAACCGAAGCATCCAATCCATCCATTAAATCGGGCGGAACCAATGCTGTGGAAAAGTCGATCTTCGGCTCGTATGCTGGAAAGCGCAGTTGTCCGCGCTCCAACGAGGGTGGATTTAAATTATGCGCCGCGTTCCACTGGCCAGGCACAAAAAGCGGGGCCGAGTCAAACAAGGCGGCCTGCTCCTCAAGTGCAGCCCCTGAAAGAAGGCGATCCTGTGAGACATACTGCACAAAAGGTGGACTCGCCTCGCGCTTCGGCAAAGGATTCGAAATAACATGAAACAGCAAAAAACCTGCTAAATGCACACAGACTCCAACTAAGAGGGATATGCGCAACAACGGCGACAGAATACGCCGTGAGAGATTCGCACCGACGGTCGACTGTGCTTTAACAACAGGCATTACATTACAGATAAGAAGCCCGAATCGCCGCCGTCACTGGCTCCGGGAGCCGATGGCAAAGACGAATTTGGGCTGGGTATAGTTTCATGCTCCCCCGCAATTTGCACCTGCACAAAGCCTGCTCGCTGCGCCATACTACAGAGCTTTAAAAAAAGCTGCAGATCCATGGTCCCCTCCGTTTTGACCAATAAAACGACATCTGGCGTGTTGGCATCCTCGATATGCTGCTGAAAGCCGCGTTCAATCGAGCCCAACTCGAAGACTGCACCATCAAAAAAGAGCATACCACGGTTCCCAATCGTAAGCACAGCCACGGGAGAACTGCTCGGCTGCATCTGCATATCCGAATCGGGCAAATCGACCCGCACACCGGGCACCATCACAAAGCGCGTAAAGACCAAGCTAAAGAGTAGTGCGATCACTAACAAATCGAGCACCGGCACCACATCTAACTTGATCGATGGACGCTGTAATTGCTGCATCAAGCCCAGCGGCTCCGTATAGCCATGCTCTTGCGAGCGGACAGGCAGCTTGTCTGAATTTGGCGCGGCCATCTTAATTCGAGGCACTCTCCTCGGCACTGTTGCTAGCTTCTCCAAGCTCGGCCTGTGTCTGCAATGCCGGCTCCGTACTTAAAAACTCGTGGATATCATGGCCGACCCACTCGAAATCATGCACCAGCGCTCGTACACGCCCTGTAAGAAAGTGGTAAGCCAACATTGCCATCACCGCGATCGCTAAGCCGGAGGCCGAGGTCACTAACGCCTCCGCTAGTAAACGGCTAAGCACACCGCTATCCCCATTAAAAGACTCTAAGGCATACAAGGCCTGCAGCGCGGCAATCAAGGTGCCCAAAAAACCAAGCAAGGGAGCCACTCGAGCAAGCGCGGCAATTGTTGCAATGCGACGCTCCAAAGTGGGAATCTCTACAATTGCAGCCGACTGAATCGCAGAGCGAACCGAATCGCGCGACTCCCCATAGTGCAGCAGCGCGGACTTCACAATACGTGCCATCGGACCGGGCGTATCCTCACACAAGGTTAAGGCTTCCACTAAGCGCTTCTTACGCACCAAATTCTTAATACCACTCAAAAAGTCTTCCGTACCAATTTGCCCCTTATGTAAATACAAAGCACGCTCAATAAAGAGCACAAAGCCCAGCAAGCTCACAAAAAGAAGCGGGTACATCACAGCCCCCCCCTGTAGGATGAAATTATTTTGAAAGTAATCCATATCTTAACACCAATATCTTTTTCTTAATATACTATTCAACATCAAGCAAGCGATCTGCCCGAGAGATCGCGATATGCCGACCCGGCAAGTCGTAAGCAACGATCATCCGATAGACTCGCCGTGCTTCAGACGCAGCACCCTCGCCTTCCAGGATTTCCCCTAAGTGCAGCATCGAACGCGCTACCCAATATAGCCCAGTAGGCCTCAAGTCTTCCACTTTTTCTCCATTAGAGAGGAAGCGATCCACACTTAACCACAGAACTTCCTTAGCCGCTTCAAAAGACTTTCTTTTGATCAAGGCAAAAGCCCACTTGTGCGCCGCCTCAGCTTGGAAATCTAGCGGTAGATTCGGCAGATCCAATAAACGCTCCAAAATAACCACAACATCACCCAGCGCACTGGGCTCATTTCCCGCCAAGGCCAACATACAATCGGCTCGCGACAATTCCGCCACGTAGCGCAATTCATGCGCTGGAAAACCATTAATCAAATTCTCATATACAATTTGCGCCCCCGCAAAGTCATTCATCGAGCGCAAGAGGTTCCCCTGCTTGAGGCGTGCAAAATAAAATAGTGGATCGGAAGCATAACGCTCGGCCAAATCATTATGTAGAACCACCGCCTGCGGATAAAACTCCGAACCACGGCGCTCACAATACAAAGCCGCCTCAAAAAGCGCCTGCGGAGCCAATCGGCTGCTAGGGTAAGTTTCCGCTAAATTCGTGAGCGTAGCTTGAGCCGAAACAAAATCCCCCACCAAGCCATGGTAAGCAGCCTCAATCAGATACGAACGTTGCGCAGCCGCAGTCTCGGCGAATTTTTGACGTAAGCGCGTCAAAACGACCATCCCTTCATTCGCATTGCCTCCGCGCATCAAGACGTCGCCCTGCAATAGCAGTATTTCCGTATGCAATAAAACCACATCCTCTTCGCCCAGTGAATTGGCCCCGCCCTTCGGCAAGGAATTTAAGCGCGCTAACAACCGAGTCACTCGCTCTGCAAGTCCCTCAGTTTCGCCAATCCCAAGGGAGAGATAAGCCTCCAACCAGCGTAGACGTATATCTAGGGCGACCGGAATCGCGATCGACTGAGAATCTTTAAGCAATAAACGCACCCGCGTCAGAGCGCGCTCCAATTCACCCTCAACTTGCAGTGCCTGTGCCACGTTCCATTCTGCCCGCCAACGATCCAGCAGGCTGACGCTGCCACTAAAATCGACCTCATCGATCAGCTGCAAAGCAGCATCAACAGCCCCGACGCGCAATTGAGCCGAAATCAGACGCAGAAATAGGCCCCCATCCCGACGCCCCAATTCTCGACTACGCGCTGCGGCATAAAAATCCACCGCATTGGCAAAATCTCGGTTAAGAAAATAGCAATCCCCAATCAAACGGTTCAACTCCACCAACTCCTGAGAATCTGTAGATTGATCCCGCAATTGGATCAAAAGATCGGCCGCCGCACGGTACTGGGGTGGATTCCGCTCTACAGCCGCATAGGCCAATAAGCGATACACATTGCTGATGCCACTCAACCCAGGGAAGCGCTCCAACAAAATACGCGCGTCGCGCTCCGCCAGCTCCAACATCGCGGGGTCCTTCATCGCAATTTGACTGCGTAAATAATACATTTGCCCCAACAAGGGGTGCGGCTCAGTACGTGAAATGATGACCTTTAAGAAATCCAGCAAGTCAGCCTCTTGCCCAGGCACCTGTGCCAGTAATTGCAAGGCGATGCGCATCGCTTCGCGATTTTTCCCATTCTGGATCAATTGCTTCAACGCGGCGCGCCCACTCTCTGAGTCCGCGCCTAGAATTAGCCCCTTCAATAAGCGTAAATGCTCACGCTCTCCCGCAGCATAGCCGGCGGTAATATTCCCCAACTCGCGCTCAATAGCTGCAACGGCCTCGGCGACACGCCCCTGACTGTATAAGGTCACCGCGTACTCTCGCACATAGGGATAAGCCGCAGCCTGCCCTTCCAGCCGACCGATCTTAGAGCGCAACTCCGCAGCCAAGCCCTCGTCCGCCGGGGCCGTCAACAACTCCTGACGCAGCACTAAGCCCTCAAAATAGGAACGCAGCAAAGGCAATTTAGCCGCCTCTACCGCATCCTTATAGGCGGCAATCGCCCGTGCCGGCTCGCCCTCCAGTTCCGCATTAAAGCCTTGCAACAAAGCAAACCAAGGCTGGTCCTCATCTGACAGAGCCGACTCAGAAACCGCCTGTAGCGCTGCTTGAAATGCATCCACGTCCATCCGCGCATACCCATCTCCATAAATAGCGATCGCGCGGTAGAGAGGATAAGCCCCCGTCTGGTCTGCTGCCGGAATCGAGTCTAATTGCTCTAGAGCCGCGAGATAGCGCCCCTGCGCAATCAGGGCTTTGGCCAAACCAAGTTTTAGCAAATGCATGCGTTCTGGCAACAAAGTCGGCTGCGTAATCGAGCGTTCCAGTAGCGAGCGATAAATCGCCTCGCCCACAGCAGGTAAGCCAGCGAGTAAAGCACGCTCAGCACTGTCAATGCGCCAGTCCAGTTCAATTTGATCGCTCACATCTATCTCTGCGACCTGATCGACCGTGAGCGGCGATTGTGCCCACAGGCTAGCCCCCACTAGTAATGGAAAAATATAAAGGGTAAGCAGCCAAAAACGAGTCATCCTATGAAAACACATACAGAGAGCTCAAAGACAAGCACTCTGCCCTCCAGTTGCAAAATGATTTTCAAAGCATCTTTCACCAGCGATTTCCAACCGCGAGGATAGTTGCGATTTTTATAATAAAAAGCCCCCACTCGCTGATCGCGAAGTGGAGGCTTTGAATAAATGAGACCAACCAAACTGGAGACTATTCTAATTGTTCAGCAGGCTCGTTGACGACCAAGCGGAAGAAACAACGAGGCTCGTCATCAATTGGCTTCGTGGAGCGATAGATCACCCGCTCCAGATCCGTATCAGCGATGGTCTCTTTATCGTAATAAACTGCTTGCTTGGAACCGAAGTTCAGATTCGTGCTCTCCTGCACCGTGAATTCGTATCCGAGACCCATTGCATTTACGTTTCTCAAGAATGAGAACTGGTAGTATTCAACACCTTCGATTTCAAGCACGGAGTGTTCAATAATCTGCAAATCAGCTACGGTGCTATCGAGTCCCAGCACGTATTCCGCCCAGTTTGGATAGTCATCTCCATCCAGATTATCGTAAGGATTCTCAATCTCATCGCCCGGTAATTTGCTCGGAATCACAATGCTCCAACGACCATTGACATAATCATCTATGATAGCGGCATCGAGAACCGGATCATCATCACCACCGACATCATCCCACTTAAAGGTATAAGGGTGGCTGCGATTATCATAGTAAATACGGATAAAGTAGATACCAGACTCCTCGACATCAAAGACTCCATTCTCAGTGATCTTGGTAGTGATGTCGTCACTGATTCCCTTGGCCTCAATGCCTTCACTGCTAAACAGACTTTCATCCGTATCGGTAGTCGAACGCCCGATCAGCACGGGTCTGCGTAAATCAGCGGTCGTTGGATCTCCGTCATTACCAGCGAGGAAGTAAACCTCAAAATCGACATCCAAGTCATCTGGCGTGTAGTCGTAACCAGTATCATTATCGGAGAAGAACTCGACATCCACCGAGAGTTGAGTCGCCCCCTCAGAGACCACTACAGCATACCAGTCGTCAGTCGTTTGTGTGCCATAGCCCGTCTTACTGGTGAATCCACCATCTAAGCTATCGATGACGCCATCACCGTTCACATCCAGCAGATATTCGATTTGGTGCAACCAAGTGCCCTCAGTGGAAACTCCATTGGCAGTGGTCAAATCGTATGCGAGATCAACGAAGTTATTGGTATCGTTTAATGGATTCTCATCTTCGAGCTCTTCATAGGCATCCTGCTTAGACACATCCCACTTCAGGCTGTAGTCATTGGCGCGATCGTCCCCATAGACACGAATGTAGTAATTCAATGCTGCATCTAGCGGATCAATGCTAGCAATGACCGACTCAATATCATTCGTCGTTTCAGAGCGCACGATAGGATTCACCAAGTCATTCTCATCGTAGATCTCGATGTTAATGTCTCCGTCGATATGCATGAATTCAATCTCGGCCGACAGCCGCACATTATAATCACGCTTCAACACTGTCACAGATTCATTACCTTTCTTGGCGGTCGCTAAGAACCATGAAGGGATTTGAATCTTATACCAGTCATCGGCTTCTTGAATCGCATGCCCAAATGGATCCATGCCAGGTAGCGCCAAAGTCAAGCTACTCAACAATCCATAATCGAAAGCAAGCTCCTTGATGGGGTCCAAAGGCCCTGCGGCATCGGGATCATAAGGTGGCTCTAAACGTAAGCGGGTGAGCTCCGTCGCGTCACTAGGTGTATTATTGTTAAAATACTCATAGTAATCGGCAATCGCAAACGGGCCATCATATTCATATTGGTCGATGTTATTATACGTCCAAGTTAGACCATAGGTCAGTCCTGATGTAGCGGTGACCTGGAGGTAATAAGTACCTGCATCTGGAGCAATGACCCCCATGCTTAGATTATCATTGCCTGCCGTACTACGTCCTGACTCTTCAAAACCACTCGGCAACTCGGCTCCGCTCTCATCTAAAACACTTAATCCGAAAGCGATGCCTGGGCTATCAACACTAAAGTCCAAGTGCACCTGATCGGCCGGCACATAGATGCGATACAAATCGATGTCACGTGAAACAAGCCCAGTGATAGTCACACCGTTCAGGTTCTCAATGACCGCATTCACATCTGCCTCCTCTAGAGTCTCATTATCTTCGTAGTCGTCGTCAAAGTAACCGCGCATTTCAAGTGTGTAAGGCACACCTAAGTTGTTACCCACCACACGTAGATAATACGTCGTGAGGCCTTCGCCACTCGCTTCAACTGACTCTACAAAGGCATCTTCGCGGGGCGAAGAATCAATCAGCTCTCCATCTTGCGAATACAAATACAGGTCTAGATCTCCATGCAGGTTATTGTAGTAGATAGATGCGAAGAACTGATGGTCGCCCCCGGTATCCACTGGAATTTCAAACCAATCCTCATCGAATTGAGCCAAATCGCTGTAGCGATAAACGGGACGATAGCTCACAGTTACTTGGTCGCCACTGTCATTCGTAGCCGTATACGTTCTACGAACTTCAGGGTCTGACACTGCAGCATCAACGACCCCCTGCTCATCGATCAGAGTCGGCACGGCCGCTTTGACTCGCGTATCATTCACGCTCGCGTCAGCGTCGTCGACCTCCACTGTGGGGTCTAACTCAGGTGCCTCGAGGTCATAAATATCCTCTCTCGAACTCACCCATTGCAAGGAATAGCTATTCCCCAGACCACGGGCAGTTTCTTCGGCTAAATCATAGTAATCGTCGACACCATCTTCTTTAATCGACTCGTAATCAGCCCAATCGAGCAGGTCCTGAGTATAAGGATCGAAATCACCCTCCGACCAGCTATCAGAGTCCTTAGGATTCACAATACCATAGCCGTATACACAAATAAGGTAGTCTCCAGGATCCAAGTCCAACAGGACGATACGCTCTCCATCAACCACCCCTTCGGACTGCTTCACCAGATATGCTGGCTCCAAAATGATGCTAGGATCGCTGATATCGGTGACTGCACGCTTATAGATAGCCAAATCAATATCTCCATAGGCATGTTCAAACTGCAGATCGACAATAAAGATGTCTTCATCGGAGTTCACCTCCACGGAATACCAGTCTTCATCCAACTGAGTCTGTCCCTCCAAAAGGAAAAACTCGAGGTCGGGTCGAGGTCCCCCGCCCATTGTCTCGTAGAAATTCCCATTATAATCGGTATCCAGCAAACGACGTGGCCAATCTGGTGTATCATTATCGGGCGTTTCCGGCTTCACCTCGAAATCAAACTCGGCAGCCTTTTCAAGATCATCCTCCTTGTAGCTGTTCCAAACAAGATCGTAAGGCTTACCACCGCTCTTACCGAAGACTCGTAGATAATAGTCTCCAGCTCCTCCAGTATAATGGATACGCTCAACATTTGAGGTTCCAATCGAGCGTTTTAAGAACTGTTGATTCGCGTCATATAACTCGATATCAATATTGGTAGCATCTGTATGCTCAAAGTAAGCTTCAATGACGATTCCTTCATCGCCGGAGTTAATACGCACCTGATACCAATCGTCATTCAAAGCACCGCCATAGCCGATCGTCTGCGAAATACGCTGACCTTCAGTCGCAAGTAAGGCATCAGATGCATCCTTATAGGTATTATTACCTGTCTCGCCTTCGAAGCCATCCTCAGGTGAGGGGAGCCAAGAGAGCGAATAGCTGGTGCCGAGGTTCACGCCCGACACCTTAATGTAATAGGTAACTGCATCCGAAGTAAACGGGTCGACGCCATAAGCGATCAACTCGTTATCTTCTGTCGTATCCGCGACTACAAGCTATTCACCGGCAGCATCGTATAAAGTCAGGATCAAATTCCCATCCGCTTGCTCATACTCTAAATCCACACTTAGGCTGACGTTGTCTGGCTGCACCAAGACTTCAAACCAATCCTCATCGAATTGAACCGCATCAATGACCGTACCAGCATCATCCGTCAGATCAGTCGCTTCCTCTAAGGAATCATTCTGCTCATATTCGTCATCCGGTGCAGTGGTCCAGAGTAACTGATAGTCACCATTGATGTTATCCCCCGTGACTTGCACGTAGTAAGTGCCTGGCCCATTTTCAATACGCACACCGTCGCTATTCGCTGAGGTTGCCGACACCTCGATAGGATTCACAAGGTCGTCACTACTGTAAAATGCTAAATCAATATTGCCTTCGTCATGGATGAAGGTCGCGATCACTGTGATGAAGGAGTTTGCCTCGACCTCCGTAATATCAAACTTATACCAATCGTCGTCGTATTGCTTTGCAGTGATGATCGGTGTTTCGGTGATATCAACTGCGTCAGCGGCGACATCATTCTCTTCATATTCGTCATCATCGTAGATGGCCCAAGAGATGTCATAGGTATTATACTCATTGTCTCCAAAGACATGAATGTAGTTCCAGCCCGGCTCTACGCCAACAAAGACGGATTCTGTATCATCCGCTGAGCTCGCGGTGGTGATCACTTCACCGTCGGCATCCACGATGCTAAAATTAATCGCTCCGTTAAGCTCAATGTAATCCAGTGTTACAGACAAGTAAGGATGCGCCTCCGTAACATTGATCTTATACCAGTCATCGTCACTCTGCGTTGGCACTTCAAACTCCGACAATGGCGATGTCTGCGTAGTAATATCATATGCAGTGCCACGTGTATCATTCTCTTCATAGGCATCCTCAGTGCGAGCGACAAAGTAGAGATCGTACGAATTACCAAGATTCGGACCATACACGCGGATGTAGTAAACGCCCCCTGGTATCGTCGAGTTCAAATCTACGATTTCATTATCGGTCACACTATCACGGCGGATGATGGGCGTGCCAAAGTCATCGTAGATTTCGAGATCGATATCACCTTCGGCGTCAGAAAACAAACATTCAACATAGAGGCCGTAATTCGCATCACCGACAGTGATTGCATACCAATCCTCGTCACTCTGATTGGCCAAACCATCTAAATTACTGAGACGAGAATCCGCGGATGTCAGTTCGTATGCCTCTTCAAGCGTATCATTTTCTTCATAAGCATCCTCACCCGTGTTCACCTGAGCGACTTCATCGGCAGTTAAGGCAGCCCACGTTAGGTTGTATTTATTGCCCGCATCACCGTAGTGCACGCGCACGTAATAATAACCGACAGCGGGATTCGAAAGAACGAGCGATTCATTATCATCTGAAGAAGTGGCTCTGGCCAGAATAGCACCCGATTCATTGAAAATCTCCATATCAATATCGCCATCCTCATGGGTAAAGCTGGTCAAGACGCGTAGCTCGGCCGTGTCGGCACGCGCTTCGATCTTAAACCAATCTTCATCCTTTTGGATGCCGAAGCCGTCCAACTTGGTCAGCAGTCGACGTTCATGCCCTAGAAGATCAAATGCGCTTAATCTTGAATCATTCTCTTCATACTGGTCTTCCGCAAAAGTGACATCCCAGAACAGATTATAGCGGTTACCCACATAATCCCCCAACACGACCACAGAGAGTGCACCCGCGAGTGGATTCTCCACAATAATTTCTTCCGTATCGCCGCCATCAGTCGATTCGGCCAATACGATACCACCATTGGCAGTTCTCAAGTAGAGATCAATATTACCCAGCGTGGAATCTGCGCGAGCCACGACCTCAAGCTTAGTGGCTCCAGCTGGCACATTAATGCTATACCAATCGAAATCAAACAAGGCACCATAGCCATCAATTGAACTCAACCAAGCACCCGCATTATTGCCGATATTGTAACGCTGATTATAACGATCATTTTGTTCGTAGTTATCTTCAACAGCTCCTTCGATAATGGTGTTACCCGTGACAAGATCGACAGAAAAATCGTAAGCGGTCAGAAAGCCGATAGCTTCGCTCGCCTCAACAGAGATCAAATACTCAGTCTCCTCGGGACTATTGATATACAATACATGTGTTTCATTCGCGAGGAACTCGCTACTGGTCGTCAAGCTATCAATCAAAGTGCCATCAGTTTTACTCAAACGGTAAGTCAAATTATCATTACTTACACCTAGACCCGTGAATGCAACCTGCACTTGAGTCACTCCACTGGCACTGATCGTAAATTTGTAATAATCTTTATCGTTATAGTGCGTAAAGGAGTCAACAGAAGCAGCAACTGCATAGGAGGCAGTCATGCCGTAGCCATCAACTTGAGAGAGCGAAGTACCGATAATGGAAGTACCTAAATCATAAGGATTCGAGTATTGATCATTCTCAATCACTTCTTCCGCCTCATCATCGTAGTCAACAGCCTCGTAGGTATCATCCTCCAAGACGCCGAAATACATGTCATATACATTTTCGTCTGAATAATCCCCGGTTACGCGTACATAATAAGTGCCTTCAGGCACGCCTTGAATCGCGGTATTGTTTATGGGCGTCCATTCATCAGCCACATCCGCGATATCCATGATCTCGAAGTAAGAAATCAAAGAGCGGCCATCGAGATCGACACCTTCACTTAACAAGCGCAGGTCTTCACTATAAAGTTCCACTTTTACATCGCCTAGACTTTCATCGAAGTCAGCGGCAATATAAATGAAACGCGCAAAAGGATCTCTTCCGACATCGAGACGATACCAGTCCTCGTCATCCAAGGTAGCAGTGCCCAAAATATTAGAAAGCAGAGAAGACTGTGCTCGTGTAATATCAAAGGCTTCGGTGGAGGAATCGTTATCCTCATACAGGTCTCCGTCCGTCGCCCCCAGTGAACGCGCATTCCATCTCAAATCGTAAGTATTCTTAAGGCTGACACCCTCCTCAGAAGGTTTCACTAGAATGAAATAGTCCAACGATGTCACATCATGCGGAATACGGTATTGCAGCGTTTCTGAGCCCGCTTCACCAAACATCACTGCGACCAAGACGGATACGTTACCTTCAAGACGATACAGTTCGAATTCCATGGCTCCCGCCTCCGCATCATGAAAGGTCTCTACAGTGATTAATTGATCCGCAGCATCGACACTGAATTTATAATGGTCCAGTGCATCAGTCATCCAGCCCAAGCCTTGGTAATCTGAAATCAAAACATCTTCATAGGCACTTAGGTCAACCGAACCAGCTAGATTGATTCCATTCTCATAGTTATCTTCAAATTGAGTGGGCGTGCAAGTCCCTCCGATAGCAAAAGTAAAGACCTCTGACTGCTCACCTACATAAGATATAGTTACTGTATCTCTATCCAAGCCATTACTGACCGCGTCATATGTGATCGTAATCGGATACGTCGCACCGACCTCAATGCGACTTGGAACTGTTGAACTGAGGCTAAAGACAGTGTCATTCGAGAGCGACAATTCAATATCGGTCAGATTAAAGCTCGAGTTATTAGTCAGATAAAAGGTGTGCTCAATTGCAGCCGCATTGGGCTGGGTAAAACCGAAATCAGTTCCATTATTAACGCTAACTTCAGTATCTTCAGTCAACACTGCTTGCAATTGCTTTTCCCCGCCATAGACCGCTAGAGGAGGCGCTGCGATGCGACCGGAAATTGTATATTGCCCCAGGCTACCATAATCCGAGAATCCGCTGCTAGGTCCAGCTCCACGCCCTCCCCCTTCGATGAGTAGATAGTATTTACCATTGGGAACCGTTACATTGATATTGGAGGAAAGCTGGACTTCACCAGTGTTCACCCCAGTCGCAATTTCAAAGCCCCAAGAGGTGAGCAAACGCGTGTTCACTGCAAGGTTGGCGCCTTTCTTATCGGAATCAACCTCTCCTTCTTGTGAGTCAACGTCCAGTGGAGCTACGGTAATATCCAATTCACCCGACGCAGTAACAAAGCTAAACACGTCCACATCAGTGTTACGAGTGATCAAGCCCGAACCACTAATTTGGTTATTGGCCAGTGTTGTGAGCGTCCCCAGTGGCAATACATTCGAATTCAATGTATCTGCATAATCATCTTCCTTATAACCAAAACCATTGGCTGCAGAAGCGATAATGGCGAGATCATCCTCTTGATTGTTAGCATTCAGATACTCGCCGCGGCTCCATTGGTAGACTTCATCAACTAGCTGAATACTGCCATCATCCGACCAAGGTGCCCCCATGATCGGAGCCCATCCAGGACTATAGTCGGTATTGTGACCGCCATAATATTCATCATCTCCGGTACGACCATCGTGTGATAGACCAAATACGTGTCCCGCTTCGTGCGAGATCGTCGCGGCACAGCCATACTCATCGGAATTAAATACCCAGCAAACTGGATCATTTGTCCGGAAGTAGCCAATATCAGCCGCCACACCGCCCGCACCAGGCGCGGCAGTATCGTCAGGCGTAATCACGACCATCAAGCGCTTATCGGAATCCGCGGCATCATAGACAGCGCGGTCCGTTGTGACGGTGATGTCGAAAGGTGCAAAATCCTCAGCAACGCGCTGCCAGACCGCGGTCACCCATGTCGTGTTATTCGCTTTCGGGTGTGCCGCTGCAAGAATGGTCATCACGTCTTCCCCATCAAAAAAGAAATCGAAATCCTCGACAAGTTCACCATCAAAATCGCAATAAAGAACGTATTCTGCGCCAGGAATACTATTTAGCTTTGGCTGCGCGGCTGTGCTGCTTGTCGCTGACGTGCTGGTGGTCACAGGTGTGCTATTGAGCGCTGGCGTGCTGAGAGTGCTCGCAGTGATATTAGCACGACGGGTGCTGCCGAACTTATCAATATTCGCAGGGCTGGACAATGGATAGACGACTCCGGGAGGCGCGCAATAAAGATCACTTACAGTCACCTCCTTTACCATTAAGCCGTCGTTCGCTTGCAATCCACTTGCCTGCGAAACCCAAAAGGCTCGGGAATCTTGATTGAAGGCAACTTGTGCCACCTGTCGACCGTTGCCATCTTGGCTATAAATAACACGCCCCTCGGCATCATCTAAGTTGAGAGCGTATTTACTAGCATTCGGATGCTCGCGCACACCAACGACAGTACCTTCAAATTGAACCGCATCAAAATCAAGGGTCAACCGATCGCCCACCGAAGCACCTTTGAACCCAGCGAAGGTATTTTCAGGCAAAAGCAGGGGTCCATGTGCACCCACACGCTTGAAATAATGGTCAAATTCAGGCTGTTGAAGCAGTACAATCGGTGCAGACGCTTTTACAGCTGTCACTGCGGGAGCGCTGGTAGACGCTGTAGCTGACGGTGTTGCAATGGCCGGCTCGCTTGCATTCGCCTCTCGTTCTGCCTGCGGATCTTGGCGCTCTACTGTGGTGGCAACACCTTCGCCGTCCTCACTGCTATGAATTTGGGAAGTGACCGAGAGATACACTCCTCCTGCAATTAAAATCGCGAGAGCGGAAAGTATCAGATAGGGAGAATAAGATTTTCTAGCGGACATGGCTATAACCTGTGATGCGACACATTACACGCGAGTTAGGGGCGCGCGATTGAAGTGTATAAATTCGTAATGGAAACTAACGTTAGAAAAGAAAGCCAGCCGATTGGCTGGCTTTCTTGATACTTGAAAATCAGCGAAAAAACTTACTCCGCTTCCAGTGCACCAATTGATCGCTGTGCGGCACCTGCTGGTGTCATGATCGTTGGGTTTTGGAACATGGAGTTCGCATTCACATTGCGATAATTTTGACGAGCAGGTGAACCACCTGGGCTCACAAGATTCGCGGTCACGAAGATGAGCAGGTTACGTTTTTGGCGTGTCTCACCTTCCGAGCGGAAGAGACGTCCGAGGCCTGGGATGTCACCCAATACTGGCACCTTGTCACTTACAGTTTTAACAGAATCACGTGTCAAACCACCCATCACGACAGTTGCACCGTCGTATACAGTGACTTCAGTGGACAATTCACGAGTCGAGAAGATCGGCTGATAGAAACCAGCAGGCACTGTCACGACAGTCTCACCTGTGATCGCAACACTAGGACCACCATACTCAACAAAGCCTTCAAACTCTGTGACACGTGGCTCCAAGATGAGGCTGATGGTATCATCATTTTCAACATTGGGAGTTACTGACATTTCAACACCCACATTACGAATAATGAAGTCTTGAGGTGTGCCGGCTGTAATCGAGATGGCCGCACTGCCGCTGCCTGTGCTGCTACTACTATTTCTGCTGGATGAAGCAGTGGATTCGATATCGCCATAGCTTTCAGGATAGCGGAGTTCTTGCGCCACTGTGATGTTGGCTCGCTTACCGGAAAGGACGGTGACCTTAGGTGCACTCATAAGGTCGCTGCCGGATTGGCGAGACAATGCGCGCAGAGCAAAGTCAACATCCATACCATTGATGCTCCAACCGGATGCAGTGAACAAGCTAGTTGCATCCGAAGCCAAATCAATCGCACTCGCAAGGTCTGGGGGTGAATTGGAGAGGCTCAAGCTGCCGGAAGGACTATCAATTGTAATACTAGAGGAATCCGAACCAGTGGAGAAGGTGTCATTCAACGTTCTGCCACCAGTCGATGCAGAGCGTGAATACTCACCAGTCACATTACCGAAAGAATCGACAACCGAGCCTCCTGTTGTGCTATCAACATAAGGCTGAAAGCCATCGGAAACAGTCCAATCGAAACCAAGCTCTTCGAGATCACCTTGAGTCACTTCAAGGAACTTCGCTTCAATTTCAACCTGCTTCACTTCGTTGTAGTTACGAAGAATGGTGCGCATACGCTCCAAGTTACGACGTGTTTGAGTCACAATTAGTTGCTCACCATCGAAAGCGAGGCTGGCGCCCGGCAACTCGAAGTTCACACCCGCACTTTGGAAGAATGTTTGCAAGGCTTCCACTTCGTCATTAGCTGAGGGTCCGGATGAACCACCGCTGGAAGGAGCCGAAAAAGGATCAACTGGACCAGAGCTGCCACCACCATCGCGGAAGCCAGTCAAACGAATAACAGTTGCACGAGATACGGGGAAGAACTCAGTTACAGTTGTAGAACTACCACCAACACTGTCGCTAGGTTGAATTGTCACAGCATCCCCACCGACATCGTAAGCGAAGTTCACTTGTTGTGTCACGAACTGCAGGATGCGGTCCAGATTCAGATTACGCAGACTGATGTTCACACGTGGATTTGAATCGTTGGGATTGAAGAGAGGCACAATGTTTACACCGACGCGCTCTACATCATACTCCACAGAAAGTTCGGAGAGAGTCTCGATCACACGAGTGAGTTCCATGCCTGAGAAGTTCACTTGTGGAATCACAATGCCATTCAACTTATCTTGAATGCGGCCACCTTCATCCACGACGGTTTCATTCGTCGCAGATACATCAAATACTTTCGGACGCTCCCATGCGCGGTCCACCTCGGACAGCATTTGGCTGCGTGTCTTGTAGAGGTTTTGCTTGTGAATCGCAGTGACGATCTCGGCGATCTTAGTTTGCAGAAGCTTAGCTGCTGGGTTGTTGGCATCGCGCGCTTCGACTTCTTTCAATGTAGCTGAAGCACCTTCCAAATCGCCATTCAAGAACTGAGCGCGCCCACGTGCCAATAGGTCACGAATAATTTTATCCTGAGCAACATACTCGGGGCTGATCTCGTTGATATCGAGGCTGTAGGGATCCGAGATTTGATCGTCCAATTGACGCGCCAGCTTTGCAGCGGACTTAGAATGGCCACCGGCTGCGCGGTAATCTTCGATCAAGGCTTCAGCACCCTTAGGGTCGCCGGCCTCCGCGAGTGCTTTCGCCTCTTCAAGAACCACTTCAGCCTTGGCTGCTTCAACAGCCTCAATGGTGCTCGCAGTAGCCGTGTTGAGCATCAGGCTATTGCCCGCTGCATTCAAGAGATTCGTAGCGTCGGTGTAAGCACCCAACTCTGCGAGCTGCTGTGCTTCGTCGATCGCGCTTTCAGCAGCGGCAATCTTGGCATCTTGCTCTGCAGCGGCGGCGGCCACAATCGAGTCCGCACCAGCGCCACCATCTTCAGCGGTCATCGCTGCCTCGGTGGATGCATTGGCAGCCTGGCCGTAAACAGCGCCCGAGGCTGAGGCACGACGATCGAGCTCACGGTTAATTGAAGCAAGCAAACGCTGCACGTTTTCATCGTCGGGAGCAATTTTAATCAGGCTTTCCGCCTTCTCTTTCGCTAGCTCTAGATTGCCAGAGTCACGTGCACGAAGCGTATCGGCCATAAGACTGATCTTCTCCGATGCGCTTTGCGCCTCAGCCAACTGTGGCGTAGCTAAGGCAAAGGTTCCTAGCGCGCCTGCCACAAGTAGTGCGGAGACGCGTGTGCGTGCTGCGAGGTATTTTTTCATAATATTAGATGACAACTAGTTGTTTGTTAAAGTGGCTCGTAATGCGCAAAGCATTAAAACATCAGATCAAAGGCATCGCTTTGATCTTGAGCGGGAATTGTATTTGTTGGGGGTTTGGACGAAGGTGCAGGCTGAATTTGAAGCACCCGCACTTCGGGCTCTTCGTCTCCAACAGCATGTTTCTCCACTGTAACGGAGGATTCTTCAAGGTTTATTTCCAGCAAGGTATAGTCCCCGCTAGGCCCTGTGAACTCAGCCGGCACTTCAGATAGCTCCTTAGAGAAGCTTGCGTCTTGCTCAGACCGAAGCTTAACTGTCACGCCCGAATCAAAGCGGCGTACGCCATGCGTGAGCACCACTTCTTCTCCGGTACGTTGGTCGAGGATGGTTGCCTTAGCGATCACCTCCACATTATAATCGGCATCACGCTTACGATCGATATCGAAGCTCAAGAGTTTAAATTCGGCCTGTGCCTTCTCATCGCCAGGGCGGGCACGCACTTGTTTCTGTGCCTCTTCATCGAACAATAGGAGCAATGTCTTAGAAGAATCGGAGAGATCTTCCTCAATATAACCTTCGAGTTGGATGCGGTATGGCTTGCGCTCGAGGTCTGCAAGGTAAATGCCAAAGGGCACGGGTGGTGCCACCTTAACTGGTGGATCCGCGGAAAACTCTCCCGTATTCAAATCGACATAGATCTTGGGCGGCGTGAACACGTCGTAGATCCATTTGGGACCTGCAGGTTGCGCTCCCGCTTCGGGCCAATTGGCGTCTGTCGACTCGGAAGCTTGCACCGGTACCAACTGGTAAGGGTTGTCAGCAGTTTGAACGTTCACCGTAGCCGCCTGAGAGCTGACTCCCGCTTGCTTCAAGTAGAGGGCAACTCCCCCCGCGAGGATCAACGCTGCGACGGCAAGTATGAGCTTATCGTAAATCTTATTCATCGAAACTAAATGTTGTCTTCAGCAGTATCCGCCGGAAGGACGATCTCGATGTATTCGAGAACGACAGTAAATGTGGAAGTATTTTCAGAGATCACCAACTTTTTGGTCTCCTCCGCGGGTTCAGGCTCCGCAGCTGCATTGCCTCCGAAAGCACCAAAAATAGCGTCTAAATTATTTGCATTATTTGAGCGGGCAGCGGGCGCTTTTTGCCCGCTCGGACGCTCCACCTCGATGCTGCGCACGACAATCGGCAAATCAAATTTAGCGAGGTCGTTCAAAAAAGAACGAAGTGAGCTAGTATATCCGGTAAAGGAAAGGCTAAAGCCTAAGGTGTCGATCGCTCCTGGCACTCGTGCCGAAACGGGGGGGGCAATCCGGAAGCCTGAGTCCTTACTCTTGGCGTCTAAGTCCTGCTCCAGCACTTCACGCTTTACCGATTGAATGCTCACAGGGCTGGCATCATACAAACGATCCAGCAAGTAACCTAAAATATGACGCTGCATATCAAGCACTTTAACCTTCTCAGGATCTTCTAGCGGGCTGGCATCATCCACATATTGTTCGAAACCAAAGCCAAAGTCAGCGGGCAACTCGATCGGGCTCTCAATACCATTCTCATCGACATGTGTCGCGGCCTTACGACGATACTCTGCGATAAACTGCTGAATTCCCGCCATCACGCCAATACCATCTGTCGATGCTGCGATACGGGCTCCGCGCTCAAGGTCCTCGCGAATCTTCTCAAGCTCTGCCACTAGCTGTGTCACATTTCCCTCAGAGGCCTCAACATTGGCCGTAGAAGGAGCTGGATCAGCCAAGCGCAAGCCGTTGAGCTGAGACTCCGCACTGGTAATTTTTTGCTTGGCCTGGTCGATCTTACCCGACTCGGCAAACGCGAGATATGCACCGGCGCCAAATGCCAATAGACAAATGACCACAACGATGGTGAATGTTAGATTTTTCTTTAAGAAACCCATGGTGTCTAGAGTGGTTTGGCGGTATCCACGACCAAGTTAATAGTGAAAGGCAAAACGTTAAGTCCGCTATGTATACTGCTCCAATTAATCTTTGGCGGCTTGGACGAAACAATAAACTGGGAGCTCTCAAAACTATCCTGTAAACTCTTGATGCGACGAGACAGCACTTCTTGGTCGATGTCACTGCTACCATTGGCAGTTTCACGCACCAGCATCTGGCCTTCGACAACCACTTCATAGGAAGCTCCGCTCTTGCCCGATTGTCCGCGATTCACTTTGAGCGTGTCCAGCCACACATCTTGAGCAGTGGTCAGGCTATCCTGTAGTTCCGCAAAAAATTGAATCCAATTGCTCTTCGAGTTCACCAGCCCTTCGACACGACTGATCGACTCGCTCACCTCAACGGCGCGCTCCGCATTCTGACGTATCGCAGCTTGACGACTCTGCAAAGGAGCCACTTCTGCCTGGGTAGCAATGGCTGCCTTTTCGTACCCCGCACTCAATTGCTTATAGCCCACATACGCAGGCCAAGGCGCTAGCGCCAAACAAATCGCCGCCAGCATTAAATAAGGCTTCTTAGAGGAGAACTCCATCGCGCGCTGCACCTCTTCAGGCAACAAGTTCACGCCGGCACCATCTGGCACCATGCCTTGGGCAGCCGCACCAATGATTTCGCTAATCTCTAAACGCAGGGAATTCGAACCCGCGCCCACATCTCCGTCCAAAGTGACATTTTGCAGCGGATCGAAAAACTCCACAGTCACCTTTTGGGTGCTTGCCAATTGTTCTGTCAAGCCCTCCAAAAGGGCACCACGGCCGTTTAGCAAAATACGCTTGGGTGCGGCGCCACCCTTTTGACGACGGTAATTCACGATCGAACGTGTAATCTCCTGACTCATGCGGCGCATGAAGGAGTCCGAACAAGAACTGAGCAACTTGGCCCCCGAATCATCGTCGGAGTAATCCACATCGCCACTGAAAAATTTGTGCTTCACCTCTTCCGCTTGCGCAAAAGGCTTCCCGAGGCTATCAGCGATGTTTTGCGTCAACGAATTACCGCCGAGCTGAATGTTGCGAACGAAGAAGCCTTCCGGGCTCTTAAAGAGCAAGTTAGTCGAACGCGCACCAATGTTAATTAGCAAGACATCCTCATCCATCTCAGGATAAGCAAACTGCAACGCATTATAGTCCAGCACCGTCGCTGCATTGATCGTATCCACGGTGAAGCCCGCCTGCGCCACTTCGCTACAGAACTCATCAATCGTGTTCGACTTACATGCAATAAACAGCCCCTCTGTCTCCACGCCATCGTCGCCCACGACTTGACTATCCCAAACCACTTCATGCAGTGGATAAGGAATATTTTGCTGCGCTTCGAAGGCAATGATCTGTGCCCGCTTCGACGCCTCCACGTGTGGGATGCGTATCGTCTTCGTCAGCACCTGATTGCCTGGAATGATAAACGAAGCTTTACCTGAAAATTTATGCTGCCCGTGCAGGTCACGCAGGGCCAATCCCACTGCATCCAACCAGGCATCGTCGTTCGAGTAGTCATATTGCAGACTCTCCGTCACTAATTTTTCGACTTGAAGTGCGCCCCCGCTAGAGGAAACCACCGCTGCGGTGACTCGGCTTGCGCCGCAATTGATGATAAGTTGCTTAGAGCTGCTCATGTAGTAATCCTATGAGGAACGATTCAGATGGTTTGATGTGATTACAGTGAAAGGCTTCGCTTAATCACGAACGTCTCGACGAAGGAAAGCTGGCAAATCACTCACCCGGCCCAAATCAATTCCTGAAACGAGATAAATAGGCATCAAAAGATGCTCATTATCAGCGCCCTCAGAGTCCGCCTTGGACACAAATGAATTGAGAATATCGAGATTTGGAATATTGCTGCTCATGGCAGCAGTCTGTGGCTTCTGAGGCTCGCCGTTAACGGATACCTCCACATAATAAAAGTCAGGGTCGGTTTGCAACTGATCCCGCTCCGCGATCAGCCCCGGCAAATAAAAATACACATTATTATCATCCCCCTTCTCCATGATAATAATTTCCGCCTCACTGGTGTAATAATCATACTCACGCGCATTAGCGTCGCGCTCATAGGCCAGATATGCTTTGACTTTAATCGCCTCCACATAGTTGCGATCGCGCGCATCTGGTGCAGGATTTCCAGTGCAAGAAAGCTCGATCTCCATCTGAATCCAGTCATCGCGCAAAGATTTGAAATCTACACGATCAACCTTTATGGCATCTTGCGCGTTAAGCGCTAACGAACCAGCTAGAAGAGTCAAAATGGGGAAAAAATATTTCTTCATGTTACGGGGAATAGACTAATGAACCGCTGTTGAGCGGCTTTAAAGCTTCAATTGTTATGTAGCGCTATCACTCATAGCAACCCCTTTTTTAGGGGATTCCGTCCTTTCCTAGCGCATAATACCAATTCGAAAAAATATTGACCTACATAGTGCTTAGAGTATTTTGACTGAATGCGACGTCGACGACTAGGCGAACCAGCAGATCGCCAAAAAGTTAAAGTTCT
>PBYS01000119.1 GCA_002729725.1 Puniceicoccaceae bacterium
GAGCGCTATGATTGGTTTAACTACGGAGGGCTGATTCGCTCGGTGCGGTTGATGACGATGCCCGGTCGTTTTATTGCCAGCGCTGCGTATCACTCGACGCAAATTTTGCGCGGTGAGGGAGAGCTGACTGTTGTTAATGGACAGTATGCTTACGAGTTACAAGCAAGTGACCGCAAATGGCCAGGGCATACATTGACACTGGAGATTCCAGAGCTGGACTACCAGCAATCGATCTCAGTCGAGCAAGCGAGTGGGGCCTTTGATTTAAGTGAATTGGCCGTTGAGCTATGGCAACCAGGCAAGGCGCGCCTATATGCGGCTTGTATGAGTTTACGCCAAGACGGTCAGACAGTTGACCAAATTGAACAAGAAATTGGTTTTAAGCAGATCGAGTGTATCGGCACGGAGCTGCGTGTGAACCAAGCGCCTTTTTATTTAAAAGGAGTCGCCTTGCATGAAGAGCGCCTAGGTGCGGAGGGAGGCAAGCCAAGGAATCTACAAGACATCCAAGATTTGCTGGATCTAGCTCAAGAGACGGGGTGTAACTTTATGCGACTTGCGCATTATCCCTATGATGAAGCCTGGTTGCGGGAATGCGATCGTCGCGGGCTACTGGTGTGGGATGAGATCCCCGTGTATTGGGAGGTAACTTACAACGATACACGGACGGAGTCCATTATTCGGCAGAGTGCCAAACGCATGGTGGAACTTAGCCGTGGGCATGCGTGTATGCTTTGTCATGCGCTGGCGAATGAAACCTGGGAGTTGCCTGGGCGGGGCCGCGTTATGGGGGCAGCCTTTAAAGAGATCAAGCAACTGGACCCATCCATTCCGGCCACAGCCGCTTTCAATGCTCCTTTTCAGAATAATCAATACGATGTGGAATGTGTGGAACATTCCATCTATGAGCACGTTGATGTGGTTGGCTTGAATGAATACGGAGGGTGGTATAATCCGCCGGTGAAGGAATTGCCGCAGGCAAACATAGTCGTCGGCAGTAAGCCACTTTTTGTGACTGAGTTTGGCGCTGCGGGGCCTTTAGGTCGTCATGGCGCATCGGATGAACTTTGGAACCTAGATAGTCAAAAAGCTATTTACGAAGAACAAATCGCAATGTTTGAGCGCTGCGAAAAACTGAGCGGCTGGACGCCATGGGTTTTAAAAGATTTTCGCAGTACACTGCGCGCCAATGCATTTCAGAAGGGTTGGAATCGTAAGGGACTCGTGGGACCTGAGGGCGAAAAGAAACCTGTGTTCGAGCTAATTCAAAATGCTTTTAAACA
Source organism: Puniceicoccaceae bacterium (assembly GCA_002729725.1). Taxonomy (GTDB): domain Bacteria; phylum Verrucomicrobiota; class Verrucomicrobiia; order Opitutales; family Coraliomargaritaceae; genus Thalassobacterium; species Thalassobacterium maritimum. The sequence goes on from PBYS01000119.1 coordinate 1,284, forward strand.
AGAAAAATAAGGTAATGAATTGTCACTTTTATAGAATATTGCGCTCGCAAGCTAGGAGCTTGTGCTTTGGTTCCATGCTTGGAGCCTCTTTGCTAGTTGGTTGCGGCGGGCCCGAGGCCTCTGAGCTGAGTGTGGAAGAGCAAGTGCAAGCTGGAGTCAAAGCCTTGCAAATTTTTGATTTTGAGCAGTCACGCGAGATTTTACTTCAAGCGCAGCCTAAAGTGGATGTTTCCGATGAGACGTTGTGGACACTTGCCACATACAGTTACGCCTTGTCTGCATGGCACGACAGTCCACCCGTGGAAGAGAATGTGCTTGTGGCCAAGGCTGCCTTACAAGAGCTGATCGAGCGCTATCCTCAATCACTTTATGCGAGTTGCGCCTTAATTGATTTAGGCCGTATGGCAGAGATCAAAGATTTTCCGCATGATGAACCTGATGTCGAGACGGCGCGTGACTACTATCGCCAGGTGATACAGGAATTTCCCAATTCGGATATGGCTGTCAGGGCGACTTTAAATTTGGCACAAACCTACGCTCAGGAGCTGGAGGAGTCTTCAGTGCGTCAAGCGATACAACTCTTGGAGGAACGGTTGCCAAATTTAGACTCCGGCTGGGTGGGCCTGTATGCACAATACATCGCTCAGCTATACGCTTTTTATCTGAAGGATCATGATGCCGCGATACAGCCTTATTTAAAGGCCGTCGATGCCGGTCTGCCACGTGCCTCCGATGGTGATGTATCTCTGTGGCAGCTGGGCCTTTTGACAGAAGACGTCGGGCAGGCGATGACAGCAGCTCGCAGCTATGCCAAACTCATCGATGCCTATCCTCGCAGTGTTTATACGACTGTTGCACGGCAGCGTCTGCTTGCGATCGCCGAGCAAAACCCGGCCGCAGAAATCACGATTCCTGAATTACCAGAAACGACTTTTGGGCGTTAAGGCCTACTGTAGAAAAAATGAGTAATACATCTAGAAAATTCAATCCGAGCTGGATTGCCGTTATTATCTTAGTGGGCGCCTTCGTGGTGAGCGCGATACGCTTCTTTCTGATTGCATCCGAAGGTGGCTCCAGTGATGAAGCGGGGGGCTTAAAAGTTATCCGCGTGGCGCACTGGCAGTTAGAGCCAGGCTTTCGGGAAAGTATGCAATGGGCCATGGATACGTATAATGCCTTGCCCCATGTGCGAGAGGCCAATGTGCGCATCGAGCAAGAGCCGATTCCAGAGCGTGTCTTTAATCAGGTTATGAATGTGCACCTCATTAGTGGCACCGCACCTGATATTGCGACCAAGGGCGAGACGACTATTATTCGAGGCAATGCTTTGGCACGGTTTTATGCGCCGATTGGAGAGTTTGTGAACGAGCCGAATCCTTACAACCAGAAGGCTTATCAAATCCAAGACCTGTCCGATGAGCTCTCGCAATCCATTGCCAGTATGCCTTGGCGGGATACCTTTTTTGATGGTTTAGAAGGCGGTTACGTGGAGAGTTTGAGTGATTTCTTTGCGATTCCTGTCAGCACGGCTGGGGGGAACCGAGTCTTCTATAATATGGCTATAATGGAGGCGGTAAAGGCCTACGCGTACCAGACATTTGCGCGCGAGGCTCTGCCAGAATGGATGACTGACTTAGATCGCTCATTGGGGCAGCCCGATGGTTTTTTACCACTCGAGCGTGCCAAGCAATGGGTGCAGGGCCCCTCGATCCCCGAGACGATGGGGGAATGGATCTTTTATTGCGCCGCAGTGCAGGCTTATGCCGAGGCTGAAGGGCTTGAATATCTAGTTCCAATCTCAGCGAGTATCTATCCACATAATAATGTAATCTTACGCTACGAAAGTGAATTTTTTGCCAACCACTGGAAACGTTTAGATTTCGATCTTGGCACTACACTCAGTTCGATAGAGGTGATTTCAGGCTTTGATCGTAAATTATGGGATTTTGAAGATAGCACTTTTCAAGCGTACTTCGATTTCATGCAGACGATCGTTTCGTTCTACCCGAAGGGCTTCCTGGGGCTGGACCGTGAGCAAGCTCTACGTCGTTTCGTAATGGGCAATGCAGCTATGATAACGACTGGCGGGTGGGATGCGCAGAGTATATTGTCAGGTATTGCAGGCCGTGATCGTCCGGAAGATCGCTTTGAGGTTGAACTTGGTTTGCGCCCCATGCCTGCTGAAGATGAGCGCTGGTATGCGCAACTACCGATGCGTATGACTGAGGCCAACATTGGTGGTGGGGTGCCGCTGGCGATCAATAAGCAAACCCCTCATTTTGATTGGGCTTTGGACTTTTTGAAGTTCCTGTCCTCTCATCGCATTAATGAAGAATTTAATCAACGCGCAGGCTGGCTACCGGTGATTGTGAATACCGTGCCGCCTGACGCGATGGATGCATTTGTGCCTGATATGCACGGTGCCCCAAAGCAGTTAGCGATGCGTTTTGACAGCAGTGACATCCCTTCTTCCATTCGCAATACTTGGGCTTCGACCATAAAGTTGTTCATGTCAGGGGATATTGACTACACTGGCTTATCTCAGCGTATTTCCGAAGTGTTGGACAACCCTGACCTAGGAGTCTCCCGTGCGTGGAAAATTAGTCTGCAGAAAGCTCAAGATGCTTCACGTGCCAATGATCGTGTGATCTCGGTCGAGCGTTTAAATGCGACCTTGGGAGTGGAGAATGCACTCTCGCGAGAGCGTTCGCTTCTTTATAATAGTATGAATAGCGATGAGGGCATCTCTGTGCTCCGTTGGTGGAAGGAAACGAAGCCCAGCGAGCCCTTTCCCACATATTAAATGCCTGCATGCTGTTGATCTCAGCTTAGGAGAGTCGTTGAGCGCAGGCGAATTTGAGTGAATAGCTTAACTTGCGCTGCGTTTGAAAGAATAGAGCATGCGCAGAATGTTTAGATCATGGATTTTAGGATGACTACTTTAACTCTGTTCGCGACTGCCTCTATCGCCAGCGCCGACATATTGATTGACGAAGGTTTCGAAAGCTACACTGGCGGTGCTGTCAGTGGTTGGACGCGTGAAGGCGATCATGATTTCTCATCAGTTGCGGGGCTAGATGGCACGACTGCGGCCGTTCTATTAGGAAGCGCTGGTAGCGACAGCTCGACTGCCCTACGAAATACTTTTTCATCAGAGGGTACGATTACGGATACATTCACCTTCGCATTTGATTTTCAGCAGTTGATGACTGGGAACTCATCGAATTCAGGCGACCGTATTATGAATTTCACTTTGCGCGAGAGTGGACAGTCTGTGGTCAATTGGCGTGTTTTATGGGATGGTTCAGCGAACGGAACCATGCAGTATTATGATGGTGCGTGGCAAAACATGGCTACGCAGAATGAGCTGATCAATGAATCAGATGTTTATCGAGTGACGCTCTCGGGGGATTTGGATGCGAGCTATTCGATCACGGTCAATAATCTAACGGACAGCACAGTTGTCGGCGGCCAAGTTGGTATTACTGGTCTGCAGAGCGGTTTCACTGCGCTCAATGAACTGCGCTTCGAACGTGGTCGCAGTGCGCAGGATTTTATTATCGATAATGTTTACTTGTCGAACGTTCCGGAGCCTTCTGCATATGCGCTGTTAGCTGGCTTACTTGCACTTAGTTGGGGCATGGTTCGTCGCCGTCAGTAATTTTAGGGTAATAATAAATAGGGTAAAAGCGGAGATCTTCGGATCTCCGCTTTTTTATTGTTCATTGAACTAGTGAACGATGCACCGTATCGCTTATATTGGGCGATACGGTGTCGTTGGAGCTAAATCGGACGCACCCAAATATTGCGAAAGCGCACTGGGTTTTTGTGGTGCTGCAATTGTATACTACCTGCAGATGGGTGTGCGGTATAGTGAGGTAGTTCGCCTGGTTTGATTTTCGTGTCGCCCAGGACCTTTGTGTGCGATTGTACAAGAACACCATTTAAGAGAATTGTGATATAGGCAGCTTTGACTAAGCGGGCACCGTCAAAAACCGGAGCATGCCAAATAATGTCGTAGCTATTCCATTCACCAGGCTTGCGAATGGAGTTTACCAAAGGCGGGTATTGTGAATAAATTGCGCCTACAGTGCCGTCTGGATAGGTCGGGTTTTCGTAGTTATCAAGTATCTGTACTTCGTAGCGGTCATCGCAAAAGAAGATGCCGCTATTGCCGCGTTTTTGACCGTCGCCTTCGATTTCGGTGGGCGAGGCAAATTCCAAGTGCAATTGCACATCGCCAAAAACTTCTTTGGTGAAAATGTTGCCACTGCCGACAAGTACTTCGGCATAGCCATCTTTCACGGTCCAGGTCGCAGGAGATCCATCACGCATGCGCCATTGGTCCAAGTTGCTGCCATCGAAGAGCACGGTCGCATCGCTCGGTGGCTGTGTTGCGCTTCCGGGGGCGACATAGTTGGGTTGTGTGCGATCTCTGTCTTGTGAGACGTGACCAGTTTCTGGGATGATATATTTCGGTTTTTCTTGATTCGACATACTAGTTTTCGGTTGATGTGAGAAGTTCGTCTAAGCGAATGGTGCGTTTCATTTCAGCTGACTTAGAAAGCGCGCTCAGCATTTTCATCAGTTGAACCGCTTGCTCTATGGAATTTTGTGGCTTTTTGTTTTGCTGGATGCATTCCACGAAATGCTTTGCCTGCGTAATCATCGGATTAATGCCTTCAAGTGCAGGATCCACTGGAAGCTGAGAGAGCTCAAAGTCTGTTGAGGAGCCAGTTATTAGCTTGCCGCCTACAATATCGATGCCGCCCTGAGTGCCACATATCTGGTTCACTTGCCATTCGTCTGAGTAATCGAGCTCGGGTTTCTTCCAACCTTTGGGCCCGACTTGATTCATCCCGAATGCAAAGCTGCCTTGAATGATTGCGTCATTTTCGAAGCGTATCCAAAAGAAAAAATTATCGTCTGCTGTGTATTGCTCGGGATCTGGAGCAAACTGCTTAAAGGCAGGCGTCTCCGACGCGGATACCTCCACTGGAACTGGATTGCCCATACAATACCAGAGTAGGTCAAGACCGTGGATGCCTAAGTCGATTAGGACGCCGCCCCCCTTGGATTTATTCGTGCGCCATGTGTCTCCGCGCACTTGTGCCCCACGTGTGCGTATCCATTTTGTTTCTCCTGCATACACGTCTCCCAGCTCGCCTGATTGTATGCGCTGGCGGGTTGCTTGTGCCACAGCGCTGAAGCGTGACTGCCGAATGAACATATACTGTTTGTCGCTGCGTTCGACAGCAGCGGCAATTTCGAGCATTTCCTCGTAATCATTGGCGGGTGGCTTGTCACAGAGCACATGTACATTGGCTGCTAAGCAGTCGAGCGTTGCTTGTTTGTGTAAGGAGGTTGGCAGCGTGATAACGACGGCATCCAGATCCTCATTTTTAAGCATTTCTCTGTAGTCAGTGTAGGCGCGTTTAAATCCGAAAAGTTCTTTAGCTGCTTGGCCGGATTCAGCATTGATATCAGCGAGTGCGGTGAATTCGATGCCAGGGATTGGGACCAGTTCGTCTGCTTCATTGGGGACCGCAAAGCCGCGTATGCCAAAGCGAGAGGGGCGCAGGCCCATAAAACCGATCTTAATTTTTGGAGTTGGAGTTTTCATTTTTTATGATGTTTGCGGTCAACGCCGCTTAGGGTATGCAAAGCTAATGGATAAAACTGTTTACTGTTAAGGGTAAGCTTCTGATAATAAGGGTAAAATTCTGATATGAAACTGAAACAGTGGAAAGTGTGGGATGTTCGCTCTGGAAGGGTTGGCTTGTTGCCCTATTTACAGGGTTTGATCGGACATCACATCGAAATGGTCCGCGAAGGACGACAGGTTCTGAAGGTGATTGCCGAGCCTGCAGAGGTATCGGCAGGCTTAGTGATTAGCCAGCGACCTAAAATCTTTTTTCAGTTAGAGGGGAGGAACTTAGTTACTCATCCCAGTGGTGAAACAATAGTCAATGTCGGTGAGATCTTGATCATTCAGGCGAAGACACCACATTTGGAGAAACGCTTGTATAATCGTAGTCGCTACGCTCACATCTATACCAATCTCACTAATCAGCGCTATGTGTTTCATGCTTACACGCGTTGTGCCAATCCTTCGAAAAAGCAGTACAACATAGCAAATAGTTATATTGATCACCATAAGAATGCCTTTGTGCTACAGATGTTAAATGAACTATGTGAAAATGCCCTTAGGAATTCTGCATGTTTTACAGCTTTAAGTCAGAGTTTATTACAGAGTATCTTGTTGCAACTAATGCTGATATTGAAGCAACCGCACATCGGGGCGGGGGAGCACCCTATCATTCATAATTGTAAGCAATTGATCTATGAGCATCTGCAGGATGCCAATCTCTCCGTATCGCTGCTTGCCGAACATATGCAAATTAACCCTGATTATCTTTCACGTGTCTTTTCTAAATACTCTGAACAACGACTCGTGACTTATATTAGCGAATGTCGGGTTAATTTAGCCAAAGAGATTCTCAGCAATCTGAATGTGAGCGTCGAGGAGGCTTCGGCTTTGTCGGGCTTTACGGATCGTGGGTATTTTACCAAGGTCTTTAGTCGTATCGCAGGCATGACACCGACGCAGTTTAGGAAAAGTGTATGTGCAGTGTCTATAGAAGGTCGGTCCCAACTTTGACTGCGTGCACTCTGTTAAATGGCGGCGTAGCCTGTTCGGTAGCGTCCGGGAGGTATGCCAGTGTGTCGTTTAAACCAAGTGTTAAAATGAGCTGCATCGCTGAAGCCTAAAGAATAGGCGATGGATTTTTGTGTTTGTTCACTATCGGCGAGGCGGGATCGAGCAAACTCTATTCGGCGACGCTCCCAGTGTTGTTGCAGGCTCATTTTCATCTCATGCTTAAAGAGTCGGTTTAGTTGTGCCATGCCTATCCCTAGTGTAGATAGAGATGCCTTGGGGAAGCCTGCATTTAATGGGGCGTCATTGAGTGTGCGAAGAGCACTTAGAATACGGGTGTCTCCAGGTTGCCGAGCGATCTGGTCTCCATTGGATAATCGTGCCGTGAGCCAGACTTGCAACCAATCTTGAAACACTCGTTGGAGTTGTGTGAATTGCCTGTAGTCGACACTTTGTCGTGCATATTCCTTATGCTTTTGGTTCGGGAAACTTTCTTTAAACATTTGCGCGAGTGAACTAGCAATTTCCTTCATGCGTGGTTGTTCGCAATCTTTAATGATTAAGGCTTGAGGGCTTGCTACGATATTCTCACCAGTCGGCCATTGACAGCTGAACTTGAGTGAGATGAGCGAGGCATCGGAGCTGAAATTTTGCTTGTGGCACTCTGCTGGTAGCAAAAGCCATTCGCCTGCATCCGCTTTGTATTCGCCTGACTTTCCACTGATAAGAACGCTTCCAGTGCGTATGAACCAAGCCCAGTTCCTGCGCGTATGATCGCTATGCATTTGGCGTGAGCTTGAGGCGGGTCTGTGATCGTAGGCCCATATCAGTTCACTTTGTAAACTGGCCCAGTCGTGGAGTGAGAGTCGAACGTTCGAGAGCTTCATTTGTCAAAATCTGGAAAGGTTATGTTTATTTGGCGCAATGCATGAGGCTTGTAAGCCACAATAGTTCTCATTCTCGTATTGATATGGCGAAAAAAATGATACAACAGCAAGCTTCCTATGTTTTCGATTCCGCGGCCGCGGCTGAGAACGGAGATTCAACTGCGTGCTCGGAGGGGGGGGGGGGTGAGGTTCAGGCCCGCGTTGGAGACATTGCACAGGCTGTCACCCATGATGGTTATCGTGGCGTTTGGTTTCGGCTAGGCTTTCATTTCGAATATGGTGATAAATATTCAGGTGGGCTTGGCACTTACACGGCTAACCACCAGCCGATGGCTCAATATGTAGCTGAGGTTGATAGAACTTATTTCGTATATGGTGGCACACCTGCTGTAGATCAACGTAAATTGATTATTTTCGTTTCTTACTACGATCATGCTACGGGGTTGCTGCCGCGCCCAGTGGCGCTTTATTTTGATCCCTCTGTCGATGATCCGCATGATAACGCCTGTCTTCATGTGGACTCACGAGGTTATGTTTGGGTCTTTAAAAGTGGGCGCGGACGTCGTCGTCCTGGCTTAATCTTCCGCTCTTGTGAGCCTTATGAGTTGTTGGAGTTTGAAAAAGTGGGGGTCCAGGAATTCACCTATCCCCAAATTTGGCAGGGAGAGGAGGGGCAAGAAATGTTCATGCTATTTACCAAATATTTTCCTGGTACCAGATATGGTCCAGCTCGACATCTCTTTTGGAAACATAGTCAGGGCGGGCGCCAGTGGAGTGAGGATCATCCTCTTGCTGAGTTTGGGGGGCATTATCAGACTAGTGGTCGTTGGCAAGGGCCGAGGGGGGAGACCAAGTTTGCCACTTTTTTTAATTACCACCCAGAGAGTCAGGTCGACCGTCGCACTAACGTATATTATGCGCAGACTACGAATTATGGGCGTACGTGGACGACGGCAAGTGGAGAAGTATTAGACTTGCCGCTACGTCAGGCCGATAACTCGGCATTAATTTTGCCGTTGTTAGATCAGCAGCACTATATGTATACTTGTGACCTCAACTTTGATCAACACGGGCATCCTGTATTGCTCTTTATTGTCAGCCGTTCTGGTGAGCCGGGGCCTGCAGGTTCTCCGCGAGAATGGGTACTTATGCATTGGAATGGTTCCGATTGGGAGCGGCGAGTGATCACGCAATCCGATCATAATTATGATATGGGCAGCCTTCATATTGAGGGCAATGTCTGGCGCATTGTTGGCCCGACAGGTAAGGCCCCACAGCAGTGGGGGACTGGTGGGGAAATGGAGATGTGGCTGAGTTATGATGCCGGGCAGACTTGGTGTCGAGAGCGCGCGCTCACTGCCGATAGTGCCTATAATCATTCCTATGCGAGACGGCCACTAGATGCGCACCCTGACTTTGCAGTATTTTGGGCCGATGGAGATGCTACTGAGATTTCTTGTTCGCGGCTATATTTCTCTAATCGTGATGGTTCTCGGGTTTATCGTCTGCCTTATAATATGGATGAGGCCTTTACTGCACCGGAAAGGGTGCGTTGACTGGGCTATTTGTAGCATTTTTTTTACGCTAATTGAGGGGTCCTCATTGGTAATTGACTGCGATAGCTTGATGTATTTACATAGTAAGCGATAGTGGACCTAACCTTTTTATATAAATAAGTGCTTATGAAATTTAAAACGACTTCACTTTTCGTCTTCGTATCTGCAGCGATCACGTTGCCAGTGACGGCGCAAACCTACTTTACTGATTTTCCTGAAGCGGAGTCTAGTATGCCCAGTGACTGGGTGGTCCGCGCCAGTTCGGGGTTTGCGGTTGATAGCGGTGGCGATTTCCGGTTTACTGGAAGTGGTAACGGCTTGGCGGAGTATCGTCCCGATCCGGCCAACGGCTTTGACGCTTTGACTGATTATACCATTGAGGCCGATTTTCGTAAGAGCGCAGGTTCCAATTTTACTGGCGTGGTCGGCCGTAGCCAGTCTTCGGGCTTGAGTTTTTATATGGCCCGCTTAAACGGAGATAATATTATGCAGTTGTACGTCTTCGATGATGGAGCAGCCACTCAATTAGGAGGAGACGTTACGACCAGCGATGATTATTTGTCGGGTGAAACCTGGACCATTCGTATGACGTTTGCTGGTACGCAAATCTCGGCTGAACTTCTAGATGAATCGGATACTGTAGTGGGTTCAATCGTGCAGACAGATGCTACATGGAGTAGCGGCTATTCCGGTGTGCGTTCCAGTGAGCCTTCCGTTTACGAAAACTATTCGATCACGGTGCCAGAGCTTTCGTCTTTCACTTTGATGATGGGGGGCATGGGCTTAGTGTTCAGCCTGGTGCGTCGCCGTCGTTAGGCTCTTTAAGTTTATATCATGAGGTAGACTTTCGCTGTGGCCACTAGTTGGCTGGAGCTGGTCGCAGATTTCAGAGCAGACATCAGTGCCATCGCTAGCTGTGCTGCGCCATTCTCTACCTTAGCTAGCCTATTAAGCTCGAAGGCTTGTTTTCTATGAAACAAGTCTTCGAGCTTTGCTGTCTTTATTGGCTCAAGAATATTTAATTTCCTGTTGAATAGGTTCACCAGTGCTCTGCTGGCATTCTTACGATTGGGCAGCAAGTTAATATTCAGAAATATAGATAGGAATACTCCAATTCATTGCCCCTTATGTTTAAAATTAAAACTACAGCGTTTTCGCTGTCCTTGATCGCATCGGTTCTTTCGGCTGAAAATATGCTAAGCAACAGTCAATTTGATGACTGGCAGGATGGTAAGCCGAGTGCTTGGACGATACGCTCGAAGCAGGAGTACTATGCTCGCGAGCAGGACACAGATTCGGCAGCGAATCAAGTGTTTGGAGTTAAGGTGGTCAAGACCTCTGGGGGCTATGGTGAAGTGTTACAAAAGGTGCCCGTAGAAAAGAATACACGCTATCGTTTTACGGGGCGCGTTAAAGCGAGCATGAAGAGCAGTGCATTCTTTCAGATTAAGTTCTTTAGCAATGGCAAAGAAATGTCCCGTACGAACTTGAGCAGTAACAAGGGCAGCGATTGGAACGATGTTGAAAAAGTCTTTCAAACCGACGGTGCCGGCGCCGTGGCTATCTTACTGCGCTGGAAGCAACAGAAGGAATATTTAAATAATGTCATCGCCTTTGATGAGCTAACACTGGAAAAAGAGCCTCCGCTAGTCTACCAAGGGGAGGAAGTTGCACCCGTTGCTGTGCCTACCTTTAATTCGGTCGGGCTTTACTGGAAACCGAACGGAGGCACAGCCTCGAAGGCGGTCACAACACACTATCGTGCGCAGGGAGGTAGCGAGTGGAAAGAAGCACTCCCGTTGTGGTTCGATGCAAACGAGCATCCTGCGCCCTATGATCGGCATACTGCGGAGTATCGTGGCAGTATTGTGGGACTGGATGCGGGCACCAGCTATCAAGTGAAGCTCAGCTTGGACGGCGGTGCGGAACGTGTCTTTAATTTTGTTACCTGGTCGGAGGATTTTAAGATCGCTCGCACTGTGGAGTTGCCGCCCGCCATGGGGGAGATGCATCGCATCACTGAGGGTGGCAGTGAAGAAGAGGGCTATGTGCTGTATGTGCCGCAAGGAGGGGCGGATGCGGTTTGGGACGCGCAAAATGCGGCGGATTGCAACCTTAAGGTTGAGGCACCTTGGGTGATCGTTCGTGGCTTTACCCTACAAGGCGGCAAGAAGCACGGTATCGTGTTAGGCGACGTCCAGAACGTGGTGATTGAGGATTGTGATATTAGCGGTTGGGGCGCGACACGCGGAAACGGGCAGGCGTATAATTTAAACTCAGCGATTTATAGCGGCTCGAAAAGCTTGAAGCGTATTGTGGTTCAAAATTGTGAGCTCCACCATCCACGCAGCGACAGTAATTCATGGAAGGAGAAACGTCCTGGCACTAATAGCTCACACCCGGAAGGGCCCCAAGGCATTACGTTTAAGGGCGGCAAGGGGCAGTTTGTCATTCGCAACAACCGCATCTACTCAGATATGGACCACATGTTTAATGATGGCATGGGCGAGACCAGTAATTTTGGGTATGGCGGCTTTCCGAATCGGGACAGTGATATTTATAATAACTTTGTCTCACACTGTTGGGATGACGGTCTCGAAATCGAAGGTGCCGATATCAATGTACGCGTTTGGAACAATTATATTGATATGACCTATGGCGCGATTGGGGCTGCGGCGCCCAGCACTGGGCCCGTCTACTTCTTTCGCAATGTGTATGGCGTCTCACGCAAGCATTCAGGAACGGATAGTAATTCCTACCGTGGTCATTATCTGGTCAAGTTGGGCAATGAAAAGCCTCATTATACGCGTGGGCGCATGTTTATCTTCCATAACACTGCATTGCAGCCACCTGCGTTTGAAGCCAACAGCGAGATCAAATCGAGTGGGGCACAATCCGGGATTGTTTTTACTTCCAGCAAGAAGACTCAGCAAAACATGACGACTCGTAACAACATCATTCAGACACGTAAGACCGGTGACTGGGCGATCTTAGATCAGAAATACACTTATTCGAACGATTTTGATTACGACTTTTATCAAGGTAAGGTTCGGGCTAAAGAAGGGGCTGAGAAAAATGCAATCATTGGCACGCCTGTATACGAACGTGCGCCTGATGGGAGACTTTGGTTAGCGCCGGGGACACCTGGGCATGATGCAGCCGTGCGAATTCCTAATTTTAACGATGACTACATAGGAACTGGACCCGACATGGGCGCCATTGAGACGGGCAGCACGCAAGCGAAGCCTACGACGTGGCCCGTATTTCCTGAGAATTACGATCCTAGCCAAAATTCGAATTTGTAGTTTTCTAAATATTTACGATTCCGTAAATATTTTACAACGTCCGTAGGCATACCCCAATGCCAACGGATTTCATATTGATGACCCGCAGCCATGACCCCCTTGTTATTGATAGCAACTAGACCCTCTCTCTCAAAAAAAACTTCACGTGCTAGATCTCGAGACTCTCAGCAGGGGTTCGCATTGATTATTTCGATGGGATTGATGGCCTTTGTTTTGCTGTTAGTCCTTTCGATTTATACTTTATTAGAGGTGGAGGCTAGGGCCTCTGGTCAATCCAAGGCACAGACTTTGGCGCGTCAGAATGCTTATTTAGGAGTGCTAACGGCAGTGGGCGAACTGCAACAGGCTTTGGGACCTGATTCCAGGATCACAGCCCGATCCGATATTTTTGCTGGTAGTGAAGCTTTAGCGGAGGATAGTGAGGTCGATCAACTTTACTGGATGGGCGTTTGGAATGCCAATAACCCGGATGACAGTGTTAAAACTACCGAGGACTATAAAGCTTGGAATGCCTTAACGCCAGAACAGAGAATTAAGCAAGGCCGCTGGGTTGTGAGTGGCAATGCGGGCAAAGAGCCGAACGACGAGGGTTATTGGACACCGCTGCAGGCGATGCCTGAAGATGGCACGACCGTAGTGCTGGCTGAAGCGGCTGAAGATTATAAGGTTGAAGCCGTGCGCGTGCCAAAGGTCGCTGTGAGTGCTGGTGATCAGGCAGGTAATTATGCCTATTGGGTGAGTGATGATAACGCCAAGGCCTTAGTGAACCTTGCGATCGAAGATGCGGATACTTCGACTGATTTAGATTATTTGAGCCGTTCGTTTTTACTCGCGAACCGCAGTGCTGTGGAAACAGTCACAGGCTTAGAAAATTATGTGCCCAATGATAGTAGCTTAGAGCGCTTGTATGATTTGTCCTCTGGCTATGTGGACTGGCGATCCGACGCCAATGAGGATCTTCTGAGTATTCAACGAGGCCATTTTCACGATTTAACCACATGGTCCAAAGGACTGCTGGTCGATGTTAAAGATGGCGCCTTAAAACGGGACTTGACTCAAGCCTTTGAAATTGATGCCTCCTTCCAAGAGCACTTTACCGATCAAGTCTTTGGCAACCAGGCCGATTCCGATGAGGCAGCCGCAAATCCTTTTAACGCGGAGCCACTTTTTTTATTCGAAGATTCCGTGATCAAAAATGGAAGCCCCAATTGGGGTATTTTACGTGACTATTATCAGCAATACTGGGAGAATCATACAACTGACTGGACCAACAAAATCAGCTTTAGCAATGCTTTAAGGTACCTCGATGATGGAACTAAAGTTTGGAAATATTTGCCGCGTCGACTCAGTAGTATGCCTTATTCCGATCCAAGAATCAGTAATACATTGCCTTATCAATATGTCGATGATCAGGGAGAAGACACCAGCTATAGAGAAGGGGATAATTATCAACGGACGAGCTGGTTAACACCAGTTGTTGCTCAGTTTCGACTTTCACATGCCTTAGAAATTGTAAGTCCTTCTTCGGCAGCATATCCTGATGTGTTAGCTCTTTCTTTTCGCCCAGTTTTTAGTCTGTATAACCCCTACAATGTGAGATTAAATGGGAAAGATTTTGGTTTTAAGTCGAGTATCAACCCTAAGATTACTTTGACGGTTGGTTTGTCGGAAGGAACGAGAACTATAGAATTTTATCAATCAGAGCTACATGATTCAAATATGCAGGGAACTTTTAAGGTTACTTTTGGTAAATTTCCCGATAATGGCATGATGCCTGGGTCCGTGATTCATGAGGGCTTTGGTGGTACAACATTTGCGAACAAGGATGGTGATAATAAAGCAGATACCAATTATACAACTACCACATGGAAACAACTCGGGGGACGTCTGTTCATCTTAGATGATTATTATTTGCGAACGGATGGCGAGGGGGCGGACGCTGTGGACGTATATCGCAAAGCTGAAAGTGCTGATGAAAATGGAGCGGTTTCTTATCAAGAAGCGTATAAGTGGAAGGACGGGAGGGATCTTGAAAACTCGGAACATCCGCGTTGGGGCTTAACGGCAGAGGAAAGGGGCTGGATTCGGCAGGCAGTAGAGGAAAATGCGTCACTCAGTGTGCGTATTGATTATGATAGTTTTGGCTATATGCGCTTCTACACGAATTCTCCGGATCCAGGCTATGGTTATAATAGAATCGTAGATCTATGGCGTCCTGAAAGTTCGGATCAGCCAGAAACGTTCTCGACTAGTTATGAACGTGTCACTGATGCGACTGCACAGGACTCATTTGAAACACTGGCATTTAGTTTGCGCAATACGGAACGGCTGGATGGTTCAGCATCTGATTTGGAGCCGATACGTAATCTGATTGATACAAACTTACGCTCAATTTTTAGTCATTCGATGTGGGATGGCCAAGATAACTACAGCCGTTATCTGAGTTTATACGACGGTGCTGCCCTTGGGGGGAATAAACAGGAGCCTCAAAGTTATACTGATGACAACTATACTGTTAAAGGTAAGAATTCAAAATTTGGATTTTTGGGCCGAAATATTAATCCCCCTGATGGTCAGAAATCAGTTATTCTTTTCGATAAGCCTCGTTGGCCTTTGCTGAGCTTGGGGCAATTACAACATGCGAATTTGGGCCGTTATCACTTTGATCCGACTTACATGCTTGGTAATTCATACGCGAGTCTACGGATTCCTATGGATAGCTATCGAAATGCTGATTTCGGAGGGACTGAGGGTTTAACTCTTTTCGATTCTTCCTATTTAGTGAATGAGCGAGTTTGGGATAATTTCTTTTTCTCGTCGCTACGAATTCCGAAAGATGCAAATGATCGAGCTGATATATTGGTTGAGCTCGCTACGCCGGATAGCAATCTCGCGGATTATACCTTAAATCCACGCATGGAATTTATCGCTAGCGAGCTCAGTGATGTCGAACGTTACCAGCGAATCGTAGTTGAAGATAGCACGGATGATAATTTTGAGTCGGCGATTTATCGTCCCGCTTCAGAGATGTGGGTGAATGGTGCCTTTAATGTCAATTCGACTTCGGTCGAAGCTTGGAAGGCCGTACTGTCTAGCACAAAAGGGCTGCGGTTTCCTATCTATAATCCCGAAAATACAAGCGAAATTATTACTGAACCAGATGTGAGTTTTTCTCGTTTCTCGCGCCCTTATAATCATGGTTTCAAAGCTGGGGACACTGACACTGAGGGGGATTTTTGGAAAGGATACCGCGTGTTAAGTTCTGCCGAAGTCACAGATTTAGCGGAATCAATCGTGGAGCAAATCAAGGCAAGGGGCCCATTTTTAAGCTTGGCCTCCTTTGTGAATCGTCGTTTGACTGACGATACGCTGGGGAAAAAAGGCGCCCTGCAAGCAGCATTGGATGATCCTACTTTAGGCACCGACCCAAATTTAGCGGTTAATGATTTTAGTGATCAACATCCAAACATTGGCAGTGAACCAGTCGAGCCTTTCACGCAAGCGACGAGTCTGCTCTCTCAGAATCTCGCAGACACCGATGAAACCATCATGGGCCTGCCTGGCTATGTGCTTCAGTCGGATGTTCTGCAGCAGATTGGCTCATTTCTAACCGTTCGCTCTGATACGTTTACGGTTCGGGCTTATGGCGATGTGGTGAATCCAGTAACCAACGAAGTGACTAGTCGCGTGCTTTGCGAAGCCAAGGTGCAGCGTTTGCCAGAGCCCATGATACCAGTCGATAGCACTCGCTCAGAGATGGATGAATATATCCAACCTTCGAGTCCTTATGGTAGGCGCTTACAGATTGTGTCGATTAAGTGGCTGAACGAAGATGAAATTTAATTGTATGAATATTAGAGCGTTTTTTTTGTGTGTCGGAGCGAGTGCTTTATTGCTAGGTAGTTTATTCGGGCAAGATGCAGAGAATATAAATTCTCAGTTTTCAGTACTGAGTTGGAAGCGGACGATTCATGATCTTTATTATGAAAGTGCCAGTGGCGAAGAATTTAAGTTTTTTGCGCCCAATGGATCTCCCACGCAAGTCTATGATTATATGGGGCCAGCGCCTTTAAATTTTTATAAGTATAAGGGGGTCGACGAGGCCGGCAACCCGCTGCGAAAGGTGGTGGCGAGCTACTCGCCTAAGGCAGGCGATCAACATTTGCTACTCTTTATTCCCGACCCTAAAAGTCGAACGGAAGAGCGTTACCGCCTTTTACCATTAGATTATTCTCCCGAGAGTATTGCTGAAGGAACGTATCGTTTTTTTAACTTAGCAAGTTACCCTGTTTATATCCGTTTTGGAGAAGAGACATTTAAGGTGGATGCCGGGCGTTCCGAATCAATTCGCTCGGATCCGTCCGTTTCGGACGGGCTTGATGTGGCCATGGCCTTACAGGTGAGTGAAGAGCCGAATAGCGCCAAGGTGGTATACTCGGCTGGTTGGACTCTGAAGTCGGGGCGTTCTGCGCTTGTCTTTATTACGAATGACCGTGGAATCAAAGGTCGTATCGACGTTAAACGAATCTATTTTTAAGTATGCAATCCCCGAAGACCTTATTTCGTTTCTTTTTTAGTATCAGCCTCTGTCTTAGCTTATGCACGCTTGCTTTGGGTACACCGGCAGATTTAAGTCATAGGACTACCGTCTACATGGTCGGTGATTCGACCATGGCGAATAAGAGCAATCCGGAGCGGAACCCCGAGCATGGCTGGGGGCAGGTCTTGCATGAGTTTCTTTCGGAGGGAACTGTAGTGCACAATCATGCCTCAGGTGGGCGTAGCACGCGCAGCTTTGTGGCCGAGGGGCGCTGGGATCGTGTCATCGAGGCGCTGCAGTCCGGGGATTGGGTGATCATTCAGTTCGGGCACAACGATCAAAAAAAGAAAAAGCCCGAGCTCTATACCGATCCGGCCACCGACTATCGTGACTTCTTAAAAAAGTTTGTTGAAGAGACCCGCGCAAAAGGGGGGAAGCCAATTTTAGCGACATCGATCTACCGTCGTTACTTTCGTGAGGGACAGGCGAAGAGTTCATTGGGCGGCTATCCTCAAGCGACGCGCGAGGTGGCAGCCGAGCTAGAGGTGCCGATGGTCGATTTACATCAGTTGACTGGTGACCTGCTCAATGAATATGGCGAAGCAGGATCGAAAGCGCTCTTTCTACATTACGAGGCTGGTGAGCATCCATATTATCCCAATGGAAAACGCGATAACAGCCATCTCTCGGAGGCAGGCGCACGCGCCGTGGCCGCCTTGTTTGTCGAAGAAGTTGTCAACTTGCAGATTGATTTTCCTGCTCAAGAAACGCAAGCAGCTGCGAAGTAGAATTTAATTTACAGAGGCTTCATTTATTAAGACCAGTTGGACGTTAGAATGCCGTGGTCTTCAGCTGTGAAGCCCCTACGGTTTGGGGCCTAAGGTCGAGCCTTCTACCCATTCACCCTCCATTAGAATCGCTTTGGGCGCCTGTGGAATGCCACGTTCATTACGGTGAATTTGAGCGACCACCAGATCGACGGCACTTGCGCCTAAGTCGTTGAAGGGTTGTTTCACTCCCGAACATTGTAGATCTTCCGCTTTCCAACTGAGAGTCGCGTAGCCGATTTGATCCATGGGCAGGCCTGCCTCGATCAGTGTGTGATAGCGGTGCCCATAGTCACCAATGATGGCATCAGGTTGGAATGCATGATACCAAGCGGAGTAATCTTGCGCATTCCAAGTGCCACATGTCTGGTAAGCCACTCTGGGATCCAAGCCGGCTTGACTGCAATGATGTTGAAAGACCATGATCGTGGCGTGATCCGCACGGGTTTCCCACTCAGTGGAACCAATCAGTAAGCCGATCTTACGATAACCACGTGCGATCACTTCATCCAAAACCTTTTGAATGATGTGGTAGTGATGCGACATGGTGTAGTGCAGCGTGGGGCGGCTCAAGGATCGGCCAATCGTGGCCATCGCAAAATCGTCCCAAGGGAAGCTTGGCTGTAGGTTGGTGTTTCGAATGGGGCAGATGATCGCACCGCGCACACCGCGCGATTTCAGAATGCGCGAGAGTACCTCGGGCTCGGTGTGGCTCGCATCGAGATGGTAGCGACTCATTTCGTAGCCCATCTCCTGCGCGCGCTTACGACTGCCCGCTTCGATCTCTTGCAATGAATCCGGTAGCGTTTCATTCACCTTATACGTGACGACCCACGCAATGTTGGCATTTTGTTCGACCCGTTTTTTGCGCACGCCCGCCATTAAGGTCTGAATCATTGGATTGGGGCGGTAGCCGAGCTTTTCCGCGGCTGCTTTCACCTTCTTCGCTGTTTCTTCGCTGCTGCGGCCCGTTCCCCGCAGGACCCGAGAGACTGTCATCTTGGACACCCCGACGGCTTGCGCGATGTCCTCTAGCGTGGGTGTGTGACTTTGGGGCTTTTTCACTGAGTGACTCGTATTTTTCTCGCGACGCAGTGCAAGGTGAATTGGGGTGGAGGTCCGCCTTTAGGCTGTGTATCTGTATGGCTCATTCGCCTGCCTTCGGTAAGCTCCTTCGCAGTCAGGCTGGATACCATTCTGTGCATGCAGTACCACGTGATTATTTTCTACTTTTCACGACCTTCGCGGGAATGCCGACTGCGATGGACATCGGAGGAATGTCTTTGGTCACGACAGAGCCGCCGCCAATGACGGTGCCGTGGCCTATGGTAATGCCTCCAGTTAGATTTACGCGTCCGCCGATCCAGACGTCGTCAGCGATCGTGATCGGGACGTGGCTGAGGCCTTGGTCGTGGATCGCTTGATTTGGATCGGAGAAGTTGTGATTGGCGGCGATCATCATGCCGTGGGAGGCAATGCGTACTTTGTCGCCAATGGTAACTTGGCCGGTGGGGGACTCGATACTTCCGTAGCCAGTGATAATTGTGTAGGGCTGCACCGAGCAGTGGTCACCAAAACGAACGTTGCCTTGAATGATGGCACCGTCAGCAACGACGCAATTTTCTCCGAAGTGGATCGCACCGTTACGCGGATTGATTTTCGCGCCTGGGTGGATGTGGGTGCTTGGGGGCAACGTGACATTCCGGTGGCGTAGGGCCAAGCGACGTCCGCACCAATACAGTAAGCGTTCGCGCCAGTTACTGGGGGCAGTGGGGTGACTCATGCCCCCGTCCAATAGATTCCAGAGGCTCATGATTCACTCATTACCTTTGCACGTTCCGGGCTGAGTGCGGTCTCGGGGGATTGGCCGGCTGTGAAGCGTTCCAGTTCATCGGCTACATATTTCCAACGCTCCTCAAATTCACGTGGTGCGTTGGCGCGGTGCGGTGCGATCAGGTAGCGGTCGTTCTTACGTAGCGGACTATCGTCTTCGAGAGGTTCATTTTCGAAGACGTCGAGCGCCAGATAGATGTTCTTGCGTTCGGCGACTTCGATCATTTCTGCCTGATGAACCATTTTGCCACGTGCGATATTGATGAATAGCGCCTCCTCGGCCATCGCTTCGAAATGCTGCGCGCGAATCATGTGGTGCGTCTGGGGATTATAACCGCCGGCTAAGATGATGACTTCGCACTCAGCAAAGACCGATTCCAGCGATACTGCCTTTTGGTAGCCAGCTGCTTGCAAGTCCGCCTCGCTTGCGTGTTGCGAGTGTATTTGAATGTTCGGAGTGAAGTTTTTGAATAGTTCCGCGATGCCTTGGCCGATCCAACCGAATCCGATTACACCGACTTTGCGATTGTGTAGGATACGAGTGCGGCCGAAGTTTGCCCGCGGCCAAGCTTCGCCGCTGCGCATGTAGTGGTGGTAGTTGGAGATTTGTGTGAGTGCACTAAGGGCTAAGCCCAAAGTGTATTCAGCCATGGGGCGAATGCGAGTCGGCCCCGTATGGATCACGCAGATTCCTTTCTCTAAGGCATAGAGTTCATCGATGTTTTGACGCACACCACCGTAGGTACTACCGATCAGTTTTAACTGCGGCAGTGCATCGATGACCGCTTGAGTCACCAGCATTTGAGCCGTGTAGGGGACGATGATCATTTCCGCGCCTTCAGCAGCCGCCAATAGTTTCTCGGGGCTGTCGGCTTCGGGAGCTTCGATGATTTCGCCTAGCGGCTCAATGCGCTGTCGCGCTTCAGGGTCTGCGATGTTGCAGGCAAATAAAATTTTCATTAGGATTCAATGCTCGGTGCTTGGAGTTCGACGAGGGTGGCAAGATCATCCGGCAAGCTATTGCATAGGACTCGATCGCCAGTATGGTTAAAGACGGGATGGTGGCAAACGCGCAGCGGATTGCGGCCGGATGCTTCGGAGGCGCCGACGAATTTAGGCAGTGCGACACTTTGTATTGTTTGGCCGCTTTGCTTCGAAATGAATACGACATTGCCGCCGCTTGCACTGCCTTCGTCGGTCACGATTAAGTCGTGGTTGGCGGGACTGGTCGAGGGGTGTCCGCCGCTGGCATGCGCACAAATCTTGCGATAGCCAGTGCCATCGTAACGAATCTCGGCTAGGCAGATTTTACTGGAATCAACCGGGTCCGGGCCGTAGCCAATCAGGTGTTCGTCGTCGGCTTGCCAAGCCCAGTGCACGCCGCGTCGATCGAAACTTAGGTCGATGGCCATGTGGATATTTTTTAAGTCACGGTCGGCTGTAAAGATGGACGTGATCTTGGGCTCCTGGCGCGATCGATCCACGCAATGGTTACCAAAGAAGAATAAGCAGCGTGTGCCGCTGCGATTCCAGCGAACACAATAGGTCATCAAAGTGAGCCCCTCGTCCGGGCCTAGCCGCGCCTGGATGGCTTGCTCGGCTTGCAGGATTTGATCCCGTAGCGGGTGTTGTTCCAAAATCGCCTGGGTACTGAGTATCAATTCAGTTTGCTGCGCTTGGAAATCGATTTTTGAGATACCGTGTTTTGTTCTCGCTTGAAAGGGGACGCGGCACAATTCCGGATTATATGAATGGCCCCCATAACCAGCGGCATACAGCATGCCATGGTCGCAGGAGATTGCGGGCTCGCCGCAGGGGGGGATGCCTTCGATGTCGCCATCGACTTCGATCGACTCTCCCGTCTCCAGATGGTAGCGAGTGGTGCGCGGAGCTTCCAGGCTGCCGCTTTGGAAGTAGATCATTTTAGAGTCCGGTGACCAACTTTGCCAGAGGCCCGTGTGCCAGAAACTCGGCTGGATCGGCACAGCACCTATGCGTTGCAGCTGCTCCCCTTGGGCTGACAAAACGATGACTTCAGCCACATTTTGTTCCAAGTCCGCACCCGCGATCAGGATGCGACCTGAACCGTCCGGGGCATAAGGACAGAGGCTATAGTAGGCGTGAACACACCAGCGTTGGGGTACCCGAAACATTGTATATTCAGGTTTATCGGCCCATCCAGCCGCCGTCGACGAGTAGGGTGGTGCCGTGGACGTATTGGGCCGCGTCTGATGCTAAAAAGACGGCGGGCCCTTTGAAGTCTTCGGGCGTGCCCCAGCGACCGGCGGGGATGCGTTCGAGGATTTGGCGGCTGCGGGTTTCGTCATTGCGCAGGGCTTCGGTGTTGTCGGTGGCGATGTATCCCGGAGCGATGGCGTTAACGTTGACGCCCTTGCTGGCCCATTCATTTGCCAAGGCTTTGGTTAGTTGGCCGATGGCACCCTTGCTGGCAGCGTACCCCGGTACGGTGATGCCGCCTTGGAAGGTGAGTAACGAGGCGGTGAAGATGATTTTTCCCTGACCGCGGGCCACCATTTCTTTGCCGATTTCTCGGCTGAGGATGAACTGTGCGCTCTGGTTGATTTCAATCACTTGATCCCAATATTCATCGGAGTGTTCGACTGCGGGCTGGCGTAGAATGGTGCCCGCGTTGTTGACTAGAATGTCGATTTTTGAGTGATCCGCTTTGACCTGCGCGATGAATGCCTTGAGTGCCGAGCGGTCGCCAAAGTCACAAGTGTAGGCGCTGAATGCACGGCCGAGGGCTGTGACGCGCTTTTCGACTTCGCTACCGGACTGTTGCAAACTGGCGCTAACGCCGATGATATTCGCGCCTGCTTCGGCGAGTGCTTCAGCGATGGCGAGGCCAATGCCGCGCTTGCAGCCGGTGACGAGTGCGGTCTTGCCGCTAAGGTCGAAGGAGTTTTGTACGTTCATGGGAGCTGTTTTAAAGGATCAATGTGGCCTTAGCTTTTGAGCAAAGGTTGGAGTTTTTGAGCGAGATTGTGAGCCATCAAAGCTTGGCCGCTACGGGTGGGATGTAGCAAATCGGCAGAGAGCAGCGTGTAGTCGTTCAAGACCTCGGTGCCCTCGAATAAGTGTAGGTTTGGATCTTTCGCGTCGGCGACTAGTGTTCGTAAGGTGTTATCGAATGCAGCCTGACGTTCTGCGCTCTCATTGCCGGGATGGTTGGTATAATGCTGGTTATTAGTGAAACAGGTAATCAGCGCGATCGGAGTTTGCGGGTTGGCTTCACGCAAGCGGGCTACGAGATTGCGGACGCGCTTACTGAATACTTCGTTGGTGAAACTGCCGCGCATGTTTACGCCGAGCTCGGCGGTGATGACGTCGACTTTCTTCTCAGCTGCGAACTCGGCCAAGTAATTGGCCGCGGCCGCGTCGGCATGACAGGAACCGGACAGTCCTTTGCCATATACATTGCAATGGAGCAGACGCGCGGCGTGAAAAGGGTAGCCCTCGAGCGAGGAATGTGTGATGGACGATCCATAGGCCAACCAATGAATGCGAGGCGTTTCCTCAGAGGTCGGTACGCGTATGTCGGCGCCAAAGCTGTCAATACGGTGTAGCGAGCAGTTTCCACGTCCGAAAACGATACGCCAAAGGTCGGGTGAGAAGCCTCCGGAGTGAAGCACGTCGGCCTGCGAGCGGCTAAAAGCTTCGGGTGTTTCCAGTAGCAGCGGTGTGGGGATGCCAACGCTTAAGCGATGACGTCCAATTTCAAAAGAACCACGGTAAATCGAAATTTCAGTGCCGAAGTTTTCGCAGCTGAGTGTCACTCGCAGTGAAGGGGCTGCACTCACGAAGCGGATTTCGGCACCGCAGGAGTCCATGCCAAGCATGCGGGCGCGGTCGTTTAGTTGATGCCGCACGGCCTCCGGATAGCGCGCGATCTGGTAGCTGCCATCGCTTCTGGCTTCTGCGTGTGCGTTGTGAAATTCGATGGAGTCGATGGGGATGTCTGGAGTCATAACTATGATTGGCAATCGATTAAAATTTTCATGGCGTTAGGACTGCTGTCAAGGTTTTCGAAGGCCGCTTGAATTTGATCCAATGGTTCCACGCGCGTGATCATTTTGTCCAAAGGTAATGCTTTTTCTGCGATCAATTGTAATGCTTGCTCATAGTCCTCCGGCTCATACACACGCGCGCCACAAAGTTTGAGCTCTTTCCAGAAAAACTGGAACAAGTTTAATTCAACCGGCTGCGGGTAAATTGCGACCACCACGATGCGGCCACGAATCGCGAGCACATCGGTCATTGAAGCGGCGGCGGCTTTGGCACCGGAAACTTCAAAGACGATATCTGCGCCAGCACCGTCGCTGCGTTCACGGCAGAGTTCGGCCAGATCGGTGTCGATCGGGCTGACGGCTTCGAAGCCCAACTCACGGGCAAAAGCGAGGCGGTTTTCATTGACCTCGGACAAAATCACACGGGCACCAGCCGCACGGGCGACCATCGCGACCAGCATACCGATCGGTCCACCACCGATTACGACGGCCAATTCATCGGCCTGCACTTCGCCTAAGCGCACATCGTGGCAAGCCACTGCCAGTGGCTCGGTCAGTGCCGCCAATTGTAGATCGACTCCTTGAGGCGCCTTGTGGACGGCAAAGGCCGGCACGGTCCAGGAGTTTTGAAAAGCACCCGGTGAGTCGATTCCGATGAACTTTAAGTCACGACAGATGTGGCTATGGCCACGGTCGGCGGCGGTTTCCGCGCGATTGTCGAGCGGGCGCACCACGACGGGATCGCCGATCGCAAAGTCTTCCACATTTGCGCCTAACTCTGCGACGGTGCCCGACATCTCGTGGCCGATCACTTGCGGTGGCTTGACTCGTGCGTCCATCGCGCCGTGGTAAATGTGCGTATCCGTTCCGCAAATACCAACATAGGCGACGTTGAGGCGAATTTCATCCGGGCCCGGCGTGACCGGATCGACGGATTGAATGCGGAATGTTTGATTACCTTCGTAGAGGGCTGCTTTCATAATTTGTAGCGTTGATTGCTCGGGTAGTCGCGAATGGTGCTAACTTCGGGCTTAGAATGATGTTTCGTAAAATTGAGGCGATTAAGTAGCTACGTGCTTTAGCCGCAGTTCCGAGTGTCATTGCGGGAATTGGACGACCGCGGGCTGAAGCACTGCGCTACAATAGAGTCTGACTAAGTTCGTGTCAGTTGCCAGTTTCCTTGTTCTTTGGAAATGCGATAGCAGGTGTTGGAGACGGTTTCACAGAGTGTGAAGCCGTTGGCATCCATTGCCCCGGATAGTTTCCAGTTGATCTTTGCACCTGGGCTTTCCAGCGCAGTGCCGGTTTCGTCGCAGCGCAGGTGCCAGCCTGTAATGGGGCCATAGCTGTCTAAGCAAATCGCATGTGTGACGGTGCGTTTGAGTGCGGGTTCGGCTTCACTCCATGTGATGAGTTGCCCGCTGTTAGCCTTGCCCTCGCCGAGTTGATTCGGGAGCGGGTGGTAGGCGTCGTGCACATAGGAGGCAACGGGGCTTTGCATTTTATGGCCTCCGAGGTGAAAGAGCTTCATGCCTGCATTGGCGCGGCGTGCGACTAAGCGGTCGGGTTGCACCGGCTTTAGCTCGAGTGCATCGTCGCGATTATTGAGTAGCCAGTTCCAGTGAGTGCGCACTGGACGGCTGGCTTCGATGTGATCGACGACGAAGAGCGCATGGCTGCCGCATTGAAACCAGAAGCGCGTGAACTGCTGGATCGGGTCGCCATAGAGCGCGCCTACTTCAGATGCGACCACAGAAACTTCACCCTCGCGGGCGACCAATAAGCGCTCGCCACCGCGAGTTACGAGCGGGCCAGCTTTTTTCGTTTTCGGGTCATATTGACGGCGCAACCACTTGGACTGCACGATACTATTGCCTGCTTCGCTGAAGGTGCAGGTGTTATGCGTATTGGTGGCAGTTTCGATGCCGTGCACTAGTCCGCGGTAGCAGCTGTGGCCAGGGTCGACTAGCAAGCGTTCATTATTATGCACGAGAATAAAACTATTTAAATCTCCGTGCAAGTGACCCGGCGCGTGGAGTCCTTGGTCCGCACCGTGGATGGCCAGCACCGTGCGGCCGCCACGCGAGGCCCAGTCGTCGCGCACCAGTACATCGCCGCAGCTGTAGGCATCCGTGAGCGGAAGCTCCGCTGCTTCCGGCCTGATGGGGGCGCAGGCTTGCGCGAACAGTGGCAGCGTGAGAAAGCCAAAATCGTTGATAAAGCCGAAGCTGGCTTGATCGTGCGGGCCTTGTTGAAAAGTGGGCAGATAGAGCGTATCAAACAACCAGCGCGCCAGCCCAGCTTCTGTGGGGTGGCTCTCTTTGGCGCGGGCGGCTACGTGCAAGAGAAAGTCACCGGAGGCGCGATACATGGCTGCGCTGTCATTGAAATTCGCGCTGCGTGGGCGCGGGTGGATGCCCCAGCCTTGTAGCGGTTTTTTGTAAAAGAGCGAAGCCACGTCCCAGCGCGGCTTTTTAACATAAGGATCGAGCGGTAGCTCGGCATCCAGGCTCGGGCTGTGGCGCACGATGGCCTCGCGAGCCAACATCAAAGTATAGCCGGTGTAGTTGCCATACTGTAGTGACTCCGAGTAACTGCCGTCTTTTTGAAAGACTTCGATGTCACGTTGAAAGCCTGCGGTGGCTTCTTCGAGTGCTTCGCGATCGTCGAGCACCGCCGCGGCGGTGGCGACGCCTGCGTTGAGCACACAACGCCAGTTATTTAGATGTGTGGCCTTCTCGATCCAACGCTGGCAAAGTGCGATCCCTTTCTCGCGAAGTGCCTCGCGAATTTCGTCCAGCTCGGCAGGCTCAAATACATCAGCGGCTAAGTCCAAAACGACAGCCACACCCCATGTCAAATGCGCGGTTTCCAAGTGGCCTATTGGTGGCTGTGTTTTCTGATCGCGGAAGGGGGGGCCAACCCAATCCGAGACTGGGCGACGCACAATTTCCAAGGTACAACTACGCAACCAGCAGCGCAGTGCCTGCGATGGCTTGAGTGCGTGCACCATGGCTGCGTCGGTTAAGTATTCGGACGCACAATGCCACCAGTGCACCGTCGTTTGAGCATCGATCAGGCCAGGAGTGCTGGCACGTTTTTCAACGCGGGTGATCAGGGCCCAGTAGATCGATGAGAGTGGGTCCTCGTGGCGTAGCTGATGGAATGCAGCGCGTTCGCTGTCGCTTAAAAAGAGAGGCATTGTGCGGGGTGGCAGCGGGTTTATTTCTTCAGAAAAGTAAAGGACTCGAAGCTGACTTCATGCATCACTACGTGTGTGGGCAATGCGAAGACAAATTCGATTACTTCGGCGACATCGGAGGCCTGCATAAACTTTTCACGCGGCACAGGACGGTCGCCCCAGAAGCCATCGGTGTCTACCGGGCCTGGTTTGAAATTAGTGACGCGCACATTTTTAGACATCGCTTGTAGGCCCAGACCTTGACCCAACATCGCGGCCGCTGCTTTGGCGGCACAGTAAACCGGCGCATTGGGATTGGCGCGTGAAGCCGCTTGTGAGCTGACAAAAGTTAACATTGGATCGCGCTCAGGCTGGGTGATGGGCAAGTAGTATTTCGCGGAGAGGAAGAGGCCCTTCAGATTGACGTCCACGATTTGATCGTAGTCGCTCAAGTCCATGTCAGTGACGGGTGCGGCAATCGACATGCCCGGCAGATAGAGCAGTATGTCGGCATGACCAAAGCTGTCGCTGACCGATTTGTAGAAGCTCGCGACCGACGCCTCGTCGATGACGTCGAGCGCTTGCGCACTCACTGTGCCGGCACCCGCTGCACGTGCGCTATCGGCTAAGCTGTTGAGTGCGGATTGATTACGGCCGCCTAGGGCTAGGTTGGCGCCATGCTTGGCAAGTTTAGATACGACGGCTTGGCCGATGCCACCTGTTGCGCCGATTAGGACGATAGTCTTGTCTTTGAGTGTATTCATAAAAGTATTACGTTTTGCTGTGTTTTGTATTGAGGAGGCCAGGTTTAGAAGTAGCCGCCGCGCTCCACGATTTCGACGGCGGACATGCCTTCTTTGATCCACTGCTTCAGCTCCGACTCCCCGTTGGCGAGCTCTTCCGCGCGGATGAGAATGTCGACTGCCATTTGACGCGGCACACAGAGCGCGCCGTCGATGTCGGCAAAGATCAGGTCGCCGGGGCGAACGATGACATCACCCATTTGGATTGGAGTTTGCCAAGCGCTGATGCGGAAACGGCCCAGCATGCCATTGGAGCTGCGGTAGCGAACCCAGAGCGGGAAGCCCAAGTCGATGACCTGATCGGTGTCGCGCACGCCACCATCGACGACCGCACCACGGCAGTTCTTACGTTGTGCCGCCATGGTCATGCATTCGCCCCAGTGTGCGGAATCGCGATCCAGGGAGGTGTCCCAGACGATGAAAGAATCCTTCGGAATGTCGTCGAGCATGCGGGCTCGTTCGGCCATCTCGTGTTTTAAGGTCAGATTCTTGGCGCCCTTGATGGTAAAGGCAAATCCAGCTGAACGCATGCGTTCACGTAGCGGCACCAGGCCGTTGGGCAAGGTTTGATTGGTTAAGCGCTTCTCGCGCAGCGCGTCGTTGACGGCTGCGGTGAAGACCTTCTCGTAGCGATCGCAAATCTCCTTTTCCGGCAGCGATAAGGGGGCATTGGGATCGATCTCGCGATCGGCTTCTAATTCGTCCAAGTTCACAATGTCTTACAGTTTGATAGTTTGTATGCCGTTGGCGTAAGCCTGCGCATAGGTGAAGATCACCGGGCCATAAGCATGTCCGTCGTCGATTTTATGGCGGTGTTGAATATAGTCCTCTTTGGTGCCTTGATTGGGACTGAGGCAGCCAATGCATGTATTGTGCACCGCGCCATCGACCGCGATGTAGCTGAGGTAGCCCTTCAATCCGCGGTCAAAGGCATCTTGATAAGAGGCATCCAGTATGCCGTCGGCCAAACCAACGCCGATGCCGTGCAAGAGTAGGCCCGAACCCGAGGTCTCGATATAGGATTCCGGGGCGGTCATTTCTTGGTGCCAGAGGCCGTTTTCCGGATTTTGATACTTGAGGCAGGCGTCGACAAATTCGACATACATTTTTTCCACCGCCGGGCGATCGGGATGCTGCTTAGGCATCGCTTCAATCAGTGCCGCGAGCCCGTGCATGGCCCAGCCATTACCGCGCGACCAATGGTCGTCGGTGCGATGCCCCGGACCGCGGAAATTGACAGCTTGGTTGACCAAGCCCGTTTCCGGCAAATAGAGCGCTTCGATTAAGAGGCGGGTTTCCGTCCATGCCTGATGGATCAAGTCATCACGTTCCAACTTGAGGCCGCAATAGAGTAGGAAGGGAGTGACGGCAAAAACGACGTCGATCCAGATCTTCTCGCTGGGCGCATCCTTGGGGTGACAGAGGGCGCCGTTTTTATCACGCGGCGCATCGTT
This sequence comes from Puniceicoccaceae bacterium, assembly GCA_002729725.1. Taxonomy (GTDB): domain Bacteria; phylum Verrucomicrobiota; class Verrucomicrobiia; order Opitutales; family Coraliomargaritaceae; genus Thalassobacterium; species Thalassobacterium maritimum. The sequence continues at coordinate 30,356 of PBYS01000119.1, forward strand.
TAATAATTCTTCGATGAAGGGCTCAAAAGTCGAGGCATCGGCTTCCGGCAGCGCATCCTTCCACCAGAGATAGGCCGCACCACTGCCGCCGCATTTGTAGCACTCAAAGTTGCAAAAATTAAATTCTGCTTCACCGCGCAAAAAGGGGCGGAATTGTAACTGCGCTTCCTCCAGCAGCTGCGCGCGCACTTCCGGCGACTCCGCAGACAGCGCTAGACGAGCCAAGCCGTTGAGCGTCAGGATGCCGGTGTAGTGGGCAAAAGGTTTGAGTGCCTTGGCACGCAGGTAGGCCGATTGGGCCAAAGCAAAGGTATCTATCGTGGGGTGGGTTATCATGATGACTATTAAACCATTTTTAGACTCAGCTGGCTATAGGCCTATTTGACTTTGTTTGCACTATTTTGACTTGCTGGCAGTGCGATGCTTGTTTTAGATGGCGATGCGATGCCCTGATGGGGCTGCCGTTTTATCTATGAGTTATTCTTGGCACCCTGTTGAAAACCTTGGCCACCCATTCTTGATGGTGGATGAAGCCACTTTTGTCATCCCCAAGGGCGGCGAGGTGCGGCTCAAAAAGAATCACTTTAAATTTCTATTTATTTTAGAAGGCTCGATCGAGCACGAGATTGAAGGCCTTGAAGGGCGGAAGCATTTATCGAGTGGTGATATACTGGTCGCGCCCGTGGTGGAGGAGCATGTGTATCTGAATCCGACTCCCAACCATGCACAGCATTTACATCTGGTGCGCTTGTTCCTCGATGCGGAGCACCTCGAGAAACATGCCCGTCGGCGGGTGCGTAAGCCGGAAGTGAATTTTACGGACTTCATCGTGCATCACTTTGAATCGGTGGTGCAATTGACTGGTGGCATTGATACCGAGATCACGGATCTATTAGTCGATTTGCGACGTGAGACAGATCAACAATCGCTGGGATACCGGCACCGTGTGCGTTCTATTTGCACGGATTTGATTGTGGCGGTGGCTCGTAAATTGACAGATACCAAAAACGAGGAGATGGCTGATCCGAATGCGATGACCTCGGGGCTGGTCACGGGGGTGAAGGAATATATTTTAAAGCACCTCGCGGACGACATGACTCTGGGCGAAATCGCCTGGCATGTGGGGAAGGGGGAAGAGCACCTCGCTCGCGTCTTTAAGCGCGAAACCGGGCAAACCGTTTTTGACTATGTGCGAGAGGCGCGGGTGAATCGTGCCCGAACCTTGATCTTGGATCCTGCCTTAAGCTTGAGTGAAATCGCCAGTCGTTGCGGCTTTCATTCCTTGTCCTTTTTTAGTCGCACCTTTCGCAAAGTGACCGGCATGTCGCCCACGGGCTATCGGCGACATATGGCCGCGGTGTTGACACCGGGTGGGTGAAGGAATCTGCAGCTGGTATGAATGCTGTCAGCTGCGGGGCCGTCTGAGCGGCGACGCCACGACATCGGATAGGCGCTGTGTCTGTTTGCGGGGGCTTCCTCGATTTCGTTCAATATTGCATATAGTGATGTCCTCGGGGCAGGGCAGGATGTGACGGCCTATGTTTTTGGAACGGATGCCACCGCACTTAGCGGCACTAACTCGATTGGTCCCATTAGTTTTCACAATAGTGGTGTCGGGGGCAGCAGTGCGGGGACGATTCAGGCGGGCGATTTTTCTGCACCAGGTGTTGCGACTTATGATGTGACGACGATTATCCAAGGGTTGACTGCCTTTGATAGTGTAGGATTTGTCCGACGTTTTCCAGTTGCTGTGCCAGCGCGGTGTAGTCGATTGCTTGCACGGCGGCTTGTTGGTCGAGCAGCATGTCGGCGGCAATGGCGGCGCTTTCACCCAGAGCCATGAAGACCGGTTCCATGCGGATGGAGCCAAAGGCGATGTGTGACGCGGATAGACAGACGGGCACGAAGAGATTGTCGCATTCACCCTGTGCCGGGGTGATCGAACGGTAACTGATTCCGTAGGGAGCTTTCGGTTTGAGTTGGACATCGCCCTCGTTGTAGACGCGCCCGTCTTTGACGAAGCGCTGGCAGTTGTGACTGTCCATCGCGTAGGAGCCCATCGCGATTGGATCTTCGGGTTGGCGGATGTGTTGGGTGTCTTTTTCGGTCAGTACGTAGTCGCTGACCATGCGGCGTGCTTCGCGCACGTAGAGTTGATGCGGCCAATGTCCTGTCTCGGGAAACTCATCTTTGGGCAGGCCGAAGCGTGCGTAGCCCTTGCGGTAAACCTCCGGAATCGACGGGTCATTGGCCATGAACCAGAAGTGCCCCATGATGTGTTCGACGTGTTCCTGGAACATTACCTCCCGCTGCGCGTAGCTGGCTTCCGGCCAGGCGTAATTAGCACCGATGAAGTCGGTGGACACCGGGCCGTGGTTATTGGTGTCGGTCTTGAGGAAGCCGTTCGGTGTGCGCGCATCCATCACATCGAACTTGCGGAGGATGGAGTCCGGATCGGGAAGGTCGTTGTTCTTTTTATTGGGGAGGTGTGCGTTGTAATCGTCTGTGTCGGTATTGAACCAGCGGCGGGCGAGTTCGTAGTCGAGCTCGCGAAAGCCCTTCGGCTTGACCCAGTCGACTTTCAAATCGGGGTCGTCGGTCATGCAAACGCGGAAATTGTAGGCTTGGATGCGGTGGTCGCCCGAGCCTTCCTGATCGGGTTCGGCTTCGTTGACCCACGGTAAGACCCCGCTGCTCGGGTCGCCCTCGACCACATAGGGATCCACCGGATGGCTGAATTGGTGTTTCGGCCGCACTTGCACGCCGTTGATGGTTTCCCCATGGACACTATTGGCCTCGCGCCCGACGGCGTAGCTCACGCCCGCCTTGGCCAGCAGGTCGCCTTCATAAGTGCAGTCCATGAAGTAGCGCCCACTCGCACTCAGGCCGCCCAGCATCTCGATGCCTTGGATGCGCTGGCCTTCCAGTTTGACCTTGGCCAGGAATTGCTTGTGCAGGACCGTGATGTTTTCGTGCTCTGCGTATCCGTCGATGACTGCTTGCGCCGCCTTCGGCTCGAAAGTCCAGGCCGTTCCCTCAAAACCGTAGTAGGCACCCAAGTCATCGTAAAACTGCCGGGACATGCCGCCGATCACGCCCTTCTTGCCAAAGTCCGTCCAGCCGAGGCCGCTGGTCGTCATGCCGCCCAGCACAATCGCCGGATTGAGAATGAGCACCGAACGTCCCCGCTCGGCCAGCGCCTTGGCGGCGATCACGCCGGCGGCGGTGCCGCCGTAGATGACGACGTCGGCATGGAGTGTGCGGTCTGTGGTCTCGATCCAGTCCGGCTGGAAGTAGTGGGCTTTCTGATTTTTTTGCATTGTGTGTGTCCGTTTGTCTTGGGGGGAATTAGCGTTCGTAAGGTGATTTGCAGCACTCAGCGTATCTCTTCAAATGTTTTCTGATGAGAATATTCGTGCTGATGTCTAATTTTATCTCAGAGCTGTGTTTGTCGATCGAATGTCCGAAATAGTAAACAAAAAGCGCAAATTCGAAAACTGTAAGCGCTTGTCGATTGATGAATCCCATGTAACTCTATCACACCTAAACATCGCATCTGCTACTCGAGTATATCACTCATTTAGCTGTGCGGATACTCTCTTCAGCCCTATAAAGATTAGACACACTGCTATGAATCACATCCATACATATCAAAAGCTCTTTGGTTTGCTCGCCATCACTGCGAGCAGCCTGTCACTGAATGGCCAAACGACCACCTTTAACGACACCTTTGACGTTGGCACGAATCCTACGGTCGGTGACGATGCGGGGGATCCCAATGATACCGCATGGACAACCGCAAATGATGTGAGCATTAGTGTGAATACTGGAAATCAGCTCGGTTCGGGGAACTCTCTGGATGGGAACGTCTCGGGTTCTTTGAACTTAACCTCAACCACCTTCTCGACTCAAACGCTCAGTTCCGTAGGAGATTCCTTGAGCATTTCGTTTGATTATGCTTATAACGGTGCTGCGGGGCAAACAGAATACATTCCAGCTTTTGGTCTGTATGATTCTTCAATTGACGAAGGTTACTATGGTCGGGTCGATAATACGTCGCTCCGCATCTTTCAGGAGGATGATTCGGCATCCGGCTACCTTGCGGGATCCGACTCAACATCTGACCTCGTACAGGTATTTGCTAGTAACTACAGTTACGGAGGGCAGGAAGTGCGCTTCGGACTGACCCTGACTCGTACTGCAAGTAATGAAGTGACGATCGCCATGTCGATCGTCGATCCCGCCGATTCGGGAAATAATGTCAGCTTCAGCGGAGTCGATTCGACTGGTGCATTAATCGCCTTTGATACGTTTGCCCTTCGCTCGCGTTCGACGGATTTCTACATGGACAACGTCACTCTAGAATATAGCGCCGTACCCGAGCCGGGCGCATTCGCATTGATTGCAGGCTCACTCGCTTTGTTTGCGATTATGATACGTCGCCGTCAATAAGACATTGGCACTTGCTGGTTTTGGATGCGGCAATGTGCGCATCTCGACGAGATACCAGTCACTTTCAGCCGCGATCACCATGATCGCGGCTTTTTACGTCTTTTCTCCTTCACTCGGTCTGCTTTGGGGTTCAGATCTTCTGATTGGTCTCTTGTTGATTGCTGTTTAACTTGTCTTGCAAGATTATTGGAATAGACATGAAGCATGGGCGATAAAAATAGCCAACTGAAGATTCCGCTCACCGATTGGGCGAGCCTCACATGCGCCCTGATTTGGATCTATGACTCCAGAGTGCCGAGTGCTGCTTATCGGCGCAATATTGCGTCGGGCCAAGAGAGTGTGGCTTGGTTTGTGCGTCAAGGCGAGGCGACTGTGAGCACGGCTAAGCAAGAGTGGAGAGTTCGGCCGGGTGAATGGTTTTTTCTGCCGGAGACGGACTATTGGCAGGACTTCACGCAGGATTTCGAAATTCTGTCTATTCGCTTCAAAGCCGCCTGGGTGACCGGTACTCCGATTTTTCATCACCGGGATGGCATCCGGCTCCATGGGGAGGATTACCCGCAGTTGGAGAACAAGGCGACCCCGTTGCGACGCGCCTTTGAAAAGCATTTCCCTAATCAAGGGCGGAATCTTCGTGCCGCATCGGCTGCTCCGGGACTGTACTTTAAACTGCAGCGCAGTTTGATGTCATGGCTCCATGTCTATGCGGAAACGCTATTGGCCGAAGGGCGGGTGCCAACGCGTTTGAGCCCAACGGATCCTCGGATGTTGACCGTGGCGCGTTACTTGGAGAACTGGCCTTTGAGGGAAGCCTTGAATGAAGATGAATTGGCTGGGCAGATGAATCTCAGTACGCGTCAACTCTCCCGGCTTTATCAGAATGACTTTGGAAAAACCCCGATCCGTTACTTCAATGACCGTAAGTTACTTTCGGCTAAAAGCGCTTTAGAGGGGCAGGAAAATACGGTCAAAGAAATCGCGTTCGAGCACGGGTTTAAATCTCTCTCGCATTTTTCGACTTGGTTTCGCAAGCAGTGTGGCCAGTCGCCCAGGGACTACCGGAAGGCACATGAGAAACTGTGCGGGAGGCGCGGTTGAACCGTGCTCGAAATTTGATCTTGGATCCTGCCCTGAGCTTGAGTGAAATCGCCAGTCGTTGCGGCTTTCATTCGTTGTCCTTTTTAGTCGCAGCCTCTAGCTAGGTTCGCGGCTTATTGGTCGAGTCGTATATCTGCTTGGTTGAATTGCTTCAATGAGGCGGATGTACGAAAGCCATTGATTTCTCGCAGTGTTTCGAAGTGGATAGAGTGAATGCTTTCATTCATTGTTTCGTAACGATCGCTTTCAATATTGTGTTACATCCTAATAAAACCCTTCCCCAGCAAAGCTTGCAAGAGCTCCTAAATCGCGCGCCACAAACGCATCCTCGCATCTTTTTTTCTGCAAATGAGGAGGTGCAGTTGCGTGAAAAAATCGAACAAGATTCTTTATTACGTCCAGTCTATGCATTGATGCTGAAGAATGCCGAATTGATGCTGAATGAGCCGCTGCTGAAGTATCAAAAAGAAGGGCGACGCTTGCTGGATGTTTCGCGCATGGCCCTCTTGCGTATGTTAAATTGGTGTCTTGCTTATCGCTTGTCAGGGGAGGCGCGCTATGCGGATCGAGCAGAAGCGGAGTTGCTGGTGATGTGTGCTTTTAGCGATTGGAATCCAGGGCACTTTCTTGATGTAGCTGAGATGACGACTGCAGTGGGGATTGGATATGATTGGCTTTACCCCTGCCTAAATCCGGAATCGCGTTGTCTCATTCGAGAGGCCATCGTTGAAAAGGGGCTCAAACCATCATTTGAGGGTGAGCCGTGGTGGGTCCAAGCGAATAATAATTGGAATCAGGTTTGCCATGGTGGTCTAGTTGTAGGGGCGTTGGCAATATACGAAGATGAGCCAGAACTGGCGACACGCACCATTCAACGTGCCCTAGATAATATTCATCATAGTATGGAAGCTTATGCGCCCGATGGGAATTACCCCGAAGGTGCGAGCTATTGGAGCTACGGCACCAGCTACAATTTAATGTTAATCGATTCCTTGCAGACTGTACTGGGCAGCGACTTCCGCTTGCCGCAGGCGCCTGGCTTTATGGAGTCGGCCGAGTATTTCCTACATGTAGCCGGGCCCAGTGGTTTGTATTATAACTATTCCGACGCTCGGTGTGTGCCAAACCTTGCCCCAGAAGTTTTCTGGTTTGCGGCACGCGCCAAGGATACTGGTTTACTCTGGCGTGAGGCCTCTCGCATGCGTGAGGCTTTGAGAGCCGCGGAGAATCCATTCGCCCAAAGTCGATTATTGCCGATGCTGTTTGTTTGGAGTCCACCCTTGGGCGAGATTCATGCACCTGTTCAATGCTCCTGGCGGGGGGACGGTCATACTCCGGTCGCAATGCATCGTAGTCATTGGACTGATCCCGATGCGCTCTTTCTCGGGTTTAAGGGAGGCTCGCCAAGTGCGAACCATGCCCATATGGATATCGGTGGCTTTGTTATGGAAGCCGATGGTGTGCGCTGGGCCTGCGACTTGGAGAGGCAGGATTATCACGAATTGGAGCATCAAGGAATTCAAATTTTCAACAAGGTGCAGCGCTGGAAAATCTTTCGCATTAATAACTTTAGTCACAATGTGCTGACTGTGGATGGGCAATTGCAAGAGTTGGAAGGCTTTGCGCCGATTACTCAGCATCGATCCGAGGGGAAGCTGCCGAATACTATCGTTGATCTAGGCGAGATCTATGTAGGTCAATTAGCCCAAGCGCGGCGCGGCGCTGGCATACATGCCGACGGCTATGTGTTGATTCGCGATGAATTGCAGGCGCTGGACAAGGTGACTTCTGTGCGCTGGGGCATGGTCACTTTTGCGGATGTTTGTATTGAGAGCGAGCGACAGGCGAGCTTGCGGCAAGACGGCAAAGTCCTGACCCTACAGCTCGATAGCTCTGTGGAGGCCGAATTGGAGATCTGCGACATTGAGCGGCCGCCCAATGATTTTGAAGCCCGCAATCCCGGCGCCAAGATGATTGCGTTTACCGTGAAGCTTGCACCCCATGCGAAAGTTGACTTTACCGTGAGCTTGATTCCGGGCAAAGCAAGCGAGCCGAAGTCTTCACTGGGAGCTTTAGCTGACTGGTCGAGCCTTTAAGCAAGCTGGGAGGGGCGTTTTTGGTTTAATTAGCCCCTCTCATCGGGGGGACCGCCGATGCTACGCTTGTGTAGCATCCGAAGTAAATGGGATAAGTGCTTGCGATTATTTTGCAAGAATGCGCTGGATTTCGGCGGCGACATTGCCACCGGTTTCGATCATACCGGCTGGCGAGGGGTGGGTGAGGTCGCTGGTCATGCCTGTTGCATGTGTGAGTAAGTTGCGAGCGTCTATGAAGTGTAGATTCGGTGCGTCGAGACCGGCGACGATGCTTTTGACGTGTTCGCGGATTTCTTGAGCGCGCCCTTGGTAGCTATGGGTGACATCATCACGGCAAGGGAAGACGCCAATGCAGAAGGTCGGTTTGTCAGCGTGGGCTGCGCTGAATTTTTGGATCAGTGTTTCAATGCGTTGATTGGTTAGTTCAGTTTCCAAACCGAGCATGTTGATTCCCGTCTCCAGGATCGCTAGGTCGAAGTCTTTACGTTGGCAGAGGTAGTCCGTCATTTCGGGCTCACAGTGACAACCGCCACCGAAGCCAAGATTAATAAAGTCGGCACCCAAAATATGGGCGCAGCGTCCAGCCCAAGTTTCGCGTGAGTTGATCGCGCCAGAGCCATGGGTAATCGAAGAGCCGTAGTTTAGAATGCGCTTCCTTGGCAGGTCGCTCGCTAGGGCCGGTGATATGTCGCCATCAATTTCGACGGCTGAGATACTGGCGTGAGTGGGCAGTAAAATGCGCACTAGGCGCGGGTTGAAGTGCGTATTGGGTCCGGTTGCGCGTTCCAGCATTTCGTAGTCCGGCGCTTCGATCTCATATTCGATTGGAGTGCCCACTGTGATCGGCAGGTAAGTGCGGCTAAAATCACCGAATAGAACCTGTGCCAAGCCGCCACCGTGATGAGTCGCCAACACCTCGCAGGCGCGGATGCGAATCGTAGCTCTGGGGCCGTTCAAACGAAAGCGTAGTTCACAGCCTGTGCTGTTGAGTGCGCGCTGTTTGGCGTTGTCATTCAGGCAAATGCGGAGCGATTCCGGTATGCGACTGATGACGGTTTCACCCTTTTCCGGATGAGTGACGAGTTCTGCGATGTTGTGGGTCGAGGCAGCTTCGGGGAGTTTCATACGAGTGAACCTTGTCGAATCTCGTCATTTAGTGAAGTCAATTTTCTGGGGATGAGTCACTTTGTATCGATGATGACGCCATTGCTTCGGATCTCGTGCTCACAGGAATCTTATAGTTGTATGATAAGCCAAACCGGTGGCTTGAGTTTATATTTGATTATTTTCCAGCGCTTGCAAATTAAGTCGGATTACTAAATCTTTTCCCCAGCGAGGCTTGAGTGAAAGTCTATTTGTGAGCTCTAGATTCTCCCATATACCCTTATGATGCCCAACGAAGATTCAGTCTATCCGCACCCGGGCGGATTTCATACCGTCAGTCAACTATCTGCCGCGCGCAGTCAAATCGCCGCTGGTGAACCACTACGAGTGGCCGCTTTTGAGGCACTGCTTGAGCAGGCCCGGCAAGCGTTGCAGTGGATCGCCAATCCGCAGGAAAGCTTTACCGTGCCCGGCTTTTATCGTGATGCTGCGGGGCACAATGCGGCTAAGAAGCAACTCTCTGATGATGTGTGGGCTGCCTATGCCTGTGCCATTGCGTATCAGTTGTCGGAGGGCGCGGCGCGCAAAGAGTATGCCGATCAAAGCGCTGCGATTTTGACGGCTTGGGCGCGTCAAAATCGAGGCACTTGTGGTGATGACGGCGACCTGGCGATGGCTTACGTCGGCATCGGCTTTGTTTTGGCGGCAGAGCTCTTGCTGGACTACGAAGGCTGGCAGCCTGAGGATCTGCCCGCAGTCAAGCAGTGGGTACGTGCAGTGTATTTACAATCCTGTCAAAATATTGTCGAACGTAAAAATAATTGGGGAGATTGGGGGCTGGTCGGCTCGATGGCTTCGCACTATTTGCTGGAGGAACGCTCCGCACTCGAAGCCGATGTGGAACGGCTGCGTGGGAAAATTGATCATGCGATCGCTGCGGATGGGCACATGCCATTGGAAGTGAAGCGCGGCAAAAACAGTTTGTGGTATACATATTTTGCTTTGTCGCCACTCACGACTGCGTGTGAGATCGCTCGTAATGTCAGTGGGGTTGACCTCTTTGTTTATAAAGGAAAAGACGGTGCCGGGATAGAAGAGGCATTGGATTACTTTATCCATTACTGTCGTGAGCCCAAAGCGTGGCCGCATTATCGCGAGGCCGATCTGCGCATACCTACCCCACAAGGCTATCCGGGAAATTTATTTGACGCGATGTCTGCAATCTATGGTAAAGAAGTCTACGGCGAGTGGGTCGAGGCGAGTCGCCCGATTATGATGTATGATCACCATTACACTTGGTCGGTGCCTACTTTACTGCCTCCCATGTCACGAGTTGCGCAGTGATTTAAGCGACTTCCGTTTGATCCTTCTGAGGCTGCTATTCACACAGAACTGAGCGATGAGTTATGAATCGCAAGGTAAAGCTTCAACTTTGCGTATATTGCAAAGTCGAGGAGTGGGCAGACCTTGTCATTCTGGAGAGGGGCTCCAAGTCTTTTTGCTAATTGAGCATTTGATCTTTTTGTCCGCTGAAGTCGTCGGAATTCTGTTTCGAAGTGGATGAGTAGGACTTTATACTCTGACTTCTGGCTGCCTAACTGCCCTGCAGGCGTCGCTGCAGCTGAGCCGCGTGCAGGTCTTGTGGTTGTAAGAATTCTGCAGCGATGGGTTCCCACCACAGGCCCTCTGCTTGTAGGCTTTCAGGTTCTTTACTGTCGAGCGCGACGAAGTTAACTTCGGACGGTCCAAATTCGGGACCTGGGTGTTTGATTGGCTTGAGACTGCGAATGCCCCAGAAGCTTGCACCTCGGGCCGTATGCTTGCCGCGCAATAATCCACCACCGAAGCGCCAGATGAATTTGCCTCGTCCGCAATCGATCTGGCTGAATAAATTGTTGTAAGGGCAAAAGCGATGGTGGTCTAAAGATAAGTCGGGGCCGCATCCATATTTGATCACATTGCCGCAGGCCATGTTTTCCACTGTAATGTCGTGGATAAACTGACTGTTGAATTCAAAATGCTGTAGCAGGTTGTCCTGCGCATTGGTGGTGAAACTGATGCCATGATGCCCCGAATCGCCTTCGACGTCAGGGCGTTGCGAGTGGAGGCTGACATGCTCGACCGTGCAGAAGTTACTTTTGAGGAAGATGCCGCTGTCGCTATTGCGAATATCAACATTGCGTATCCAACAGTGGGAGGCGGCTTCGATCGAAATCGCATTCAAGCCCAATTCCTTGAAATGCCCAGGATAAGCTTCGACCGGAAATTCTATACTGAGATGTTCGATTCCAGATTCGGTGACTGTGGGCTCGAAACTGTTAACCGTAGACTGCCACGATTCTCTCAAGTCAAAAGTCAGTGGTCGTTCAATTTTGACCGTATTGCCGTCGATGGCTTTGATTCGGGTCACCAAAGTGGCTTCGTTGATTGTTTTTAAGTCGCTCTTCCCTTCGCCGGGGTCGTCTGCATACAGATGGTTCAGGATCGAGCCGTCATTTGTGTCCTTTTGTGACACCGTGATGATTTGGCCGACTGTCAGTTCGCTGGCATCTTTCACTTCAAAACTTTGATCGCCGCGCAGCGCGCTCGAGCAGATCTCGCTTAATATGCGATCCTTGCGTTCCCCCAGAATCCATAGAAAGCCGCCCGACCATGAATATTCCGAGGTGACCAAGCCTTCGGTGGTTGCGCTGCTAAAAGGGCGGACCAGCTCCAGCTTGGTGGTTGGCTGGATGATGGTTTGATCGATGCCTGCTCCACGCAGCACCACGCCTGATTTTTTAATCCAGAGAATGTCGCTGATTAAGTAGCGCCCTGCGGGAATCTGAATTACGCCCTCGCTGGCGGCGATTGCAGATTTAAAGGCTTCGGTGCAATCAGTTTGCCCATCGCCGACGGCACCGAAATCTGTCACACAACAATGGGCTGCGAGTTCTGGCAAGGGGCGCTCGCCCATGCGATAACCCGCGCAGGAAAAGTCAGGAAGTCGACTGTGCGGTGACCAAAGGTTTCCCCGGTCACCCCAGAGTTCTGAGTGGGATTTTGAAAGGCTGGATTTATCTAGTGTCATGATTTGCAGAGATGTGCAGGTTTATGGTTTAAATTGCAATTCATCTTGGCGGTGTGACAGTAACAATCGCGAGGGCATTGTCAGTGATTCATTGCTGCCATTGATTGAGCGATTCTAACGAAAATAGTGGAGTTTGGTTTACAGTTAACTATTGGCTGAACAAATTCATAGCCTACACCATTTGCCTTTCTACTTATGCTCCCAGTCGATTACTTCGTGTTATCTATTTACCTGTTGGGGATTTTCCTCGTCGGGGTCTTTCTCTCAACCAAGAACAAAAGTTCTGCAGACATGTTTGCGGCAGGGGGCGAGTCGCCTTGGTGGACTTCTGGTTTAAGTTCATTTATGACTATGTTCTCGGCGGGCACTTTCGTTGTTTGGGGCGGCATCGCGTATCAGCACGGTCTGGTGGCGGTGGTCATTAATCTTTGTTATGGTGTCGCCGCGATTCTGGTCGGGTATTTCGTGGCGGGGCACTGGAAGCGCATGGGGGTGAAGACGCCGGCCGAGTTTATTGAGCTACGCTTCGGATCTGCGGCGGTTCAATTTTATACGTGGGCGATGATGATCTTCCGCATTGTCGGTGTCGCGGTGTCGCTCTATTCATTGTCGGTCGTATTAGTTGCGATGATGCCTCTGGCAGATGGCAATCCCTTTCAAGATCCAGCGACGGGTAATCTCTCGCTGATGTGGGCAATCATTATCTTCGGTGGTATTGTGGTGATTTACACGATGGCTGGTGGCCTTTGGGCGGTGCTGATGACGGATGTGCTGCAATTTATTGTGCTCAACCTGGCGGTGATTTTTATCGTGCCGCTTGCCTTTGGTCAAGTAGGCGGGGTGAGTGGCTTTTTAGAAAGAGCGCCGCAGGGATTTTTTGCCTTAACCAGTGATAAATACACGATCTTTTTCTTAGTCGGTTGGGTGCTGATTCACTTCTTTATGATTGGGGCGGAGTGGGCCTTTGCACAGCGCTTTATCTGTGTCTCTAGTGAGAAAGATGCCAAGAAAAGCTGCTATTTGTTTGGGGGCTTGTACCTCTTGAGTCCTATGTTGTGGCTCTTGCCGCCCATGATTTATCGCACCATCGATCCCAATGCGGATCCGCAAGAAGCCTATATTCTGGCCTGTCGCGCGGTGCTGCCGGCTGGGATGGTGGGGCTGATGGTTGCGGCGATGTTTTCAGCAACTGCGAGTATGGTCAGTTCACAGCTCAATGTCTTCGCTGGAGTATTGACCGATGAAATCTACCGTCGTTTACTTCGGCCCGATGCCAGTGATGGGCACCTTGTCAATGTTGGTCGATTGTTTACGGTTATTTTAGGCGCAGTGCTGATTGCTGTGTCTCTGTTGATTCCATATTTGGGAGGTGCGGAGAAAGTGGTGGTGGCGATCACCAGTTTAATGGTTGGGCCCTTGCTTGCGCCGACCATCTGGGGGCTCTTCAGCCCCCGCGTGGGCATCCGTGCGATTTGGACGACGGTTGCGATCAGTTTTGTCTTGGGCTTGATTCTGAAGATCGGTCTCGGTGCCAACGGCTTCTTGGTTTCAGAATCGACCTCCGATTTCGCGATTTGGTTGCAAGCGAATGGCACTACTGTTGATCTCATCATCGGTGTCGTGATTCCCGTCTGTGTGCTCACCGTGATGCATAAATGGCGTGGAGAGACCGCTCCTGGTTGGACACGAGTGCAACAGCAGGTGAGCGATGTCATGGCTGCGGGACAAGTGACGGAAGCGAGCGCCCTGCCTGCCTTGATCGTGGGCGGCTGTCTCTTTCTCTGCGCCTTACTGATGTTTGGCCTGATTCCCTTTAACGATTCCGGACATCGGATTCTCGCTGTGTTCGGTGGCGTGCTCTTACTGATTTCGGGCGCCATCTTCCGCTTTATTAACCTTCAGAAAAAACGAATTTCATAAATGATTATTTCGGAACCTAGCTCGGAGCGTGCGCTCAAGAAAATTGAAATTGAAGCAGATCTCACGATTGTGGGCGGTGGCTTGGCCGGCACTTGTGCGGCCATCACTGCGGCGCGGGAAGGTGTTCAAGTGGTGCTGATTCAGGATCGTCCGGTCTTGGGGGGCAACGCTTCCTCCGAAGTGCGCCTTTGGGCTTTGGGGGCGACTTCGCACCAAGGAAATAACAATCGTTGGTCCCGTGAGGGTGGGGTGATCGACGAGATCGCTGTGGAAAATACCTGGCGCAACCGCGAGGGCAATCCCTTGCTTTTCGATGCCTTACTACTTGAAAAAGTGCGGGCGGAAGCGAACATTACCTTGTTACTGAACACTGCAATGGTGGGCTTGGACAAAGACGGCCCGCATCGTATCAAAACCGTGCACGCTTTTTGTAGTCAAAACAGTACGCTCTACGACGTCAGTTCGCCGCTCTTTTGTGATGCCTCTGGTGATGGAATTGTCGGCTACCTCGCCGGAGCAGCTTATCGTATTGGAGCCGAACCAGCCGGGGAGTTTGACGAGCCCTTCGCGCCCGAAGAAAGCTATGGTGAACTGCTGGGGCACACGATCTATTTCTATGGTAAAGACACCGGCGAGCCGGTCAAATACATCGCACCGGACTTTGCGCTGAAGGATATCGAAGCGATCCCGCGTCATGATCAGATTCAGGTTAATAAATACGGCTGCCACTTCTGGTGGTTAGAATATGGCGGTCGCATGGATACCATCCACGAGACCGAAGACATCAAATGGGAGCTTTGGAAAGTCGCTTATGGCGTTTGGGACTACGTGAAGAACTCGGGCAAATTTCCCGAAGCTGAAACGCAAACCCTCGAATGGATCGGCACGATCCCCGGCAAACGGGAAAGTCGTCGTTTTGAAGGTGATTATATGATGAGCCAGTCGGATATCGTGGAGCAGAAACGCTTCGTCGATGCCGTTTCCTTCGGCGGTTGGGCTATTGATTTGCATCCCGCAGATGGAGTTTATAGTGCCGAAGCAGGCTGCCACCAATTTCACAGTAAGGGCGTGTACCAAATTCCATATCGCACCATGTATAGTCGGAATGTGGAGAACCTCTTTGTGACGGGACGTTTGATCTCCGCCAGCCATGTCGCTTTTGGCTCCACGCGAGTGATGATGACCTGTGCGCACAATGCACAAGCTGTCGGCATGGCCAGCGCGCTCTGTCGTGAGCAACAACTCAATCCTAGCGATCTGAATGAGCCTGCCAGGATGCAGCAATTGCAACGACGCCTGCGTCGCTCCGGGCAATTCATCCCACATCTGAGCCTGCCGGAAGATGGCGAAGACCTGGCACGCTCAGCAGAATGGTCCACTTCCAGCGAATCGGAACTGAGTGGCTTTGCCCCATCCGGAGCCTCTGCGAGTTTAGACTGCGCGCGCGCTTTGTTGTTGCCTGTCAAAGCCGGCTTGATGCCTGCCTTGACTTTTCAATTGACGAGCCAGTCGGCCCAGACTTTGGAAGTGCAATTACGTGTCGCTAGCGAAGCCGGTAACTTCACGCCCGACCAGACACTTGAGACCGTGCAAGTTGCTGTGTCGGCGGGGGAGCATCAAGCCACGCAGGTGACTTTCGCTACGACTCTCGCCAACGGTGGTTTCGTCTTCGTTTGCCTCATGGCCTGCCCGGGCGTGCAACTTGCCTTGTCGGATGCGTATCACACGGGTGTTATGCCCTTAGTGCATTCGGCGAATAAGAAAGTCGCCACCAGTGCGGTGCAGACCCCACCCGAAGGGAGTGGCTTTCATAGCTTTGAATTCTGGCTTCCAGAGCGTCGTCCTCTGGGGAAATTACCCGCTCTCTCCATCGAACCATCGGTATCTGCTTTTGGCGTAGAGCAATTGCAGAGTGATTACGAGCGCCCATTTATTCAAAGCAATGCTTGGGTCGCGAGCTCAGAAGATCCCGCCCCTTATTTAGATCTCAAGTGGACCGAAGCTAAGCTTATTACTAAGGTTGTCATTTACTTCGATGTTGATTACGATCACGCCATGGAATCGGTGCAGTGGCACCACCCCGAAGATGCGATGCCATTTTGTGTTAAGCACTTTCGTTTGCTGAATGCACAAGGAGATGTTGTGGCCGAACTAAGTGACAATCATTTAGGCCGAGTAGAACTCAAGTTAGATGCGGGTGTCAAAACCCATGCTCTTCGCTTGGAGTGTAAAGAGACCCACGGCGCACCCGCTTCGGTTTTCTCTCTACAAGTGTTTTGATCAAACCGCTATTCGGGGGATGAGGGAGTCTCAGCTTAGTTGTGTGAATAGGTTAACTTTCTTGTGTCTGCTAGGCGCTCGACTTTTTTTTAGCGAATACAGATATCTATTTATCGATTATCATTAGCTGTTTTAGCTCTTGTTGTGCCTTGAACTCTCAGTGAACGAGCCCTTAGCTGCACTAAGCGAGTCATCGTAAATAATTTCCCCATGCCCATTCAATCCGACGTTCCTCCGATTCCTGTGCCCGATGCTCATGCCAAGGGTAAAATGCGTGCCAAGCTCTTTCAAAAGAGTAAGCTCTTTGTCGCGCTCTACCTACTGGTGCTGC
>PBYS01000120.1 GCA_002729725.1 Puniceicoccaceae bacterium
CTGGAACTACTTTGCCTCGAAGGCAGCATCGTCACCATTGATGCGATGGGCACGCAAAAGAAGATTGCCGCCAAAATCGTCGAGAAAAAGGCAGACTACATCCTCGCTCTAAAAGAAAACCACGAGACTTTTTACGAAGAAGTGCAAACTCTGTTCGCAGATCAGGAGACTTTGGAAGATTTCGCCAGCCAAGGCAAACGCCTAGAAGAATCAACCGCCTTCGACAAAGGCCATGGACGCTTGGAAACGCGCCGTTGCGTGGCTATCGAGGCGGTGGACTGGTATCGCGAACACTGGCAATGGGAGGGGCTGCGCAGTCTAGTGATGATCGAATCGACCCGACAAGTTGGCGAAGATCCACCCGCTGTGCAGAAGCGCTACTATATCAGCAGCTTGGACGCACAAAGCCAGTTGATCTCAAATGCCATCCGCTCGCATTGGGGAATTGAGAGCATGCACTGGACACTCGATATGACCTTTAGAGAAGATGAATCAAGAGTACGCCTTGGCCACGCAGCTAAAACACTTTCTATCGCGCGTAAATTTGCACTGAATCTATTACGCAAAGCCCCCGGTAAAGATAGCATCAAGGGCAAACAGCAGACCGCTGGCTGGAACCAAGAATACTTGATGAAAATTCTTCAGGCTTAAAAGCGATGGCCCTGATGGAATAAGCGAACTAAATAACTCGGATTCAAATTTAAGCACTCGGCTAGATTCGACAATGTCCATTCGTCCCCGATCTGCTGCCCCCAATAAATCCATGCCCCGCATCACCGTTGGATGCATCCCATTGCTAGCCATCGGAGCTGGAGCATTGTGCACGAAAGAAGGGCGCACGGCCTCAAGGACGTTTAGTATTTTTGCGACCATGCTAGGCTTGTTCGCTCCCGCACGATAAGCGGATTCCAGCGCAGCCAAACTCGCACGTAGCCGCTCCATATCACTCTTTAACAAATCAATTTTAAATAGTTCTTTAACATGACGATTCAACTCAATTCCCAATAGACGACGCATCACGGCATCCTCCTCTAACCAAGCAAGCTCATGCCCTAATAAACGTGGCGAAAACAACAGGTTCACCAGCTCTAAGCGCTGACAATTTGCATAAGCATGCCAAGCCCCCTCTGGCACAACCACCAGTTGCCCCGGACAGCATAAAGACTCGCCTTGAACCGTAATATGACGAGCACTGCCCCCAAGGATGAAGGCTAACTCCAAGTAATTGTGCGTATGCGCCTCATGTGCGTGTTGATCCACTTGATGGCTCATGTAAAACCATATATCCGGACTGACCTTCAGATGCGCAAAGGCATCGGATTTCACATATTCGATTGCTGACATAAGCCCAAAATGTCAATAAATGGGAGTATTTACAGCAAATTTCAGGTAACACTTTCTCCCCGAAACATGCTGTAATTCCATATGCTTGCTCCCCTCAACACCCCCCTGCCGAGGATCCTCCAAAAGGCTAAATGGATCTGGCCGGACAGCACCCATTGGGATCTCCACAATTGCTACGCTCTTTTCCGTAAAAATTTGAACTGCAGCGAGTGCCTAAAAAGGCACAGCTCTATATCACCGCCGACCAATCCTACCAAGTCTACATCAATGGAAGTTATATCTGCCGGGGTCCCGCGCGTGGCTTTCAAAAGGCTCGGCCCTTTGATGCGGTCGACGTGAGCCAGTGGTTAAAACCCGGGGAAAATCTCATCGCCGTTCGTGCGCACAACCCGGGCTTCAGTAATTTCCAATATGTCCACCAAGGCTATGCCGGGCTCTTAGTCGCAGCCAAATGGGGTGACACCAGTTTGCTCAGTGATGCCACTTGGACCTGCCGACGGCAGACAGGAGTCGAGCGCTCGATGGTGCAGACCAGCCTGCAACTGTTTCACCAAGAAAACGTCGACCTTCGTCAAGAAGATCCCAATTGGATGCGACCGGAACACGACGACACAGACTGGGATGGCCGGCCAGTGGCGCTAGCCCTCGGTTGCTTACCTTGGACGAGCCTGCAAGCACGCGGCATTCCCCTACTCGACGAACGCATCCTTCCGCTCGGCCAGATTATTGGCAAAGCGAGTGGCCACAACGACGAGGAATATTTGCAAACACGCAACTTAAGCATCAATCATTTCAAAGAAGGGCTCACTCACATGGCCACTCAGGCATGAGTGGAAAGAATTAGCTTTGAAGACAGCGAGCAAGGCAAGTGGCGCAGCGTATTGATTGATTTAGCTAAAACCTACGTGGGCAGCATAATACTAGAGATCGAAGCCGCACAGGGCGGTGAGATAAGTCAAACGACTACAGACGGCGTGACCTATGGCCATGCGCCGACGATGGCCCACGGCTGTGTGCTGCCCGACTTCACGCTGATTTGTGAACTCTATACACTCATAAACGACACGCACACGGCTCAAGCTTGCAAGAACAAGGCCATGCGCCTGCGCCAGCAACTCCGCAAGTTGATGAATCAGGAAGGACTCATGCAAGGGGGCTACTATGAAAGCGGCAAAATCGCTAGCGAGACCTCCGTGCATGCCCAAACACTCAGCCTGCTCACAGGGCTGGCCTCACAAAACCAAGAAGCGCAAATGATCGACAGGGTCCTGCTTCCTTACGTGCGTGGCGAGCTGGAGACCGAGATCCAGCCTTCCGCCTATTGGGTGACCTACGTCTACAGCATCTTGTCCGAGCGCGGCTACGGTGCTGAGGTCATCGCTGATATTCGCAAGCGTTGGACGCCAATGATCGCACATGGCACGACTTGGGAGAAATTCCACCCCATTATCGCCAAGGACAGCTATTCCCATGCATGGTCCGCGCACCCGCTCTACCACTGCATGCAAATCATTGGCGGCGTGAAGCAAACCGCGCCCGAATGGAAGGAAGTTTCTATCCAGCCAAGTTTCTGCGGCGACAGTGTCGAAACATGCATCCCCAGTCCCCAAGGAAAAATCGAGTCTCGCTGGAAACGAAGCGAAGGTCGCATTGATGGACAAATCAAACTCCCCAAAGGCGTCGTCTTCGACAAGTGCTACACCCCGGATGCCCCCTGCCTCCCATCCCGCACAGCCTTCTACTCAGGCCGCTTCGGCATACAAACCGGCGTAGTCGGGCACGGCGGCACCGCAGCTCAACCAAAGATCGAAGGTGCCACCCGCGGCTTCCGCGATCATTTCGACTGGAAAGGCCTCGGCGGCCGTCTTCAAAGATGTGGCTACCATACCGCTATGATTAGCCCATTCGGACAACGTCACGCGGCCTGGCATTTCTATGCCGGTTTCAATGAGATCCACAATACCGGCCAAGGTGGCATGGAATCCGCAGAAGTGGTGCAGCCTGTTGTTGATCAATGGATGAGCGACCATGCCAAAAAGGACAAATGGTATCTACATATTAACTACTGGGACCCACATACCCCCTATCGCACACCGGCCGACTACGAAAACATCTTTGCCGACGAACCACTTCCGGATTGGCTAAGCGATGAGGTCATCGAAGCAAACATGCAAAAAGTAGGCCCCCACTGTGCGCATGAAATAAATATGTACACAGACAAAAAGAACCCGAAGTTTCCCAAACATCCAGGCAAGGCAACCACTCCCGAGGAAGTGCGTCAGGTCATCGATGGCTATGATTTGGGTGTTCGCTATGTTGATGATCAGATCGCAAAGATTGTCGCAGACCTTAAAGCCGCCGGCGTCTACGACGACACCATGATCATTATATCCGCCGATCACGGCGAGAACCTTGGAGAGCTAGGCCTGTATGGAGAACACGGAACGGCAGACGACATTACCTGTCGCGTGCCACTCATCATCAAATACCCCGGCGGCGCACAAGGAATCCACAACACTAAGTTCCACTATAATTTAGACCTCGCCCCCACGCTAATGGACCTGCTCGACGGCAGAAAGCAGGAGCTATGGGATGGTGAATCTTATGCCGAAGCGATCACAGAGGGAGCCGATATCGGTCGCGACGAAGTGACCATGAGTCAATGTTGTCATGTCGCTCAGCGCTCAGTCCGCTGGGACAGATGGCTCTACACACGCACTTACCATTGCGGCTTTCACCTCTTCCCGCAAGAAATGCTATTCGATCTAGAGGCCGACCCTCATGAGCAAAACAATCTAGCTGCAGAAAAACCAGAGCTATGCCAGCAAGGTCAGTGGCGCCTCTCACGCTGGCATGACGCCCAGATGCAAAAGATAGCACTCACAAGTAACGATGTCGTGGATCCACTATGGACTGTGATCAAAGAAGGTGGCCCCTTCCATGCCTCTCTCACCTGTGGAAGCCCCGGACGAGCTGGCTTCGATCAATATATGGAATACCTGGAAGCCACCGACCGGAAAGAAGGTGCTGAGGCGCTACGCGACAAGTACACCAAAGAACTGAAACACTTCAATAGCTAACTAGAGCTCATTAGAGGTGCCCAGCGGTGCTGAACTGCAGGCGTCTGGTCTAGAACAAATTGTAAACGACGACGATGCCAATCAACTGCATCTGCGTAGCTTGTATCAGTAATCAGATTACAGACTTCGCTAGGATCATTTTCTAAATCGAAGAATTGCTCTCGTGGCCCCACATCCGGATCGTCATAGCCGAGGAATTTGATGTACTTGTATTTTGAAGAGGTGATGCATTGCCAGTCGTGGCGACATTCAGAAAAAGCATATTCTCGAATAGAATTCTCAGTTCCTGAAAGCACCGGCAACAAGGACTTACAGGGAATCGAATTATTGAATGCAGGCCAGTTCTTTGAGAGTGCGCTGCGAGGGTCCAGTCCGGCAGCTGCCAGAATCGTTGCGGTAATATCGGTCAGTTCGACTGGACGATCGTTACAGCTATGATTTAGAAACTGTGGATGCCGAATCGCCAAAGGCACATTCAGTGATTCCCGATAATAACTTGATTTTTGCACACATCCATGGTCGCCCATCATCTCACCGTGGTCTGAGCTTATAATGATCAAAGTGTCCTCCAGCAGCCCATCGCTCTCCAATTGATCTAAGATCTTGCCAATCTCTTCATCAAGTAAACGAATCGTCGCCTTGTATGCACGCCGAAGCTTCCAGAACACCTGCTTCTGTTCCTCACTCAATGGACCCGCCTCACTGGGAATAAAATCGTCCACTTCCTCATAAGGTTCCATGTCGAGAAAACGCTGCGGCGGATCAAAGGGTTTATGCGGGCTACAGAAGGATCCTAAAATAAAAAACGGTTTGGATTGATCACGCTGCTCGATGGCATCACGTATTTTTCGCCCCGTCACCTTATCAATGTGATCCGCTTCATCGAAGGGCCAAGGCACGCCGTCTTTTTCGAGTTCGGCGTTTGGAAAATCACTATTCGCGCCGCGTTCCTCGACCCAATCGCGAAAACCGCTCAAGAGCCCTCGCTCATCTAAATACTCGCAATAATCACAGTAATTCTTACAAGCAAGTTGTTTGCCTGAGGTTTCCCAAACGCGATGATAACCGAGCGCTTGCATCTCGGAGCGTAATTTAGTCAAAGGCACCCCGCCCCCTACCGGCGTATGCCAAGGCCAGCTTTGTAAATAGTGAAACTTTCCGATGCCAGCCGTCCAGTAGCCCGCCTTTTGCAAGGCTTGTGGAAAAGTCGGCGTGGCAAAATTCAAATCGCCCGACATTTGCACGGTTCCAATTTGATGCGGATAGCGCCCGGTCAATAGCGCGGTACGGGCGGGCTGACAAATCGGATTAACGGTCTGGCACTGACTAAAAACCATGCCCTGCGCGATGCGATCCATGTGAGGCGTTGGAACTTTGGAAGAGGCAGCATAACCGATACAATCGTAACGCTGCTGATCGGTCATTAGAAATAGTATATTCATTCGATCTAATTGAAATAATAAGGAGTCACTGCGCGTGTTTCGCAACTGTAGCTGTGAGCTAACTTGACGCAAATGGTGTGAGCTGCAGCGATCTCAAGATCACAGATAAAAACAGAATCATCCACACTTCGAGCCAGCAGACGTTCAATAATAACTTCGCGCAATTCATCACCGAATTGACAGGCTAGTATAGTCTCTTCCCCTTGATCTGTACTCAGCGCGACTTCCGTAAAGGTCCAATGAATCGATCCTAGCTCGCCATCTATAATAATCTCTGGATCAACCTGAGTCGAAGAACTATGAGTGGCATAAAAATACAAAGGCAAGCCGGTCGTGGTTTCAATACGCATGCAAGCGGTATCAGCACTCTCAATCGAGTGCGCGCGGTACAACTCAGCTTGAATCCCAGCGAGTTCAGCCGACTTCTCAACTGTCATACCGCCGAGAAAGCACATCATATTGAGCTGATGCCCAAACGCATTATTAAATAGGGAATCCAACATCCAATCTTGACCGACCAACAGACGACCCGCCCAATCATTTCTAGCATAATACGCATCATCTCTTGGCCAAAGTCCCATCGACCGGATCGATCTTATTTTACCAATTCGCCCGTCTAAAATTGCCTGCTTCATCCAAAGCGTTTCAGAAGCATAAATAGTCTGAAAGCCTACAGCAACAAAACGTCCTGTTTTACGCTCTGTTGCCTGAATCGCTCGCACATCTTGAATTGTAGCCGCCGCAGGTTTCTCCAAGAACACATTTGCACCCGCTTCCATCGCTGCGATCGCCATACGCGCGTGTAAATGAATCCCGGTGGGGATGAAACATAAATCGAGTTGCCCATTTAAAGCACGAAACATTTTCTCATAGTCGTCGAAAATATCCCCGCCTGCCGCACGAATACATTCACACTTTTCTAATTCGTCCTCTTGATTGATCACTGTCGCCCCCAACAAACAAATGCGATCGCATGCGACAGCTCGTTGAATCATCTGATAATGCACTTTCGCAAATCCCGACAAACCAACAAGAGCGACTCTAAGAGCCCTAGAAGGCATTCGAACTCTCTCACTCGCTGATGATTTTACACCCTGCTCACTGTTTCTACACATCATGTATTTGTTGAGATAAATAATTTTTGAGAAATAACTTCAGCGATCAAGATAGACGGCCATCAGACCGACTTAGTCAAAAATCGCATCAAATTAAAATCTGATAAAAAGCATAATTTTCAGAAAAGACACCTAAGCGAGCCAAGGCGGATCCTTAGGCAATGCATGGCTGAATGCATGCAATAAACTTGCTTGATAGGAATCGTCAAAACGCCCCTCATTAAACCGCGGTAAGCCCTCCTCAACGAATCGCCGCCAACTAGCAACCTCGTCTCCGGGAATGATCGGAAAGAACCTAGCACCAGCCGCTTCTGCCGCGAACTGATCCCCTAGGGAGTGTCTGGAAATAAAGTTCTAAAAACTACTTGTACTCAGACAATTGCCCCTTAAGTTATTGTCGTGCAGAGTATTAAATTCGAACTCAACGACAAGGACTGGGAAGTCCTAAA
>PBYS01000121.1 GCA_002729725.1 Puniceicoccaceae bacterium
ACTTTTTTCACACTTTTCGATGTACTAACGACGATTAACCCAACAATTTCGCACAAGCCAGCGTCTCTAGCCACGTTTTACGCCAATAATACGAGTCCAACAGGCTATCATCCCGCTCCCCCAGAAGTAATTTCGCCAAGTGTAGGGCCTCTACCGATGCGAGGCCTCCATGCGGATCTTCAGCAATCTTACTCACTCGCGGGTATGCCGTCGCCACCGCAGGCAAAGTGCGCCGCACTCCTTTTCCATATAAGCATGCCTCCAGCTGCGGCAATAAACGCCAGGTGCTATCCAATAATAATAAGGGACGCCCCGCATCTTCAACCGAAAGCTCGGGAGCCCCCAAGGCCAGCACGGTAAAGCCGCTCATATCAAAGCTCCAGTTCTCCCGCGCTTTATAGAAGGCGATATCTTCTCTTCCCTCTAAGGGCGTCAAACTGCACTTACTGCGACGCTCTTTAGGATGACGTATTATACTAATAGGTGTCATAGTTTAATTTTTAACGCACGCGAGCGCGCGCTCAAAGACTTGAATAATAGCTTCGATTGGCTCCGCCCCCACAGAGATACGAAGCAAATCTGGATCAATCCCAATCGAGCGTAAAAAACTGCGCCCTTCATCTGTGGTGACCAGATCATAGTGCGCAAGATACATAAAAGGGCACACCAGCGTATATTCGGTACCAAAGCTCGGCCCTTTCATCAGCTCTAAAGCATCATAAACGGGCTCGATCGCCCCATGGACTTCTATCGTAATCAACGCCCCGCCAGCACCTTTACGTTGACTGACTTCTGCAAAACGCTCGGAGTGCCCCGCATAATGCACTTTCGCCACGGCGCGATGCGCCTGTAAATAGTCAGCTAACTGACGCGCATTCGCATCCATTCGCGCCACCACTTCGGGCGCACGCCTCAACTGATAGGCCAAGCGGGCCACATCTCGGGCATAGGCTGGCTGATAGCAACTAAAGCAGCGCAAAACCAAATCACTATAATGCGGCGACTCCGCATTCAAAGCGACCGCACCAATCATAACATCTCCCTCACATGAAGCATACTTTGTCAGACTGGTAACCAAAATATCCGCATATCGCAAAACATCTACATTATATATAGAGGCAACGGTAGGATCAATCATCATAACACCTCCACAGAGACGCACTGCCTGGGCAATTCGCTCCAGATCACCGACTTGCACAATCGGATTGGTTGGACACTCAATCACCACTGCCGCCAAAGCGTCGCCACAGGCTTCGATTCGCCGCACCAGAGCCTCCGTATCCGTCACATCATAACAATGATCCAAACTCTCGCCTTCAGCTAAAAATTCCTGCAAGACACATCCAGAATCCAAGTATAGCCACCCCAATTGCAGCCATTTATTGCGCCCCTTCGCTGCTTGAAATTCCCTCACTGCTCGGAAACCCGTATAAAATGCACTCATTCCTGAAGCACACACCATAAGGTCCTTCGCATCACAGCCCACAAGACCTGACAATTCCTCTTCAACAAAACCAGGCTGACCACTCCCCTCTGTCAGCTCGGGAAATACCGAATCTCGCAAGCCGTGCAACAACAGTAAATCTTCCGCTTGACGCGAGGAAATGCCACAGCCGGTATGCTGCACAAATTTCTTAACTAAGCGACATAGGTCTCGATCAGAGGCATCGTAATGCACAAGGAAAACCGCCTCATCTACCTTCAAGATGCCAAGACCTGCACCAATACGCTCGACCAAATCCTGAGTCGCTCGACGCCCAGGAATCAAAACTGCCTCCCGCCCCTCTAATCCTTCTCGCGATAAGTAGAAGGCAATCAATTCTGCCACAAACGCATGCTGGACAAAACGCGGGTATCCCGACTTCAAAGCTTCGATCACGCGCGGCTCACGCTCTTCGTAGCCGCGCACATCGGCCATAGTGGGCAAGCTACTGACAACTGCATGCGGACTAGCAGGGCAGGCTTCACCAAGGGAATAGTGTCTGAGAGATGTCATAATTGGTATCATACAAGAAATGATATTCATAGGCTTTGGCGAGCACGGACTCAATACACACGGACAACATCAGACACTCACTACGGCTGGCATCATGCATTTGAATTGACCAAGAATTAGCGGTAAACAAGCTGCTCGAATACGTATTTGTATTTATGGGCTCACCTTACACCAACACTAAGCGCAAAAGAGGAACGTCTAACAGGCTTCAGAAATCCTCAAAAATTGCGCTCTTACTTGGAGTCATATTACTTACATGCGCTGCTGTCTTTACAGCCATCATATCGTTGCGCTCTTCTGATAATTCAGGCACAGAGACACGTTTTCCTTATGGCACTATACAGGAACTGAGCTCACTCAGAACTTTCATGCCCGCCTATTTATCAGTAAACAGCAACGAAACCATACTAGACAACACGCGCAGCATTCGCATAGCCGGAGAAGTTACGCATGGAGGTATCAGTGAGAACTTTGTGCTTTTTAAAATGCGGCCAGATCGAATGCTTTTCACGCTCAAACGCGACACATATGAGATTACTTATGGTGTGATTGGCCCAAAAGTCTGGCGGCGCGTACGAGCCCCACAACAAGAGGATACCCTTAGCTTAATCGAAGGCAAAGAAGTCGACACTTGGCATACGCAAGCTCAGTTCTTCGACCGGATTATCGAATCACATTTAGGCAATGGCCTAATTACAGGAATTGAATCTGCAGATTGGCTCGGCAACGAATGCTTAAAAGTCCACATCACCGACGCACACGACCAAGAAGTGACTATATTCATAGACCCCTTCTCAATGCACCCAATCGCAGAAAGAAAGAAGCTAGCCAATGGCAGCACTCAACAAACCGAATTTTTCGACTACCACGATGTCGACGGAATTCCAATCCCTTTTCACATCATTGCGTCCATAGATAATAAAGTTACAACGCACACTCGAATCGAGCGAGCGGCGCTCAATACTGGCATCGTTTCTAGACTATTTGAGGTGCCGGACTCACTGCGCTAGAGTGCCCTCACGCGCTTGATCGCTAGCAAAAAACGATTAAATATTGTACAAACAATAAACATCCCTCCATCAACAACATGCACGTCACACGCCGAGAATTTACCAAACGCGCAGGCTTAATCGCACTGGGCAGTATAGCTAGTTTCAAGCTCGGCAACGCTCAAGGAACATACACGGTACGCAATGGAGACACTCTCGGACATATAGCCCTCAAACATAACATAAGCACCGCTGAACTCAGAAGAATCAATAAGCTGAGCGGCGACCTGATTCATGTTGGACAAACATTAAAAATCTCAGAGCAAAGCACACCACCGCCGCCCGCGCCAACCATCGCGAACAACACAGTTTATACAGTCAAAAAAGGCGACACCCTAGGCGGAATTGCATTGATTCATGGCGTTCGTATAGCCGCCCTCAAACGTGCCAACAATTTATCCAACGATATGATTCGAATCGGCCAGAAGCTATACATACCGGACGCGACACCGATGACTGATCTATTGACTCATGTGCGCGCAGAAACCGCGAAAATTACAGTGCGCACTGACAATTGGAAACGCATCGTGGCACACCACAGTGCAATCAAATATGGGAATGCAGCAATCTACGACCGCGCCCATCGGAAACGTGGCATGAAGAACGGACTCGCCTACCACTTTGTGATCGGCAATGGCATCGACTCCGGCGACGGCGAAATCGAAATTGGCCCTCGATGGACCAAGCAACTATTAGGCGGCCACGTTAAGAGCTACGGCATCAATCTGACCGCGATTGGCATTTGCTTAGTCGGCAATTTTGAGGCGACACACCCCACCCATCGCCAACTCGCAGCATTCACTCAGCTCATGGACTGGCTACGGGGCGAAATC
Organism: Puniceicoccaceae bacterium; assembly: GCA_002729725.1. Lineage (GTDB taxonomy): Bacteria > Verrucomicrobiota > Verrucomicrobiia > Opitutales > Coraliomargaritaceae > Thalassobacterium > Thalassobacterium maritimum. The sequence continues at coordinate 3,879 of PBYS01000121.1, forward strand.
ATCCCAGGAGCCAAGCAATTTGCTGGCCACCGCGACCTACGCGGAGAACAAACGATCTGCCCAGGAAAGAACTTTCCACTAGCCGCGATGCATGCGCGCTATGATTAACGAACGAAGATGTCCCGAACCGTCAGAATACAATTGCCCCCTAAAATCCTCTGACTAATGATCGACATGACTAATCACACATATTTATGGGCTCATCATACACAAACACTAAGCGAAAGAGCAGCAAACCCAGTAAATCTCAAATACTACTAAAGCGCGTGCTCTATACTGGCGCCATCGTGCTCGCATGCGCAGCGATCTATAGTACTGTAAAATCTATCCTAGCCCCGGAGACTAGCATGGGTGAAATAGGATTACCTCATGGTAGTATTCAAGAATTAGTTGATCCTAGGACATTCATGACCGCTTATCTAGCTACCAACTGTAAACCACCACTGCTAGAGACCACCCAAACGATTCGCGTCGCAGGAAGAATCGACAGTGGCCTCGCGAATGAGAGCTTTGTGCTGATCAAAAAACAGCCAAATTTAATGCTGTTCACAATCGACCGCAAAACACACCAAATCACATTTGGCGTACACGGCGATAAAGTCTGGCGCCGGGTGCGCATCCCCAACAGAGATGATGAATTTATTAACATTGAAGGCGACGAAGTCTACACATGGAAGTCGCAAGCACGCTTCTATGATCGAATCATTCAAGCACATCTCGGCGATGGTAGCATACTCAACATCGAACCTAGCGACTGGGAAAATATTGACTGCCTAAAGGTGAAACTCAAAGACGGAGATGGCGATAGGGTGGACATATACATAGACCCTCTCACCATGCATCCTCTAGCTGAGGAACAATATCGAGACAATGGAGCAGTGCAGCAGACAAAATTCTCCGACTATCGCGACATCGATGGCATGCCTATTCCGTTTAACATGGTCACCACGGTGGACGGAGAAGTTCTAAACCGCATCGAACTCGAAAGTGCCGCACTCAACACTGGTATCATGTCGAGACTCTTCGAAGTGCCTGACAGCCTACTGTAATCAGCGCTCCAAGGTCCCGCGGGTCACACCGAGCTGGTTGATCAGTTTGAGTTCTTTCCACAGATGCTCGGGACTGATCTCTCCTGCTAGCAAATCGGCGTAATGCTGCATGGTGCGGCGCACTTCTTCGCCGGTCTCATTGAGAAACTCGATACGATAGGCGCCGGCGCCTTGGGCGGTCATTGACTCAATGTACTCGGCTCCTGTCTGCGCCTTGGAATTAAACAATGTATTGCGGCAACCGGCATCGGCCTTGAGCGGGTGCAGGGCTCCCACGCGGTCCTTGAGCTGCACTTGGTGACTGTCGCAGGGGCGTCCGCAATCGCGAAAATCCTTACCTTCCGATAGGAAGGCACAAAAGACGCAGTGCTCCATGTGAAACATCGGCATGTGCTGGTGTAGGGTGATCTCAAAACTGCCGGCGGGTGAATGACTCAGTAGTGCATCCAACTGCGCGGTGTTGAGATCGTAGGATGCGGTCAAACGCTCCAAGCCCCAGCGCTCGATAAAATAGGCGGCGCTCAGGTGATTGGCGACGTTCAAAGAGAAATCGCCGCGCATGCGGTAATCGGCCAGCGCGGTGAGGTGCTCGTGGTTGCGCGCGAGAAAACCGTCGGCGCCACAGTTGAGCAGTTGCTTGATTAGAAAGTCTTCGCCCGACTTAAACATGCGTGGCGGCGCCACCCAGATCTGGCGCGTGCGCCCATCGGCCTCCTCGGCGGCTCGGGCTTGCGCCACGGCCGCGGCGTATTTGCGCGGATCTTCTAGCTCGAGATAAATCTCGTCGTAGGGCAGTTCCAGAGCGACCGCGAATTGCTCGGCATTGCGCACGTAAGGAATCAAATAAGGGCTGCTTGCTTTGCCGACAGCTGTGGATTCGCCGATAGTAACCTGCGGCGCTGGATTCATTTGCCAGCGCAGCGGCTCAGCGCGGTGCGCCATCAGTAGGTCGACAGCATTGCGGCGCAATTGATTCAATGCGGACACGGGCAACATGCAGTCGCCCGCCAAATCGATGTCCAAATCGCCCAGGTAAAAAGCACTGCCGCCCAAGCGTCCCAACTGTTTGCGCAGCATCGCCTCGTCGAGTGGTTTGTTGCGCGCAGCTTGCAGTTCGGGCTCTGACTGCGCTTGAGCGATGTGCCCTTCGTCATCGCGCAAGGTCAGGCTTAGCGGCGCGCCCACCCGCCCGCTCACGCTGGCATGGATCGGACGCTTGTAGTTTGGCTGCTCGACCTCGAAACTTTGACGCAAGCTCTTATCCAGCGCGGGGTCGGAGGTCTTGTAGACCACCTGCCCGGGCTCGACGCGCTTCCAGTTGATCGAGCCTTGGAAGAAACGAATGAAGCTCTCGTCGGCATTGGTATCCACAGATGTGATACGCCCACCCTCTTCGTGTTCGTCGGGGCGACCGCGATCGATCACCACGCCATCGCCGGCTTTGAGCGGATGTTCCAAGCGCAGCCAAATGCCGTCGCGCTCAATGCGATCGATCACCCCCAGTCGTAGGCCGCGCTTTTTTCCGAAGCGGGCATGCACTAGTTTTTGATTATCGATGCCGCCCAACCAACCGGTCGACAGGCCACGGGAGAAAGTCATTTCCAGCGCGTAGCGCCCCTCGGCCTGACGGTAGGGCGCGGGCGTATGCGCCGCTTCGCCATGCCGACGCGTCCAAGCATCATCCAATGCCTTACGATACACACTCGTGACAGCGGCCACATATTCCGGCGCCTTCAAGCGGCCCTCGATTTTCAGACTCGCCACGCCGGCATCGATGATCTCGTCCATGGCATCCAATCCAGCCAGGTCTTGTGGACTCAATAAATAGCGCCGATCTCCGAGATCGACGGGCTCGCCATCGCTATACAAGCCGTAGGGCAGACGGCAGGCCTGCGCGCACTCGCCGCGGTTGGCCGAGCGGCCCCCCAGCGACTCACTGGTCAGACATTGCCCCGAGTAAGCCACACAGAGCGCCCCGTGCACGAAAATTTCCAAGGGCATATCCAAGCCCTTGTTCAGAGTCTTTTCCTTGATCGCATGCACCTCCTTGAGCGAACACTCACGTGCCAGCACCACGACACTGCTGCCCAGTTCTTCTGCGAAATGTACCCCCGCCTCGCTAGTGACACTCATCTGAGTGGACGCATGAATCGGGAAATCCGGCGAAATTTTGCGTATCAACTGGCAGATGCCCACGTCTTGCACGATGGCGGCATCCACGCCCGAGCGAATGATCGAGCGCAGAAAACTCTCGGCATCCGCCAGCTCGTTAGAAAAGACCAACGTATTAAAGGTCACATAGCCCCGCACCCCACGCCCATGCAGGTAGGCCATCAGATCCGGCAGGTCGGCCTCGGTAAAATTCTTGCCCCGCATGCGCGCATTAAAACGATCCAGACCGAAGAAGATCGCATCGGCCCCATTTTCGACAGCCGCGCGGGCGCACTCCCAATCCCCCGCAGGCGCGAGAATTTCTGGCTTTTGTAAAACGGCGTGTGATCGATCCTGATCTGCGCCGAGGCGTTTTGGTATGAGTTTGGGCATGAGTGTCTGGCTACTTTTATTGAGCTAAACCCTCAAAAGTGAAGAGCGAAAACACGTCCCCTAGCGACAGCCCGCATTTTGTCGCTCACAATTGCGGCAAACGAATCACCGCTTCGGCTCCGGCCTGATCTTCGCGATTGCCCACCTGCAAGCTGCCTCGGTGCAATTCGACCGCTTCGCGCGCAAAGCACAAGCCCAGCCCCGAGCTCCGGCGCTCACTGTGAGGCCGGGGCAAGGAATAGAAACGATCAAAGATGCGTTCGAGCGCAAATTCTGGAATCCCGGGCCCCTCATCGCAGATGGAAATCACAACCTGGCGCGCCTCCAGCCAGGCTCGGATTTCGATGCGCCCCTCCAGCGGTGAAAAATCGATGGCGTTTTGCAGCAGGTTATTGAGCGCAGTCTCCAACAGGAATAGCTCCCCCTCGACCCTGCACTCGTCCGACAGCTGCAGCTCGAAGTGAATCTTTTTATTCAGTCGGCTGGACTCGTGATGATTCACGATACGCCGGATCAGCGCGCCCAGCTCGATCTCGACGGGATCCCCCAGTTCGGTGCGATTTTCCAGCGAGGCCAAGGCCAGCAGTTGGTCCACCAGGTTTTGCAAGCGAGCGGATTCTAATTCAATGTTCGCCAGAAATTGCGTGCGCTTCGCCGCGGGCAGGTCCTCCTGCAACAATTCCGCCGCCCCACGGATCCCGGCAATCGGCGACTTCATTTCATGCGTCAGCGACTGCACATAGGACTCCACATATTTGCGGTTTTCCAGAGCCTCGCGCATCGCCTCGGTGCTTTCCCCGAGAATTCGTAAGTGCCGCCCCGGCATGACAGGCGCCGGCGGACGCTCTCCCCGCGAGACCGCGGCCGCATAGGCGGTCAATCGCCGCAGGGGCTGTGTCACCCATTTCGAAAGCAGCCATCCCAGCAAAAGCACCAAACCCACCGCCAGCAGTCCTAGTCGAATCAAGCGCTGCTTGGTCTCGATGATAAAGAGCAACATGCTGCGTTGCGGCTTATAGACAGTGAGCACGCCGATGATTTCGCCGTCATTCACAATCGGTGCGCCCACATACATCACCGAAGAGGTGGGGTCGGCCTCATCCAGGCGAGAAGAGCGGGCACCATACTCCCCGCGCAAGGTGCGCGCTACATCCAAATAAATACTAAAATCCTCGCCCACCTGGCCCACCGTTCCGGAATCGTAAATGAGCCGCCCCGCCGCATCGGTGATATAAAAGTCCATCAGCACTTTGTCCTTCATCAGATTATAAATCTTGGCATTCAGCGGCTTCGCTTTAACTGACTCCATACCAGAACGCCAAGCCTCCGGCGCAAGAATCGCATGCCCACCCTGATTCGATAAGAGGGCCGCCAAGATCTCCGCCACATCCACCATCGGCTCTTCGGTCGCTTCCAAATACTGGCGCTCGACCCGATCCAAGATCGGATTCAGCAAGACCGCGAAACCAGCCAAGGCCATCAGCGCGAGGCTGATCAATATGCGATTGGTTAAACTCACCAATGCTCCCTCATCGAATATCCAATGCCACGGTGCGTGACAATCGGATCCTCATCGGCGCACACAGATTTCAGTTTGGCCCGCACGGATTTGATATGGGTATCGACCGTGCGCTCCATCGAGGCGTCCGGCTCTTCCCATGCGAGGTCCATCAACTGCGCGCGCGAATACACACGGCCCGGCTTTTCGATCAGCGCGACCAAGAGGCGGAATTCATAACGCGACAAAGTCATCGGCGAACTGTAGTAACAAATCTGCCAACGCTCATAATCAACCTCGAAGGGCAGCCCTGAACGCGCCCGCGGAGCCACCGCATTCAGCAGCGGCGCAGGCTGCGCATTCAACTGCGCGCGCCGGATGTTGGCCCGCACCCGCGCCGAAAGCTCACGTGGACTGAAAGGCTTGGTCACATAATCGTCCGCGCCCAATTCCAGCCCCACCACCCGATCCACCTCCGAGGCGCGCGCCGTCAAAAAGATCACCGGCACCTGAGTACGCAGCCGCAAGTCACGACACAGGTCGAAACCATTCATATCCGGCAGCCCCACATCCAAAACCACCAAGGCATACTGCGTCGCCTGCAGATGCGCCAAAGCCTCCCCGCCCGATGCCGTGTGATCGACCGCAAAGCCCTCCGACTCCAAAGCATACACAATGCTATCACGAATCGAAGGCTCGTCCTCGACGACCAATACGCGGGGCAGTTTATCAGAATGAGAAGTCATTTTATACCAAAACCTATCAAGCAAAGGAACCAATTGAAATGCAAAACGTAGGGGCTTCACTTGTGAAGACCGCAGTTGATGGAACACGCAATGAAGCTTCGCCCCACTCCCTACTCCCCACTCCCTACTGACAGCCCGCTGTCGCCACGCTTGCGTGCCACAAACACCGTCGACCAGTCCATCTTGGCGGTCGCGCGCATTAAGACAGCCAGCGTCAACACGGCACCGATCGCGATGGTCAATCCACTCAAACCGTCGAAGAAGAAGCTGTAACTAAACAATACCATGTAAGCGAACTGCGCGGGCAGCGCGATTCGTGTCAGCGCGCGACCACCAACGGCATGCAGATACCCGCACACCAATAGCAACGAAACCGCAGCCGATAAAAAGAAGCACAAGTGTATAGGCATCAAATCGACCGTGTAAGCAAAGAGCAGCTGGAAGGCGAAACAGCCGGCCGCTAAGAAGAAGTAATTCATCGGGTGCAAATTGATCCCCGTCACCGCGCCGAAGATTAACAGGACCGCAAAAAAGAAAAGCAAGGAGACCGGCGCAAAGAAACTGATACGGCTCGCAATCGGCCCGGGGTTTAAGACCTTGGGCATGTCCATGCCGATCGACTGCGCGCCAATCACGTCGGGGTAGTCCCAGATCAAATCCCACCCGCCCGTGGCGACTTCCAAACGGTCGGTGGGCGATGCGGTGCCGCCGGGGAAATTGATCGATTCGAAATCGGTCTGCATGGCTAACTGGAAATTCTGCACACGATTCGCTCCATTGAGATCATACTCCCAATGGTTTAGCCCACGCGCATGATAGCTCACCTGCAGGGGCACCGTGCTCTGCGGCGGAATCACCACCGCCTGGGTGATGGTGCCCTCGCGTAAGATGGGCTCGTCGACGCCTGCACCCTCGAGCTCGAAGGTGAAATTGTTATAGCTCGCATCGGCGGAAGGCAGACTGAACGCCACATACACGGTTTGCGCGATCGGCGTCGGATTCGGGATTTCGTATTTTGCGGTGAACTGTGCCTGATACGTGCGGTACCAAAACAAGCCTTTGCGCTTTGGCTCATACTGTAACTCGACTTGCACACGACTCCTACTCGGACTGACCGACGAGCGCCCCGAAACACTGGCTGGCGACTCATACCATGCGATTGGGTGCGCTTGCCGCAACTGCGGCCCCCAGGCCCGCTGAACCTCATGAATCAATGAACCCGAGCGATCCAGCGAGCGATGCGTCAGCGCCCCCCCGAGTATAAACCAGCCGACGGCGGTGCAGATGAAAATAAAACCCACCGCGAGGATGGAGCGAACGCTTAGTTTGTGTGTATGCATAGTTTTTTATTTTAATAAATTATCGGATTTTGTGCCTGAGGTAGGGGCTTCACTCGTGAAGCCCGCATCGGGCTGGCACTGAAGGTCGGCGGTCTTCACAAGTGAAGCCCCTACCAATAAAGCAAACTCATCGCTCCAGATCTCGGCGCGTGTAATAGAGCGAAGCCACCGGCGCTTCGTCGTCATAGATTTGCTTACTCAAGCGCACTGATCCGCCTTGGGTAGCCCCGGCGTCGATCACAACGTTGCCCTCCAGCGCGGTGGCCTGATATTCACTGGGCAACTGCACCTGCCAGATCAAGCGGTGCACAAAGAGGGGCGTGCGCGGCAGCTCCAGTTGTGCCCGGCCTTCCACGGGATTCATTTTCGCCCCTTTAGAGGTAAAGACATAGCCCACTCTGCTCTTGGAATGCGTCCCACTGACTTTGGGCAAATTAAAGATCAACCCTCCATCTTCAGCCAACAACGGATCTATCGAGCGACCATTGATCGAGCAAGACAGCAGTTTACCACCTTCCGGCAGCACGAAACAGTATTCAGCCGCTTCGGCGTGTTCGATCACCACATCGGCCCGATGCAGCATACTGCCCTCGGCCACCAACTCGCTGACATATTCCGCCGACTCCACCGTGGCCGAGGCGGTTTTCACCCGTGGCAGTTGCCGCGCAGATAGTTTCAAAACCTCTGCATCCGAAAGCGCGATATACTTCAGCTTCTCAATCCGCACGGACGCGCCCATCCAATCGGGTAAGCGCCCGAGGGGCATCCACGCCCCGCGGACTGGCGTCACCTCGACGCCATCGAAGTCAGACACATAGCAAGCGCTGTCGGTCTTCTTCGCGCCCTCCACCCGCACAAGCGGTGCCGTGAACTGCCCCTCCACCAGATCGATCGGCACAGTATATTGAATCATAACTTCCCGTGTGGTCGCCTCGTCGTGGGGCCACTCCAAATGTAAAATCGGTCCTTGCGCTGTCATCTCCATCGAATCACGCACGCCTCCACCGCGACCGAAGTCCGTCACAGAATTCACACTGGCAGGACTCGCCAAGCTTACTTGTGCTCTGGACGTGAGGCCGCCGTCAGTCGCATTAAGCCGCAGGTGACAGCTCACCTGCATCACGCCCCCCAGATCACGAATCCAGTGCTTCGTCGTCGCTTGCCACTGCGTCGGTTGCATCGCCTCGGGCGAATACAACTTCACCTGCACAGGGCCACCGCCCGCGGGCAAACTGAATTCACTTTTCTCACGATTCGCGCCCACGGCCCCCGTCACAATGACAGCCGCCGGATCCTCCGCATGCCGAAGCTCAAGAGTCGACTGCCCCGCCCCTACTGTCATAAAATCAGCAATCAATCGACCCGTTACCGAGCGCAGGATCGGCGCCGCCTGCAGCCCCAGCGTCACAGTGGACGCAGCTTTTGGCTCCAGCAGTAAACACATGCCACCATCAATCGGCACCAGTTTAGCATCCGGCGGATCCAGCGAACGAACCGCCTCCGTCGCCTCCACTAAAACGACCGATTGCCACTCGTCCGAGAGATTGACCACGCGAAAGCTCGCCTCAAAACGAACCGCAGCCAAATCCGTGCAATCGATCATATAATTGGCCGACTGCACCCACACTTCCACCGGCGGTTTGGGCGGCACGCGGTCGTCGCTGACAGGCTGCACCCGCTCAAGCAAGCCTCGCAATTCGGAATAGGGCAAAGTCACCGTCGCCTGCGAAATGTCGCCCGCAGCGCCCAACGCGCTCAAACCGACACTGAATAAGAAGAAGCATAGAATTGTTTTCATCGTCCCCCATCCTAGGGCCCCTCTTTGAAAACATTATGAACTCACTGTGAAATCGCGCAGGGAACGCAAAAATTTCCCCGCACTAGCGCACCAACAAGAATTAAACACCCTGATGAGCCGCAGCGGAAGCGACGCTACTTCTTACGAGAACTTGAACCTACATCCACAAACCATCCAAATTTACATTAATTCAGATAGTAAACCATCCAAATTTACATTAATTCGTTTGCTAAACCGTCCAAATTTACATTAATTAGAAAATAATGATCCCCAGAAAACTGGCTGCTACACTCGGAAACACCATAAAGCCCGGACGTGTCTGGATGCTTTTTGGCGCGCGCAGAGTAGGCAAAACGCAACTCATCCAGAACTATCTAACGACAGTGCCGAAGGAAACTTGGTATCAAGGGCACGGCGAAGATCGCGATTTAGCCGAATTACTTGAATCGCGATCCGCCTCCCGCTATCGACAAATGTTTAGCGCCTACGATGGATTTTTTCTCGATGAGGCACAATCCGTTCAAAACGCAGGAGCCGCACTCAAGCTACTGGTCGACCTATTCCCAAAGTTAAAAGTCATCGTCACCGGCTCATCTGCCTTTCGCCTCGACCAAATGCTCGGGCAACCCCTGACAGGGCGACGCTCCGTGCATTACTTACACCCCGTCACCGCAAGCGAAATAGCCGCGTGGAAGGATCCCCTCGCGCCCAAAGCGCAACTTCCCGACCTTTTAAACTATGGAAGCTACCCGGAAGTCCTCCAAATCGGCGATCCAAGAGAACGCCAAGCTTACCTGCGCCAACTCGTCGAAGATTATCTGTTTCAAGACATACTCGCATTCGAGCAACTACGTAACGCACAAAAGCTGCGCGACCTAGCCACCATGGTGGCCCATCAAATCGGTAGCGAACTGTCTCTCAACGAATTGGCGAACTCCCTACAGCTCAATCGATCGACCATAGAGCGCTATCTGGATCTGCTTGAGAAAAGCTTCGTCATCTTCCGAGTCGGCGGTTTTTCACGAAATCTACGTAAAGAAGTCAGCAAGACCCAGCGCTACTACTTCGTGGACAATGGCATCCGCAACGCTGTCATCAACCAATTCCAGCCGATCAACCAGCGAGCCGATGGCGGCGCCCTTTGGGAAAATTTCTTCATCAACGAACGTCGCCGATTCAACGCCTACCATAACACAGGCACACAGAGCTATTTTTGGCGAACTTACGACCAGCAAGAAATCGATCTCATCGAAGTTAGCCCCGACGGCCAACTAGCCGCGTTCGAATGCAAGTGGCAAAACAAGAAGCACAAAGTGCCCGGCGCATGGCCCAAAGCCTACCCTGAAACACCGGTGCAATTCGCGCACCCGGAGAATTTTACACAATTTCTGCTTTAACCCCCATGTTTCGACCCATCAGAAAGAAGGCCCTGCGTTATATAGTACTACCGAACGTATGCCTCTTCATTGGCCTGGCGATTTACTTTCCCGGCTCCGAACTTCCCATCGCCCTGACATTAGCCACAGGCATACAACGTGGATCACTTCAGACAAAGATCGACGCATGCGAAGACAAGGCGATTACAGGCAACACACTTACGGATGACGAAACCGAATTCCTGAGCGACCTCTATACCTGTCTATATAAGGGCGCGCGACTGACCTTTATATTGCCCGAAGTCTCCAAGATGATGGAGCACTATCTCGCCCAATCTGGTGAGCCGCTGACAATCGATGCCTCTATTTTTAATACAAACGACAAAGTCACTGAAAAAATGGAGGCCATCAAAGCCGAGATACGCGCCAGCACACAGCTGCGATCTATCTACCGCTCCGAAGAATTCTACATGCCCGACTTCAGTAATATTGATTCCGTCTTCGGGCTCTATTACGGGCACATCACCGCAAAGCCTATACGGAGAGGCGATACAATACAGATCCAATGGCGCGCCGAAGTCCCATGGGAATGGCCCAGCTACGCTTCACTCGCCGAGAAACATGGCGATCCGCATGCTGAATCCTTTCCTATACCCAACGCCTCCTGCCTGTTGCTTGGAATTAATGGGGCCATCACGATCGACAACGGCTTGGGCGAATACCTCACACAACTAGGACTCGCCAAATCATTCATCGCGTATGCAGAATGGGTGGAAGTTATCGACTAGTGAAATCACCCAATCTATCTAGCGCTTGCCCATCACATCAAAATCGCTACACAACATCTAATACCTCAGTTTTAAATGTACAGATACTGCATATTCTTATTCTCGCATTTGCTGCCTCTAATTGCATGTGTAGCATCCACTCCACGCCAATACCCTAATGTAGAACGCATTTTCGAAGGCTCAGGCTACGTAATCTCTGGGACATTTATAGATAAATATGAAGAAGAAATTGTTGAACACCGCATACACCATGACCGTGGAACAGAGCGCATCCAGCGGTCATACATAGGCGAAATTGAGATCGAGGCAATTCTCCCCCGACTCAGAAGTCTCGGGAGCGAAAACTACCACACCGAAAAATTTCCAGTCCGATTCACCAAAGCGGATTTAGGTGCATTGAAAAAAGCCAGCCTCTTCATTGTCAATGACGAGGCATACGGCTACGTGAGACCACTGAACGAAAACAATCCGCATCGCCAAGAAATAAAAGATATTCTAGAATCTGGTCGGTATTACTATCGTCCCTACCGAGCATTTGTCGGCCTCTGGGTGGGAGAAGACAAAACTGGAAAAATCACGACCATGCTATCTCTTGAAAATCTAGGTGTCGGCAGCTGGGGAACACAAGGAGGCCATATGATTCACTGGAAGCCGTTCCACAAGACACTAAACATCTACTTCGCAGAAGAAGATTACATAAAGCTTCCGCTTTTATTTAAGGACAAAAAAGTCATCGGCTTTGAACACAACGACATAAGATACAGAAGACCCACTGATGAAGACTCCCTAGAGACTCCTTTTCAGCGAATGCTGGAACAACAAAGCAGATTGCCGATTGAACCTGAGCATCCCGCGCTTGGAGTTTGGAAAGTCAATCGATCGCACCTTCAGAAAACAAAAAATTTCCTCTACATCGCACTCAATCCCGATTCTAGCGTTTATTGGTTTAATTCAGATCAAGATTTCATCCGCTTCGGTAGCTGGAAAACCATTGCTGGAGAAAAAGTGTTCTATTTCAAATTCGACGATGCAAATCATCAATTAGCTGAAATTATAAAAACGAATTCAGGAGATATCATGAAATTGAATTATTTTAGTGGAAAACGTCTCTCTCGTGATGAATTAGCTCAAATTTCGTTACCCCAAAATTAATGAAGAAAGTAATTAGCATAATGCCCATATCACATAGTTGACCTAAATAACTAAAGCACGAGGAAACCTTTCCCTTTGGGAGACGATATGATGCCTATGCACAGCTCGACTTCTCCTAGGTTCTCAATTTACTGCTTAACTGCGATTGTCTTGTTAGCCGGAGCCTGCCACGCAATCGCGGTGCATAAACCGACAGGGATTTTTTCCAGTTCGGGTGCCTCCAATTCAAATATTTACCAGAATCCTGAACTGCGGGGCGTCTTAATTCGGACCAGCTGGTCCAAGATCGAACCCCGCCCAGGCGAATTTGATTTCAGTCATCTGGACGCCCAAGTGGCAAAGGCTCGAGAACAGGAAGTGCAATGGGCGCTGGCGGTCGCGGGCGGGGCCACAGCCAGCCCAGCTTGGATAATCGACACGCTCGAAGCGGACTACCTGGAAATCAGCTTTCGTGGAAAGTCGGGCTATCGCCTGCCTCTGTATTGGGACCCCGTCGCGCAAGCACGCCTCGCACTGCTTGCGCACGAACTAGCCGAGCGCTATCAAGACGACGAACAATTGGCTCTAGTCTATGTAACTCAAATGACAAGCAACGGGATCGAAGGGCACCTGAACGGCGTCGACATGAGCGCGATGCGACAAGTGGGCTACACAGACGACAAGTGGGTGAACGCCTCCATAAAAGCCGCACGCAGTTTCGCCGAGGCCTTTGAAAACAAAGCTGTCGCAATCGAGCTGCATGAGCTCAATCACAGTGCGGCGGTGCCGACTCGCATCATGAATGAACTATGGGCCGATCCCTCCCTAGAAGAGCGCGTCGGCGTCGGCCTGTGGTGGCTCTCGGGCAAAACTCATTACCAAGCGGGACTGATTGACGCACTCGCCGCGTTCCCAGGAGACATTTATGCCCAGGTTATCGGGCGCTCAGATCAGGCCCGACGCTTCGAAGCTGGTGACTACAAGCGTGTATTCGACCAAGCCAAACAGCTCGACATCCGCTACATTGAAGCGTGGGAATATGAATTTCGCAGCTCAGGACGATCCGCGCAGGGCGCTTGGAACGCTGCCTTTGAGGACTTCAACCACTGGGCCGACGCCCACTATCGCGAGGAGCCCTCAAATGCAATCGCACCTTGCTGCGTCCCCTCTAGCAAATTATCCACCAAAAAAAGTGATCAACCCAGCACAGCTGAATTGATCACTGATAAAATAGCACGAGCCCAAGTCGAGAACTAGCACCCGATAGCGCCAAGCCTAAGGGCTAGGCCGCCGAGGCGACATCTGAGCTCAATATCGTCGCATATTCTTGCTCGCACGTCGTCGCGATATCGCCCGCAGCTTTCAGCAGCGCTCGCTCTGGCAGAATTTCCATTCGCACGATGGCCGAAGGCTTCGGATGCTGAGTGCTCGAAGTCACCACCGTCATACCGGGGCACTTCATAAATTTGCCGACATATTCCATAAAACTCATCAGGTCCGCCTCATGAGCAAATGAAAACGCACGCTGCACCTGAAGGGCTCCATCTCGTAATTCGATGACCCAATTGGTTATAGCAGCATTCGTGCGTTTCATAATGTCCTCCTTTGTGTGTTTAATTTATCTGATAGTCCGTGTCGCAGATGTGCGACGACAAAGGCATTACCATATTCCGTGCCAACTTTAACCCGAACAAATAGATTAACGCAGAAACGTAAGGTACCTAGTCCTGAAAACGAGGGCTTATTTGCAAAATGCCATACAGACATATGGGAAACCCTGCAAATTGCACGTCGACCATTCATTCAAAAAGCACCCACTGGGTGGAATTTATCGCCGGCTCATGCATCATAAGCACATGAAACACAGCCTCGCCCTCTTCACCTTCGCCGCCCTCTCACTCTTAGCCATCGGTTGCTATGCCAGCAAACCGGAAAAAGACCTCAGCCCCGCGATCGTCGAAGTGCCCGCAGGCATGCAAACCGCAGTCGTCGGCGCAGGATGCTTCTGGTGCGTGGAAGCCTTTTTTGAGAGCTTGGAGGGTGTCAACGAAGTCGTTAGTGGCTATGCCGGCGGCAGCGAAGCCTCGCCCAGCTACTATCAGGTCGCCCGCGGTGAAACCTCTCACGCCGAAGTCGTGCAAATCATCTACGATCCCGAGGTGATCAGCTATCGCAAACTCATCGACTTTTTCTGGACCACCCACGACGCCACCCGCAGCGACGGCGTCTGGCCCGACTTCGGACCACAATACCGCAGCATCCTGCTCTATCAAAACGAAACCGAACAGGCCACAATCGCAGCGAGCCGAAAAGCCTACGAAGCCCAAACCGGCAAGTCCATCGCCACCGACATCAAGGCACTCGAAACCTTCTACCCCGCCGAAAGCTATCACCAAAACTACGCCGAAAACAACCCCAACGACCGCTACGTGCGCGGCGTGCTAAACCCAAAGCTCAAAAAGCTGGGCTTGAAGTAGTGCACACTGGGATGGGCTGCTTTAGCTGCCCCCTCATTCTACCAATTTTCATAAAAGTAGATCACTCGACCATCGACCAGATGAATCGCAACCCCTGCGATAGAGCCGTGATTCCACTTAAAGCCCTCATTTTTGTATGGGCTCACACGGGTGTAAAATATACGAAAACCTTTCGGTAGTGAGTATGTAGTGTCCGAAGTGTGGTAGCCGATACCAGGAGTCTCCGCATCCACATCTACCCGAAGGCTGACTGGGGCCGATTGACCTACATCTTTATAGGCGAGCGCGTCACCCATCATGCGTTCGTGCAATTCCACCGCAGCCTTAGGTACCATTCGTTCTTCCAAATGAAAATGCCCTCCACCCTGTAAGAATCTGGGTTGATATGAGAGTTGATAACGCGATGAATCGTTTTCAATCGCCTTGGGAAAGTGCGCTACATAGCTCGAACTAACATCAGCGAGTAGCGACTCATATTTGCCAAGATCGGTCGTTTCTCTAACTCCGATTGACTCGGTCCGATTGGGCAAGCGCTTCAACTCATCATAGAGCACCAGAGGCAGATCGCTTGCTAAAGCTTCAGCAATTTCGTCACTGGTTCCTTTCAGCAAGAAATGAGAATCAACTTGCTCGAATCGCTCCCCACCTTCTGCGCTCTCTTTAACCAGCTTATTATAATCGGGGATATAGAGTCGGATGCTGTCCCCCTCTTTCTCAACGATGAACGCATACCAATAATCATTTAGTCTTGGATCTATTTGCCTCTGGCTCGCATCGGATAACTTAAGGTTGAGAAAAACCTGATCGCTCCCCTTTCGAAGCAGCCCCGTCGCTGACTTAAGCGCGAAATTGTTCTTATTATTTCCACCCACCGCAAATATCTCGACCTCCCCATCAAGAGAGTCTCTCGCATCGATATAAAAAACTTCGTTGGTGCCCACCCAAGTTCCGCCCCAGCCCTTCCCTTTACTCCGAAGCACTTCATCTCCAGCGGGATTTTCAGTGACCACCACACAATGTGTCAAAAGAAGCACTAAAGGTAGAATTGAGAAGAATCTAAGCCAAGGAATCATAGGATCGACAAAGTGCGTCATTGAGATCACGATGTCTAGCCAACTAACAGAATTATCCTGAGTCGGCGCGGACACTCTAAGTTGCTTTTGAATTTAATGAGAGAGAATGACTGAGCTCACTCTGCACCCACCGGCACGAGCTTCTCCCATTCGTAGAGCTCAATCTCAACTTCGACAAGCTCATCGCTCCCCGTGGTACCAAGCGCTTCGTAGCCGGAGGCCATTTTGCCACTTCGCGAAGCGATTTTAAATTCGCCTTCCGGTAAATTGGTAAACTCGAATCGGCCTTGCGCATCGGCGAGTTCCGTATCGAACCTGGTAGGGAAAGCTCCCTCTTTGTATTCGGCCCGCATCGCATAAACTTCTGCTTTGGGGATCACTTTACCCGTGCCCGCCTCGCGCACCACTCCGCGCAAACGATGGCCAGACTTTAGCCGAATAGTTTGCGCTGACTGATTCAAGCTCAGTTGCGACTTCGCTGGCTGAAAACCGGGCACCGAATCCACGACCAAATAATAAGCTCCGTCGACCTTTGGATTGATGCCGTCCAAGGCGAATCGCCCCTCACGATCGGTCCGCGGTCCCGATTGAAGAAAGCCTCGTCCATCATTAGGCTCAAAAATGAATTTCGTCTCCGCCATCGGCACTGGCTCGCCTGCTTCATTCACAATCTGCCCCACCAGACTAATCCCTGCGGGGATCTCCATACGAATCCGCTGAACCGGGCGCTCTTCCGTGAGGCGGATCGGCTTCGACAGCATGTAGGTGTTGCCTCGATGCGCAGAAATCATGTAGCTGCCCCCAAGCGGTAAGGGACTGGCCAAAAACTCATTTTGCAAATCGTGACTCCCTGAGGAATTCTTAACTTTAATATCCAGCGAACTCCGCTTGGAGGCTTCGACCGACTGCTTGGTTTCCAAGACGCCGATCAATACACCGGAAGCCACAGAACCATCGGTCTCGTAAACCGATCCAGCGATCGCCCCCGCACGCGTGGTCTCGATTGCCTGCACGAAAGGCTTAGTGGTTGGCTCCGCGGGCACTTCAATGCGCCATTCCCTTTTAAACCAATAGCCACGAATCCCCTCCGGCGAGACCTCAAGCTCATTCGGCACTGGGATCTCCAACTGAGCCACGCCCTCAATCACATCAACGACCCGCTGTGTCCTAAGACGGCGCGTTTGTCCCTCCACTCTGGGCCTCTGGTCAAAGTGCACCAACACGCGCCCTTCCGCTGCTGGTTCGCCCTCGGGTGTCAAAAAACGCAACTCGACTGGCCGCAGTGTGTAATCACTCCCCGCACCACCCTCTTCAGGCGAAAGTGTAACATCAATGGGCTTCGCCGTCAAAAACTCCTCCGGCAGATAACTCAATTCGATCTCACCAAACTGAATTTCAATTTCTGAGCGCCACTTCGGACTGTAGTCGAACTGCAACAGCCCCTTAGTGACATCAGCCCAAAGCGTCTCTCGATCCCGGCCGGATGCTTGATGGTCCTCATAAGTAAATGTGTAACTAACTGTCAGCTCAATTTGCCCATCATCATTGACTAAGGACTCCGGCACTCCTTGGATGCGAAATGGCACCACCGGACGAGCTTCCAGCGACACGCTCGCTGCTTCACCAGCGAGCAAGGGGCCAATAATCTCTCCTAAATACCCCGGAGCCGACACCCCGAAGTGATAGCGACCGTTATCGTTCAATGTATCGACCGATACCATACCAGCCTCAGATGATACTTTCGGTTTCTCTACGCCCAACGCATTCATGCACATACTCCCAGAATAATCACGCGCCACAATCTCGACTTTCGCCCCCGCGATCGGCAGCCCATCAGCAGCGTCTTGAACCCGCAGCAGGACAGGCTGGCTCGGCTCCACCACCAGATCATGTGTCTCCTCGGGCTGGACTTGTACCCCTTTCCAGAAAACCTCCTGATAGCCGGGGATCCGGCAGGAAAGATTCATCGGATAATGCCCCAGATTCTCCAACTCCGCCAAACCTTCGGCATTGGTTTCCACAGAATCGAGACGCCCCGAAGGTGCTAGATCCCACTGATAATCCACTCGTGCATTCGGAACGGGATTGCCATCCGGATCGGTCAAACGAAGCTGCGCACGAAAGCTTGTTTCCAATTGATGGATCATCTCTGTCTGGTCCTCCCGAACTTCACCTAAGGGCACATAGAGCGGCGCTCAGCCTTCGGCAAGGAAAAGCAGCGAAACATCGCCCGGCCGTACTTTAAATTCGAAGTGCCCGTCAGGACCCGTTCTTTGCGAACTCAGCATCGAGCCACGCCCGGAACGCACGTAGCTATAAAATGGGACTCCTTGCTGCAGCGGAGTCCCATCCGGACGTAGCAACTGCCCCGAGAGCTGCGGCTCCTCGCCCTTGAGCTCATCCCAGCCAATGGGCTCCACTGCATACTGCGGATATACCTCATGCACTGCGTCCACCCGCTCGATCCGTTCTTCGGGGGTCAATGCCCTTACCGTGACCTGCGCCACCCATTGGGTCGCGACGAATGCACATAGAGCAGCCAACAGCAGCGCACAGACCATGGGTAGCCGCAGGCGCAGTTCAGAAGACGCGGTCGGTCGCAGCAAACGCTTCACCCGATCCAACAACGAACCGGAGGAATGACCGGCAAAGGAAACTGTAGCCGCAGCTCCAGCAGACAATTGCCCTGCCGCCACATCGGCCAGCGTCTGTACATAACTCAAGCGCTCCCCAGTCACCTCGACCGCCAAGGCATCGCAGGCCGCCTCGCGTTCCTGCCGAACTTGGCCGCTCACCCACCAGAGAAATGGGTTAAAAAACAGAAGGGCCTCCATCACCAATTGAACAAAATTCACCAGGTGGTCACAGCGCCGAATATGCGCCAGCTCATGCGCGAGGATCGCTTCCAACTGTGCTGGAGCGAGCGCCGTCAACTGACTGATTGGAAACAGAATGACTGGCTTAAATAGACCGCACACCGCCGGCACACCGCTCAGCGCAGTTGAAAACACCGGCACCACGCGCCGCAGACCGAAGCGCTCACACAGATCTGCCATGCCCAAATGAGTCACTGGCTCGCCCCCTCGGCGCAGACGCACCGCTCCTCGCAACGAACAAACGATGCGTATGCAACCAAGGCAGCTGCCTAGTATCCAAAAACGGAATACAAAGACTTCCCAAGAAGCGCGCTCGCCGGCTTCGGGCGACTCAGCGCCCCAGGCCTCCCATGACGCCAACTCGGATGCGATCGAGCGCTCGCTCTCGACCAAACTGGAAGATGGCTCAATCGCAGCGGGCACCGCGGACGCACCAGCAGGCGCCACCGCACTGGCCTGCTCGGGAGCCG
The DNA here is from genome assembly GCA_002729725.1 of Puniceicoccaceae bacterium. Classification (GTDB taxonomy): domain Bacteria; phylum Verrucomicrobiota; class Verrucomicrobiia; order Opitutales; family Coraliomargaritaceae; genus Thalassobacterium; species Thalassobacterium maritimum. Next base: position 23,045 of record PBYS01000121.1, read on the forward strand.
AGAGCACCGCCACCCCGACCGGCAATGAGAGGCTGATCACTGAAAATGCGAGCAAGCCAGCACCATAGCGCACATGCACGCGCCTGACTTGCAATTGCTTCAAAACAAAGAACAAGCCCAAGGCACAAAACGCCCCCACCCAGAGCGTGTGCAAAAGCGCTTCCACAAAAATCGGTATCGTCAATGGCTCGATCCAATCAAACATCATCCGCTTTCCGTGTTACATCCGATTCGTAATCCTTGAGCAGCTTACGGATTTCTGCCAATTCAGCCGCATCGACATGGTCGCCATCCAGCAACTGCTGCATCACTGCGCTCGGACGCCCGCCAAACAACTGACGCACCAAGCCATGCATCAGCGGCTTCGTCACCGCCGAGCGTTCGACCGCCGGGAACCACAGATCCGCATTCCCGCTCTCCGGCTTTTCACGCCGGAGCAGTCCTTTCTTCTCCATCACCTGCATGACCGAGAGCACACTGGTATAGGCGCGTTCTTTCTCATCCGTTAACGCACTCCGCACCTCGCGCACCGTCAGCGGTGAGGATTCCCAGAGCACGCCAAGTATCTGTAATTCAAAATCGGAGGGTTTTTTCTTCATATTTATTTCAATCCGGACGTGCTACTGCAATTACAGTAGATAAAGATACTGTAAATACAGTAGAGGCAAGTCTTTTCTTTCAAACCTCCACTCCGAATACACGGAGACTCACCTCCAGTCTCAGCGAACGACGTGAATCTGCACCGGGTTGCTGAACGAAGCATCCTGAGATTGACCGTCGGACTGCTCGTCGCGCACAGATTCGATCACTTCGAAGAGCGGTTCTTTCTCCGCGGCGTCGATGCTCGCCTCTCGCACCGCGCGATAGGCCGCATCGGGATCCTGCTTCGCCCATTCACGGATCGTCCGCTGCTGATTATTCTTACGCATCATGACATCCTCCACGGAATTCGCCCAAATAAAAGCGGAGTCCGGTTCTGCGCGCATAATATTCCGCACTAGCGATTCCACCGAGACGTCGCGCAACTCGCCACCTTCCATCTCAGCGATCCACTCCGAGGCAGCCAGTGGATCCACATCGCTATAGGTATTGGCAATTTGCTGGTAAATTGCTTTTTCCGTGGTGACTTCGCGCTCGGGCAGATGCGTCAACCATGCGATGGCTGCTTCAGGATCATTGTAAACCATTTGATTGATTACCCTGCGATAGGCTTCGTCACGTCGCTTGGGTTCTACTTCGTTTTCAATGTAAGCCACTGCTCCCTGTGGATCTTCCTGCGCCCATACGTTAATCAAGCCCGATTGGGCATTGTGAAAGACATCCTGACTGCCCAATTGCGCCATCCATTCGATCGCTTCTTCACGGTCAATCTTCGCCCACTCTTCGACTAGGCCGCTCGCGAGTTCCTTCTCCAGAATGGGGCTCGGATGCTGCGAGAAAAAGGCCACCACCGATTCGACGCCTTGTTCTCGAATACGATGGCTAATATTTTGTAGTACGGCTCGGCGTTCTTCCTCATTGGGTAAAGTATCGGCAAATGCAACTACCGAGTGTAGATCTTGCTCCGCCAGACTATTTGCCATGGCATTCAAGGCGGCCATTCGCGCACGACCGAAGGGGAGTTGTAGCACAAAGTCAGCCGCCCGCTCCTTGTCACTCTGTACCATAGAAGCGACGATACTACCCAAACTATTTTGTTTCAAGCGTCCGGATCCCTGCGCATTCATCCATTCATAAATCTCGATGGCTCTCTCAAAAGACTGATTCCGGGCCGCGTTATTCAGGTTTAGATGATCCAAATACTCCCTGCGCACAGCCGGATCGACCTGCGACTCAATTAAAGCTTTCAACGAATCGAAATCTTTATGACTGATCATATACAGTGCCTGCTCGCGAGCACGCAGCACGGCACTATCAGTTGGCAATGAATCCAGCCATGTGATGGCTGCTTCGAAATCATCGCTCAACAATTGCTGAATACTTCCGCGCAAAGCATTCTGTTTATTAATACTCGGTGCCATCGCCATTGCCAACTTCCGTGCCTGTTGAGGATCATGCTTCGCGATCGCCGCAAACACCTGCTGATACAACCAGGGCGATTTCGGCGCAGGTATGTCACCCGCCACTAGACGCTCAAGCACATGCAAGGGCTGCTCATCTATACCAGCGTGGAGTACTATCTGTGAAAATGACGAGTGATGTTGATCATTCTCCATGTGCAACATGTCTGCCCAAGCCTCCTCAAAATCAATCTTAGCCCATTGGCTAAAAAGCAGGTTTAAAACTGCATATTGCTCTTTCGTATCCAAGCTCTTCGCGTAGGCCAGCATACCGTGCGGATCGACTTGAACCCATTGCCGACTCACGAGGTCACGAATACTTGGGCCGATCGGCGGCGGTGTGTCTTTCACCAATTGAAGAACGGCTGCATAGTCCTCGACGGCTAACTGCTGCACCATTTCCCCGATCGCGAGCTGTCCCTCAACAGGTGTCATCAATTTAAGCGAGTCCAGCCATTGCTCAGAGACGAACCCCTGCCCTGACGCTTCCTCAGCAGATCGAACAGGTGAACTTCCTGCACCAAGCGTGCGAGCCGAGACGGGCACGGGGCCTCGATCAGACGATTCGGGAGTTTCCAGATAAGCAGAGAGGAAAGCGCCCACAGCCAATCCGATTAACAAAGTCGTCAGGGATATCCATTTCATGACAAAATAGTGGGATCTGGCCGCCCGCTTCGCAAGATTTGCCTAACTAAAAATCAACTATTCTTGCTCAGGGATTGCATACTGAACCGAATCGACATAGGTGCCGACTAGATGTTGCTTCACATAATAGAGCTCCAAACGGGCGATCTCATCAGCAGCGACATCCAAACCTCGGAAACTGACTTCAAAATGGCCTGTGGTCAACAAACCGAATGCAGTGCTCGCGCTGCGGCTATTCTGACGACCGATCGCCACTCGCTTCGTAGCAGGATCGCGCAGGGCAAAATAGCCTTCTTTCAGCTCGCTACCGATTTCACTGCCCAACTGACCGACTCCGAGATAATTGAAATTCAAGACCAGATCCTTAGCTTGCCGACTCACACCTTCCATGCGCAAACGCGTTGCCCCAAGATCAATTTTCGCCGCTGGATCCAACGGCACACGGATTTTTTCCGGACTGTAAAAACGAGTCGCGAACACAGAGGTGAATTCCGCCGGCAGCTCCAGCTCCTTGACTCTCACGAGCGGGCTCAAAAACAACTGCTCAGAAGCCCCCCGATGGCGAATCGGTTCAAAAATCTCAGCATCCGGGAACAAGGCGCGCAGATAGTCGACACCATACGCTTGTTCAAGTTGCTGACTCTTCTGCCACCCATCGGTTGCTTCACGCAACCAACGCCCCTCGGAATCATAAGTTCGCACCGATTCAGTCTGAGTCAACCAATCCGCAGGTAAGCCATCCCACTCGACCAAGGCTTTCAAGCCATAGTCGCTGCCTGTCGGCTTATCGCGCCACAACTGAATCGAATAATCCACGCTGCCGCTCCGGCTACCAGGAAAAGGCCGATCCGTGCGAGTAAACATAAACTGGCTCAATTCGAGAGTCGCGCCCTCGGGCAAGCTCATCGTGGACTTAGGCACCGATTCCACACTTGGTAATTTGCCCGCGAGCAAGAAAAGCATCAACACCCCGACATAGGCCAACCTGTGATGCCATCGCTTTGACGGATGGTGCATCTGCTGCCAATAGATGAACAGACCAGCAATAAAGGCACCCACTACCAAAACGGTCTCCAAATATGGGATCGAAGTCAGCGAATACAACAGAAGTTCGATGGGGATGAAGCGCCCTAAACCTTTGACCAAAAGATGCCCGAACACCACCAATCCGAAGGGCACAGCAAAGACGACGACGAAGGCCTGCCCCACATCTTTAGTCACACTGCCGGCCAAGACGGAGAAAAACCCAATTAAAGAAATGGCAAACCAGATGGTGCCCGCCCCATACAATGCGCCACTCCAACCACCTGGAAACACCGCGCCGATCAAGGCACACTGCACCAGCTGAGGCAGCATGATGAACAGCAGCCAAAACAAGAGCTTGCTCGCAAGCACATGCCCCCGCCCAATGGGACGTGTCAGCCAATAACTTGTAGCGTTTTGCAGATTCTCTTTCTGCACGTTCTTAACCACCAGTAAGGCTTGAAACAAAATCTGGATCAAAAACCCGACCAGAAATCCAAACTTCAGGAACCCCCAATAGGCCTGATCCCAACCGAGCGACGTACGCAAGCCGCCAATCATAAGTAACATGAGCCCGAGTAGGCCGCCCCATGCGATGAGCGAGCTGCGCGCGTAGCGAATATCGTTTTTTAATAAATGTAAGATCATTATTATTCAGCCCTTTCGATGGTTTCTTTTGTAACGAGGCGGAAATCCTCCGTTGTGACCTCGACCACCGCAGAACCGAGATAGCGCGGCTCCAAATGGATCAACTCAAGCAATTCTGGATGCGAGACATCCGGCAAATTCCACCGAACCTCATTTCCCTGAAATGTAATGTCAAAATGACGCCCACTCACACTCTGCCAAAGCAAGCTGCCGCGACTTCCAAACCCGTCAGCAGGCGCGCGCTCTTTTGTTTTCGGATCGTAGAGCACCCAATCCCGCGAAGAGTAACCCCGCCGTTGATTCATGCCCAATCCCCAAGTCTTAGCAGCGGCAAAGGTGTGCACCCGTGCCTCCAACTCTCCACCCTCTGATGCCACCCCACGCAAACGAAACGAGTTCGTAGGAGCAGCCTCGGACTCCTCGCCGCTCAGCGGAATCCTCTGCCCAATATCATGCCGATAGAAGTCGACCCGCACACGTAGCTCCAGTCGACCTGGCGTCGTCTTGAAACGTTCATAGACCGATGTCCACGCACCAAACAATAACAGATCGCTCTTCCCCGTAATCGGGTAAAAGTATTTAGGACGCACAGATGGCTCTCCCAACAAAGCGACAATCCCAGCCGTCGTCGCGATCGGCGGGTGCAATCTGTAGCCAAGATTACGCACGCTGTTCGTTCCCGTCGGCGGATCATACTCGACCACATCGCCGTCATCCGAAACCCAGCGTGCCTCCAGCAGACGTGCGGAGTAGGCCAACTCCGGGTCCAGCCCTTCGATCTCAAACTCCCCACGGATAAACCAAAACTCTTCCACATCATTCTTCCAATATGGGGGCGACGACACACCAGATGTGCTACTCCCCGTGAGGCCACGGTTGCGCTGCACATAATACCCAGAATACACACCCTGGCGATCGGCCTTAAAACTTAGCGTGTCCAGACTCACCAACTGCTCAGAAATAAGCTCCCCGACTTTAGAGACATCCACTAAAAATCGAACCGGCTGCAATGCCGCAGCCAAAAGAATCGCAACAACAATGCCGACAACTGCCAGTCTCCACCTGGCGCGCCCACGGTAGAGCGCACCCATAATCGCCACGAATACAAACAGCGCGAACAGACATATCCCGACCACCCACAGCAAACGTCCGGCTTCAGGGGAAGTCACATAAATCCAGTTTGACTCCAGCCCCGAGTAGATTTTCGTCGCGCTCGCCACTCCAAGCAGAAGCGCACCGCCAAAGAAACTTCGAAGTAAATAACTCGACATCTTTTTTGAAGCGGTCGCCAGCGCACCCAGCACGGCAACGACTCCGAGATGCACGCCCCAATAATAAACGCTAAAGGCCGAAACCGCATCGAAGCTAAAGTCAACCAGCAGCAAGGGAGCGAGCTGCGAGAGAAAATGCGGAAGCAATACAAATAACGCGACAAAGCACCATCGACTGACCAAGACCTGTCTCGGCGAGACCGGCCGGCCACGAAAGAAGCTTCTTTGTAGTCCGGGATGGGCGGGGTGAAAGATGAGCCCCACCAAAATTAAAAATATCAGGTAGGACGTTTGTACGGTGATGGTCTCCCCGTTGCCCCCAAAGAACATCACGCCGGAAGTCACCAGTGTGACACTCATCGCAATGACCACTAGACAGGTAAACCACCACGTCAGCAACCAGTATCGGCAACGTGAAAAGTCAAAATAGAACACCCCCCGCAAGGGACTCACGAAATTTTTTAATGAATTCAGCATCATCGTTGGGTCCATTTTATTGATTTTTCAGTGACGAGTGCGAAATCCTCGACCACCACATTCACTTCAGTCGAACCGAGGTAGTGCGACTGAAGATGTATTATCTCAAGCGCCTCGAGCTCGGAAAATTCCTGAAAGCCCTGAGGGTAGCCATTTCCAGATTTAAAGCGGATGCGGGATTTCTCTAACTGAAAGCCAGTTAAAGTTGTCGTGTGTCCGCCACCCCCGCCCATCTGGCGTCCACGCCGTCCGCTCTCAGGACTGTAAAGCATCCAATCAGACCAACGCTCCTCGACCGGAGAAGACCAGCGCTTCGCCGGCTGACATTTTTGCATGTACACGGCAATTAGCAAATAGGCAAAAGCAACCGGAGTATCTTCCTGCAGGCCAAACAAATCACACGACCACATGCAGTAGAACCCCACCAAAGCCTGAAGCAGGCAGTACAACCAAAAGCTAACGAGAAACCAGCGGCATCTCGAGAAATCAAAAATCCAAAGCGCGCGAAGCGAACTCACGCCCCCACCCTCTCTGCTCTTTGACGAAGAGACACCGCGACGAAGATTTCCTTCAAACTCATCGGCCGTTCTTCAATATTAGAAACGGCACACAACTGATCCAGAGCGGCGCGGCAATGCGTCGGCTCAAACGCATCGTCAACAAAGCGCAACTCAGATCCATCACACTCGACAGAACTCCAGTTCTTCGGTGCCGCGCTCACCGCGCAATGCCCATCAAAAAGAGCCGTCACTCGACGATAACGTTGCTGCAATTGCTCGATCGATTCACTAAAAAGCATCCGCCCGTTAGCGATAATTCCGGCGTGATCCGCGAGACGCTCCACATCGTCGACATCATGCGAAGCCAAAATCACTGTCCAATCTCCCTCGCCAACGAGTTCCAACAAGCCACTCGAGAGTTCCTCTCGGACTAGCGGATCAAGGCCGGAAAAGGGCTCATCCAAAATCAACAGCTCCGGGCGATAGGCCATCGAACAGAGCAATCGCAACTTCATTTGCTCGCCCCGACTCATATGGGCAATCTTCCGTTGCATCGGCACGGCCAAAGTGCCTTGTAGGTTCTTCTGAAAATCATCATCCCAGTGAGGATAAAAACGTCGCAAAAATGACACCATCTGCGCCCCCGTCATCCAGTCGGGCAACTCCTGCGGCTCCGCCACATAGCCAATCTTTTGAAAATCTTTAGCTTGTAAGTCAGTCGACAAGCGCCCCAAAACCATAGCCTCACCACTCGACGGTTTTAGCGTGTTAATCAGCATCGAAAGCGTGGTGGACTTGCCCGCACCATTCGCGCCAAGAAAAGCATAAATTGAACGGCGCGGGACGTCGAGGTCGAGCGAACGGACTGCTTCGAGTCGTCCATAGTGAAGCGCAAGTTTACGGGTATGAATAGCAGGGGCGGTCATAGTAATTTTAATGGTTCAGATTTTTCCAGGTTTTGCGCATCCGCGCTTCAAGTTGCTCTAAAGTCAGCCCGAGGCGCTTGGCTTCAATCACCAACGATTCGACGGGTTCATCTAAAATCGCGGAGGCTTCTGCCGTAGAAAGCTTCGCCTGCTTCCGCACGCGCGTGCCGATGCCAGGTTCAATTTCCAAGATCCCCGCCTGCGTCAGTTGCGTCACCGCTTTCTGCGCTGTATTCGGATTGATCCGCAACTCTCGACTCAATGTCCGCACCGAAGGAAAACTATCTCCTGTCTGCAAACGCCCCTGCGCAACGGCCTTCTTGACCGCGTAGATAAGCTGCTCAGAAACCGGCTTGCCTGGCTGATGTTGAACTTCAAATGGGAGCACTAGGTGTATTAGTGCTCATAGGACACCTATATGTCAATATAATCTTTGAATCGTGTGGAATCCAGTAGCGGTGTGCTTTAGCCACCGCCTCAGATATGGCGACTAAAGTCACCACTACGCTTAAGTTCGTGCCATTCGATAAAGCCCATACAAGTCCATCAGAGTCGATTTGCGGGCACGGTCAAAACGAGCTCGCGGTCACCCTCCACAGACCTCGGGAGCGCCGCTTCGACATTGGCATATCGACGCCTAACGGCGACGGAGGCCGCCAGGCGAAAACTGTAGCTGCCCACTCTCGGAGGCAAACCACTCAAGCGGACGATTCACTGATTCCGCTTCCTCGCTGCGTCGATCATCGATTGCAATTCATCCAACTCCTCGCCAGAGACAGGCTCCTCTTCCAGTAAATATTGTAACGCTAGCCCGCGTTTACCGCCCAGCATTCGCTTGACCAGATCCGTCAACATCGGGCGGGCCACCGCATCCGCTTTCACTCGCGCACGCCACCAATCCGTGACTCCCTCGCGTTTTCTAGAGACCAAGCCCTTGCGCTCCATTAACTGCAAGGAAGTTAGCACCGTCGTATAAGCACGCTCCTTACCATCATCAAGCGCTGCATTCACTTCCCTCACATTAGACGAGGGATGCTTCCAAAGCACGGACAATATCTTTGATTCCAGAGGCGTGGGCTTGATTGTTTTTTTCATGGTGCTTGCGACTCGCACTACTATATAAATAGTAGCTTAAATACAAATGCAAGCTTGACCTACTATTTTTATAGTAGATAGACCTATTGCTAGATGCGAATTCCGTATCCGTCCACCCAAACCTGATTAAAATGGATACCCTGACGCATTGGTTCACTTCCCCCAGAGGACTCAGCCTACTAGAGTCATTCGCACACTCGCTTTGGTTTGGAGCTCTTCTGGCTCCCCTCGTCGCCTTAGTGCTTAGACGCATCCCGACAACTGCAGCCCAAGTAAGGCATAGTTTGATATTGGGTGCCCAGGCGCTATTGCTCGTCTTCGTTTGCGTCACATGGGCCTTCTTGGAACACACCCCAAGCAGTGAGCTCCACTCAAACAGACCTCAATCAGAGCAAGCAATCCAAACGGCAACGAGCCCAGTTGCGGCAACCATCCACTCGGCGACTCAAGGCATCTTACCTGCAGCCGACATTCAGAACTCAACTCGATCCGAAACATCTCTCAACATTTCAGCAACAAACTCGAAACGAACTCCAACCAATGAAAGCATCCGCCAATACGCAGGCTTTCTGTGGTTGCTAGGAAGCGGCCTCATTCTCTGCTGGCGCGTCTGGCAAAGTGCCTCCACCCACCTTTGGGCAACACGCAGCACTCCTATCAACGACACGCTCTGGCTTCAACTGCTGGGAGAAGAAATACAGCGCCTACACTTCCGGACCCGCGTTCAACTGCGAACGGCCATCAATCTTTCGAGTCCGGCTGTTATCGGTATTTTGCGCCCAGTGATCCTCATTCCCCGGGAATTGATGGACCGTCCTGACAGTCAATTCATCCGCGCCATCCTCAGCCATGAACTCGCCCATTTAAAACGCTTGGATCCGCTGATCGTTGCCCTTCAGCAAGTCATCGAAGCCCTGCTCTTCTTCAATCCTTTCGTATGGACACTCTCTCATTGGAGCAAGCGGGAGCGTGAAGCGGCATGTGACGCCACTGCCGCATCAGGACCAATCAATTCCGCTGAATATGGCCAAATGCTGCTCTCGTTAGCGAAACGACAAGGACAGGCCCCCATGGCTGCGCAGCAGGCAGTCGACCCGCGACACCCATCCTTACTCAAAGAGCGAATTGTCCGCTTACTACACCCCAACAATCCAGTGGCTCGTGGACTACCGGTACGCCTCACACTGACGAGTATCTTTGTGGCACTCGCCTTCGTCGCGACCACACGCAAAGCCACTCTCTACGCGGCAGATGTTCTCAGTCATGCCCAGAGAATCGAGTTAATTGCAAGCGAAGCGGGCGCGGTCGAAGACACATTCCCAGAGATCCCGGACAATGCAAAGCTCCGAGTCACATCCAAGGTACACCAAGCAAATGGCGAACCGATCCAAGCCATCATTTTCGCAGCAATCAGTCGCAGTAACAACGGACCAACAAACCACAACGGATCCCGCTATAACACGGAAGCAACCGCAGAAAAAACGTGGCAATTCCCCTTAAAGGAAAACTGGCAAGGCGTCACAACACGGCTCGACTCGGTAACACTACACGCATTCGCCCCGGGCCTTTCATCGACTCAACTCGTTATCGACGACTTTCCCCCAACGAACTCCGAGCGCAGCGTGGATTTAATCCTCAAGCCCGCCCTCCCGGCGCGTATTGAAGTCATCAACACAGAAGGAGAACCGATCCCCAACGCAACGATCCGTTACCGGTACCAACTTGCAGTGTATGGCTCGGTCCCATCGACAGAAATCCTGAGCACAAATACGAAAGGAATCGTCAAATGGAATGCGCCCGCAGACACCCCTTTGATTTTAATGGTTTCGGCGGACGGCTATCTCGATTTCGACGCAAAAAACATTAGCTTCAGTCCGCAAAACGATCACCACACCATAACGCTCACGCCTGGACCAGCGCTCACAGGTCGCGCCATTGACCGACTCACCCGACAAAGCATTGAAGGCGCACGCATCGAATACATCGTCAGCGATGATACTGCCTTCCGCCCTGCCTATGGTTGGTTGAACCCACTCACACTCACTCAAACAAATGCCAAAGGCGACTTCCTCACGCACGCTCTTGCACCCAATTCCAGACATTGGCTTGTAGCCAAAGCACCGGGCTATTTAACAACCTTCCCCGGATCAGCGGACGGACGCGGCATCCAAACCTTCGACGACCGCTTCTCAGTCTTACCAAGCAGCGCAGCCCCAGTCACCTTCGAACTCGTCCCCAAGAAAGCACTACAGCTCGAAGTCATCCCACCGAAAGGCATCGCAGCCGATCAATTCAAATTTCAGCTGCGCTCGCTCATCCTCATCTACGGCAGCAACATGTCCGGCAATCCATGGACCGAGACAATTAAGATCCTGAACCGTGAACAATCCGACGACGGACACATTCACCTGACTATAGAACCACAAGTCGAAGCTCCGATTGAAATCCGAAGCATCCATACGCCAGAGCGATCCAAGCGAACCTTGCTAAACTGGAAAAATGACGAACCACTCGTCGCCGACTTTCGTTCATTCAGCGACAAGCTTCCAAACGAAACAAACGTACACTTGGACTTCGAACTGCCCGAGGACGCCGCAGCTCCTCAAGGTCAAATCGTGATCAATTGGCAAACCGGCGAACGAAGCTTCCAAAGCCAAGCGTTCCCGATCAATGAGAGACATGTGAATGCATTGCTCAAAGACAGACTCCCTGGGAGCCCCATTCAAATTTTCCCACTCGGGATGATTGGCTACTACTTTGCCCCGATAGCCTTAGACAGCCCTGACAATTCAATTGAATTCAAAATTGATCAGCTGGTTCCTGCTGGTGCGATCCGCCTGCAATTGAAGGGCACCGAAGAAGGCAATACCCGTGTCGTCCGAATACTCTTTAATCCATTACAATCGATCGTCACACCCCCGGAGAGTCAGACAAAAACGCCGCATAGCCGCCACTCCAACAATTACATGACGATCGAGCTGCCAACTCAAAACCAATGGCGCCCCCGAACGACCTCTCCGACGACTTACCCATTTCGACTTCGGAAAGGCCAGGATGACCTACTCATTACGCCTGTCCCCTTGAACACCTCAATCATATTGGAAGCGAATCAAGCCGCCAGTTGGAAATCAGTCGGCCCATTCACACTTGTAAACGAAGATGCCATTCGTGAAATGACCATCCAGATGCCTGAAGGTATCACCTTCCAAGGAAATCTTTACGATAAGGGCGGAGCACCAGAGGGCGAACGTGAATTGACTCTCATCTTCTATCCGAAGCGAAACGAAGGCCTACCAATGCGTGGCTATATCCAAACTGCCAAAACGGATGAAGCTGGCCACTTTGCTTTCACTGGCATCAATCCAGAAGCTACAGGTAAGTACGGTCTCGAAATAAAAACTGAACGGGGCCACAAGACACTGGCTAGCAACGTGGACATCCAGAAGCCCTTCACCTTCTACCTGGATCGCAGCTATGAACTGCAAATTAAGGTGCATGCTGAAGGCCAATCACTCAAAGGCACGATTCTAGACTGGGCGAACCGTTTCCCCGACTCAAGTTCCGGCCCACAATCCGGACGGACAATTCTAAACGAATCAGGGGAGGTCACCCTAAACATCAAAGAACCCTTAGTCGAGCTACACCTCAACCTCGAAATTGACGGAAAGGCTCACCAAAAAGTAATCCCCTTACAAGCAATAGACCGAAATCAATTCCCAACATCAATTGATTTCACACTTTAGCTAACGTGACTCCCCCCCCATTACTTAAGCCTTCGCAATCGAACAAAGCCCATCTTCGAGTGCCTCATATTGGAAGCGGTAGCCTGCGACGATCAAGTTTTGCGGAGCGACTTTACGGCTTTTGAGAATGAGTTCGGTTTCTGTGCGAATCATCCACGCGCCGATCTTGAGCAAAAACTTCGGAATGGGTAACCCGAATCGCTGACCGAAGCCTCCGACTGCTCGACGCACGGCACGCATGAAGTCGATATTCTTGACCGGATGTGGACTGGCACAGTTATAGAGGCTCCCCTTGAGCTGGCCATCAATCACCGCGCATACGATCCCGCAAAAGTCATCAACATGCAGCCAACTGACCCATTGCTGACCACTACCCTGCTTGCCGCCGAGGCCGAGCTTCGCCAATCGCATAAGCGGCACCATGGCACCTCCATCCACACCCAGCGTGATGGCCACGCGAAGACAGACTTGCTTCGTCTCTGGCAGTGTCCAACGGTGAAACTCAGCCTCCCAGGCCTGGCAAACATCGACCGAAAGGCCTTCGCCGATCACGCCGTCCGCTTCGGTATTCGCCGGAGCCGCGCCTCGGGTATCCGCATAGATCGTGGCCGAGGCCGCGTTGACCCAGTATTTTGGCGGCGTCGCGGTGTCTTTTATCGCTAAGGCGAGAATACGTGTGCTGCAGAGACGACTCTCCAAGATCAAACGACGATTCAGCGGCGTGTAACGGCAATCCACACTCCGCCCTGCGAGGTTGATGACAGCATGTGCCCCTTCCAACTCCGCACACCAAGCACCCTTGGTCTGCCCATCCCAAAATGCCGTGCGCAGCGCCCCGATTCGGGCGCTCGGGCGGCGGGTAAGCACGACAACTTCGTCGCCCGCCCCCACGAGTTGCGCCGCCAAAGCGCGCCCCAGGAAACCACTGCCTCCGGCTAGGATTATTTTACGTCCTTTGCTCATACTGTAGTCCCCCCTCTTTCAATCTTTTCAAACATACGAATCACAGCATAGCCTATTAGCCAAATCGCCACATAGGCGTATCCCAAGCCAAGGTCAAATAAGCCCAGCACCCCCAATACTGCAAAATCGCTGATCCGGTCAAATTCCCAAACGAATATCAGAAGCATCGAAAATACTTGAAATACCGTAAATACTAGCGGCAACAAGAGAACCCACTTCAACCAACTGGTGAATTCATTGAAATCGATTAACCCCCAAAGGAATACAACAGTCATTAAGTATTGAAGCCCTCCCAGAATTACAGAGTACACGATAATAAAACCGCTGGCTTCAATCCATTCTGGCAAAAGGTCGATAAAGTTGCCGCAAACAGCCTCTCCCAGTAAATACGTGAGCAAGAGCAACACTGGAAACCAGATCGGGCTCCAGAGGCATATTTTAAAGTATCTTTTCATAGTTATTAACACGCGACGGGAGCGGAACACTTGTGCGGGCGTAGCCCGCTTACGAATACCGCAGAGCCCTTCGACTCACTATCGGCGGTCTTCACAAGTGAAGCCCCTACGTTTCTATTTTACAGTTCGTGCAATATTGATCTGCTTCATCAACAAGGCGAAGATCTGTAGGTATATCATGGTAAAAAATAATGAATACACTCGGCTATTTAGCTTTTTCGGATATTCATGATTCAGCTCCGATTAATGTTATGAAATAACCGCTACACCTCTGCGACGTGACGGCGGCCTTTCTTGCGCATCTTATCGAAGTTGAACATGTTAAAGAAGTGCATCGCACCGAGCACCATCAGCACAATGCCGACCTTAGTGGTGAGATACTCGACCGCGGCCACTACGGTCTCGGGATGAGTGCCGTATTTTAAGAACATCAACACAAAGCCGAGGTTGACCAAATAAAAGCCAACACGTAGCAGATGATTGACGGCGGCGGCCATCTCGTCGTTGCCATGAAAGGCTTCGAGTAAGAAAATATGACCGGCTCGGTAGAGCGTTTGTGCGACCCAAACCGTCATGGCGATCGTGGCTGTGGCATAGAGTGCGTAGGTGAGTAAGATTAATGTATTCATTGTTTTTTCTTTCTGCATGCACCCCGCGATCTGTGCGGGGCGTTATTTAAATCGTTTAATTAAGAAGGGTAGCACTTTGCTCTCTTCGGAGCGGGCTACTTTATCGAGAACGAGGTCGGCGGTCTGCACGAACTCGGCGAGCGCTTTAGTTTGCGAGGCGAAGAGCTGCTGCTCGGGGTCAGTCTTCTTATAGGACTTCGACGAGGAGGACTGCAGTAAATTGAGCGCGGGGTCGATTTCGCGCCGCTTACGCTCGCGGGCAATGATACAAAACATCGTCCAAACATCCTTTTCGGCTTCGAAGTATTCCTTGCGATCGCCCGGATAGGTCACACGCCGAACCAAGCCCCAGCCGACAAGGTCGCGCAAATTACTGTTGGCGTTGCCGCGGCTGATTTTGAGCGCCTGCATGACTTCGTTGGTGTCGGTGGGCTCCACCGCCAGCATGAGAAAGGCATGGATCTGCGCCATGGTGCGGTTAATGCCCCAGCTGCTACCGAGCGTGCCCCACTGTGCTATAAAATCGGCCTTTGTCTTTGCAAAATCTTCGCTGTTCATGATTGAAGTTTCAGTAATTACTGAAACTTCGTCAAGTATATTATACACGTAAATTATTATTTTGAAGGCAGAACAAGTTCCGCAATGACTGCTGCTTAAAGCCCGCCCATGCAGAGGTATTTCGTTTCGATGTAATCATCGACCCCATATTTGGAACCTTCGCGACCGTGCCCGGATTCTTTGACTCCACCGAAGGGAGCCATCGGATTGGAGATTCCGGACTCATTAATACCGACCATGCCATAGTCGAGGGCTTCACTGACGCGCCAGATGCGGGCGTAGTCGCGGCTGTAGAAGTAGGCTGCAAGCCCGAACTCGGTATCGTTGGCCAGCTGAATCGCCTCGGCCTCGGTCTCGAATTTGAAAACAGGCGCCACGGGGCCAAAAATCTCTTCCTTAAAACAGCGCATGGAGGGCGCGCAGTCGCGCAGCACTGTCGGCTGATAGAAGCAGTCGCCGAGCTCTGAGCCTTGTCCGCCAACCGTCGCAACCGCACCTGCTCCAAGCGCCTCGCTCACGATCGCCTGCACACTGTCAACGGCGCTCGGACGAATCAGTGGCCCCATCGTGACCGCCTCATCGGCACCATTGCCCAGTTGGAATTTCTCTGTTTCCTGGCTGAGTTTGTCCACGAAGGCGTCATACACATCCGCGTGCACCAATAGACGGTTCGCGCACACACAGGTTTGCCCGGCATTACGAAATTTCGCGGCCATGGCTCCTGCGACCGCCGCATCGAGATCGGCATCGTCAAATACGATAAAGGGCGCATTCCCTCCCAGTTCCATGGAGGTGCGCTTAACGGTGTCGGCGCACTGCTGCATCAGCTTCTTGCCAGTCGCGGTGGACCCCGTGAAGGTGAGCTTACGTACGATCGGATTGGCGGTCAGCTCGCCGCCGATCACGGATGAGTCACTGCCACACACGACATTGAATACGCCGGGCGGCAGACCCGCCTCTTCGCCCAGTGCGGCTAAAGCGAGTGCCGACAGCGGAGTTTCTTTAGCTGGCTTGGCCACAAAGGTGCAGCCCACCGCCAAGGCCGCGGCGACTTTGCGCGCAAGCATGGCATTGGGGAAATTCCACGGTGTGATGGCGGCCACCACGCCGACCGGACGCTTCAAGACAAGCACCCGTTGATCCTGACTGGGTGCCGCCAAGATATCGCCATCGATGCGTTTGGCCTCCTCCGCAAACCATTCTAAATAATGCGCCCCATAGGCGATCTCTCCCTTGGCCTCGGAGAGCACCTTGCCTTGCTCGGCAGTCAACAAAGCCGCAAGGGCGTCCTGATGCTGCATAACTAAATCGAACCAGCGCCGTAAAATATCTGCACGTGCTTTCGCAGTCTGCGCCTGCCAATCGGGCAGTGCCGCCTCGGCTGCCTCGATGGCGCGCCGCGTCTCCGCGACGCCGCAATCGGCCACTTTCGCGAGCACTTGACCGTCGACAGGGTTGCGAATATCGAAGCGACGCCCGTCCTCGGCATCGATCCACTCACCGTTCACATAGGCCTGTTGCTGTAGAAGATTTGAAGCTAGTTTCGTCTCAGTCATAGCACAAGTAAGGTATACGAGTGCCGACATCCTGCAAGGCTCAGCCACATTTACTGCCACATAGGCAACTCCAGCTGCCGTCATCCGGATTCGAACCCTTCGCACATTAAGAACATGCCACAATTTGACATTTTGGCATCAATTAAGCTCAGTAAATGGCATGCCAAAGGTTAGACTCGAATATCGCCATCAACTGAGCCTCAACGACCTACACTTCATCAGTTCCGCGTTGGCAGGCGACAGCCCTCGCGAAGCCGAGGCGATCGCTTACTTACTGGTCGACCCCGCCACCGTCGACACGATTTTAGACCAGCCCGCGCTCTTGGACTACGTGCTCGCGAGCCCGGACACCCTGCGCATCAGCCCACGCCTTTACTTTTATCTACTCAGCCGGCACAGCTTGAAAAGCTCCGGCTTAGACAGCCCGCAACTCGCCGACTACGTGTCGGGGGTATTAGAGTTCTTCATGCACGCGGGCTTCCATCCCCACACCAATGGACGCGGCGTATTCTATGTGGTCGACTGGCTGCAACAAGTCGACTACAGCCCCGCTGGCAAGCGCTACGAGCTCTACGTCATGCTCGGCGAGCACCTGCTGTTTTTGACTGGCATCTTTCCCAATTTCATTGAAAAGCGCAGCCAACGCCGTGCCGCGCCGGCACTTTCTTTTTACGAATCCATCGGCGAGGCCTCCTACCGCTCCGCCACACAACATCCTTTTAGCCAGAAGACAGACACCACTGAGCTCTATCAAAGCATCGCCGACGCCTTCCCTGCCGTGCGCAGCGCACTCAACGATCTGTCCGATCGCTTGATGTTCCTCGATTAAGCCTTCAGAGCGAAGCTATGTTTCTAAACATGGATAACAATGCATGCCATTGATGCCACATACCGCCGTATTTAAAACTCCAACTCACCACGCTGGATCATGCGCAGCAATTCCATGACACCGGCAGTGTCATCGACATTCACATTGAGATCAAAATCCACGGGCACGATCACGTCCCCCTGCTGAGATTCGCCGAAAAGCTCTAATCGAAAGGGGCGTGTGGCATTACCGTCCGGAAATACATCAATGCTAAATTGCTGCAGCATCAAATCCTCAAAAGCGCGTTCAGCCATCCGGTACTGCTGGTAAGTTGCACTGCCGGCGACCATACCGCGGGTGAGCATGCCCTCCACATCGTAGCGCAAGCGTGCGCCCTCTGCGGAGTCCACTTCCAGGCGACCGTCCGTCAGGATCGCTTGGCCCTGCTGAAAAGCCCCGACTAAATAGCCGGATGCGCGGCCACTGATCTCTCCCTTGAATTGTGGCACCACTTGAGCCAGCTGCGACAGATCGACAGAGTTTAACTGTATCCGAAATTTGCTATCGTCGAGTCGTTGCAAATCGACTTGCATGGGATCGACCCGTAAGCTTCCACCCAGGAATCCTGCCCGCACGGGCGACACCGCGATTGTACCCTCGGGGCCCACCTGAGTGGACAGTTGTAGCGCATCCAATTCAAAACCAAGCAGAGCCAGACTGCCCACCTGCAATTGAAGGGATTCAGGCACAAATGGCCCCTCGGCCCTACGTAAATCTACTTGCGCCCATATATCTGTGGCCGTCAGCCCCTGAGAACTCAGCTCCAAACTGGCGACTTTGGCGTCCACCGCTGCGCTGGCTTCGCGAAGCTCCCAATGCTCAAGCAGACCGCTGCCTTCAACTTGCAGCGCCATCTGCAGACTGAGATCATCGGGCAGTCCCGAAACTTCCAAAGCGCGCAAGAGCTCCGCATCCAACGCATTCGCTTCCAAATAATAGCGTGCACGACCTGCGCCGCTTAATAAGCGCTGCCAATCATCATGCGCCAACGAGAACGCAATCGACTCTCCGAGACGAAGTTCCGCAGCGAGCTTCTGATTGTCGAGCCGCACCGCCCAATCACCGCTGGACTCCATCCAAGAGCCCACTCGCACGCGCTCCACGCCTCCCTTCAGATACGCGCGCTGGTGCCCCCGCCCATCGAAGGCAAAGCCAGCTGCTGCGTTTTGTAAAATCAGCTCCCCTGCAGGTGCATACACCTCGACCGCGCCTAAGTCGGCCAAAACACAAAAGCTCAATTGATCAGGCTCCGAGCCTAGCCAACGCGCATACCCCGAAGCATCGACAAAGCCATCTGCCCCTTGCAATGCGTTCAGATAAATCTCGCCCGCGGCCTCGGTCCACACTGACGAGAGCTCGCTTAAATAGCTGGCTTGAAAAGTATCCCAATCGTTGGCACGCAGGGTAAAGTCCAGCGACAAGCCAGCGCCCGCGGCCAGCACTTTAACGCGTGCGTCCACATCCACAACAGGGCTGCTCAAACTGGCCGCAAGATGAGTCGCCCCGTCCATACCACGTAAAACTGAGAGCTCTAGGCCCCCCTGCATCTGCAGCCCAGCCGCTTCGATCCCCCACTCCTCGATCTTCAACTCCAGCGACGCGACTGGCAAGGAATCGATTGAACTCGCCCACTGCGCCACTTGCTCTGCAAGCTCGAATGCTTCCTCTCCCGCAGCCCCCTGCTCTGCAACCGCGGGGGGCTCCGCACCTTCCTCCAACTGATAACGTAGCCGATCGATCTGTATCCGCCCGATAAAGCCAGCCTCGAGCGAATAAAGCTGATTCCACGGGAAAACCACACTTAGGCCCTCCACTTGCAGATTGTCCTCCAGTCGATAGTGTTTGACCTGTAATCTTACAGCGGAAGCACTCAGGTCGATTGACTCTAGCTCCAGCTGCGCCCCGCTTGCTTCCAGTCGCGGCAATAATAAGGCCTCAACAATCTCAATCCGCTTGAAATAGAGTAACGCCAGCCCCGCAAATAGTAGCAGTGCCCCCACGAATAGAACGCGCCTCAAGCAAACCCACATGGACATACGCGCCTTCACTCGCTTTTAGCTTGCGCGAAGAAGCCCTCCACGAGACTCGCATTCGCTTGAGATTTCCGTCCCCATAATTGAATCATATACTCACAGAGAATACATCCCGACCGTACGCAAGTTCAAGCGAATAGCCGCAAAGCATAAAACTCCGGCTTGAACTTCGCCCAGAGCGCAGACACCTTCCATCTATAGTATGGACAAATTATCCGAAATCATGGCCGCCAAGCGGCACTCTTTGCGCAACCAGATACGCCCCGTCCGCGATCAGGAACTGGAGCGCTTGGGCCGTATGCAGACTCAAGGCGGTAGCTTCCTAAAAGCGCTGGCTAAAAAAGACCGCCTCTCCGTAATCGCCGAGATCAAGCGTAAGTCTCCCTCCGCAGGCGAAATCGCCTCCGCCACCCTCGATGCGGTCGAGCAAGCCCGTGAGTATATCAACGCTGAGGCCGACTGCCTATCCGTATTGACTGACACCGATTACTTCGGCGGCACATTAAAAGATCTCTGGGACGTGGTCGAATTCCTCGAATGCCATGGCCGCAAGACGCCTTGCCTGCGTAAAGACTTTATGGTGCACCCTGTCCAAGTCGCGGAAGCGGCCGAGGCCGGAGCACGTTGTATTTTGATCATCGTGCGCGCCTTGGCGGACGACGAGATCAAAGCCCTGCGCGACGCGGCCGGCATCGCGGGCCTCGACGCTCTCTACGAGATCCATGAAGAACGTGAGCTGGAGAAAGCCCTCAAATTCGATCCGAAAATTATAGGAGTCAACAATCGCGACCTCAAGCGCTTCAAGACCGATCTCGCGACCTCCGAACTCTTGATTCCGCAAATTCCCGACCACATCATCAAAGTCAGTGAGAGCGGCATCTTCGACCTCGAAGACGCAGAGCGCGCCAGCGCTTGCGGTGCCGACGCCATACTCGTCGGCGAAGCTCTCATGAAGTCGGAAAATCCCGAAGAACTCATCGAAGCCTTCCACAACGCTTAAGGATCGCCCAGCTCCTAATTTCTAACTTTCAACTCCTAATTCTCCTTGCCATTAAGCCCCACAGCCACTCGTGAGCTCCTCAATCAATTGGAGCACTTTCCCAACAAAAAGCTGGGTCAAAACTTCTTGGTGGACGGCAACATCGTGCGCAAGTCCATCGAGCTCGCAGAGATCGGCCCCGAGAGTGCTGTCGTCGAGGTCGGCCCCGGCTTGGGTACATTGACACGCGCCATACTCGCCAGCGGCGCTTCACTCTGGGCAGTGGAACGCGACGCGACTCTGGCCGAGCACCTGCGCAGGAATGTGCTCCCAGAGCAGCCACGGCTGCAATTGATCGAGGGCGACTGCCTCGACCACCCGATCGCCGAACTCCCCACCGAGCGGGCCGAACACGGTTATAAAATCGTGGCCAATCTCCCTTATGCAGTCTCCACCCCATGGATGGATGCCGTGCTCTCGGGACCACTGCCCCAGCGAATGGTGCTGATGCTGCAAAAAGAAGCCGCCGACCGCTACGTGGCCCCCCACGGTAGCAAAACCTTTGGCGCGATCTCCATCTTTCTCCAATCTGCCTACCAGATGCACAGCCGACACCTAGTCTCCGCACAGTGCTTCCACCCAGCGCCCAAGGTTGATTCCGTACTGCTACGGCTGGACTTACGAGACGATGCCGTGCACTTCCCCCCAGAAATACGCGCCTGCATCCGACGCATTTTCACCCTGCGCCGCAAGCAACTCGGTAGTCTCTGCCGAAAAGAAAGTACGCCGGGCATCAGCGCTTGGTTCGAGCACCTACTACAAAAAGGTTACTCTGCGAGCATACGCCCCGAAGAAATCACCTATCAAGATTGGTGTGAACTGCTGCAGTTTTGCTAGCGTCAGGCAAAATTGACGGCTCTTTTACCTTCGTCACAGGAACTTAACCTACAGCGCACCTTTCCAGCTTTCAGCCTAAGTGCGCCCCCACTAGCGTCCGGCCATACCACTATGGCTGCACATGAAAACATCCACTTAGACGAGCTGATCACACACTCAATCTCCGTCCAGCACAACGAAACACTCGAGACCACCAGCCGACTCGCGGCACAACAGGAAGTCGATTTCCTCGCCGTGAAACGCGACGAGACGGTGATCGGCCTATGCTCTGCCGTTAAAATCAATAAATGCCTGAGCGCCCGCTATGGACACGCCGTCTATGCACAACGCAACGTCGCGGAATTTCTAGTTGAACAGCCGATCATCGTCAAAGACGACACCGACGTGCACCAGGTCTTAAAATGCGTATTCAATCGCCATCACGAGGACTTCTATGACGACATCATCATTATAAATCAGCAGGGCCAACTCCGTGGCCTGATCTCCATAGATGCTCTGATTCGCGTGCAGAACTCACTGCTACACAAACAACTGAAAAAAACCGACGAGCACAAACAGCGCCTACAATGGAAGAACGATCAGCTCGAACACCTGACCAACGAACTGGAACAAGCCAACAGCAAGCTAATCGAAGCACGAGGCCTTTGACTTGCACCAGCTGCTTCGCTCTTGCATCACGCTTTACCAAGAACGCGCTCAAAGGAAAAACATCCAGCTCAGCTATACCGAGAGTGCACTCCCCTATCAACTGCTGGGGGACACCGTGCGCCTGCGTCAAATCGTCAATAACCTAATCAGCAACGCAATCAAGTTTACCCAAGCTGGACAGGTATCGATCATCAGCGAAATTGTCAGCGAACAAACTGATCAAAGCGTCATTCGCATCCGCATTCGCGATACAGGCATCGGCATCGACCCAGAGAATCTGGCAAATCTGTTCAAGCCATTCGTCCAGGCCGATAGCTCGACTTCGCGTAATTTCGGAGGCACTGGCCTAGGGCTCTCCATCTCACGCAAGCTCGCGGAATTAATGGGCGGCCAAGTCAATTGCGAGAGCACCCTGGGCGCGGGGTCGGAATTTTACGTCAGCATTCCATTTCAAAAAAGCAAGCCGGTGGAAGCGACTCCAACAGATCCTCCAGAGCCGAAACCGTGGGCAGGCGAGGCCAGCGACAGTCGCTGCCCCGCCCCCCAAGCGCACGCCACACCCGAAAGGATTCATGCGCTTGTGGTCGAAGACAATGCAGTCAACCGTAAGGTCGCGCAGCGATTTTTAAAAAATCTCCACTGCAATGTATATTTCGCTGAAAATGGGGCCATTGCGATCGAGCGACTTAAAGAACGCACGTTCGACATAGTGTTCATGGACTGTCAAATGCCGGTCATGGACGGCTACACCGCCACTCGTTTGATTCGCAAAGGAGTATGCGGGGACAACCGAACCAACATATTCATATCAGCCATGACTGCTCACGCCATGCAGGGCGATCGCCAGAAATGCCTCGACTCCGGCATGGATGCCTATCTAACCAAGCCGATTCGGATGGCTGATCTACGGGCCGTGCTCGACGAATATCGCAGTCAGTCCAAAACACTGGCACCATCGCCAGCTAGCATTCAACGCGCGGGCTGAGGGCCGATTTTGCTACCAGTCGTCCAAATTCGTGCTGGCCAAATCCTTTGTCACAATGAAATGCTACAAGCCTCACAAATTGTAGTGCTCATTGATTATGACAACCAATCCCATCCGCTGGAAACTTCACTGGCAAATCCTGCTCTCACTAGTACTGACCCTTCTATTCGGAGCATGGATCCTTCCGCACACGAGCGAAGGCTTCAGCGCAGGCGCCATCAGTTTCTGCCAGTTCATCGGCAAGCTTTTTATGAACGCATTGAAGATGGTGATCGTCCCACTGATCGTGGCCTCGATTATCAGCGGCGTCATGCACCTCGGCGCAGAAAAGGGTGTCGGCCGCATGGGCTTTAAAACTTTTGCCTACTACACCTTTAGCGGTGCCGCAGCCGTGATCATTGGCCTGATCGTGGTCAATATTATCCAGCCAGGTGACGTGAATCCAGAGACAGCCACCGCGATGCTTGGCTCGGGCGCTGAAACCTCTGTCAGCCAGGGCTTGATGAGCAAAGTTGAAGGCCGCAGTTCCAGCGACCTCTTCGACATTTTCCTGCGCATGTTTCCGGCCAACATCGTCGACGCAGCCACCAGCAACGGCCAACTATTGGGTGTGATCACCTTCTCCATTCTCTTTGGTGCCTTCATCGGAAAACTAAAGCCTGCGCAGCGCGAGACGCAGCAAAAATTCTGGGAGAGCGCCCAGGAGGTCATGCTACTATTGACCGATTTCATTATACGTTTCGCACCCATCGGGGTATTTGGCCTGGTGGTGCCTGTCATATTCGAGACCGACCTCGGCGATCTATTTGGCACCCTTGCCTGGTTTTTCATCACCGTGCTACTGGCGCTTACGCTGCACTTTTTGATCAGCATGGGCTTGGTACTCAAATTCGTGGCCAAGGTAAACCCGATCACTCACTATAAAGAGATGGCGCCCGTGCTGCTGACCGCATTTTCGACCGCCAGCTCCTCGGCCACCTTGCCGCTGACGATTGATACAGTCGAAGAACGCGCGGGCGTGTCGAAAAAGACCTGCTCCTTCCCCCTGCCACTCGGAGCAACAGTGAATATGGATGGCACCGCACTGTATGAGTGCGTCGTCGTGCTCTTCATCGCCCAGCTCTACGCTTCCACTGGCCAAGTCGCCCTAGGATTGGGCGACCAACTCTTAGTTGTGTTTTTGGCGCTCACCACCAGTATCGGTGTCGCGGGCATCCCCGCCGCGAGCCTCGTGGCGATCGCTGTCATTTTGCCCGCAGTGGGCCTGCCTGTCGAAGCCATCGGCGTGGTCTGGCTGACTGACCGCATACTCGACATGTGCCGCACGGGCGTAAATGTGTTTTCCGACACCGTCGGCGCAGTCGCCATTGCAGCCACTGAAGGCGAAAAGCCCTACCAGAACCTCGAAAATTGAAGCTTCCAACATGGAAGATCGAATTTTAACCCAAGCACCCTAATCATGAGCCAAACAAATGACCGCCTCGCCGAACTCGGCATCGAACTTCCTACCGCCCCCGCCCCCGCGGGCAGCTACGTGCCCGCCATGCAAGTCGGCAATCTGCTCTACCTTTCCGGCGCAATCTGCCTAGTCAATGGCGAGATGACACACAGCGGCAAGATTGGAGAGAGCCGCGACATCGCCTACGGCCAAGCAGCCGCTCGCGTGTGCGCGCTCAATTTACTGGCCGTCGCCAAGGCTCATCTCGGCGAGCTCGATCAAATCAGCCGCATCGTGCAGCTGAATGGTTTCGTCAACGCAGTGCCTGGCTTCGCCGATAGCCCCGCAGTGATCAACGGCGCATCCGACCTACTGGTCGAAATTCTGGCCGAACGCGGCAGCCATACCCGCGCCGCCGTCGCAGTCACCGGCTTGCCCAAAGACAGCACTGTCGAAATTCAGGCGATCTTCGAAATTGCTTAAAAGAACTATGCCGAGAACGGGAAGGTCGTCGGGCCGTCGTAGCCCTCTTGCGCATCTTCAACAATCACATTAGAGCGAATGCCGCCGCGTCCGCGCCAAATCGTTTCTAAGCGTGCCCAACGTGGTTTGCAGACATCAAACAAATCTTCGAATATCTGGTTGGTGGCCGCTTCGAAAAAGATGCCCTTATTGCGGAAACTGTGCAGGTAGAGCTTCATCGCCTTGAGTTCGATGCAGACCTCGTCGGGCGCGTAGCTAAACACCACCGTGGCGTAGTCGGGATGCCCGGTCATCGGGCAAGTCGAGGTAAACTCCTCCTGAATGTGCTGGATGGTGTAGTTGCGCTCTGGGTTTGGATTGGGAAATGTTTCGATGTCCATGCCACGCACAGTGCCCAGCAATCTTTAAAACTCAATCTCAGATAAGCGCATCGCGAGCACATCGGTGATTTTCGCACGCAGGTCATCTGCATTGACCGGCTTAGAGACAAAGGCGTCCGCACCATGCTCTCGACACACCGCCTGCGTCGACTTGAGCAAATCCGCCGTCAATACAATCACAGGCACTCGCTCCAGTCCGCAACTGGCCTCATTATAACGAATCGACTTTAAGACATCGATCCCATCGATGCCCGGCATATGCAAATCCAGCAGAATTACATCGTACTGACCGGGCTGGTATTGATCGAGTGCTTCCTGCCCGTCTCGTGCCGTCGTTAAATCGTAGCCCATGCCCTCCAAAATACGTGTTTGATAATGCAGGTTTGCTGCATTATCTTCTACCATTAATATCGAGACAGGCTGGCGACGTAAATTGCCTGGCGAGTCTGTAAGTTGAGACTCACCCTCCACGCGAGAATCCAGCTCCTGCTTTGTCTCGGATGCCCGAGGATCTGCCACAAGTTCCTGAGCTTCAACAGGAGCATTTGCTACCAACGGCTCAGCCCGCAAGAGACATAAATAAAAGCTAAATTTTGCGCCCTCACCTGCGCAGCTCTTAACCGAGATCTGCCCGTCCATCAATTCGACATAGCCTCGACACAGGGCCAAGCCCATGCCTGCGCCACCCTGCGCACGAGTAAAAGTGGCATTTCCAAGCCGAAAAGGATCAAACACGTGTTGCAACAACTGGGCATCAATTCCCACGCCCTCGTCTTCAACATCGACATGCCAGATGATATGCTCTGCATCCAAGGAGCTCACCACACTATGCAGCTTCACTAAATTCACACCTGAAAATTTAGCTGCATTCTCCAATAAATGTAAGACTACGCTCTTTACCTTATTAAAATCCCCAATCACCGCCGCATCAGCAGGCAATTCAACAGACGGCTCTTGCTCAAGTTCGACCTTAAAAGCGGGCCGCTTGCCTCTCAGTTCCAGCACCACCTCATCCAGCAGCTCCTCCAAAGTAAAGCGATCCTGCTTCAACTTCTTTTTCTCAGGGTTTAACTCCGCATACTCGATGATACGATTGATCGTCTCGATCAAACTCTGGCCCGCATCGTTGATCGCGCGCACCATCTCTAACTGCTCCTCATCTTCAACTTCCTCTAGCAGCAGATCCGAAAAGCCCAAAATCGGGTTCAATGGTGTGCGCAGCTCATGGCTGACGGTGGCTAAGAAGTTAGACTTGGCAGCATTCGCCGCATTGGCCTCGTCCCTGGCCTCAATCAATGCATTCCGAATTTGTCGCGCCTCCGAGATATCTTGAATCACGCCATACAAACAGTTCTTGCAGTTGGCTAATGAGCGGCCGCTCTTACCAATTACTCGCACAAACTTATGCACGCCAATCTTCGTAATCAACTCACACTCAAAATCATAACTGCCGCCCTCCTCTTGTAAACGAATGAGCGCTTGACGCATTTTCTCCCGATCCGCCTCCACATAATAGGACAAACATTCCTCAAAAGCGGGCGGCTCCTGTCCTCGCTCCAAGCCATGCACATCATACACCCCTTCAGACCAATAGACCACCTCTGCATCGATGTTATAGACCCAAGCACCCATCGATACGATCTGAGCGCCCTCGATCAAACACTCATGCTGTAAATCTTTATATACCTGGTCAAAGTCTTCTTGCATACTAACAGCACACGGACCAAGACAAATTATTTTGCTCAGTAAGTTACTATTGCATACGATAATAAGGGCAACCAGCGGCATTAATAAAGCATACACTCGGCAGATTCCGTTAATTACTGGTAAATATCATAACACAAAGTATTGATACAGCCATAGCGTATGATTCGCTGCATATAGAACACCTCCAGCCGATCACATATTTTGACACATTCAAAAACCAGCTCCTCTCCCAACGGTCTTCTCACACTCGTCGCCGCTCCCATCGGCAACCTGAGCGACATGACTATGCGCGCAATCGAAACCCTCAAAAGTGTCGATGCCATTGCCTGTGAAGATACCCGTGTCACGGGCAAACTACTCAGTAAGCTGGAGATCCAAAAAAACGGCCCACTGATTTCCTATCGCGAAGAAAACGAGAAGCACATGGCGGGCGAACTCGCCGACCGGATTGAAGCTGGCGAACAGATCGCGCTCATCTCCGACGCGGGCATGCCCGCGATCAGCGACCCTGGCTTTCGACTCGTGCGTGAGTGCCGCAAACGTGGTTTAGCAGTCACCGCCGCACCGGGCCTCACTGCTGCCACCACCGCACTAGCACTCTCGGGGCTGCCCAGCGATGGCTTCCTCTACGTCGGCTTCCTCCCCCCGAAAAGTGCCGCCCGCAAACGCTTTTTCGACAGTAAACGTGACTTCGAATACACCATCATCGTATATGAGTCCTGCCACCGAATCGCGAAATTTCTCAATGAACTGGTCGACACCCTCGGGGAGCAACGCTGCATCAGCGTCGGGCGCGAACTGACCAAGCTGCACGAAACCGTGCACACCGGCCCCGCGGCCGAAGTACGCGACCGCGTAGCTAAAGGCAGTCAAAAAGGCGAATTCGTCATCTGCATCGCCAAGGAAGGCTTCGAACTATAAGCGCTCAGCCTAACTCAGCTGTGGCAACTTAGTCTTAGAATCAATCGATATGCTGCCCTCGCCCTGTAATAAGCGTTGCAAGGCTTTGCCACAGAACTCACCACGCCAGCCGCGAAGCATGCGGTGGCGACTCGCATCCAAATTATCAATTTCCAAAACAAAGGCGGTCACTTCAGCGCGATTGCCGATCAAAGCGGGATCTATTTGATCGGCTAAGCACATGCCTTTGATCGATGCCAAGGAGAGATCCACGCGCGCCTCATAGCCATCGTCAGGAGACGGGCCGATATGCTTGTTATTAGGCAAATCTGGCAGCTCACCACTGCGTCCGCGCTCGATCGCTTCCCAGATATATTGACGGTTCCGCTCTGCGGAGCGCTCGCTCAAGCCTTTCATCTGGCGGATCTCTTCAGCACTATTGGGCGGACGCTTGACCAGCGAAACCAGTGCATCATCCGAGAGCACGAAGCCACGCGGTAGATTGCGACGACGGGCTTTCAGCTCGCGCCAAGCTCCCAGTGCGCGCAGCACATTGCGCTGCTGCTGCGTGAGCGAACCGCTACCGCGCACGCGCGGCATTTCATAATCGGGGTCGCGCTCGCTGTAATTAGACTCGTCTTC
Organism: Puniceicoccaceae bacterium; assembly: GCA_002729725.1. Taxonomy (GTDB): domain Bacteria; phylum Verrucomicrobiota; class Verrucomicrobiia; order Opitutales; family Coraliomargaritaceae; genus Thalassobacterium; species Thalassobacterium maritimum. Next base: position 51,554 of record PBYS01000121.1, read on the forward strand.
GTAGATCTTCATCTCATCCAAGATCCATTCCTTGCGCCCCAGCGTCTCCGCCTTCCCCATGATGTTAAGCATCAGATCCACCGAATAGCGCACATCGTCTTCCGCATATTTGATCTGCGCATCCGTCAACGGGCGCGCCACCCAGTCCGAGCGTGTCTCGGTCTTGGCCAAGCGCACCTTCAACAAAGTTTTTAATAACTCACTTAGAGAGATGGTCGACGATAAGCCAACAAAGCCTGAGCTGCGTTGGGTATCAAATACGTTCTTCGGCAAACCACCGCAGGTGCGGTGCAGAATGTTGAGATCTTGTTGCGCGTCGTGTAGAATCTTTACCGTGTCGGGATCCGACATCAGCTCTGCCAAGGGCGACCAATCCTCAATCGCGGGGGCATCAATGAGCTCACAATGACCATCAGGAAAACCAATCTGGATCAATCCTAAGGTCGGGTAATAGGTGCGGTCCCAAATAAATTCGGTATCGACGCCAACTGCACCGGCTTCACGCGCACGGCGCACGACATCGGCAAGAGCTTCAGTTGTGGTAATCATAAACGAAACAGAGTCGCTGATTATCCCTGCGATGGAAAGGAGATTTTTCCATCGCCCGAGCAGCTCAATCTTCAACAGCTCACCCGCAAGCCCACGGGTAGGGATTCACCAAAGAGTTGCTGAATGTCCTTGGCGTCGATCGGCGTGAACTGTCGCAATGGCTCGACTTGCTGCTCACTGGCGCCAGAGCTGCGGACCTTGGCAAGGATGCGCCCGCGTAAATCCTCCGGTACGTCGTGATCACGATTGTTCACGATGCGGGCCGCCTGCACGAAGACCTGCCGCAGATTGCGCAAGTTGTCGCGGCTCCAGTCTAAGGCTTCCAACTGGTCGAAAGCCGCTTGCACCTCATTAGCCGGCAAGATCGCCTGCTCACCCCCATAGAGCGGCACACGATTCAACACCCGCCCCAACGCCCAGATCGCATGGTCGCAGAAGCTCGTCTCGCGGCGTACAATACTGGCCGTGAAATGATGCGCGAGCTGCGTGCGCTGCTCCGCCGTGAGGTGTTCGAAGGCGCCTAACATGCGCGCGGGCTCGTACGATTGCTTGCTGTCTTGCAGCGTTTTATCAATCCATGCCTCATAGAGCGCGCCTTGTTGCGCCGCATCAAGACCGCCCGCCACCCGGCGCCACAACAGGAAGTATTGCTCGCGGTTGGCCTTATTGTTGGCGTGCGCTAAATCGAGCTCATACACGGCCCATAAGCTGCGAATAAAATAGGGATCAAGCGCGTGCCCGTAGCCCGGACGCAGGAAAAATCCGGCGGCGTTGAGCCATGCGAGCTCGTGCTCGGGCGACAGATCACGCCGGGTCAAGTAGCTGGCATGGGTTTGCCACAGCTCCCGAATGAAGGGCACGTTCCACTCACGCCGATTTAAATGACTGATACGCTCGAGGGCCTTGAGTAACTTGGACGCCGGCTCCGCCGGATCGGGACCAAAGGTATCGGCGATCCAAGCTTTGGAAGCTTCCAAGTCCTCAGAACTCACGCCCGTATCCAGAGCTGGCGCGGCCGTTTCATCCGCTGCACCTGGACCGCCCCCTTGCCGCAAATTGAACTCGAGCCGCCAGACACGGTTCTCTTCCAAGATCCGTCGCACGCTGACACAGTTGACGCGCAAGAGACCGAGACTGTTAAGCCGCGCCTCTAATTCGATCGCCACGTCGCCTCCCTCGGGGAGCTCCGCCCCGATTGGCAATTGTGCCATGGTCTGCATCACGGGGAGTTTGTGGAAATCGTGCTCGTTTTTGACGACCAAGTCGCCGCCTTGGTCGCCTTCGCGACAGGTGGAGGTATACGCCTGAAACTGCACAGGCATATTGACTTTAAGTGCGAGATTCAAGCCAGTGACGCGCGTCGGTTTTTCCATTGGGCTGCCCTGCGCCAGCACACAGACGAGTCGCGTCTCGCTTGAGGATCGGCGCTTTTTTTTGCCCCGCTTGGGACTATAACTGACTTCAATATAGAAGCTATGCCCCGAGCCACCTTCAATCGTGGTCACATGCTCCCGCGACAAACTCGCGCGATACCATGCCGCCCCGCGGGCAACTGCCAACTCCAATGAGGCATTGGCCAAAATCGCAGGCCGTTGCCCTGCTTGCCAATCGGCCATCTGATCGGCTAAGCGCTCACGCAGCTGACTCGCAGCCAGTGTGCCGCCATTGAACAAAAGGGCGTCGACTTTGCGTCCGCGAATGAAATCGGCCAAATGATGGGTGATCGCCGAGTCCTGTGCATACGGCAGCCCGATTTCCCGCAAGCCTGCCACGGTGTTGGCGGGCTGGGCATCGGCGGCGCAAGCAGGGAAGAAACCTTCCAGAACTGTCTGCGTCATTTCGCTGCGGGTTAAAGTCACGGTCTGCACGGAGTCAAATAGACTGCCTCCACTGCCAGCCAGTGCGATCGTGAAGGGCTCCGAATCGGGGCCATCGGTTGAGAGGACACGCTCTTTTAAACCTCGGCATTGAGCCACTAGCTGGCTCCAGCCGCTGCCCGAAAGCGCGCTGCTGCCACTCAGCTTGGCCTCGGCCATATGCGCGAGCGCTAAGTCGATATTGTCCCCACCCAGCAAAATATGATTACTGACCGCAATACGCCGCACTTGCGGGAGCGACGCGCCCTCAACACGCGATAATTCGAACAAGCTAAAGTCTGAAGTACCGCCGCCGATATCACAGACACAGACGACCTGCGGACGCTCGCCCAGATCGCCAAAGACTTGGCTCCAGTCGCTGGCATCGCCATGCGTTTCCAGCCAAGCATAGAAGGCCGCCTGTGGCTCTTCGAGTAAGCGTGTATGCTTGGGGTAATGTGCTTGCTCAGCCGCATCGAGGGTCAGGCGCTGTGCCACTGTATCAAAGGAGGCGGGCACTGTGATCACGATCTCCTGACGCTCAAAGAGCGACTGCTTATCCTCACTGCCGATCGTTTGATCCCAGGCAAAACGTAAATAGTCGAGATAGGCAGCCGAAGCCTCCACCGGCGAGCATTTATCTGCGTCCTCAATCTGCTCGCTCTTCCAAGGCAGCAACTTGAGCTCGCGATCAATGCCCCCGTGGCACAACCACGACTTGGCCGAACTAATACTACGCGCGGCATCCGCCCCCGACAACTCACGCGCCAAGAGCCCCACCACGCGCCCGGAATTCCACTCTCCCACCGCATCACCACCTAAGGCGGACTGCTCGCTCTCACTTAAATAGTAGGCAAACGATGGCAGTGAATTCGCCTCACACACGCTGTCTAAGGAGGCATATTGCGGAATACTAAAGACTTGGGTGCCCGCGCTAGGATCTTTGGAGTCGATATAAGACAGAGCACAATTGCTAGTACCGAGGTCGATGCCGATGAAATAACGAGCTGCCATAAGAGTGTGTGTCCTAATTAATCGGTGCGCACTGCAAACTCTAACTTCCAACGATGGTCGGAGCGGGTGTGCTGCATCCACAAATCCAGCGTACCCATCTCAGTCACGCGCGCGTGCAACTTTACCGGCACCACTTCGCCCGCGGCTTGCCCTTCCAAGGGAGTAAGCTCCGTCTTAAGCTCCAATGTTTCTTCCAGTTCTTTCTCGGCATCTGGTAAAATAGTGCCCACCACATCCCCCGAGCGGATCGCAGAACTAAAGAAGCGGAAGGTGACAGACTCTCCGGTCACCAGGCCAAACTCTTTGGAATCCAAGATCTCTTCGCTGCCCTCTTCCATGCCCTGTGGCACCACACACAATGCTTTCAAAGGCGGCTTAAAGCCTGGAATCGCTAAGCCAGCGGTTTCTAAGCCGATGTAATAGCTTCGGGAAGCGCCCGCTTTCACGCGTACGCCACTGCCGCTGAGTTGATTCAGACCGTAATACGCCGCCCCATGCGCAACCGCTTTGTCGTAACGCGCGCCCGCGAGTTCACGCACGGGAGCTTCGGCTCCAGTCCATTGATTCAGCAAAGCCAAAACTCGCTCACGAGCCGGTGAAGCATTGAAAAATCCACCATTAAACAACACTGCGGTCGGCTTCAGAAAACTGCCTCCTACTGCTTGAGGGCTCACCTTCCCAGTCAGACTCGGGTTGGCCTTTACGTTCTGTAAACTACGTGTGAGGAAACGTGCGAGATGCTTGCTCAACACTGGATCGCTCTCATAGGCTAAGCCAAATTCCTGCAAGCCCACCGAAGCACGCGCAGCTGGCATCTCCGTAGGCTCAACCATAGGCAGAAAGCCGTCCAGCGCGACCTGGTTCAGGGTGTCGCGACTCAAACGAGTCCCCACACTGCCCGCAAATAAAGAGGAACCTCGCGAGGGCACCGATAGTGCAACCTCAGTCAAATCGAGGTTCTCAAAAAGCGTTTCCTTTGCCTGACGACTGGCGTGCACCAGTGCTAAAAATTGCCAATCATCGATGTTGCTGCCTTCGCCTTCCATTTGATAGCGCAGCACATGCGCCAGAGCTAGATCCAGATTGTCGCCCCCGAGTAGCAAGTGCTCCCCGACACTGATGCGCTCCAGCTCGAGATTGCCCTCGACCTCTGAGACACAGATCAAACTAAAGTCTGAAGTGCCGCCCCCCACATCACAGACCAAAATAATATCTCCGGTGCGAACTTGCTGGCGCCACTCCGAACCTGCTTGCGATAGCCAAGCATAAAACGCGGCCTGCGGCTCTTCCATCAAAGTAACCGCCCCGAGGCCCGCAGCCTCGGCCGCTTCATGAGTGAGCGAACGCGCCACTTCATCGAATGAAGCAGGCACCGTGAGCACCACATTGGTGGACTCCAGCGACCAATCGCTCTGCGACTCCTCTGCCGCCGCTCGAAAACCGTAGACCAAAGATTCTAAATAAAGCCGCGAGGCCTCAATCGGCGAGAGCTTCGCCTCCACACTGCTCGACTGCCAAGGCAAAATCGGCGCGCGGTGGTCCACCTGCGTATTGCATAACCATGACTTCGCAGAACTCACCAAACGATCGGGCACTTGGGCCCCATGCTGACGCGCAAAGGCTCCGACGACCCGGTTCTTAGAGGATTCCTGCCCAGGCAAATTAAAGGCGCCCGCAGGAAATTCATCCGCTGCCGCAATGTAGATATTCGAGGCCAAACCAGGCCGCGCTTCCAGTGTATTCGGAGCCACGACCTGGAGAATAGAGAGATCTTCCAGACTTTGATCGTCCAGTCGCGCCACCGTCATGGCCGAGTTACTCGTGCCTAGATCAATTCCCAGACTGTATTGCTTAGACATAATAAATTTTTATTTAAATTTCGCCAGTCGCTGAGCCTTCTCCCAGCGACATCTTCAAAGAGTCAGGCCTGCTTAGCGGACTTCGACTTCAGCAGCCACCAACAGGTGCGTGCCTTGCGCCTCCGCACGTGCACCCAATACTTTCGGTAGTGAGACCGCGCGAGTCTTCCAGCCTTTATGCTTCAATACACCAGAATAAGGCGGCTCGCCATCCACTTTACCACTGAGACGATACTCATTACGGTCAAAGGCCGCTTCTAATGTGATCGGCTGGTTCTCAGCCACCGACGCCACAGGCTCGATCGTGAAGTTATGCTGCATCACTTGTTGACAACCCTGATGCACAAAACGCGCCGCAGCGGCGATCTGCGCGTCTGGATAACTCTTAATGTCATCCATCACGAAATCCAAAAAACGCCCTTTTTCTTGCAACAAGGTAAGTAACTGTGCCACTTGCACCTCAGAGTTTTGCTGCGGGATCTTTTGCAGGTCCGGTTGCTTCGTTTCCGGTGCGACGGGTGCAACTGGTTCGGACGCGGGCGTCGCAGTAGGCTCACTGACAGCCGCCGCGGTATTAAGCGTCAAAGCCAGCACACAGCCGACCGCGGCCACAGCAATCACAGCATAGGCTAAAAGCTGCGCCTGATCCGCAAAAGCAGGCAACAACACGAGCACGCCAAGCACTAGAAGAACGAAATAACTAACAATTAAAAGTGTCTTTTTCATAAGCTAAAAAATGAAGCCTGCTACATTCGCAAGGATTCACTTGGACGCAAGCGAACAAACGCCTGATCCCTCACACAGTCACATCCAAAACCGCCGCCGCAGCCTCAATCCCCGACAAGGCGGCCCCCTCGACGCGGGCACCTCCAAAAGCGTCGCCCGCGAGTGTCAATTGCAGACCAGCATTTTGAAAATAAGGCTCGGACCATGGATTGATCGGCAAAGTGAAGCCCCAACGATGACAGCTAAACTCCAACACTTTAGCCCCTAGATAAGGCGCCGCCGCTTCCAGCATTTGCGCACCACGCACCCCATCGGGCGAATCCCAGTGCGCTTCCGCAAAATCCGCATCCGCATGTATTGTGATCGCGGATACATCAGGTGATATGCCCTTTTTCTGATTGTCAGCAATCCATGTCAGAGGCGCCTCCGAAAGCTTCAATGCACCTGGTGCAGCGAGGCCACTAGGGCCATCTAGAATCGCCAAGGTGGCCAAGCCACGTTCATATCGAACGGCTCGCAAAGCTTCTGTCTGATCCCCCGCATAATCCAGCCCACTGGTATGCAACAATCCCAGCGCCTGTGGCAAAGGCACGGTGATCACTAGATGTTTCGTCCCGTAGCGATTTCCGTGCTGGCTCAGTACAATCCAGCCGTCCAGCCCACGCACCAACTCCACCACGGGCTCGGAAGTGCGCACATCTAAACTTTGTGCCAAATATTTAGGGGCATCGGTCATGCCATTGATACCACAATAACGCGCGTGGCCCGCTGGATCCCTATAGCCGGGCGTGTGGCGATACCACTTCTTGATCACCCCCGCAGCAAGCCATTCATCCGCGTAAGCTTTCAGGCGCCCATCACGCACAGTAAAAAACTGTGCGCCATGATCGAGCCGCCCTCCGGCCATGCGTCGCGTGGCCATACGCCCACCCAAACCGCGGCCCTTGTCCAGCACACGCACAGTTTTGCCGGCACGCTGTAATTCGCTGGCGCAGAGAAGACCGGAAATGCCGGCTCCGATAATGAGAACGTCGGTAGTTTGCATGGAAAAGGAGAAATATAATTTAGGACTGTGCTGCATCGAACGCAGCGCGGAGTGCGTGCTCTAGCTTGGGCTGTTGCCACTCAAAGCCGAGTTCGGTCAGCCGTTGAGGCCGCACTCTCAAATTACTAAGCACAGTCTCCTCGCCCATTTGACCGAAAAGCATTTTTACGACAACAGCAGGAACCGGTAAAATCGTTGGACGCCCCAAAACCTTACCAAGCTTTTTAGTGAATTCCGAATTGGTGACCGACTCTGGCGCCACCGCATTGATCACACCGCGGACCGATCTATTTTCCACCGCAAAAACATAAACATCCACCAGATCAGGCAAACTGATCCAGCTCATCCTTTGCTGTCCATCGCCAATGCGACCACCGACCCCGCACTTAAATGCAGGCAGCATTTTGGCTAAAGCCCCCCCCTGCCTGCTGAGCACAATGCCCGTACGCAAAAATGCAGTCCGCACGCCCGCATCCGTGAGCGCACTCGCAGCAGCCTCCCATTCGCGCACCACCTCCGCTAAAAAGCCATCCCCCATCGGACTCGACTCATCCACCCAGTCTTCCAAATCGGCTCCGTAGTAACTAATGCCCGATGCGGAAATGAACGCGGGCCGCTGCGCCTGCTCTAGAATCGCGTCCACTAGCAAATGAGCGCTGGCACCCCGACTTCGCAGTATCCGTTCTTTCGCAGCAGAACTCCAGCGCTGCACGACACTTTCGCCCGCAAGATGCACAACCACATCCACCCCCACAAGCGCCGCAGTATCCAACTGCCCCGCAGCCACATCCCATTGCACATCGCCGCGCTCACTGCGCGAGAGCCTGCGCACGCGATGTCCACGACTTTGCAGTTTTTCACATAAAGCCTGCCCCACCAATCCACTCGCGCCAGAGACTAAAATGGAAAGTGCAGGAGCTATCGTAGGAGGACTGGTAGATTCTGAGGCCATCACAGCTCAGAATACACAAACCCACTAATTTTGCGATCGAAGCGGCGACATAAAAACAAAGATCAAAGCCATCACAGCCAATCCGCCCGACACAAAAACAAACCAATCCCCATGCCGGGTGTAGTAACTTTGTTGACGACTCCACTCATCAAATTGAAAGACGCTATACCCGCCCCCGCCACGGAAGAAAATACTGCCCGCTTCATCGACCAACACTTCCCGCACCGTACCGTAACTATCGATCCAGCCACTCCAGCCACCGTTGCCAGCGCGCATTACAGGACGACGATTTTCAACCGCACGCAGCACGGAATGCGCCGCATGCTGCACCGCGCCGCCCTCTTCACCATACCACGCGTTGTTCGTCGCCACAAAAAAGAGATCCGCTCCAGCCCGTGCACTCGCGCGCGCCAAATGCGGAAAGGCATCCTCATAACAGACCAAAGAGCCGACCTCATAATTGCTGCCATTCACAGTCAAATCAATCAAGCCAGCCGAATCGCCCGCGACAAAAGATCCCCCAACCGGCACCACCTTCTCAATAAACCCAAAGGGCGCAGGCACATATTCACCAAATGGAACCAACTCCCGCTTAGTATAAAACTGCGAGGACAAACCAGTGGCCGGCTCCACCCAAAAGGCCCCATTACGCCATTCATCCAATGCACGGTCCTGCGAAAGATTCCCCATCAAAATCGGCTTCCCCAGCTCATTGGCCAGGCGCTCCACACGCACCTGCATTTCAAGGTTCCCCATCACTGGCCAAGGCGTCGCCGCCTCCGGCCAAAGCACTACGTCACTCTCCAAACTCGCAACGAAACGCGTCTGCCGCTCCAAGATGTCAAGATTCTCAAGCTCACGATCCGTGTCCCACTTCAACTCCGGCAGAATATAAGGCTGTACCACCGCGGCCGTCAGTATCGGCTTAGCCGAATCCGGCTGAGGTAGTGACGAGAAAAACACAAAAATGCACAAGCCCAGTCCACTCATGCCCAGATACAGATCCGGACTGAACCAGCCCGTCCACATCTTACGCTCACGACGCACCAACCGGTGCCGCAAAGTTTGCGTGACACATAGGTTAAAAAATACCAACAGAAAAGAAACCCCATACGCCCCCGACCAGGCCGCAATTTGCAACACCACAGGACGCTCCCATTGACTCAAAGACAGCGGAGCCCAAGGAAACCCCCAGAGCAACCAAGTACGCGCCCACTCCAGCACAACCCACGCGCCCGCAAGCCCCGCAAAGCCCAACACCCGCCTGACAATATTCGCCCCCAACAAACGCGGCAACAAAGCACGAGCCATCGCAAGCCATAGAGCAAAAAGCACCGCCAGCACCCCACTCAAAGCAATCGTGCCAAACCAAGTCACATGGCGCAACCAGACCAAAATCGAAAACCAGCTCACCCAGCCCGTAACAATCGCCACCAGCCAGAAAATACGTCGAGACGGCTTCGTATATAACCACAGCAACAGCGGCACAAAGGCAATGTAAGCCGCCTCTGCAAACTCGAAGGGAGGAATCGAAATCACCCACATCAGCGCGGACAGCACCGCAGCCAACAAGCCCCAATAAGTCGAATAGCTCGAATGAGGAGAGGGCCCCTCTTCAGCAGCCGCTAATTCAGGATTTAAAGCGCCGAGAGTCTGCGTCACCCGCGCCTCCGACATTAATGTTTGTTTGCTGAAAATATTCACCTGTCTCAAATTTACTGCGCCAGTCAGAGATTAACTCGCGATTAAAAAGCAGCACGTTCATAGCAATGAACCAGATACACAAGAAAGATGTAATAACAGCGAGCAAGCGCATCCGAAGTCCCAAGCCAACAAACAATCAAGCCCATCAGCCAAACACCTTACGCCGCAGCCCCTGTATCACCGCCAAATCGCCCCAGGCCGAGCCGCGCATCACATTCACCTTCGGTGGGTGCTTTCGCCCGCGCTCCACTTGCCACGCTCCCGTAAAACCACGAACAAACTCAGCTGAGCCCAAAATCGCACCATCAGTAAAATAGCGCACCCGGCAGCGCAGCATCACCGCCTTCGATAACTCACCCTCCTGCTCATCCAGCACCTTTAAAGCGCGCTCACGCGTCATATCCGACAAACCAACCTGCGCCGCATGCTTACCGAATATCAGCAAACGATGCGCCTGCAAGGCCGACTGCGGATCCCGAGCACCGTGGTCGCTCCAAATATGGACCATGCCCCGCTCCGCCTCTGCCACACCTGCCACGGCCTCCGCGTAGCCGCAAAAACGATAATCCTTCGGATCCTCGACTAGGCCCGCACGCACCGGATTCAGATCAATATAAGCCGCCATCGTTTGCAGCGGATTGCCATGTCCCTCCACCAGGACCGATTTAAAACGGTCCGCCCACAGAGTGCCATAGCGCTTATGATTACGATTAAACCAGACCGAAAAGCGCTGCTTCACCGCCTTCATATATTCAGAGACATCGCCCATCCGCGCCAACAATTTCGCACGCAACTGCTGCGCCTCCTCAGAGTCCGCTTGCAAGTGAGAGCGCAGCACCTTGACCGAATCCGCCTGATACTTGGTAGGCTTCGGGTACAGCACCTGATAGCGGCGCATCAATTCAGCATCATCCACCTGCTGACGATCCGGCACACGCAAGAGCACGTGAAAGTGATTCGACATCACACAGTAGGTCAGCACCTGCACCCCGCAAAAATCCGCCACCTGCCAGATCATCTTACGCAGCATCTCCTTCTCACGATCCTGGAACAAGCGCTCCCCATTCACCACCCGCGTCATGCAATGATAAACCGCATCCTGCCCATGAATCTTTTTACGACGAACCTTCATTCTCCCCTCAAGATGAACCTCTTCTCACATAAACTCAACCTATTTCTTATAGCCTGGTTAATTTATTGTGTGTTTTGTGCGTAGTAGGGGGAGCTGTGTTTGGGGCTAGCGGGCGCTGGCGAAACCTGCGCGCTCGGGGTAGTGCTCGATGAATTCTAGGAAGATGTCTTTGGCGACGGGGCCGGCGGTGGATCCGCCGTGGTAGCGCTCGCTGTCATTGGTGCCTTCGACCATGACGGCGACCGCGATCTGTGGATTCTCCACGGGAGCGAAGCCGACAAACCATGCGAGGTTGACGCCTTTGCCATGGGCACGGAAGTCGGCGGTGCCAGTCTTGCCCGCAATCCGGAGTCCGTCGATTTGCACGAGGCGCCCGGTGCCGTCCTTGCCGACGACACGTTCCATACCTTCCCATAGGGCGTCGTGTTGCTGCGGCGTGAGACCGATCGGCTCGCCGCCATGGTCCACCTGCTGAGCCTCTTCGTTGGTTAAGGCACGCAGGGTGGGTCGCGTGCGGGTTTCGTCGCGAGCAATCGACGCAATCACTGTCGCCATTTGTAGGGGAGTCACGAGTAGAAAGCCTTGCCCGATCGCGGTGTTGGCGGTATCTCCGGGCACCCAACCGGAGCCAATTTGCTCACGTTTCCACTCTTTACTGGGCACGACGAGGCGGCTGGTCTCGAAGGGGACCTCGATGTTTGTCTTTTGATCGAGTCCGAAGCGCTTGGCTTCGGCGCTTAATACGTCGATGCCCATATCGAGGCCTTCGGCATAATAATACACGTTGCAACTGGCCTCGACGGCGGCGGCGAGGTCAACGATGCCGTGCCCGTAGCGCGCATTGCAGCGGAAGATTCGATTGCCTAAGCGATAAAGACCTTGGCAGTCGTGCTGAGTATCGGCTGTGATGCTGCCATGGCGCATGCCAGCGATGGAGGTGATTAACTTGAAGGTGGAGCCTGGAGGATAGGAAAGTTGAACGGCGCGATTGAGCCATGCACCACGTTCGTTGATTTCGTCAAATGTGCTGCGTGGAATGAATGGGCTGAGGTCGTTGAGGTCATAGCTGGGGTGGCTGGCGATGGCCAGCACCTCGCCGGAATGGATATCGAGCGCGACGGCCGCGCCACGGCGTTCGCCGAGGGCGACTTCAGCCGCGAGCTGAAGATCGATATCAATGCTGGTGATCAGGTCCTTACCTTGTTGCGGCGCCTTCATCTCTAATCTGGAGTCTTGAAAACCGAGTGGATCAACACGCCAGATTTCAGTGCCGGTTTCCCCGGACAGAAGGTCATTAAAATGGCGTTCGAGACCGGTCTTACCCCGCTTGGTTTTAAAAGTGAATGTTTTGATCCCATCGTCGGGAATCTCTTCGGGGTCAGGATTCACGTTTTGCACATAGCCGAGTGTATGGGCTGCGGCAACGCCGTAGGGATAATAGCGTGCGGTATCGGTATGAATTTGAATGGCTGATTTAACGGGCACTTGCTCAATCAGGCGGGCGTATTGATCGGCATTGAGATCTTCGACGAGTGGCAGGGGCAGCAGGAGCTGTTCGTTAAAATGACGAATGATCTTACGCAGGGAGAGTGTATCGTCGCGACCGGTGATGTGGTTGATCTGATCGATATAGCGCTGAATTACATTTTGGCGCGCACGCCACTGCAGATCGTTGTAGTTCGGGGTGAGTTGAGAGTCTTCTCGCTCCGATTCGGGTGTCTGCTCGTAAGCCTCACGGAGTGCTTCGCGCTCGGCTCGAATTATCTTGGAATACTCGCTGCGAAATTCGCGCCGCAGGTCATCCAGGTAGACGACGGCCGAATACTGCGGACGATTGCCGACGAGGAGATTGCCCTTGCGATCGTAGATATCGCCGCGGGGCCCGGGCTTCAAAATACGGCGCTCGGTTTGGCGTTTCTCGATTTCCTCATATTTCTGATAGGCGACAAGTTGCCGCCAGCCTAAGCCGACCAGGAGCGTCACACCGGCTGCCATGACGATCCAAAAGAAAAAGAGAATACGCGGATTTTCGCCGCGATGAAAATCATAGCCGCTCATAGGGTGGGAAAATCCTCAGGTTCCGTATCGAGACGACAGAGCGCGAAGAGCATACGCTCAAAATTGAAAAACCACGGAGCTACCAACAAGAGCGCTAAATGAGAACAGAGACTGGTCACAAGCACATGCCCCCAAAAGCCTAGACTGGAAAAGTGAGTATACCCCATAGCCACTGTGACCAGTAGTAGCGCAAAAAGGTTCAATGCATGTGCCAGCATGATGGGATGGTAGTTATGCTCTGCTCGAAAACGTATCCTCATTTGAAAAATAAAGGCGCCCGCGAAGAGAAAGCCGACGGTGAATAGCCCAAAGCTTGCTGGCAATGCCGCATCGACCCACAGCCCGGTGAACAAAGTGCAGATAAAATAGGACTGATGGCGCAAATATAGGGCTGGAAAGACGAGCATCGGCCCTAGGATCAGCAGATAGATCGACCAACTCGCCAGTGCCGAGTTAACCAGCATGGTCAAATAGAGCAAAAGCGCATTCGCCCCGAACATGAGTATGGCACGCGGATCAAGGAGCATCAGAATCTAGATCGATGGGATAAAGCGGGATCAACACGGCGACCTCATGCAAGCTGAGTAAGCTCGAGTGCAATTCCACGGTGCCAGTTTGAAAGATGCCCGTGCTGCCAGGTTGAAGCCAATTCACTCGCCCGATCAATAGACCTGGGGGGAAGGTGCCCCCCAAGCGAGTAGAGACGAGTTTAAGTGGCATTTGGGTGCTGGCGACCATGTCTTGCGGTGCATCACGCACAACACCCGTCGGAGAGCCGAAGCCGCTTTGGGCAACGCCTTGATAAACGACGGGGCGCTCGTCGCCCTCGAAGTTCGCCGCCATGCGAAAATTGGGACTACTAATTAACTCAACGCGACTGGTAAAGGCGTTCACCTCCACTACGCGCCCAACCACGCCTCCGTAAAAGACGACTGCTGCCCCGACGGGAATCTGATAGTCTTGTCCCTTGCGAATTATGATCTGTTGCCACCAAGCGTTTAGGTCACGACGGATGACGCGCGCGACCTCGTAGCGAAATTCCCGTCGACTGGGCAGCTTTAAAATAGCTTCCAAGCGCTGGATTTCATTTTCGAGGGTTTCGTTGCGCTGGGCATTGAACTGGTAGAGCGATTTCGCGCGCGCAACCTCTCTGCCAGCTTCGATCAATTCTACCTTAGAGTGACTGCGACGGGCCCAGAAGCCTTCCAGGTCATCGAGGTAGGAGGTCGCCACCCAGGCGGGCGCTTGAAACTCAGAGAAACTGACGCGTAGAAAGGACTTAAACGCGGTTGGTATGACCCACCAAGCAACAAGAAAGACGCCTAAGGCGACCAACGGCTTGATCTTATCGAGGCGGTGATTCGCCACGGCGCCGCGCTAGTTTTTGGGGGCTCCCGTGAGGTCTTTCAGAAGAAAGGCCAGTTCGTCCAGGACCAAACCAGTGCCATTGGCAACCGCACTGAGTGGGTCTTCGGCAATCACCACCGGCAAGCCCGTGGCATCGCTGAGCTGCTGATCGAGTCCCTTAATCATGGCACCGCCACCAGCGAGGAAGAAGCCACGGTCCACCAAGTCCGCAGAAAGCTCTGGGGGGCAGCGCTCGAGTGCATTACGCACGAGGTCCACGATCGCGGAAATGGTATCGGACAAGGCGTCGCGAATTTCCTGAGAAGTGATGGTAATGGTCTTGGGCAGGCCGGCCACGGAGTCTCGACCGCGCACTTCCATCGAAATTTCCTCCTCCAAGGGGAATGCAGAGCCGACCTTAATCTTAATCTCTTCGGCAGTGCGCTCACCAATCATCAAATTATACGCGCGCTTCATGTAGTTAACAATCGCGCTGTCAATCTCATCGCCGCCGACACGGATACTTTTGGTATAGACCACACCTGCGAGTGAAATAATGGCCACCTCGGTGGTGCCCCCGCCGATATCGACAATCATGTTGGCCGCGGGCTCATCGATGGGTAAGCCGACGCCAATGGCCGCTGCCATCGGCTCTTCGAGCAGCACGACATCGCGCGCACCTGCCCGAATGGCTGAATCTTTAACCGCACGGCGTTCCACTTCGGTAATCCCGGAGGGCACGGCCACCACGATGCGGGGCGCGACGAAAGTCTTCTTCTTATTTACCTTATTGATAAAATACCGCAGCATGGCCTCGGTAATCTCAAAATCGGCAATTACACCGTCCTTCATGGGACGAATTGCGGTAATATTGCCTGGGGTGCGGCCCAGCATTTTTTTGGCTTCCGCACCCACGGCGCATACCTTCTTGGTGGACGAGTAGATGGCCACCACGCTGGGTTCGCGTAGAACAATACCTTTTTCTTTAGCGAAAACTAGAGTATTGGCGGTGCCAAGGTCGATGCCGATATCGTTGGAGAGGAATCCTAACACAATAAGATGGATGTTAAATAGCGCTGCGCTGACTGATCAGAGAATAAACCCCTTTTTCTATGAAAGCATTTGAAAGTCAACTGATTACCGCGAGCGAAGCAGATGTTTCCCCCTACCCGATGAGCTTGAAAAAGATGCGCTTGCCAGCTTGGAAGATCTGCTCACCGCTAGGAGGGGTCACTTCGCGATTGGGATCGCTTTGTTTTTCGCCGTCAATTTTGACACCGCCCTGCTTCACCAGACGTCGGATCGCGCCCTTACTCTCGAAGAGCTCAGACTGCGCCATCACCTCGAAAAGCGGGGCGCTGGTGGCATCGCCGAGTAAATCGCTCCAAGTAAAGGTGGGCATGTCATCGGGTAATTTATTCTTGGAAAAGACCTGCTCAAATTGCTCCAACTCGTGCTTGCCAGCCTGCATCGAGTGAAATTGCCCGACCAGCGAGGAGGCCAAGTGCTTTTTAGCATCCATGGGGTGCCCTTTCTTGAGGTTGGCAATTTTATCTTCGGGTAATTCTAAGAGCAATTGGTAGTAGGTCCACATGGTATCGTCGGGGATCGACATGATCTTACCGAACATCTCCTTGGGGCTGTCGGTGAACGCGATGTAATTATCCGCGCTCTTCGACATCTTCTTCGTTCCGTCGAGCCCGACCAGTAGTGGCATAGTGATGACCGCTTGTTCTTGCTTACCAGCATCCTTCTGCAGGGCGCGACCGACCAACATGTTAAACAACTGGTCGGTACCGCCGATTTCGACGTCCGCATTGAGCACAAGCGAATCGTAGCCCTGAATGAGCGGGTAGAGGAACTCGATGATCGAAATCGGCGCTTGGCTGGCGTAGCGTTTTGCGAAGTCATCACGCTCCAACATACGAGCAACCGTCATTTTACGAGAGAGCTTCAGGCTGTCCTCAAAGCTCATCTTGTCGAACCACTCGCTGTTGTAGAAAACCGTCGTTTTCTCCTCGTCCAGAATCTTAAAAGCCTGGTCCAAATAGCTTTGTGCGTTTTCAACAATTTCTTCCTTCGTCAAAACAGGGCGTGTGCTCGAGCGTCCGGAAGGGTCACCAATCAAAGTGGTAAAGTCACCGATGATCAGCAGCGCCTCGTGCCCTAAGTCTTGAAACTGGCGGAGCTTATTGAAGACCACGAGGTGGCCAAAAGTCAGATCCGGGCGCGTCGGGTCCACGCCTAACTTCACGCGTAAGGGCTTGCTACCATGCAGGCGGTCTTCGAGTTCTGTTGCGCCGATAATCGTGTCGGTGTTGCTACGGATAATATCAATTAAGCTCATAAGAATTTAGGAAGAATACCTTAAACTGAGCGCATCCCCGCTCCCGTAAAGGATAAAAGCGGGTATACACGGACTTAGACGGATTCAACGAAGGTCATGCATCCTCGACTTCGTCCATCAACTGTTTGTATTCGTGGACATTGAGATTATGGATTTCTGAATGCACATTGGGCCGAGTGACGATGTGGTAGCGTTCGACATATTTTTGTACGAGGTGCACCTTGGAGTCCAAGGGCTGCACGATGATGAGCTGCAGGCTAAACTGCTTAAACAACTCGAGCAAATAGGTCGAAAACTCATCGTCGGTCTTACTGAACATTTCATCCACCACAACCAAACGGAAGGTTTCGGTCTGTTGCTCGTTGTTCAATGAAATGCCGTATTGATAGGCGATCGCGGTGGCGAGAATGGTGGAAGCGAGGCGGTTCTTTTCACCGCCCGACTTACCCGATGCGCCGGAATAGCACTGAAAGCTGACATCGGTCTCGCGATAGAATTCGTCGGCCCGAAAGTTATACCAATTGCGAACATCGATCACTTGCTGGGTCCATTTCTCATCTTTACTTAATTCATCGAGCAAGTGACGCACACGTTTGAATCGTTCGGAGCGCTCCTGGTCGGAGTTCTCCCCTTGAGTAATATTTTCTAAAGCGTACTGCCGCAAGGCACGGAAGCGCTTCTGCTTATCGTCATCTGTCCGCTCGGGCACCAACTGGATGTAAGTGCGCTTGTTGCGATCAAAGTCGACTTCTTTCAGGTGCAGATTCAGATCCTGAATGCGGTTCTTGATGCTTTCCGCATGCTGACTGAGTAGACCATCAAAGCTCGAAACATCTTCGATCAAATTAGTCTGGAGCAATCGATTGAAACGCTTCTGATTTTTCGGAAGATCCTCCCCTTCGATCCGAAGTCGTAAGGACTCAAATGGAGCAAACAAGGTCTGGCTATAACCGGGGACCGCGAGCCCATCGGTATAGAGCTCGTCGTGTAGCTTGGGCTCTTCGTTTTTCGCCTCATCGAGGAAGCGTTGAATTTCCAGCTTCGCGGTATTGCCCGCATCATTGCACTTACGATTGGCCTCATTGCGCTTACGCTCTAGCTCACTATTAACTTGCGACTTCGCAGTTTGCAAGGCCGCCACACTGGTGGGTGGGATTTCGAGTAACTTCTTTACCGCGGGCAAGCGCTCTTGCATGATCTGCATTTGCTCCGGACTCTCGTTCGCCAGATCAATAATGCTCTGGCAGACTTGTAGAGCATGCTCGTTTTGCTCCTGACGCGCCTTCAACCCGCCCAAGCGTTCGCGCGCATTTTGACTTCTCTCCATTGCACTGAGCTTGGCCACCTTCGCCTCTTCGACTTGAGCTTGTAAACTGCTCTGCTCATCCGAACTGGATTCGAGCCGCTGCTGTTCATGCTTCAGCTCATCCTGCATGAGGACCAGACTAAAGTGGTCCACGGCAGCCCAATCACTCGCAATATCCGGCAAGGATTTGGCAGCCTGTAAGGCGGTATCGACTCCCGATTTTTCGTTGCCTAGCTTACGCACACTCTCAGCCAGCTCACTATGCTTGAGCGCTTGCTCGGCATGACGTGCTTGCAGTGCTTTAATCTTGGTCGAATTATCCCAACCCAAGACATCGCGGCTACGGTCAGTGATATCGTGACGATCGTCCTTCCGGCGCTCGGAGCCACGTTGCTTCGTCAAACCACCGAGTGTGATGGCCGTCTTGGTGCGATTGAACAACTCATCCGCTGCTTCACAGCAAAGGTGGTCGTAACGATAACTAAGTTCAGAAGATAGCCAGCGATCAAACTCTCCAGCATCCGTATGAATCTCTAGCTTAGTCGCCACGGCGCCCGGCTGCAGTTGCGGATTTACAGAGCGTGCGTCGCTCTCCACCACGTGATACACCAACAAGCCTCGTAGGTTGGTGCGGTGCACATAAGCGTCCATCTTTTTGCGCAAGCGCCCCGGCACCAACACACAGAGGGCAAAGCCGTGCACCAAGCGCTCGATCGCGCCGGTCCAAATCACTTCGCTCTCTTTGATTTGCACCAGCTCTCCGACAAACGGAAGTTCCTTCGAGCTAACCTTGAGCGCTTTGGCGATGCCATCACGCAGCCGTATAAACTTACTGTCGATGTTGCCTTCCCGCTCCTGCAAACCACGAATTTCTTCGCTAATCTGCTTTTGCTGCAAGGTGAGTTCTTTTAGAGTCGCACTCTGCTGGTCAAATTGCTTCCCCAGTTTTTTTGCGAGCTTGGCCAATCTTTCCGCATCCTTATCAGCGTCCGTCAGAAGCTCAACAAAGTCGGTTTCCGCCTGGCAGACGATGCCCGTGCGCCACTTTTCAGCGCGTGCGATGAACTGTTTATAACGAGCTTGGAGCGGCTTAATTTGTTGTTCTAACTGTGTGAGTTCGGCCTTAATTTGCTGCAAGCGACGGCCGGTTTCGCTGGACTCAATCGCAATGGTGAGCTGCTGGATACGCTCTTGTTGCGCCTCGACCTTTAAGCTTTCGGAGGTTTCCTCAGCACGCGTCTTCACGAGCTCGCGCTCGATCCCTTCAGCATCGGCGACGCGAAATTTCATTTCAGTCTCCGCAAAAAAGAGCGGTGCCGCCTCAATGCAACCGGTCCAATGATCGACCTGCTCCTCTTGAGCCTGTACCATGCTGTTGAGGCGGTGAATTTCGTTGAGGCGATCGAGGCGTTTCTTCTCACGTTCGATGCGTTCGTAAGTGCGACGTAGCTCCTCGAAGTTGTTGCGTAATTCTTCCAGCTTTTTGGGAACGCCGCCGTCATCCAGCATGTATTCGCGAATGAAACTGGTCAGGTTACTGATGTCCTTAATGCACACCGCCTGATTAAATATATCCATCGGATTCTTATCCGCCGACAAGTAGAGCGCTTCATGAAAGCGTTGCGAGTAGAGCGTAAAGGTGTCCAAGGGCTCCAAGGCCCGCTCTTTAAGTTTTTGGCGCACCTCGGAAGGGCTGCCCAAATCCTTAAAATCGCCCTCGATCGTCAATTTCTTTTTCGCCACCACATAGGCGCGCTCCAACTTCTTCGCCGGGGTGAGCCACAGCACTTGCGCCAGTGTCACATCCTGCTGATAAGTTTCGTTATAAAAATGAGCCAATAGGACAGTGACAGATTCGCCGGCCTTGCGCAACTGTTTGGGCCGTCCGTAGCCGCGGTCCTGATCATGCTCTTCCGAATAGGTGCCGAGCACGTAGTCTTTTTCGTTACGCTCTTTCTTTTGCTTACGCTCACCACCACCGGCCGAGGCCTGATTATAATTTCGCTTACGGCTATCAATTAGGATCGTGAGCACCGCGTCGGCCAAAGTCGATTTACCCGCACCATTGCCGCCACTCAAGAGACTGGTACGACCATCGGGGGCGAAGCTGTGCACGCGCCCATGAAAGGTCCCCCAGTTCAGAACTGAGAATTGATGTAAACGAAAGCCGGCCTTGGAACGGTCGGGTGCGAATTCTAGTGTAGCTTGTGGTTCGTGATTCATACCTATGCGTCCTCCTCTGTTTCTTCAATCTCGCTTTCGGCGGGGGTAGCTTCGTCCCGATCCTCGGAGGCATCCTCTTGCTCCAAGTGCGCTTTTAAACGATTGCGAATCGCCTCGATCTGATCGACGGGCAGTTTGGCGCGCAGAATAGGCTCCACTCGATAAATGACCTCATTGCGGTTAGAAACATAGCGCAAGGCTGACAACTCAAGCAATCGTGAGACCGCCGCTTTAATCCTTTTCTCGATCTTTTGCTCATTGCCACTTTCGCCACAATAGGGGCGCATGAACTGCAAAATATCTTTGAACTCAAGATAAAGATAGTCCGTGCCATCGGTCGATTGATCGTGCCGCAGCAGACGCTCCCGTAACTCCGTCAACAACACAGTGGGCAGAAAAGACAAAGGAGTGCGACGCATCAGACGCGGTAGAGGCGCTTCACCCTCCTGGCCCTCCGGTAACTCCTCCTCATTGCTATCTTCATTGCGCAGAAAGGCGTAGCCCGCGTCCTCATCCACGACGAGGTCTAGGCCCATCAGCTGGAAATGCGATTCTACTTGCTGACGATCACGCAGCAAACGAGTCCACGACTCAGTCTCTTCTTGATAGATGGGCCCACGAACCAATTGAACGATGACGTGGCGGATAGTGATGACGGACGGATTCATTTTATAAAGACGATTTTCTCAAGTTCGGCATAGCGCGGTTGGACCTCGCGCTTTAGATCGATCTGAATGGTTTCGGGATAAAAGACGTTCTGCGACGCTTCGCCCGCGACCGCGACATAGGCGACCACATCCACAATGCCTGATTCCACCGGATAGCGCTCCACCAACTCACGCAGGCTCACCTGAGCTTGCGTTTCTAAAACTTCGCTCAGCCGCTTGCGGTATTTCGGTAAATTCAACGGTTTACCAATGCGGCCCAGCGCATCTTTCAGGGAATCCACACTCGTCGTGTCGTCGGGATCGATCCCGTCGAACCGCGTGGACTCCGGCGCTTCCCAGGTGCCGACCTCCATAAAGTTATTAAAGCGGACGGGGTCTTCCCAATGATGTAGCGTTTGCTCAGCGGGCAAATCGCCACAAGCATTGGCCAAAGAGCGCACCTCCCCCAACAATTCCATCAAATAGCGTGTTTGCTGCGAAGTCTGCTCCTCCACCACACGCCGCAACTGGCCCGAAATACGACGGTAAATACCAGCGACACTCGACACCTCATCATAGAGACGTTTCGGCAATTGTTGAAACACATGCGCATCCAAGTCGTGCGCATGCGCCAGCTCGGCGGCGCGTTTAGCCAGGGCCAATAACTCCTCGCGGTTTTCAACCGAGGTGATCGACTCGCGAAAGCCGAAATAGCTGCGGCCCTGATCCCGATTGCGCAGCGCCTCATCGGCGTCCAAGACGTGGGCCACCAAGTCGCCCTTGGAAAGTTGCTGCTCCAAATACAAATTCTGAATATCACGCGCCTGCTCGCGAAAGGTTTCTTCAATCGAGCGAAAGTCGCTCAAGAATTCGTCAATGTCGCTTTCCAGATCGTGCAGCGCATCTTTGACAGCCGTTGAATCGAGCGTTTCGACTTTGCCCGTTTCCTGGATCTGCTGCAGCTCGGCATCAATTTCAGCACGCTGCTTCAGCAACTCATTGCGCCGGGCCTCTGGGTCTGAATTGGTCTCGCGCTCGATGCGGCGCAGCTCCGAGACGATGCGGGTAAAACGTGAATCCGAGGTGGTATAGCCACGGCGATCCACCCGCCGCAAGTCCTCCACCCAGGCCAGTGCCTTTTCGCTGAACTGCGTGAGTTGGTACACATAGCTATTCTGCGCCTCCACGAAACGCTTCTGTAAGAGACGATGACTCTCCTCGCACCACTGATTCAAATAAAACCTCGCATCACGCGGCATAGCATCCGGGTCCGCTGCACGCGCGTCCTGCAAATGCCGATCCAAGAGCGCCTCCAAGTCTTCTTCCGGGATTTGCGTTAGCCCTTCTTCTTTAAAACTTACGTAGAAAAAGCCCAAAACAAAGCAAGCGCTCGGGCTCCGCAGCAATTTCAGCGTCGGGCTCTTGGCAAAATAGGGATCGAAAATCGAGGACATCGCATCAGAAAGTTGAAGAGTCGCGAAGCTGTCAATCTGTAGCGATGCGAAGATAAACGATCTCTGGTAGCCATGTGATAGACTGCCGGTTGATCACGCCAGCTCGAGGCACAAAAAAAACGACTCTCCTTTGAGGGAGAGCCGTTGTAGAAATTGATTAGCAAGTAATTACCAAATTACCCAATTACCAAATTACCAAGTTACCAAGTGCGCTTCTTGTGGCGATTGGACTTCAAACGCTTGCGACGTTTGTGGTTGTTCATCTTGAGACGGCGTTTTTTCTTGAGGTTACCCATGTGTAAATTGCTGTTGAAATTAGTGGAAACGTGCGAAAGAGCCAGAAAAGCTGCCTAGTGTAAAGCGTTTTTTCAAATGAGTTGATGCGCGCATTGCTCTTGAGCCCGTACCAGCACTGACTTGGCCGCTTCCAGCTCCGCACAATCAGCTATGCAATCCACAGTTTGCCCTAAAGCCAGACCATCGATACCGTCCATCACTTCGATGCCATTACTGGCGTTGGTCACGAAGGCAGCCTCGACTCCCAGCAAGACCTCCGGGGCGACGTGGCCCTCAACCACAGCGAGCTCGGGAGCACGCAGCAGGGCAGCCCGGGTCACACCGGGCAAAATACCAGACACCAGCGAAGGGGTGTATAAACGACCGTCTTTGACGAAAAAGAAGTTCGCTGTGGTGGTTTCGGCGATCTGACCGGCCTCATCCGTGCGCAGCACATCGTAATAGCCCTGTGCACGCGCACGGGCAAGCAGGTGCATCGCCTCCATGTAATTGTGCGTTTTATGTCCTGCCAAGAGTGAGCGCGAAAAGACCGGGCAAGTGGTATCGAGCTGTAGGCGCCGCCCTTTCGGTGTAGGCAACGGGGGACGTGCGTAGACATAGAGACATGTGCCCGAGGCAGCTTTGAGTAGGGAGAGCTTCAGAGTGCCGCTCTCGATGGCTGAACTGGTGACAAGCTCGCGCAAGGCATCCTGCACCGCAATCTCGGGCGGAAGCTTGAGCTCGAAATGCCGCGCGGAGCGTGTCAGGCGGGCCCAATGGTCTTGCCAGAAATAGAGACGGCCCGCCTCGTAACGCATGGTTTCGAAAAGCCCGAAGCCATGCGCAAAGCCGGGCGCAGTGGGCGCGAGCATCACACACTCAGTGGGCGGAATTATGAGGATGTCTGGCATAATTGATCGATCGCCTCGCGAATGGCGCGGGCTTTATCTAAGGTTTCTTGGTATTCGGCCTCTGGCTGTGAGTCCCATACGATCCCGCCGCCCACTTGATAATCAAGTTGGCCTGCTTTCAGGTGCAGACTGCGAATGGCGATATTAAACTCGGCATCGCCATCGAAGCCGATGTATCCGATGGAGCCGCAATAGGCGCCACGCCGTACAGGTTCGAGCTCTTCGATGATTTCCATCGCACGCACTTTGGGCGCGCCGGTGATAGAGCCGCCGGGGAAAAGCGCCGCCAAGGCATCGTAGACATCCTTGCCCTCTCTGAGCCTGGCTTTGACGCGCGCAGTCTGGTGAATGACACGCGCATAATGCTCCAACTGATACAATCCTTCGACCTGCACCGAGCCGAATTCCGCGATACGCCCCAGATCATTACGCTCGAGATCGACGATCATCAACAACTCCGCTCGGTCCTTTTCTGAAGCACGCAGAGCGGCCGCTTGCTGCAAGTCCTCTTCTGCGCTCGCACCACGCGGGCGGGTACCCTTGATCGGCCGCGTCTCCAGCGCACGACCGCGCTTTTGCAAAAACTGCTCCGGTGAAGTGGAAATGAGCTGCCAGTCGCCCAGATCCAGATAGGCCCCGTAAGGGGCAGGATTGCCGCGACGGAGCGCTTGATACAGTGCAATGCTGTCACCCTCAAAGGTGCAACGGGCACGCTGGGAGAGATTCACCTGATACACGTCGCCGCTGGCAATATAGTCACGCACACGCTGCACCGCAGTGCAGAAATCGGCCTTTGAAAAGTTCCATTGCCAAGCGCCGCGGCGGGCAGGCATGGCCGCCGAGGCGCCCGTGGTAGGGGCTTCACTGGTGACGCCCGCCGCAGTTTGGCAAAACGGAAGCGACTCAGAGCTGACGCGAGCTGACTCTGATGCGGGCGTGACAAGTCGCGCCCCTACGATTGACCGCAGGCGCTCAATCACCGCGTCCGCAGCTATGTGAACATCATGCCCGATCAAATACAGCATTCCACTCTGGTGATTGAGTGCCGCCACACCATCGTAGAGGCCGAAGGACATATCGGGAATCGAGCGGTCATCTTGTGCGAGGCAGGGCACGCGCTCTAAGCGCCGCCCATAGTCATAACTCAGGTAACCGACCGCTCCCCCGGTGAATGGAATCTCTGGATGCGATTCCAATGGATAGGCCTGCATCGCCTGACGCAGATCCTCCAGATCTCCGGTAACCGTTTGAAAGGGATCTGAGCCAAAAAAACTCCAGGCCCCCAAGCCATCATTGGACTGCGCACTATCCAAGACAAAGGACAGCGGCTGCCGTCCGAAGCACTCCACGAGCGCTTCCACTGAGGGTGGATTCTGGATTTCGAGGACTTTCATCCTTAAATTAGTGGCGGCTCGCCCGACGGATCATCCAAAAGCCAATGCTTTGAAAAATTATATTAGGCAACCAGATCAATAGATCCGGACGCAATGCGGGCAAGTCTTCTAACCAACTGACCATGATGATCAAAAAGTAGTAGCTCATGGCGATCACCAGCGCGATGCCAAGGTTGGCATATGTTTCTTTGCGCCCCACTTGAATCGCCAGTGGTACTCCAAAAACCGCCAAGGAAAACACAGAAAATGCCAGCGCAAAATTCTTCTGAATGTGCATCTGCACCTTCAGCCGTTCCTCCGTCATCCCCTCCCCGGTCTCAGCTTCCTTGTCCAGCTCGGCCTGCCGCCGTTCCATCAGCTGGGCAAAAGTCATCTCCTTAGTGCGCACCTTGCGCTTACGATCACTCTCACCAAACAATTGATCCAATGGCAGAGCAATCGGCAGTTCACCGAAAAACAAAGAGTCCGGCATTTCTCCGCCGAAGGCTTCAGGATTATCTGCATCCCGCTGTTCGGCAGTGCCATTTTTGAGCGTAAGAATTAGGTCCTTATTCACTTCATCGTATAGCAACTCCCCCTCCGCTGCGCGCAGGAATAAGGTGACACGCTGCTGACTATCCAGCTCCCAGATCCAAAAATCCTTCATGATCGAGCCATCGCGCCCACCCATATAGATCACGTAACCAGGAAACTCGTGAATAAAGCGGCGCTCCTCGATGAAGCCGACAGGATTGTCCGTGAGCGCACTCGCCATCAGCGCCTTCCGCTCGACACGCGACTGTGGCGCATAATGTAGATTCACTACCACCGCGACCACCATGCCCACGCAAGCGATCAAAAAAACCGGGGCCGCAATCTGGTATAAACTCAGCCCCGCCGACTTCATCGCGGTAATTTCCCGCTGCGACGACAAGCGCCCCAATGCAATCAAAGTGCCGGTCAACATCCCCAGCGGCAGAGCAAAGGAAGCCACATAGGGGATCAAAAGCCCCAGCACTTTCAAAAAGACCCATACGTCCAACTTGCCCGCAACCACCAATTCAGCCACATCGCGCAGCGCATTCCCCACCAGCAGCACAAAAATAAAGAGCCCCATAGCCAAGCCAGTGGCGACCAGGATCTCTTTAAGTATATGGCGATGTAGCAAATTAAGCATATCAAGGTAGTGACAAGCTTCCAGCTGCTCGTCCAACAAAATTCGACAAGCTGGAAGCTTGTCACTACGCCCATCAAGCGCACACTGCGCCGCATGAGTACTCAAAACGACGAAGTTATCCAGATTTTTAAAGACAGCGGCGCCCTACTTGAAGGCCACTTCCTCCTCCGCTCGGGGCTACATAGCGCACACTTTTTTCAATGCGCCCAAGTCTGCCAATACATGGATAAAGTCACTCGTCTGGCCGAAATTATGGTGCCGATGCTCAAAGAATACGGCGCCACCACCGTGGTAGGCCCCGCTATGGGCGGCCTGGTGATCGGACAAGAAGTGGCACGCCAACTGGGCCTGCGCTTTGTCTTCCTCGAAAAAGTGGACGACAAACTGGCACTACGCCGCAATTTCAAATTTGAGCCGGGCGAAAAAGTGCTGATCGTCGAAGACGTGATCACCCGCGGTGGCCGCGTGGTCGAAGCACTGGAACAATGCCGCGCCCACGGAGCCGAGCCCGTCGCGGTCGGCGTGATCGTAGACCGCAGCCAAGGCAAGACACGCTTTGACGTGCCCCACCACAGCCTGGCCGAGCTCAGCTTCCCCACCTACGAAGCCGATCAGCTTCCTCCAGAGCTACAAGGAACGGAAGCCATCAAGCCGGGCAGTTAAGCGTCTCTTAACATCTCCGCGGATTGCGACTTACATCGCGTCCAGGTCGACCATAATCTCGCGGGGGCTGGAGCCGTTCTCTGGACCGACGATGCCGCGCTCTTCCAGCTCTTCCATCAAGCGGGCAGCGCGGTTATAACCAATCCTTAAGCGGCGTTGCAACATAGAGGTGGACGCACGCTTGGTGCTACGCAGCACATCGATGGCGTCGGGCAAAAGCTCGTCGCCGTCGCTAGGACCTCCATCGTCACCGCCTCCAGTATCGTCGCCACCTGCGTCGATTTGCTTCTGCACATCTTCCGCAAATTGAGGCGGGTCGTTCTTCTCCTGGAGGAACTCGACGATGGCATTGATTTCGTCGTCGGAAACGAAAGCACCTTGGGCACGCACCAGGTTGGAAGTGCCTGGAGGAATGAAGAGCATGTCCCCCTTGCCAATCAGGGCTTCAGCTCCGCCGCCATCGAGGATGGTGCGACTGTCAATTTTCGAAGCGACCTTGAAGGAAATGCGGCTCGGCAAATTGGCCTTAATCACACCGGTGATCACGTTCACCGAAGGACGTTGGGTCGCGAGGATCAAGTGAATCCCAGCGGCACGAGCCAGCTGTGCGATACGGGCGATGCAGGTCTCGATATCGGCAGGGGCGACCATCATCAGGTCAGCAAGCTCGTCGATCACGCAAACGATATAGGGCAACTTCTTGCGAGGGATCTCGAAAGCGTCGTCATCGCGGGGCACCTCCATGTTTTGCAGGGCCGCGCGCTCTTCGGGGCTCATGTCTGCATCCATGGCCTCGGCCTTAGCTTGCTCTTCCTTGTCCTTGGCGATCTTGGCATTGAAGCCAGCGATGTTGCGCACATTGGTCTTGGCGAAAATCTGGTAACGGTGCTCCATTTCGGCGATCAACCATTTGAGTGCGCCCGGCACCTTCTTCGCCTCGGTGACGACTGGGATCAACATATGAGGCAGCGCATTATACATCTGCATTTCCACCACTTTTGGATCGACCATGATAAAGCGCAGGTCTTCGGGGCCCGAGTGATAAAGTAGCGATGCGATAATGGCGTTAATGCACACCGTCTTACCCGAACCAGTCGAACCAGCGATCAAGACGTGCGGCATCTTAGTCAAATCGGTGACCATGGGCTTACCAGTGACATCCTTACCAAGCACGACCGGAATCTCGGCATCGGCATCCGCCCAAGCCTTGGACTCCACGATGTCGCGCATGCACACTGCCAGCGAGATGCGGTTGGGCACTTCGATGCCGACGGTGCCCTTGCCTGGCACGGGTGCAAGGATACGCACCGACATGGCCTTGAGGCCAAGCGCGATGTTCTTATCAAGATTCACAATCTTTTCCACACGCACGCCGGGCGCAGGAGTGACTTCATAGCGAGTGATCACCGGCCCGGTATGAATCTCCCCGGGTATGACCTTCACACCGAACTCGTCGAGTGTGCGCACGAGGGCGCTCATGGTGCCCGCGTGGTCTTCGGGTGCGATCGTGCTCGCATCTGGAGCCTCGGAAAGTAGGCTTAACGGAGGGAAGACATAGTCCCCACGACGCTCAGGAATGCTGGCCACTGCCTTCTCAGTTTTCTCGCCGCTGATGATCTTGATCGTGGCAGGGTCGAGTGCGGGCTTCTTGGGCTCCGGCTCAGGCTCGGACTCGGGTGGCTTAGGCATGAGTTTTTTCTTCTTCGATGCCGCAGCTGCCACACTGCTCGCCGCCAAAGGAGTCGGCGCGCTGCTGAGCAAAGAAGGTTTACGCCCATCATCGGGAAGCTCATCATCGCCATCCACGTCAGCAGCTGCCTTCGCCGCTGCCTGCTTGGCAGGCTTGGCCGATTTTTTTTCTTTTTTGGCGGCCGCTGCGTCCTCTTTCGCCCGTGCTTTAGCCGCCGCGGCCTCTTCTTTAGCTTGGGCTTTGGCCTGTGCGGCTTCCTCCTTGGCGACACGTTTGGCCTCAGCACGCTCCGCTTTACGCGCTTTGCGCACCTCTTTGGACTGGGCACGGTTCTCTAAAAATTCGCGATAGCGTGTTTGCAAATACTCGAAAAAATGGCCGAGATTGTCCGTAAACACCAACAAGGAGCCAATGATGAAGCCCATCAATAAGATCAAAAACGCGCCAAAGGGGCCAATGTAGGGTTCCAAGACCACGGGCCCAATAAATTCACCCACAACTCCACCAAAGCCATTAGAGAGTTGGTTCTCAAACAAACTGCCCGCAGCGCTGCTAGCGGGGCGCATCATCGCAATCAGTCCAGACACGCAAAAGACAGCCAATGGCGAGGCGATTCCAGTCAGCAAACGCTTGCCATGCTCTTGCTGCACCAGCAGACGCACGCCAAACCAGAGTAAGAAAAGTGGCACTAAGAGCACCGCGACACCAAGGAAATGAAAACCAAAGAAGCCAACATAGCTGCCAAAAAGGCCGACTAAGTTCGGGTCGGTCGGATTGGTCGCATTATATTGCTCGGTGTTATAGTCAAAGACCGAAACAGCGACCAGTGCGGCAATAGTAAATAGCAACAATCCCAGCACTGGGCGTGAGCGTGCTTTACGTGGCTGAGAAACCACTTTTTTCTTTACGACTTTTTTCTTTGCTTTTCGTGCCATGTAAGAGGAGAGAAATTAAACGCAGATGCGTGAATAACAAGATTCGATTGAGTATCGCATTCTCTGGGAAATCCAGCAAGAAACAGTGCTATGGAATTACTGACATTTACTCCACTATATATGGAACGCGTTTGGGGCGGTCGCGGCCTCGAAGCCAAACTCGGCCGCACACTCCCCGAAGGTAAGGTAATTGGCGAGAGCTGGGAACTAGTCGACCGCAAAGATGAACAATCCGTCGTCGCCTCAGGAACGCACGCCGGCAAAAGCATTCGCGAACTGCTCGAAAGCTCGGCCTCCGAAATCCTGGGCCCAGGACGTGACGGCTCGCAGCCCTTTCCAATTTTGATCAAATGGCTGGATTGCCAAGATCGACTCTCGCTACAAGTTCACCCGCCCGCCGAGATCGCCCCCTCACTAGGTGGCGAGCCCAAGACCGAGAACTGGTACATCGCGGAGTGCGACGAAGGGGCCTCCTTGATCGTCGGCCTCAAAAATGGCGTGACTCGCGAGCAATTCACTCAAGCGCTGGCAGAGAACCAAGCAGAAGACTGCGTCCACCGCTTCCCCGTCAAAGCGGGTGACTCCATCTTAGTCGAAAGCGGCCGCATGCACGCGATCGACGCGGGTAATTTGATCCTAGAGATCCAACAAAACTCCGACACCACTTACCGCGTCTACGACTGGGGCCGCGTGGGGCTGGACGGCGCACCGCGCCAATTGCACATTGAAGAATCACTCAAATCGATCGATTTCGATGACTACGAGCCAGAAACACTCAAGATCGTGCCTGGCACGCAAACCTTAGCTGACTGCAAGGAATTCCGCATTCGTAAATTCGAACTTCAAGCGGGTGACGAAGCACTCGAACTGCCCGCGGGTGAAGGTGCACGTTTAATCCACGTCGTCAGCGGCCAAGTGAGCGAGCGCCACAGCGGCGCCACACTGAGAAAAGGCAGCAACTACCTGCAGCCCTATGTGACGAGTGTCAGCCTAAGCGCAGAGGAGCCCACCACACTGCTCGTGACAGATCAGTTTTAACAAAAAAAAGCGCCTCACCGAAGATTCGGTGAGGCGCTCTTATTAAAAAACCGAAGCAAAGAAATTAGTGCGAGCAACCACAGCCGCCTTGCTGTTCTTTGTCGTCGTTGCAGCATTCACCTTCGCCTTTGCCTTCTTCCGAGCTGCAGCATTCGCCTTCGCCACCTCCGCCGCCGCAGCAACCGCCGCCTTGGTGGATGTGGCCATGTGCCAACTCTTCTTCAGTCGCCTCGCGCACGTCTTGCACAGTCACATTGAAGTTAAGGTGCTTGCCAGCGAGTGGATGATTGCCGTCGACGGTGACATTGTCTTCTTCGACCTTAACCACACGGACTGACACCGGGCCTTGATCTGTACTAGCTTGAAATTGCATGCCGACTTCCAGCGTCTCAACACCTTGGAAGCGGTCACGAGGCACGACTTGCTCTAGTGCGGGGTTGGGTGCACCATAGCCATCTTCCGGAGCCACGCGCACTTCAACAGTGTCCCCCGCAGCCTTACCTACAAGCGCAGCTTCGAGACCCGGGATGATGTTTTTGTGCCCATGGAGATATGTCAGAGGTTGTCCGGGCTGAGATTGATCGAGTAATGTTCCTTCGTCGTCTTTAAGCGCGTAGTCCATAGCGACGACTGTTCCTTCTGCGATTTGCATAATATTTGGTATTGGTGTTTCTAATTAGTGGAGAACGGGTAGCGATAGCAGAAAGCGGCGTGGGGTCAAAAGCGAAAGCGATTTATTTATATGCAGGGGCTTGGCTGGGCGAACTCACTTGACGCAGGGCGCATAAACAGGGTTTCTTTGGAAAACTAACCACAGTCCGGCACATGCCCATACAAGATAATCCGCTCTTCCGCCGTCTCCACCAACACGCTCAAAAGCGGCTGGTATTCGATCCTGGTGTCTCTCGCAGCAAGCAACTGCCCGCTTATAAGCGCTACATGCAGCTGGAAAATGTCATGCTGGAACGCATGCACCACAAGGGCGAATCGGGACGCAAGGTCTGCCAAGCACGTGCCGCCATGATCGACGTGGTGATCGAGAACTTATTCCTCGCCGCACTGGACCTCTATGCCACCGAGCACGGCGCACTGCCCTGTAAAATGGCGATTCTAGCCACTGGTGGCTACGGAAGACGCGAGCTCAACCCCCATAGCGACATAGATATCATGTTTCTCTATCCCCTCAAAGCGGCGGGGCACGATTATCAGAAATTCCAAGAAGTCGTGACCGAAGAAGTGCTCTACCCCCTCTGGGACCTCGGGCTCAAAATCGGGCACGCCTCTCGTAACTCGAAAGAAGTCATCGAAGAGTGCCGTAAAGAGGTACAATCAAAAAATGCAATTCTGGAATCACGTATTATTTGCGGCTCTGAGCCTCTCTATAATAGTATGCGCGGCCGCTTCGAAGAATTCGTTAAAAAAGAGAACTCTAAAGTCTATATTCAACAACGCTTGCAAGACGAACTGGAGCGACACGCGAAATCGGGCAATACCATCTATTTGCAAGAGCCAGACATCAAAAACGGAGTCGGCGGTCTGCGCGATTATCAAAACATCCTTTGGATGGCACATATTAAGTACGGCTTTCGCTCCTTTCGAGATCTCGTAAAAGCCAAGCTACTGCGCGACGACGAGCGCAAAGCCATGGTGGATTCCTACGACTTCTTACTGCGTGCTCGCACCGAACTACACCTGCAAAATCGCCGCCCCACAGATAAGCTGGACCTAGAACAGCAGCCCAATATTGCAGAAAAATTAGACTATCCTCAAAAAAACATTTTTGAGCGCGTTGAGTCCTTTATGAAGGACTACTACACAGCAGCCCGCACCATTTACCAGACCAGCGAGATGCTAAAGGAACGCATGGCCTTAGAGGCGGCGACAGGCGAAAAGACACGCATCAGCTTCCGCGAAGCTCTGCGCGCGCACCAGCACCTCCCCATCAAGAAAGTCGAAGGCTTTCAACTGCACGAAAAAGTGCTGTCAGTCGACAGCCCCAATGTCTTTAAAGATGATCCCGTACGCCTGATTCGGATCTTTCGCTTAGCACAGCAATTTGGTGCGCGCCTGGACCCAGACCTACGCTATCTCATCACGCGATCAATCCCACTGATCGATCATAATATCATCAACAGCAAATCAGCGGCAAAAAGCTTCTGCTCTATTCTACGTAGCCCGGGCGAAGTCTACCCCATCCTCATGCAAATGCATGAAATGGGTGTGCTGGGACGTTACTTGCCTGAATTCGGCGAGCTCACCTGTATGGTACAGCACGAATACTACCACCGCTACACCGCCGATGCACACGTACTACGCACGATCCGCCACCTCGATCGTGTATTTAGCAAGCACAACGATGAATACAGTCGCTACGAAAAAGAATTACGAAAAAATGACGACCCACTGCTACTTTACCTAATCCTACTGCTACACGACATCGGAAAAGCCGAAGGCGTTAAAGATCATGATGTTAATGGCGTAAGAATCGCGCAGCCCATCTTAAACCGTTTTGACATCGGTCAAGATCAACAGGAACAAATTCTATTTATTATCCGCAGCCACCTAGAAATGGCACGATTCTGGCAACGGTTTGACCTAGACGATCCCAAAACAGCGGCCTCCTTTGCTGAATTCATCGAAGACCCGCAAAAACTCAGATTTCTATACGTACATACCTACTGCGACGCCCGCGGAACTGCCCCCACCTTGTGGAACAGTTACAAGGATGCCATGCACCGCACACTTTACGTTAGAACACTTGAGCAGTTTGAGGACGACGCAATTATTGAACAAAAGCGGAAGAACCAAATTAACATGCTACACCAACAACTACTCCAGAAGAAACTTGAAGGCATTTCAGAGGAAGAAATTGAAGCCCACTTCAACTTACTACCGGAGCGCTACTTTATCAACACGCACCAAGACGATATCGAACTGCACTTACGCATGGTTCACCGCCTGCTAGACCAGATTCAGTCTGCAGAATCCATGGCCTCGCTCGCTCCGATCATCGATTGGCACGATGATATCGACCTGAGTATGTCGGTAATCGACGTCGTCACCTGGGACCGCGCGGGCCTCTTTTACAAGCTCGCGGGGGCACTGACACTCGCGGGGGTTAACATCGTCAGCACCAAGGCAATCACCCGTAAAGACCATATCACCATCGACACTTTTTATGTAATGGATCCCGACGGAGGCGTTGTTTCCAATAAAAAGGCCCGTGAAGTATTTGAACGCCACCTCCACGAAGCTCTGATCGAAGAAAAAGAGCTGATGCCAGAAATCAACGAGCTGGAAAGCAAGATATTAGCCAAAACCAAGACCAAAGATATGCTCCCCGCTCCCTTCCCACCGAGCGTGGACGTCTATCATGAGCTCTCGCTTAAGCAGACAATTATTGAGGTGCAAGCCAGTGACCGGATCGGCCTACTCTATCAACTCTCTCGCTTGATCACGAAGAAGGGCTTCGACATCGGTTTCGCACGCATTGCCACCGAACGTGGCGTCGCGATGGATACATTCTATATCAAAAACGACCAGAGCGAAAAAGACAGCTACACAACCTCACTACTAGAACTGCGCGAAGAGCTCGACAAAATAGTCAAAGAATAGAATCGTCTCCTACATGGACGAGCCAGCAAACGAGCAAACCGCGATCGATTCACTCTATCGCATCAGTAGTTTAGTATCCGATACAGAAGAACCTAAGGTTGCGCTGCGTCTGATTCTAGACGAAATCGTTAAAGTGCTACAGCCTAGTAGCGCGTCTATCTCTTTAATCAATCCAGACACCAAATGCCTGGAACTCGAAGCGTCTTACGGACTTCCAGAAGACTGGAGCAACATGGAGTTGGCCCTCGGCCAAGGGATCACCGGCTGGACTGCACTCCATGGCCGTGCACTCATCGTAGGCGATGTACGAGAAGAACCTCGTTACATATCCGTGCGCTCCAGCGTGCGCTCTGAGATGGCCGTCCCCATGGAAGACCAAGGCATGGTGATTGGCGTCGTCAATGTCGACAGCGAGCAAATGCACGCCTTCGGCGACTCTGCACTTAAGATTCTCACCTTGCTGACCAACGAAGCCACACGCGTGGTGTCACGGTTGTGGATGATTAAACAACTCCGCACCAAGGCCAACCAGCTGGAATCTTTGGTCGACATGAGCCAACAACTAGTCGGCGAGCTCGACAGCGACGAGCTCATGGAAGCACTCACGCGCCAAACGCGCCAACTGATGGACTGCCACAGTAGCGCCCTATTTTTGCTCAACCATGACAATGACGAGTTACACCTACACAGCTTCATCAACGCTTCAGGCGCAGTCGCTGAAGAACTCGTGCTCCCTCTGGAGGATAGTGCACTCGGGGCGACCATACACCGCCGCAAACAAATTGAAGTACACGACCTTGCATTCACCGAGGAAAATGACTTCTTGCGCACAATTCAGCGTGAGGGGCTCATTTCGATGCTCGCCTCTCCCATCATCTTTGGCGATGAGGTGATCGGAGTCATTATTGCCTATACGGACCATCCACACCGTTTCAATAACGACGAGAAAAATGCCTTCACGACCCTCGCAGGCGTGGGCGCAATCGCAATCCAAAATGCACGTCACTACTCCCGCATCTTTGCCAGCGAAGAATCCATGCGGCGCAATGAGAAATTGACTACACTTGGCATGCTGGCCGCAGAGATCGCACATGAGATCCGGAATCCCTTAACCGTAATCAAACTGCTCTTCGACTCTCTCGATTTACAATTCATTAAAGAGGATCCTCGTCGCACCGACCTGCAAGTCATCGGCGAAAAGCTCAACCAACTGGAAGAAATCGTCGAGCGTGTGCTCAGCTTTGGCCGCACACGCGAAGGCATGCACACACGCCAAGATCTCAGCGGTCTAATCAACGACACCCTCAAGCTGGTCCGCCTCAAGTTGCATCAACAAAAGATCTATCTACAATTTAACCCACCCGCGAAGAAAATACTAGTTGCGGTCAACAAGGGCCAAATTTTGCAGGTCCTACTCAATCTAGTTCTCAATGCCACCCAAGCGATGCCCGACGGCGGACTCATTCAAATCGAAGCCTCTGCCGACGAATTCAATGCGCATTTAACAATCGCCGATAATGGCGGCGGCATTCCGGAAGCCATTCAAGCTGACATCTTCGAATCTTTTCTGACCGACCGCCCCGATGGCACGGGTCTCGGTCTCTCTATCAGC
The DNA here is from genome assembly GCA_002729725.1 of Puniceicoccaceae bacterium. Classification (GTDB taxonomy): domain Bacteria; phylum Verrucomicrobiota; class Verrucomicrobiia; order Opitutales; family Coraliomargaritaceae; genus Thalassobacterium; species Thalassobacterium maritimum. Next base: position 87,063 of record PBYS01000121.1, read on the forward strand.
AAACGTATCCTCCGCGACCACCGCGGTAATATCGAGCTAGCCCAATCCTCCCCAGCAGGCACCACCTTTCGCCTACAATTACCCTTAGCCTAGAGCACTCTGCGTTTAGTCACCTGCCAAGTCTGTAACCGCGCCCGCCTCAACTGCGCCGCGGCTTCAGGCTGAAGAAGCGGATTTTACGCAGACCAAACCAAGTCATACGCAGCAAGATCCATCCGTGCCTAAAGCGAGAAATATTGGTGTCACCATAAGTACGATCCCGATAACGCACCAGCACATCACGAATTCGTAGGTCCAGCATCGAGCTGCCGAAGAGCAGATTAAAATCACCAAAAGGATCAAAATCTCCTAAAACTTCGATCCGTTTAAGCAATCGCTCATAATCAGAGCGCAGCATCATTTTGGTGCCACACAAGCTATCTTTGATCGGCTGGCCCAACACAAAGCTCAGCGAAGCCGCAAAAAATTTATTACCAAGCAAATTGAGAAAGCGCATCGCCTGCGACTCCATCGGATATACCAAACGGCAACCATTCGCAAACTCACAGGTTCCAGACGCAATCGCTTCGTAGAATTTCGGCAAATCTTCAGGCGGAGCCGTCAAATCCCCGTCTTGAATCACCAATACGTCGCCCTGCGCCACCGCAAAGCCGGCAAACACAGCATCCCACTTCCCCTTGCCGGGCTGTTGTAAAAACTGCACACGATGGGGCCCGTCATAAGCGGCCACTTCGCGCTGAATCACCTCCCAAGTGTCATCCACACTATTACCTTCAACAAATATCACTTCGGTCTGCTTTCCCAACACTGGGATGCGATCTAGAGCGGCACGAATATTACCCGACTCATTGCGCGCCGGCACCACCACCGAGCAACTAATCTCACCATCAATTAATGGAGGGGTCGCGGGTCGAGCCACTACTGTAGTCGACATGCCAAAATGCCGAAAAAAGGGCAAGCGAACCACAAAACTATTAAAAAAAGGCGCTAGCAGCGGAATTCGAAAAGGTACCATGTGTTCCGTCGCCCCTCCCACAACTTCCAAGCCATTGAGTTCAAGTATATTTTGGATATCCGTCGAACTCAGCCAGTTACTTTGAGGCTGCGGACTCGTCAAACGCAGACCACGCGCCAATTTCATAAGAGGTAACCAAACATGGTTGAGCGATACTATATGAATGCGCGTGCGCGCATGGCACAAGCGACGCAAATTAGCGATACAGGCATGCACATCAGAAAGATAACCAATTAAATAATCTAAAATGATGACATCGAATTGCTCCTCGAGCTCAGTAGTTTCCAAATCACCGACTATGAATTCAACCTGAGTTGCATGCGTCCTCGACTTTGCAGCCTCGATCATCTTAGAACTCAAATCAATTCCCAGCCCGCGTGAAGGTCGTAGTGACTCCAACAACTCACCATCCCCGCAGCCGAACTCAAGCACTCTCTGACCTGGTTCGATATGAAATTTATAGTAAGCTTGTAATTGCGCGCGAAAGCCCACTTGACGCCTGCGATAAGCCCCACCGTTTTCAGCGACCCAGTCGAAATGTTCTTTGAAATTATTTTTTAACATATTGTATTCACCCATTTTCGACCGCGCTCAACTCGACCGCTTCTCAAGCACGACTAAGATTCTCAAGCCCACACGGCGCAACACAAACTGGGGCAACAAGGATTCAAATAAAAGAAATGCTTTCAAACAGCCCGTAGGTAAAAACTGCGGTTTGGAGTATCCACCTGAAAGTGGATAAGCGAATACATCCCTATATTGAACTAGTTTTAAACTTAGATCATACTGTTCCAAAGCGCGAATAAATTCCCCAGAGTGACGTTTGATCATCCCTTCAGCCATCGCCATATTCGCGAATTCACCATCACGCCCATTAGCTTCAAAAACAAAAGGTGGCTGCACTCTCCTAATTCTAATTGGTTCGTGATGAAAGCACTTGTAAAATAAATTCCCCCCGAAAGTAGCCGCGGGTTCGATCAATACAATACGCCCTCCTGTAGCTAACTGCTTCGATGCACTTTCGAAAAAACGCATAGGCTCACGCAGGTGATGAAGCAAATCTATTGCAAAAATAGACGACCACTTTGGTTGCTCAGCAGGCCGTTCAATATCGTAAGCAGACATGGCGCGATCCACATACTCTGTCTTAACGATATCCGTCGTCACTACTTTAGGCAAAAACTCCCGGCTGACGCCGATTCCCGACCCCAGTTCAAGCACAGCATCTCCCACGCAGTGAGTATTCACTTCGCGATACAACGCAGCATACATCTCGCGTAAACCTGCTGAACGTTTCCAAGCGGCGGCGCTTCGATTTAGTAAGGATAAGTCGTAAGTCAGGCCTTTCATCTATGCTTAATCAACGATGCGATAAAATCTAGTCAATTCCAATGGTCTGAAGCTTCGCTCAGCTAGCAATTCTACATCCAATCGCTCCAGCAGCTGCATTGTCTCTCGTTGAGTAGGCTGATAATCGCCTCCTGAGAATCGACATCTAACAACCAGATAAACAGACGAAAATTTCTTAAAATCAAACACACTTGTATCATTCTGCAGCACCTCGAGCGCCTGCCCTGGGGTGATTGCCGGCTGCTCATAAAGCGTCCACTTTTGAGAATAGAAATCCACAATTAAATTCCGATCAGTCGCCATCCCTGAATAAGTAGCGAACAACCAATTCTTTTCCCGCACGATAAAACTACGAGTAGAAAAAACTTCACGGGCATTTGCCGGAAAAGTAAACGTAACAATGAAACCGATCGTCAAACAGCAAACGAAACGAGCCACACCAGGCCTTTCCCGAGTAACTAGACGGATTGCAGAAATGATAGCCGCAACAAGAAGAATGTGAAACGGAAGCGCATAACGAGCCACAAAAGGACGGTCAAGCTGACTGGCATGAAACGCTAGAATAACAACGAAATGAATGATCAGAAAACTCCCAAAGGCCAACAAGACTATACACTCAGGCTGTTGCCACGCTTTGCTTCGAATCCACCTACCAGCCATCACAACTAAGCTAATAATAGCCCCTCCTCCCAATATACTAATCAATAAGGAATTCGCGATCGCAGGATCATGCGCAAAGAAAAAGTACAAAGCATGCGGAGCATTGCCAATCGCATTGCTAATTGAAAATGGCTGCGTCGCCCCCTTCGCAAGTTCCCACGATGACTCTGTCACGCTATAAATCTTGTTCTGAAGGAAGACTAAAGCAAACAAAGGAAGCGCCCAAAGCACAGACCAAGTAAAATCAACCGTCCGCTGGCGATACCATCCAAATGCAACAACGAAAGCAACAGGAGCCAGAAATAGTATAGACTCATAGCGCGCGCAAGCGAGCAGCGCACAGGAAAGCCACAAACAACTTTGCCCCCACCGACTGGGACTGCGCAGATATAAGACGGCAACTAAAATTAATAGCTGTATTCCCAATAAATTGACTAGCTCCATGCCAGCGCCGGTGGCGTTCTGAGCCAGTAATGGCAGGCTCGCCCATAGCAAAACCGCAAGCCAGCCTCCGACAATACGAAACAAGAAGTAACCGAAACAATAAATTGCAGCCAAAAAAAGCAGCAAGCAAATCACATTTAGCACGAAAGCATTTGGAGCACTAAAACCAAACAGGTCATGCATGCAGGCAACCAGGAACGGATACAACCAAGGGCGCTTATCGACGGCAGAGTGAAGACTCTGCACTCGACTGCCATCATGTACCACCAGGGTACTATAAGCTACCTCTCGGGTCTCATGCATGTGCTTCGCAGTTGCTGAGATTACGTATTCATCCCCAACGATCTTATAATCAAAATGAGCATGGCTCAAAATGACATAGGCCCCAACTCCGATCGCTGCAATAAAATGAACGGTGTCTCTCAATCGCACGCCGCGAGGTGATAGTAACGCTTCTCGAAGCACTTGAACCACGGAATACAACCACAACACAAAAGTAATAGCGAGCACTCCATAGCCGCACAAACGCACTAGCAGCGAGGCATCTCCTGCCGGCACACATAAGATACCGACACATAAACCAAGCCCTAGCACAGCCGCCAATATCCATTGATACACGACTTTTCGATGACAGGAAATATTCATCATTTTATACACCACTAGAATAGCAATTTAGCAACCATCTCCATGCCCCGGTCCATATAGGACTCGTCGTCGACTTGCAGGTCGAAAGTCAGTTGCTGGTTCTGGTCCAAATGAACATTCACCAAGCGGGCTAAAGTGATGATTACACCAGGCGCCAATTGCTCTGTTTGCAATACTTCGAGTTCAAACTGCTCATTGAGATGATCCTCCAGCAATTCCCCATTATTCTTAATAACCGTATGATTTGTGTACACAAATAGCACGTCATCGAAGGTACGTAATCGTTGATGCAGCTCTAAATACTGTGGTCGACGTAATACCAACTGAGGTAGCGTAGCGGACTCCTGCTCAATCAACGCAATCAAATGTCGATTTGTAACAAACAATATATTTTGATCCGATCGTTCGCGCACACGCTCCCGTAACCATTGCGCCTCAGCCGGTGGCAATGCATGTTTTAAAAAATCTGTACGCGCACATAATGGCCGCGTATAAAAAATAAAATAACTAGCCACTATTATCAGTAAAACAGGTCCTAATTTCGGCCAATGAAGTAAGCCCGCTAGCTTAACAACAAGTAACACTTGAAAAAGCAGATAGGGAAGCACTAGCCGCGTCGCCACAATGTCATCCAAAGCCCCCCAATGATAGCCCATCAAAATAAGAAAGTTGAGAGCCCCGACTAATAAGATGGCAACTCCAGCCATCGACTGGAGGCCAAACTCTTGATATAAACGCCGCCAATAAAACAAGAATAGCACAACAGCAACCACACTTAGAATGGACAGTAGGATACTGTTTGGCGTTGTATCCTGCGTACTGAAAAAATAATTAAATGCATGCAATAGATTCTCGAAACCGTTGGATATCGAAAAAGCGGCCGCCGCGTTCGTATCTGCAAGCTGCCACAGGTCCTCGTGAAAGGCTCGCTGCAACAAGGCGACAGGCAGCATAAATAAGGGAGCTAAAATCAAAGTCTTGGTCACAATAATACGCCGATCTCTCCACCAACCAAGGGCCACGATAAGCCCCACCGCAGTTACATAAAGTGCAGACTCGTAACGTGTCTGCGCCAGCAGAACCCCAGCCCCAATCAATAGATTGAGCGATTGAGGTGAAGGCTTATCAATATATAACCGCGATGCAATCATCACAACGAGTAACATCACCAAATTAAGCTGATCAAAACCACCTCCCGTTGCTACCATAGACAATATAGGAGCGGTTAAAAAAAGCGCCATCGCGAAGAAGCCACCATACCGAGGCCACAACCAGACACCAGCGATGTAGAGCAAGCCCATGAAAACCGGGGTCAAAATCGCATTTAACACGATCCCCTGGTTGGAACGATATCCAGTCAAATCATGCAATAGGCTGACCAAAAAGGGATAGAAGTATGGGCGCTTATCTACATAACCGCCCAGCAACTGAAAATCCCCATCAATGTTATAGGCCTTACTAACAGTTAATACCTCTTTCTCTAAATGCATCTGCAAGGCCGTGGCAGCCAAAACCGGCTCATCCATCAAAATCTTGAAACGCATCGGCTGCATTCCCAGTAACAACCAAGAAGAAAGAAGAATCCCCAAGAGACCGTATTTGTGTCGCCGAATAGATGCCAGTAAAGCGCTTGCTGAGCCAGTAAACTGCCGCTGACACGCCAACAGAAAACAGATGAAAGTAATCAGCATCCACCAATAGCCTGCATGCTTTAGCAATTGAACCGCGGATGAATTATCAAAACAAACAAAGCCCAATAATACGGAAACAACGCAGGATAGCAAAAATAGCGAGAAGCCTACAATCAGTGAACCAGACATGTATATATATAAAAAAAGGTTGCCTCCCAATACTGAGAGGCAACCTGATAAATACGAGAATTGATTTAAACGAATCGCTTAGAAATCAACTGACAAAATCCCTGTGTTGCTAACCGCAGTTGGAACATCTGTTGCCTGAATGTCTGTGCCAGTTGTGATAGATGTTGAGTAAGACTCAGAAGCTACAGAGCTAAATGCTTTAACGTAGCTACCATCACCCACAAGCTTATCACTGGCAATAGTCTCAACACCATACTCCAAGAAATACTGGTCAGCAGCGGATGCCAATTGACGCAAGTTGTTGAGAATTGCTTTTTCCTGAGATGTAGCGCGAACCTTTTGGAAGGCTGGGATCGCCATTGCAGCGAGAAGACCGATGATAACGACTACGATCATGATTTCGACGAGAGTGAAACCTTTTTTGCTTTGTGTGTTCATAATGATATTCCTTGTTTTTATTTAGTATGATGTAATATATACGCCTGAAGAAATCCCCCCAGACATACACAAACAATGACATTGGTACGAATAAACCAAGTAAAATAATGCCACCAACAGGTTTTAACAAAGTTTTTAACCTGATATCTCCGCAAAAAGCCGAATCAAGGTCGACTGGTAGCAACATCTGGATAATGCGTCGCGAATACCATCTTCCCGCCAGAGGAAGGCACTACTGAATCGACCTCCACGCGTATCTCGCGCCCGATCCACTTACGGCCATTATTGACCACTAGCATTGAACCATCTGGCAAATATCCAATCGCTTGGCCGGAATCTTTGCCGGCCCGAATGAGTTCGACATTCAAACGCGTGCCCACAGAAACCTCTTGATTCAACGACTTCACCAATGAAGTGATATTTAACCACTCAATTCCATGAAACTCAGCTAGTTTTGCCAAATTGTAATCCGTAGTCAGTAATTTCGCCTTCATTGACTCCGCCAAGTAAACGAGCTTCGAGTCCACCACATCGCGCCCTGGCACATCACTCTCGTGAATACGCAAATCGATGTGTTTCATTTTCCGAATACGATTCAGCACATCCAGCCCTTTACGCCCCTTCTCCTTACGAGAGCTATCAGACGAATCAGCGACCGCTTGCAACTCGTCGAGCACAAATCTAGGCACAATCATCGCATAGCCGAACCAACGGCTCTCACAAATCGCAGCAATCCGCCCATCAATCAAAGCACTGGTATCCACAACAACGACAGATGTCTCCACATTTTGCGCACTGAAACGAACATAGGGGATGACCAGATTAAATTCGTCCCGCCCACGTAACGCCACCACCGTGGCCAGATACATCGAGATAATATAAAGCGACAAACGAGAAAGAAAGAGCGTCTCAGCCAAGTCAGGATCTCCTTCCAGCGGCTCAAAAAGCGGTGAACTTGAAATTAAATAAGCGATCAGACCACCGATCGCGAGTCCGAAAGTAATGGCCGAAAGCCCACGTAACGAAAAGCCCTCAAGCAACACATCCGTCAGAATGACTAAGGCAGCCACGCTCATACCTACAAATACAACGAATAAAATGTCCCAATCATCAATTACGTAGCTAAGCAGCAAACAGCCCAGCAAGCTAACTAGCAAAAAGAAGACTCTAACTATTAAGATCGTTTTATTCATATCACAAACTAGGAGCCATCCAAACTGATGCCCCCTGTCAGCCAAAGCAGCAAAAAAGGCAGTAAGATCATAACCGCCATTGCGATATAAATAAAGCGCACCGCTCGTCGCGCCTGAGGTGGCAAGTCATGGTGTCTTGGGGCTGGATCGTTCGATTCCATCAAATATAGACAAGAGATCTAGCTCCGCTTAGCAATGAGAAGTTTACACTATCTTTCAGGTTTTAATCTACCTTTACAACAATACGAAAGCCCGTCAGGCGATTACGCTCTCCTCGTGGCGCCTCACGAATGGGCACACTAAAGATAGACTCCAAGCGATCTTGCGCATGCCCCCCAATATGGCGGGCATCTTCCGTATCAAAGCGGTCAATCGATTCGAGCCACTCACTAACATTGCCCAAAAGATCATAAAAGCCACTGGCAAAGGCGTCTTTAGCACCGACAGCTTGCGGCACCCCCTCTGCATCCGAAACACTCCAAACAAGCTCCTCCAAGACTAAATAGCGCAGCGGCCCCAAGGCCTGACGAAACTCGTTCTCTGTCGGCAGGCGAACAGACTGCCCCAGGATCCAAGTCAGTCGTTCACAAAAATTCTTAGCTTCCACCCAACTTACAGAATCAACTGGCCGCACATCTCCCTTATTACGACTCGGATTCGTGCCCATGATCAAAGAATACAAAGCCTGCGGGACCTCCGTGCGTAACATGCGCCAGCCCTCAATCTCAGGAATCGGCAACAATGCGTCGTAAATGCGGTCTTGGATAAAACCTAAGTCATTTTGCACCAAATTCAGATAGCGAACCTTTAGCTGTAAATCTTCGTCATTGAGCGAGCTACGAGGGTAGGCCTCCTCCATCTGTTTGATATCACGGCGCAGCGCCACAATCACCTCTGCCGCTTCGTAGGTACGGCGTTCCGCAAGTAATGCCTGCATCAAGTCATGATTCCGCTCAATCGCGAGACCGAGCTCAAAGCTTTCTGCCGTCTGACTCTTACGCTGGTATTCCGAAACGCGCTCCGAAGATGCATACGGGCTATCACGATACGCTTCATTCAACTGTCGCTGCAAGCGAGACGCCTCCAAATAAAGTGCGGCCGCTTCCAAATTCTCATTCGCCGCACGTCGCTCATCCGCCAACTGCACAACTCGCTGCACTTCCACGTAACTCTGTCCTGACCGAATCCCGACCAACTTCACGCGCAAACGCTCTAATCGAGCTACGCTGGACTGATTGGTGCCGCGGTATTCACGGTTCAACTGATCCTGCAGTGCCATCGCCTGCTGCAATCGCTCCTCGGCAGGCTCCCACTCTCTGGCCTCAATAAAGGCATCTGCCCCCTCCTCGAGCACGATGCTTCGCTCCAGCAGAGGAACCGCCATCAAATAGCGCGCCTGTCGCTCTAGGCGTGTGGCACGTCCCACATCGTAGGCAGCGCTCTGCGGAAAACTCTCATTTACTTGCCGCTGCTTCTGATACGCTTCACGAAATTTGCTACGCGCACTCTCGTATTCCTCCTGCTCGACTAGAGCTTCCGCCTCCCGCTCGAGATCTAAACTCTCCAAGCGCAAAGGCTCAGCCGCCAAATTCTGATAGCGTTCTCTCAAATTAACCACTCGTTTCTGTGCCTCGGAGTCCACGCCTGAAATCAGCGATAAATACGACTCCTGTTTCTCCAGCGCTCCCTTCAGCAATAAGATGTCGTCGGCTGCTGGATCGCGCAGAGCCAGCACATCCTCAAACTGCGACTCCAACGCAAGGCTCTCTTCCTGCAAAGCCTTCACCGACTCAGACACTTCCGTGCTGTAATCTAGATTACGATAATCAACATCCTTAGGCCCGAGTTGGCTCAAAAACCAAAAACCACCTAAAACCGCGAGTGCGAGCACGACGATTAACAGCCCGAAAACGAACTTTTTAATGCCATTCGATTGATGAGGAAGGTGTCGCTTAGAAGACTTCTTAAATTTTGCCATAAGTAAATTGGGGCTGGCGCTGTAAAAATTGCCTGCCTTAAATGACTCGCAGCTACCGACGCCGCAAGGCTAAAGGCACAGAGACGCACTCTTGATCATCCAGCTGCAGCATTATTTTGTCATCTTCATCCATGTTTCAACAAATTACCATACTTGGACCTGGCCTTTTGGGCGCATCCCTTGCACTGGCACTTAAAGAGCGTGGGCTCTGCCAGCGCATACATGCATGGTCCCGTCGAGCTGAAACGCGCGCTCAAGCACTCGACACACAGTGGTGCGACGCTGTATTTGAACAAGCCGAACTGGCTTGTGCGGAGAGTGAACTGGTCGTCATTTGCACCCCCGTTGAAACCATCGTGCCTCTACTAGAACAAATCGCGCCTGCGCTCCCACCGAACTGCCTCGTGACCGACGTAGGCAGCACCAAAAGTCTGATTTGCCGCGAGGCCCGCGCCACCGAGGTTAATTTCATCGGCTCCCACCCGATGGCGGGCTCGGAACGCACCGGTATGGCACACGCCCGCGCTGACCTCTTTGAAGGCGCCGCCTGCATCCTGACCCCAGTCGACCCCGTCTCAGACAGCACAGGCCTGCAACAACTCTGGCAAGCCATTGGCATGCAAATCACCATTTGCAGCCCAGAACAACACGACGAAATCGTAGCCCACATTAGCCATCTGCCCCACCTGCTCGCCTCCAGCCTCTGCAGCTACCTAGCGGGAAAAGATCCCGACTGGAAGCAACTAGCTGGCGGAGGCCTACGAGACAGCACACGTGTGGCCGCGGGCGATCCCACCTTGTGGAAACAAATCCTCGAACAAAACCGTGAAGAAGTCCTACGCGCCATCGATGGCTTCGAAAACGAACTCCACTCCCTCAAAGCGGCCCTACTCAACCAAGACAGCCCTGCCCTCATCAAACAATTAGAACGCGGCAAACAATACCGCGATCAACTCTAGCTCATCGCCCCGAACTTGGCACACAAGCTTATCACCGCGCATCTTATATTCCGCAGCTCAACGACATGTCCGACCCACTACCAATCCAGCCTTTCACACAAGCCGTCGATTCCAGCATTGAGCTGCCCGGCTCCAAGAGCATCACCAACCGTGCACTGATCCTCGCCGCACTGGCAAAGGGCACCACCCGCCTCGAAGGCGCACTGTTCAGCCGCGATACCCGTATCATGCTGGCCGCGCTGGAGACACTCGGCTTCCAAGTCAGCGCCGACGAAGCGGCTCACACCATTACCGTACGCGGCGAAGGTGGCTCCATCCCCGTCAAAGAAGCGGAGCTCCACATTGGTAACGCTGGCACGGCGGCACGCTTCCTCACTGCCTTTCTCGCACTCGCCGAAGGCGGCAGCTACCAGCTCGACGGCGACCCGGCCATGCGCGAGCGCCCCATGGCGGGCCTGCTCGACGCACTGGTCGCGCTCGACGCTGCAGAATTTGAATTTCACGGTGAAGCGGGCCATTTCCCTTTCACCCTCAAAGCCAAGGGCTATCACGGTGGCTCGGTCGAGGTCGACGCCAGCAGCAGCAGTCAAATCCTATCCGCACTGCTCCTCTCCGCCCCCGCTGGAAGCGCCCCCACCACGCTCAGCTGCCCGGACGTGCGCCCCTTCTACGTCGCGATCACACTCAAACTACGCGAAGCCTTCGGCGCACAAGCTCTCGAAGCCGACGATGCCGGCAGCTACACCCTGGAGCCGACTCAATACAGCAGCCCCCACAGCTACGCCATCGAGCCCGATCTCTCCGCAGCCAGCTACTTTCTCGCACTCACCCTGATCCAAGGCGGCACGCTCAAAATCCCCAAGGTCGGCAACGATCCACTGCAAGGCGATGCCCACTTCGTAGACGTGCTCAGTCATCACGGCTTGCGCGTGGATGCCGAGAACAATGAATGGACCGTCGCCTGCGCCAATCCGCGCGACATCCAACGCGGCCACCGCGAGATCGACTTCAACACCATCTCCGACACCTTTCTGACCTACGCGGCGATCGCCCCCCTACTCGGCGGCTCCGTGCGCATCTGCGGCATCGGGCACACCCGCCTGCAAGAGACCGATCGCATCGCCGGCATGGCTGCGGAGCTCTCCAAGCTGGGGCAACTCGTCAAAGAAGAGCCCGAGGCCCTCACCGTATCGATTAAGCCCAACGAACTACGCGCCCGCGCACTCAAGGCCCGCAACGAGGGCAAACTGCTGACCATAGACACCTACGAGGATCACCGCTTCGCCATGAGTTTCGGCATCCTCGGCAGTTTCGACCTGCTCGAAGACGGCCAGCCCTGGCTGGCGATCAACGATCCCGCCTGCTGCGGTAAAACCTTCCCCGATTTCTTCGAAGCCCTGGAGACGATGCGTGCAGCCAGCAGTTAAACGAACAATCTAGAGCAGCCATTCGCCATCAATGCCTATCCTCACAGAGCATAGAACCGCTGATGCTCTTACACAAAAAAGCGACCACCCTCTGCTTCGCTTCGCGGGCAGAGAGATGGTCGCTTGTTTAATTTCAGTTATAGACTATATCGCTTAGAACTTGTAGGCGACAGAGAGACGGATATCACGTCCGATGTCGTCTTGAGTTGTGGGCGAGCTATTATACAAGGTCAGGTGATCCTTATAGTCTCGGTCAAACAGGTTGTTGATCGAAAGGGTGATGCTCACGTGCTCCGTGGGGCTCCACTCACCGAAAATATCACTGGTGGCGTAAGTATCGAATTCATAACCACCAATCGTCCCCATTCCTTCGACTAAACGAGTTCTCCAGCCAAGGCTAACATCCGCATTCTCGAAAGCATAATCCAACTCAAATACCCAAGTGCGACCCGATGCACTGGCATAGGAGCTGTAAATAACTGTGTCACCATCACTATAATTGACGACATCTTCAATTTTCTGGTCAAAAACTTCGACCCCAAAGGAGAAATTATTGGCTTCATAATGAAAGCCCAATTCATAGTTAGTCGCGACCTCTTTTTCAACCTGATCACCCGTGTCAGCCCAAGAAGAGAAATAAGCCTCAGAGACGCCCAAACCACGCTCTACCCGAGATGCGTTTGCATACAATTTCAGCTTCCACTTGCACGACCTTCAACAACATCGGATCGATGAACACTCGGCTCTGGTGGTGATACACTTCACCCGCTTGTGTTGCACCATCAATCGAAACATTGAGCAACGAATCGTTGATACCCCGAACATAAACTTTCTGAGCCACTGGTAGCCCACCGCCACCGACGGACACCTGAGGGTTCGATTTAAAAATCTCGTTGAGACTCGTGGCAGTGGATCGCTCAAGTTCCTCACCTGTGATCGTGTCGACACTGCTCTCACGCTCGTCGCCATAGATATACACGGCATCCAATTGCAGTAACTCTGCAGAATTATTATTTTGGGCCAACTCTGTCTCCTCAGCAGAGGCGGGGACCGCTGCTGCAAGGAATAGAGCCGCGAAGGCAGACTCAACAATCAGGCACCCGCATTTTTCGCGTATTTCTTCGCGACCTTTTTCTTGGCCGCCTTCTTTTTAGGCGTAGCTTTGCCTAATTTGACTTCGACCACGACTTGGTTCGCGGTCTTATTCTCGCGCACCTGAAAGAGGTCGATTGCTCGAAACAGATCGCTCAGCTTCTTAAAGCCATAGGTTCTATGATCAAAGGGCCCGAGCGTGTTCTTGCCGCCGAAGCCGAAGACTTGTTTGCCCTCTTATCGCAAGCGCATGCCAGCGGGGTGAAATCACAATCCGAGGAAACCAGACAAAAGATCTGAACATCCTTCTTCATGTAGAGGATATCCATCGCATCGATCAAAAGTGCCATATCGGTGGCATTCTTGCCCTTCACCAAATCAAAATGCTGAATGGGCTGAATCGCATATTCGTGCAAGACATCGACCCCCCCCTTCAGCGCTCGTTTATTCCAGTTTCCATAGGCCTTGCGTATATTGACCCGACCTTAGCTATGCGAAGGCCTACGATCGGACCTACCGGCTCGGACGACTACGGATGGGGCTGACTCCTCGACACGCAATACCAAGCTTTAGTTAGTTGCTTTGAGAAACATGCGAGCTTCCTTGCAGCACGATGGGCTTCTCTGCCCCGCCCCGGCGTAGCCCGAAGGGCGATCGCCGGGGCAATGCTTCGACGAAGCCGCTGCAAGTCCCGCCGCAGGCTAATGAGCGAAGCGAATCGGGGTTTCACCATCCGTTAACGCATTAAAGCGCTTTCGGTTACGATCATTACAGGCGATCCACCTGCTTTTAATGGCTTAGCTAACTTCATCGCTAGACTCGATTTTTTCCCTTTTCTGCCGTGGGATCTTACGGAGATCTTTAGCAAATGCTCTTTTGAATGAGGTCTCCATTATTCGCTGAGGATTTTCTTCATTTCCTCTGCGGAGATTTCTGATTCGTCTTCCACCTCTTCCATCGCTTCGACAAGTCCCTGATCCAGCAGGGCTTCTTCGATTCTTTTGAACACTTCGTAGTCAATGACGACGCTTTTGACGGAGCCTTTTTCGTCCGTGATGTATGACTTGGCGATTTCCATGATTGCCAGAAGTTAGATCAGTTTTGGCTTTTGGGCAAGTCGCCTTTTCTTTCGGAATAAACATGGGGCAAACCTTAATATAAATATTTAACGCTTCCCCGTTCCTGACACAATCTCCTCAGCATGACACGCAAGTAACGCGAGTCACTGGCCAAGCAATATTCGCGGATGGTTCCTCGGCTCGCCTGAACCGAAGAAAGATCTCGCCAAAGAATTAGCCAAGGGCAATCCAAGTGTCGACTGGGAAGGCGTGGATCTGAAGGAACTCAATGAGCTGACCCGAGAACGCATCGTGCAATCCGAGTGGAAACGCCTCAAGAAGCAGCAGAATGACATCGCCCTTTCCCAAAAAGGCGCCGACTGGAAAGTCAGCATCGCCAAGCGCCTGTGCAAGGAGACCACTGCGAATAATCCCTGGATTGCGGAACGCCTGAAAATGGCACCCCCGAACTACGTCAGTAATCTGGTGAATAAGTCGTGATCTTTATATTTTGCGTTTGACCCTATTTTGCATTCTCAAAGAATTAGCGGCGCGACACAGACATCGGTTACACTTTACACAAGGACATCGGTTACAGTTGTGAGAGTTATTAGGTGGTTAGTGTGGAGG
>PBYS01000122.1 GCA_002729725.1 Puniceicoccaceae bacterium
ATTTATTTTCAGCAGAAGATTGGCAGACAATCTATAGAACATTTTCACAAGCAGATTTCAAATCATATGATTACGATTCAATTCGTGATTCAATGTTAAACTATATTCAAGTAAACTATCCAGAAGATTTTAATGACTATATTGCATCAAGTGAATTTATTGCTATCATAGACTTACTTGCTTTCTTAGGTCAGAGTTTAGCTTTTAGAACAGACTTAAACTCTAGAGAAAACTTTTTGGATACTGCTGAAAGAAGAGATTCAATAATTAGATTAACAAGATTAATTAATTATAGACCAAAAAGAAATATACCAGCAAGAGGACTTTTAAAAATTACAAAAATTAAAACAAACGAACCTTTACAAGACTCGTCAGGAAATGACCTTACTAACGCATATATTAATTGGAACGATGTTAATAATGCTGATTGGTATGACCAATGGTTAACAATTTCTAATACAATTTTTAATGCAACTAATAAATTTGGTACGCCAAATAAATCAGCTACAATAAATTCAATTAAAACTGACATTTATAATTTAAATTCTACAAACACACAGTCAGCTGTTAAAAATTTCGAATTAGATATTGACGGACTTAACACAGCAATTGATGTTGTAAAAGGAGATATCCATAGCAATGGTTATCTTTATGAAAGATCACCTGATACTAGCGAAGCATTTAATTTCATTTACAGAAATGATAATCAAGGTTTTAATAGTATTGATACAGGATTTTTTATGTACTTCAAAGAAGGAAAACTATCTTTCCAAGATTATACATTTTCAAATCCATTGCCAAACAGAGCTGTTGATTTAGATTTTACTAACATTAATGATTTAGATGTTTGGGTACAAAAAGTTAATACAAATGGTGTGCCTACAGAGAAATGGGAAGCAGTACCAGGACTATTTGGACAAAATACAATTTATAATAGTTTAGCATTAAACACTAGAAACATTTATGCTGTACAGTCAAGAAATGGTGATCAAGCATCAGTATTGTTTAGTGATGGAAATTTTGGTAATGCACCAAAAGGTACTTTCAGAATCTATTACAGAAGAAGTAGAGGCTCAGGACAAACACTTAAAAAAGATAGAATTAAAAATAAAGAGATTACAATTAATTACAAAAACACGTTAGGTCAAGAATATACTGCAACTATATCATTGACTTTAGCAAGTACAGTTTCAAATTCACAAGCGGCTGAAACAGATGTGGACATTAAAAATAATGCTCCTAAATCTTTTTATACACAAGACAGAATGGTTAATGCAGAAGATTACAATATTTTTCCATTAACACAATCAACTACAATTCAAAAATTAAAAGCATTGAATAAAACACATATAGGACATTCTAGATACATTGATATTAATGATCCTACTGGTACAGTTAAAAGTGTAAATGTATTTGGTGAAGATGGTGTACTATACAAAAATCCAAACTTTACTTTAAGTACTGAAGAAATTACAGGTACTATTGTTGATACAACAAGTTATACATATATTATTGAAAATATATTAGCACCATTAGTAAAAAAAGTACAATTACAAAACTTTTATTTTGATACATATAAAACTGCTATTGAATCGGACCACGATGCAAATCAGTTTACAATGAATTTAGCGGCTCAAAAGATTTTATGGCAACCATTTGCTGTAGCAGGAAAATCAAGTTCAGGATTCTTTTATATTGGTAACGCACCAATAACAGCTACTGGTAGACCAAATGAATCACAGTTAACTACTGTTTACAATAATCCAGATGGATCTGATGAGAAGCTTGGCTTTATTAGACCTGGTACTAAATTAGAATTTGTTGATGATTATACTACACCTACTGCAACTACTTGGGCAACTGTAGTAAGCATAAGCAATGATGGTACAGTATTATCTAATGAAACAACAGGATCAATTGTTTTAGATAAGTCAGTTACAGCTGGTATGAAAGTAAGAAAAATACTTCCAAACTTAAGAACAAAATTAAATGCATCTGAAATTTCATTAATAAAAACAGAAATGGAAAAAGGTGTTGATTTTGGTATTGGTTATCATTTTAGAGATGCTAGTACAAAAACAGAAAAATGGTATCTAATAAGTGAAGACTACTTAAACACAGCTAATAGTTTTGGTGTAGCAAATAATCAATCACACGGTGGTTCAACTACGTTAAATGCAGATACTTCTTGGTTAATATATGCAAATTATATACCAGCGACGGATTCTGCAAGTAATCCAAAATATGAATTTAAAGTTAGAGGATTAGATTATGTATTTGAAAGTGATCAAGAAGTTAGATTTTATTATGTTCCTGAATATAAAAATATCGATAGTGCAACTGGAAAAGCTGTAAAAGATACTATTGAAATTCTTGACATTAATAAAGACGTTACAGTTTTATCTAATCCAGCAAGTACAACTAAACTAGATGAAAGAGTAAACTTTAGTGTTACTGACAGTTATGTTGAACAAGATGGATTTGTTGATACTAAAAAAATTAAAATTACAAACGTAGACACAGATGACGATGGAATGCCTGACAATCCATTAGCACACGAAAAACTTATTAACAATACAAATAGTATATTTTTTGTAAGTTATGATGACTACGATGGTTACACATATTATAAAACAACAACAGGTGTTACTGCTGTTAGTTCTTTAACAAATATTGGTATTGAATTTTTAACAACTACAAATAAATTTTACAATGCTGGTGTTTTACAAACAACTACAGGAGCAGATGGTTCGTACCAAACTACTATAGGAACATCAACATATAAATCATATATTGGTAGAGCATTTAATACTACAAATAAATTTTATTTCCAATATAGACACTCTGCACCAAGAGATCAAAGAATTGATCCTAGTGTATCAAATATTATGGAATTAATAATATTACAAACAGAGTATTATAGAAATGTAGTAAATTGGCATTCTGCAGAAGGAACGTTAGCAACGTTTCCAATTGCACCTACATCACAAGAGATTAAAAATAATTTAATTGATTTAGAAAAATATAAATCAATAAGTGATCAGTTAGTTTATACTTCTGCATCATTTAAACTATTATTTGGTAGTACTGCTGATGAAGTTAACCAATCAATTTTTAGAGTAGTAAAAGTTATGGGATCAACATACACAGATAACCAAGTAAAAACCGAAGTAATAAGAGCAATTAATTCTTACTTCACAATTACAAATTGGGACTTTGGAGATACTTTTTATTTTAGTGAGTTAGCCGCATATATTCATAGACAATTATCAACACAAATTTCTTCTGTTGTTATTGTTCCAAAAGATGCTGAAGCAAAATTTGGAGACTTATTCCAAATTAAAGCCGCAAGTAATGAATTATTCTTTTCAACTGCATCAGTTGATGACGTTGAAATAGTATCAGGTTTAACAGGTGCAAATTTAAGATCAACTGGGGGAAATTAATAAATGGCTTATGATGATGAAATAAAATTTACTTCATCAAACTCTAGTGTTAGCAAAACAGTTTCAACAACTGATGACAAAGCTAAAGCTATAAGTTTCTTACCGGAAATTTTACAAAACGAAAAATTAAAAAACTTTTTCGATGGAACTGTAGAACAAGCTTTTAGTAAAGCAAACGATATTAGAGTTACTGAATACATTGGTAGGAAATCTGATGTAAACTACAGGCCATCTAAAGACAATTACAAAACAGAATCAGTTAAAAATAGAAAAACATATCAATTAGAACCAGCCGCTATTATTAAAGATCCTGAAAGTCTAATTACAAAAGATACAGTTTTCTATAATGAAATATTAAATTATATAGATAGTGAAAATGGAAAAACAATAGATCAAAATAGATTGTTTGGGCAAAAATACTATACATTTTCAGCACCAATAGATTATGATAAGTTTTTAAACTATGAAAATTACTATTGGTATCCAAGTTTGGATTTAAACGTACCTGCTATTATTATATCAGGTTTAGTTGAATCATTTGAGTCAGTTGCAAACTCAAAAACATTTGTATTAACATATTCAATCGCTCCCAATGACATAGTAGAAGTCAATGGTGTTGCAACAAGCGATTATGAAGCAACAGGTTTAAGTTTATCATTTGCCACCAGTTCAATTAACGTTGTAACTGGAGATAAAATTACTGTTAATCATAGAGTTGATCCTAACAATATTATTGGTTCAAAATCTTATACTTCTCCCAATGGTGTAATACTCAGCTCTGGTATGTTAATACAATTTAGCGATAATTCACTTGTAGGTACAGCTTACAAAGATAAAAAAGTTTTTGTTGAAGGAGTAGGATCTAAAGAAGGAATTTCTTTAGTTGAAACTTCAGACGTTGAAACAGAACTGTTCTTAAAAGAAACATTTATACCTTGGGACAGAGCTGATACAATCGGACAAACAAATAGTACATCAGGTTTTGACAGTGAACGTTACGATACAATACCAGATGTAGCTACAGCAGATTACATTACAATCAATAGAGGTTGTAAAGATAAAAACCCTTGGTCAAGAACAAACGGCTGGGTACACAAAGATAATATTACAAATTACAGAACTTACCAAGAAGAAATTCCAGAATTTCATCCATACGATTCTATAACAGATGCAATTAGAGGCTGGGACGATGGCTATTTTGATTCAACAACATTGTTTCAAGAATCAACATTTCAATTATCACAATCAAGAAAAGGACAAAGACCAATTGTTGAATTTAATAAAGACATTGAATTATACAACTATGGTGCAGAACACATTACTACTGTTGATGTTCTTGAATCAAGTGCAAGTGTTGGTGATATAGAAAATCAAGCATCATATAGAGTTGACGATATATTATTAGTAGAAGGTTATAAAGTTTTATTTGTAAATCCAAATTCACAAACAGAATTAGTTACTTGGGATGCCAATGCTGAACCTTGGGATAATGATTCAGATGGTGACGGTAATCCTGACACAGGTTGGGACGTTAAGTCTAGTACGTTTAAAGCATCTTCTTCAGTATATGAAGTGAAGTATGTAGGCGGTGTTATTAAATTAAGAGCTCTTGATGATTCAACTTACTATCCAGGAACTGAACTTAAAATAAAAGACAATGATAAAGTTACAGTAAGGCTAGGTGGATCTAATGCAGGTAAAGAATATTTTTGGAATGGCTTTGAATGGAAACTTTGTCAACAAAAAACAGGAATAAACAAAGCACCTAAATTTAATTTATATGACACTGATGGAAATGAATTAGGAAATACAAGTGTATACAGCTCATCAACATTTTCAGGAAATGAAATTTTTGGTTATACTGTTGGTACAGGAACTAATGATCAATATCTAGGGTTTCCATTAAAATACACAGACTATACAAGTATTAGTACAATTGAGTTTAAAAATTATTTGAATAGTGAAACTAATGGCTCAGCTGGTTTTAAATATTACAAAAAACGTGATTACAAAAATATATTGCAAGATACATTTGAATATAAAGTAATAGTGCAACCAGCAAGTGGTACTACAGGAAATAAATTTTATATTGATAATGTTGAACAACAAAACTTAATATTAATTAGAGGTAATAATTATATCTTTAATATAGACGATAGTTCAGTTACATCTAGAGGACACACTGGTGTATCACATCCATTCTTATTAAGCATTACTGAAAATGGATCACACGCAAGTGGTGTTTCATATAACACTGGTGTAAAATATTTCCATAATGATATAGAAGTAACAGAAGCAGTATTCCATAGTGGAACATTTGATAGTACAACTGTAACAAAAAGAAAAATTGAATTAAAACCAACAGCAAGTACACCGGATCAATTATATTACTATTGTAAAAATCATAGTGGTATGGGAGCAGGAATAAGAGTTGTTGATAATAATATAAGCAACTTATCTGATGGTACAGTTACTACATATAATAATGAGTGGGCTAATGTTAAAACTAACTCAAGCCAATGCTTAATTCAAGAGTTTGAAGTTGAAGATGAAATTAGTAATGAAATATTTTTACTTGAATCTATAATTGCTGATGATGAAAGTGTTCGTGTTTTTATTAATAATGTTGAAAAATTTGCTGGAACAGATTTTGAAATACAAGGTAATAAGTTTATTAAATTAATTACACCAGCAAGTAATACTGATCACATTTTAGTTAAATTTAAAAGTTTTGATACAAGAGATTTATATAAAGCTTATTATGAAGTACCTAAAAATTTAACTAATAATGCATTAAACTCAGATGTAACAAATTACGACTATGGTGATTTAATAAATCATTTTGCAAGTGGTATTACAAATCAAAAATCGTTAACTGGATTGGCGTTAGGAAATAACAACTACAGAGATACAGAACAAGATTTAACATTAAGTGAAAATATTTTACAACACGATGCACCTTTTTTAAAATTAGCATCACACGTAAACACTGATGACAGAGATATTATTAAAGCTATAAGATTAGCTGAAACAGATTATACAAGATTTAAATTAAAGTTTTTGAATAAAATTTTAGATTTAGCAAGAAGAAATGATGTAACATCTTGGACAGATACTAAACTTGTTGATACAGCTTTAAAAGATATTAACCAAAACAAAAAACCAAATGAACCTTGGGCATATAGTTTAATGCTTTCATATGGTAATGCAAAACAAACTAGTAATATAACAATTACTACAGAAAATAAAACTTGGACGTCAACAACTAAAAATTGGATGGTGCAAGATTATCAAAATGTTTTAACTGATTCATCAGCTGGTGGATTAGTAATATCATATGCATATAGTCCTATGGCTGATAAAGATACAAAATCTTTATATGTTTATAACAATGACAAATTGTTAGTAATGAATCAAGATTATGTAATTGTTAATGCATCAGATAACAGAATTGTGTTTATAGGTGATAATAAACCAGCAGTTGGAGATAAAGTTAGAATAGAATTCTATGATAAAAAACAATCTGCATTTATTCCACCTACACCAACAAAACTTGGTTTATATCAAGCATACATACCAAGCGAAATAACTGATACAGATTCTTATAATAAAGGTCCTCAAACATTTATACAAGGACACGATGGATCATTAAACGTAAAATGGTTTGATGACAGAGATAGAGCATTATTAGAACTTGAAAAAAGAATTTTTAATGATATTGAAACTAAATTTATTGATCCACAATATGAAGCACCACTAACATATGAAAAATTAGTTAGTAACTATTTTAATACAAAAGATTATTCATATTTAGAATTTAATCAAATATTTAGATCACACGTATATCGTTGGATGACATTTAATTCAGTTGATTGGCAAAAGAACGATCCACTTCTTGTTAGTGATACAGATTGGAGAACGTGGAACTGGTCAGCAATTAAAAATATTAAAGATACAGCAACACCAGGTCACTGGAGAGGAATTTATAAAAAATTCTATGGTACAGACAGACCACATTCACATCCTTGGGAAATGTTAGGTTTTAGTATTAAACCAACTTGGTGGGACGATACATATTCTTGGACTGAAACAGATAAAAGAAATAGCTTACTACACGATATTGAAAATGGAATTATACGTTATGGTAGAAGAGAAAACTTTAAAGATTTATCTTATACAAATAGATCAAACGTATACAGAAGAGATGGATTTAAAACGTATCCACCTGTAGATTTCCAAGGTAATTTACAAAGTCCAAAAGATATAGGTTTTGTTTCGCTTAATCCAAATAGAGTTGAAGGACATTTAAACTGGTCAATAGGTGATATTGCACCGGCGGAAAAAGCTTTCTATATTAGTAGTGCTATGCCATTTGCATTAATGTCAGCTTTATTTGTAATGAAGCCAACACAATTTACTGAATTAATGTTTGATACATTAAACATTGATAACAGTAATATAAGCAAATTACAAAAGTTTGATAAAAATACAGGTAAGCGTCATACTAATAACATATATGTTCACAGAGAAAATGCTAATACTTCAATAGCTGTTGGTACAGGTTATCAACAATATGTTAGTGAAAGATTAATTAATCAAAACAAAAAACCAAAATCATATTACGGTGGAGTAATAAGAAGTATTAGTCCACAATTAGCACACAAACAAGGTGCATTTATTGATTACGGTTCTTACAAAGTACAAGCAGAATCATATTCTCCAACTTCTAAAAGAACAAGTATATACATACCTGATACAAATATTAATCACTTATTACATATTTCTCCATCAGTACAAAATGCAACATACTCGGCTATTATAGTTGAAAAAACTGTAAGAGGTTGGGCGGTACACGGTTACGATATTGGTAAAAATTATTTTAGAACTACTGTAAGTTTAGAAACAGGACCAATGGCACCAATACAAGTTGGTGGAGATTATCTTGACGTTCCTTATTATCAACCAAATAGAACTCTTGTTGTTGGTGACTATGTATTATATGAAGGTACATATTATAAAGTTAAAGAAGCACACATAACAGGTGATTCATTTGATCCAACTAAATTTATGTCAGTTGTTAAACCACCAATGGAAGGTGGAACTTCTGTAAAATATTATAGAGCTGTTAAAGAAAATGAAACAGTAGATGTTGAATATGGAAAAGAATTTACAACAGTACAAGAAGTATTTGACTTTATTGTTAACTATGGTAGATATTTAGAATCACAAGGTTGGGTGTTTGATTCAGTAAACAATCAAATACAAGAAACATATAATTGGTTATATTCTGCTAAAGAATTTTTATTCTGGAGTTTAGGTAATTGGCCAGCTGAAAGTATTATATCTCTTTCTCCTGCCGCTGACAAAATTAAATTTAAACCATTAACAGGTATAGTTGCAAGTGTTGAAGACATTATTGGCGGTTCATATTCAATTTTAGATAAGAACGGAAAACCAATTGATCCAGCACAAACAACAATTATACGTGATGGCTCACAAATTCAAATTACAGTAGATTCACAAAGACCAATTTATTTTGTAAACTTATATGCAAGAGAAATTGAACACGTTACAGTTTTTGATAATACAACAACGTTTAAAGATATAATATATGATCCTGCGTTAGCTGTTAGACAACCTAGATTAAAACAAACATTATTAAGAACAAATGATTGGAATGGTAAGTTAGAAGCAAACGGATATTTAATTGATACTCAAAGAGGTATTATATCAAACTTTGAAACAGCGGCAAGTGATATAACAACTTACCTTGATATTAATAAAACAACTAATAACGAAGAATTAAACAAAGCAGGGTTACATACAATTGGTTATCAAAACAGAGAAAGTTTAGAAAACTTAGAAATTGTTGATGAAAGCCAAACAAGATTCTATCAAGGTTTTGTAAGACAAAAAGGTTCTACAAACTCAATTGATAAAATTTTAAGATCTGATGTTATTAGTGAAAGACAAGAAATTAATCTTTATGAATACTATGCATTTAAAGTAGGTGAATTTGGTGGTACTGGAATTAATCAGTCTATGGAATTTAGACTTGATCCAACTAAAATTAAAACTAATCCTCAAGTAGTTAAATTTTTACCAAAAATTGATAATACAATTACGGAAGATGTTACTACTGATGACATAATAACAATTGATGCAGACGATAGTTTAAATTGGACTAAAAAACCAAGTGGTTCAAAATATTCAGATACTATTTGGCCTACTAGAACTGAAACGTTTGATTTACCAACAGCTGGTTACGTACATATCAATGATACAGACTATCAAGCACTTACAAAAGCTAATTTAAAATCACAATACGGTGATACAGTTGCAAGTAATTTAGATGTTGCAATTGGTTCAACTAATTGGGTAGCAAAAGATGACAATGGAGATTGGAACGTATACAGATTATCTGATACAAATCACGGAATTGAAAATGTTATTACATTAAATCCATTAACAGTAGCAATGAATGAAACTAGTGGGAAATTAGTTACAACTGCAAATGCTACTATTGAAGCTGTTTTACCAAATCATATAAGTTCAAACGCAAGTACAATTACAACAACTACATATGGAACAAAAACTTTCCAACTATCATTAACTGATCAAGTAATTGAAAAAACAATTAACTTTACAGACTTTGGTGGTGCTAATGCTAATGTTTCAGTAGCCAACGTTGCTGACGGAGTATCAGCAATGGTTACTACAACACCAGGCTCGGGATATTCAGTAGGAGATACTGTTGAAGTTGATGGAAGTGGAGGTTCATCTGCAACTGGTACAGTAGCATCTACAGATGGTAGTGGTGGTATTACAGCAATAACATTAAACAACCCAGGTGGTGGTTTTTATGCTGAACCAGGAAATATAGCAATTAAAACAGGTGGTGCTGATTCGTCTGGTGTTGGTGCTGTTATTAGATTAAAAGGTAACAATCCAACTTTACAAATTAATACAACGTTATCAAATGCAGGCACACCATTTACATTTGGTGAAACTGTAACACAAACAAATACAAGTGCAACTGGTAAAGTTATAAACGTTTATACAGATGGAACAACTACAATTTTACATTTATATGATGTTACAAATACGTTTGATACAACAAATCAAATAATAGGTGGATCATCAGGTGCATCAACAACCGGTGGTCATACTAAAACTGCAAGGTCAGGTGCGGCATACGGAGATAGTACTTTTGGTGCAATATTAAATTTTGCAATTAACGGTGGTGGTACAAATTATGTTTCGCCAACAATAACTATTTCAGGAACATCTCCAGCAACAGGTATTGTTAGTGCAACCGGAGGAGTAATTACTAAAGCTTACATTGAGAATGGTAGCTTTGGTTATAGAAAAGAATTTTCAGACAATCCAACAATTGGTATTACTGTTAAAGATACAATCATAGATAGTGATAACAAATATGTTGACTTTACAGATCAATTAATTAAACCAGATTCAATTGCTAATGTACAAATTGTAGTTAATACTCCATTTGATGGATCGAATCCACAATTTGATATTGGTACAACAGCAACACCTAACAGTTTACTTTCAAATCAAAGTTTATCTACTAATGCAGTTGCAACATCTTTTGGTACGCCAATTACAGATAGAGCAAATGCTACATTAAGAATTAGATTTGCAACAACTGGTTCAACAACTGGTACTGCAAAAATTTCTGTAAATTATAAAAAAGCAATTTACAATGTATTTGATTTACCAGAAAACGATGTTGTCGCGGCAACAGTTGCAACGGCATCTTCAAGTACATTCTTTAATGGTTCAAATAAACATCCTCTTTATACATATAAAGATGTTAGACTTGCAACAAGAAATAATGGAATTGACACAGCTAATATTGGTGCAGACCTAGGAGCAACTGTTAATGATTTTGTTTCTAATGTTTGTTCAACTGTTTCTTTTGTAGAAGGAGATAAAATTTGGTTAGACAATGGTGGTGATACTTATTGGTACACAATGAGAAAAACTTCTAATGTGGCTATTAAAGCAATTCACGATGATTTAGCTTTTAACAAAGGTGTGTCAGCAAAAGGACCAGTAACAAGTTTAACAGTAGACAATGTTGGTGATGGATATTTAATGACTCCATCTGTTACAATCACACCACGAACTGGTGATGATACAGGATCAGGTGCAACAGCAACAGCAAAAATTGAAGTAGTATTAACTACTAATTCAGCAATAACAGTAGTAACAGGAGAAACAATAACTCAGGCTACTACAGGAGCATCAGGAACAGTAGTTGCTGGCGTAACAAGTTCAACAACTGTAATACTTAAAGATATAAATGCAACTCCGTTTTCATTAAACAAAGCTCATAATTATAACCTTACTGGTTCAGTATCAGGTGGATTAGGAACTTACTTAACTCAAGCACGTGGTAGACTTGAAGCAAATGGAATTACTTTAACAGCAGGTGGTAGTAATTATCAAGCAACACCGGTTGTAACATTTAAACCTAATCCAAGAGATCCAAATAATATTGATGAATTACTTGCTGACATTTCAGGTTTTACAACTGCAAATCCAGTTGTTGTTACAACAACAAAAAATCACGAATTTATAAATGGAGATAGTATTACTATTACAGGTACAAATGGTGGACACAACGAAGCTAATATTTCAGGCGTAACTCAAGCCAACCCGGCTGTAGTTACAACGTCTACTAATCATAATCTTTTAAATGGTGACATTGTTAATATTACAAGTGTTGCTGGTATGGACGATAATAATTCTTCTTTAAATTTAAATCGTACATTTACAGTTGCTGGTGCAACATCAAATACTTTCCAACTATCAGGAACTGATACTACGAATTATTCTGCTTATACAGGCGGAGGTAAAGTAACAATTAGTAGAATTAATAATACATTTACAGTTGCTAATAAAACAGCAAACACATTTGAATTAAGTGGAACTAACGGAACAACTTGGACAAGTTATGTATCCGGAGGTAGAGCTAAAGTAAACAGTTTCTTAGCAATAGCAGATAGACATAATACAACATATAGTATTACAAATACATCTATAACATCAGTTGGTACTAACATTGGAAGTATTAAAATTGGTTCTGATTATTGGATACTACACTCAGATGTTGATTACGATCAACCAAATGCAGTTATTAGACAATCTGTTTTTGATAGTACAGTAAGAACTAATAAAAAGAATTCACAAGTTGATACTAAATTATTTGCTCAATCTAAATTAACATTAATTGATACAAATGATTATACTAACGAAGTACCATTTGAAGTTATTGATCCTATTAAAAATTTAATCCCTGGTAATGCTCAAAGAGAACTAAACTATATTACACAATCAGATCCAGCTGTTTATACTAATCATTCTGATGCAAATAAAGTTAGTATTAATTCTCCTTGGGATAGTGAACAAGTTGGTTTAACTTGGTGGGATACATCAACTCTTAGATATATTGAATATGAAAACTTTGATGATCAGTATCGTCAAAATAACTGGGGTAAATTATTCCCAGGATCAACTGTAGACATATACGAATGGACGGAAAGTTTAGAACTACCTACAGCTTACGAAGGTGATGGTACCGTAGCAAATACTACAAATTATTCAACAGTTAGTAAAACAAGCAAAGATGGTTTTGTGTCTACGAAATATTATTTCTGGACTAAAAATAAAACAAAGGTAGCAGATTCTAAATACAGATCATTATCAACTACATCAATTAGTAGACTAATTAAAAATCCTACTTCATATGGTGTTAATTGGTACGCACCAATATCAACTACATCATTAGCTGTTTCAAATGCAACTAAACATATTACTAATGATTCAATATTTAGATTAAACTATAAAAAAATTGATAAGGATATACCAAATCATAAACAATGGATTATGATTAAAGAAAATGATCCTGATACAGTTCTTGATAAAAATATTTGGAATAAATTTACAGATTCATTATCTGGAAAAGATGCTTCAGGTAAAGCTGTTCCAGATACAACAGTATTAAGTAAATATTCACAATATGGTAATAGTGTAAGACCAAGACAAACGTGGTTTAAAAATCTTAAAGAAGCAAGAAGAATATTTGCATATACATTAAACAATATATTAAAATCAACTAACCTTGATGTAGATTTTCCTGAATGGGAAAATACATTAACTGACAAAACATTATATGATAAATCAGATTACTTTGTAACAGGTTATGATGATAGTATTCTTGTTACTCAAACTGTTGACTATAAAGCAAATATAGATACATCTACATTATCTGATTACGATGTAATTAAAGTAAATTATGATTACAATAGTAAATCAGCAATTTATGTATATGGTGATAGAGAAACAGTATTAAATGGACAGGCTCCAGTTGCAACTGCAAACCTTGACTTTACGGCCGGCACAGCAACAACGTCAACAGGTGTGTTTACTGCAAATGCTAATTCAACTATATCAAGTGAAGCAACAACTGTAAGCACATTTACAGGTAAAGCAGATAATCCTGAGCTTGTAAGAATTAGTAGTGCAACATCTACAACACAATTGAATAGTAAGTTTTGGACAACAACAGATGATATTTCAGTTGGAGTAAGAGAGTGGATGAACGTATTATATACATACCTATTCTTAGGTTCACAAAAAACTTATCTAAACAATTTATTATTTGCGGCAATTAACTTTATTTTTGAAGAACAAGATAATATAGATTGGATTGTTAAAACAACATACTTCGATGCTGTTCAAAAAGATTTATCTTTACAACAATCAGTTTCTTATGCACCTGATACATTTGGTTACGTTAAAGATTATATTAATGAAGCTAAACCATATCACTCTAAATTAATTAACTATACTAGTAAAAAACAAACGCCAATTGAAAATGCAAATGTAAATCTTGTTGAAACAAGAACAAGCAAAGAGACACTAGTGTTTGATAGAATTACTAAACAAATAGAATTAGTTACAGAAAATCATCCAGACGGTAATACATATACAAGTTGGGACGAGTCAACTGGTGCATATACATCAAAAGTAGTTCAAGTGTTTAGTGATGATAAAGCTCAATTAGATGAATTAAAGAAAAAGAAAACAAGTTCTAGTATTGAATCAGATGGTGGAGCAGGAGATTTAGCTTACGGTTCAACTAATAGTGCTATTGAAAGAATTGCAAAATATCATTTTGCAACAGAATTAGATACACTTGATACAAGTGCAGAAGCTCAGGTTACTGAGTTTATGAGAAAGTTAAGAAACAAATTATCTCCATTTAGAGATATTGATTTTAACTCAATGATATCAGATGGTTTTGCTACTGCTACAGACTTTAATCTTTCAAGCTTTGCTGATAATGAAGATGTTGAAAGCTTAGGTTTTGATATATCAGATTTTGATACTTCATTAAAATGGGATGAAGATGCTGTACAAGATTTCTTTAATACATTATTTTCAACTACAATTTATTGGCAACCTACTACAGATTATAAAACAAAAGTAACTACAGGTATTGATGCAGAAGGTAATGGTACAATAACTTCAAATAATTTTGTTAAGTTTAATGATATTAGTCACTTCCCAGCTTGGAGTAACGTTACAGAATATAAAGTTAAAGACGTTGTTCAATACCAAGGAAAACTTTACAGATGTAACATACAACATAAAAACCTATCAGGTGAAAGCGGAATGCAATTTTCTAGATGGGATTTAGTTGACGAATACATTTATTACGCGGCGTCAGATCATACAAGTACATCTAGTTTTGCAACAGATTATCAAAGTGGAAAATGGAATTTAATTGTTACTAAACTTGATGGTGCAGGTTTCTTAAGACCATTACAAGAAGATAGACCAGAAGAAAGTTTCTTAATGCAAATGAAAGAAACTTTAAAAATTACAGCTATAACTTATGAACAAACTGCCGCAGATGAAAAAGATTTAGATAGTGATGGTGATAAAACAGAAACACACGGATATGGTGATCAATATGCATTTAGAATTTTTTATGGTAATGATAACAAAGCACAATTTAAAAGATTACCAAAAGTTTGTGAAACAGTTTTAGCATCTAATATAGATTTAACTGTAAATGAAATTACAGTTGCTAATGCTAGTGTATTATATGGTACTGTTAGTGTACCAGATCCAGATACAAATTACGATTCAAGTGGTAATGCAACAACACCAGCTATTGGAACTATACCAGAAATTATAACAGGAGCAATTAGTGAAACTAACCCAGGTTATATTTGGATAGGTGACGAATTAATAGAATTTAGCGAAGTAAATGGTAATACTTTGAAAAAATTACGTAGAGGTGTTTTAGGAACACCAATTACAAAACATACTACAGATGAAGTTATATATTCATCAAGCTCACAACACGATATACCAAATGCTGATTCATCAGCTAGATGGTCTGGAATAGATCCAGCTGGTACTATGCTAGTTGATAAATCTATACAAGCTAACTGGGACGCAGTTTTATTTGATAGTGTTGAGTGGGATAAAGCAGAGCTTGATCCATCTGAACAGGCTATATTCATTAGAGCAGGTGGTTTAAGTAACTTTAATTTACATAATACAACATACGTACAGCCAGGATATACTACACCATCAGGTGATAAAACTGGGTACTTTAATGAGGAATAAATATTGTTATGGCACTAGGAAATATCACATTAAGATCAACAGCAAGTTCTTCAGTAGTTAATTTGAAGGCTAATGTAGACGCATCTATTGACATTGTTAATAGACCGTTGACGCACGAAGAAGTTGATTTAAACTTTTTAGAAATAGGAGCTTCATTAAAATCTAACTTAATTAGTAGTAAAACTACAGATGATTTAAATGAAGGTTCATCGAATTTATACTTTACAAATGCTAGAGTAGGAACTTACTTAACGGGTACTGCAAAGTTAGGTGATTTATCAGATGTGCAAACACCAGGTGCGGCACAAGACAAATTTCACATATACTATGATCATTCAACAACAAGTATTAAGTTTGGTGATTTTAGTAGCACAGACAAACTACCAGAAGGTACAACAAATCTTTATTACACAAATGCAAGAGCTGATGCTCGTATAGCCGCGGCAAGTACAACAGATTTATCAGAAGGTTCAAACCTTTATTATACTGATGCAAGATTTGATACAAGATTCGGAACAAAGACAACAGCTGACTTAACAGAACACGCAACAATGCTTTACTTCACTAATGCGAGAGCTGACGCAAGAGCAGATGTTAGAATAGCGGCATCAAGTCTTAATGCATTATCAGATGTAGATACAACTGGTGCGGCAAGTGGAAAAATTTTACAACACAATGGTACTAGTTGGGTAGTTGTAAACTCAACTACAACAACATTAAGTGGTATGACTGATACTACAATAACAGGACCAAGTAATGGACAAGTTTTAAAATACAATGGAACAGCTTGGGTGAACTCAAGTGATTTAAACAACAACTGGGACGCAGATTTAAAAGCAAACGTATTAACAAGTTCAACAAGTGATGTTAAAGCTTCAACTTATGCAAACAAAAATGTTATTTTAGATTTAAATGCTAACGCAAGTATCGTAGCAAATTCTAGTACAGCGGTTGGAGATGCTATAACTACAGCTTATCTAAATACAACAACTAATATTAATACTGCTGTTAATATGAGTGATTTAATTGTTGAAGGTGATTTGTTAAGTGGTATAACACTTAAAAATAATTCTAATAACGCAAATGTAACTAACGTTGGTGCTCAGTTAAGTTCTTATAACTATCAGAAAGATGGTTTGTCAGCTTTTAATATTAGTTTATTTGATGACACTAGAACATTACACGATTCATATATTAAAGCTAAACAAAATGGTTACCAATGGCAATTTAAAACTACCAATGAGTCGGCTAGTGCGGCAGGTGAAACTAAAGTATCAATATTTGCTGGTGACTCTAGAGGTAAAATTATTCACGAGAACAGAGGTTATGATAACTTAAGAAGATATGCTGGATCTCCAATTACCGATGCAGTAGCATATGGTCCTATTAATGTTGAACACACAGGAAAAGATTTTAAAATTAATGCATCAGATTATATCTATCTAGATGCCGACGGTGGTACTATACACCTACAGGACGGAACTGCTGGAACTTTTGGACAGTTTATAAGAAACAATGTTAATGATTTAACGATAGCATCAGGTACAACACAGGCATTGATATTCACAGGTGCTGACGTGGCCGCACAAGGCCATTTAACAGTTTCAGGTGAAATAAGAGGTACTGATATTAAATTAAGACCTACTGGAAAACTTGACATAGGTGCGTATCCAGGAAGTTGGGACGCAACAACTCAAGCAAGAATTCAAAAAGTTGGAGAGTGGCATAACTCGACTGCAGACAATACTAAAAGACATTACAATATAGGTCAAGGTGGTAAAATTACTCTTACTGCTAACGTTGATTCTGGAAACAGAAAACAAGGTGTACTTAATGATACAAGATTTGATTTAGCAGGTTTTACTTTTGGTGCAGACAATCCAACTAACATATATAGAATGTTAGGTGGTAGTTATGATTGGGCTTCTCCGGAAAACTCAGGATCAGCAACTACGTTATCAGGATTAGTTGCAAGACATATGGGAGCAGATGTAGGTGGTTCTCAAAATTTAACAATAACGAATTTAGCAGGTGCAACAGCACTAGCAGGATTAGATGATTCAACTTCAAGTGTAACAAATTTAATTGGTCTTATTGCTCATACAAGTAATGACAGTGGTACAGCTACAAACAGATATTCTGTTTACGCACCAGAGGCCAATGATACGGCTTACTTTGCAGGTACAGTAAAAGCTAATAAAACTGTTCACGGTGTGCAAAACATCAGTGGAGCAGGAGCAATAAGTTTAGCAGAAACAGTCACATTATTAACAACAACTGGTACAAATGCTTACACACTAGCAGATGGAGTAGAAGGACAAATTAAGATAATTTCAATGAAGGTTGATGGTGGCGATGCTACTGTTACTCCAACTAACTTTGTAAATGGAACAAGTATAGTATTCAACGATGTTGAAGACACAATAACACTACTTTATCAGACTACTGGTTGGGTGTTATTAGCACGTCAGAATGCGACTGTAATATAAGGAGAACAATAAATATATTATAACCCAACATTATGTTGACAATAAATATGTTTATAATGTAATATAGGAAAGAATTATGTCAGAAAACAACGTACAAAAGCCAGATGAAACAGGTAAAATTAAAATGGAAGGTCACGTTTTAATTAAGGATAAAAATACCGGAGAGGTATTAGTAGACCAGAAAAACGCAATCCATTTTGGTAATATGGCTTACGTGATAGCTTCAGCTTTAAGTTATCATACGTTGAACGACTCAGGAATTTATTGGATGGGCTTTGGTAATGGTGGATCTGATATTTTATCAACAGGTAGTATCAAGTACAAAAGTACAAACACGACTGCCACAAAAGATAATTCATCAGATTTATACAACAGAACATACACTAAAGCGGTAGCAAAACCATCAGGTACAAGCACTACCGCGGCCACAGATCCAAACAATAATATCGAAATTTTGCCATCAACTGGTGCATACACAGATCTAAAAGTAAAATGTACTTTAGACTTTGGTGAGCCAGCAACGCAAGATGCTAGTGATTCAGCTACAACAGACTCTAATTATGTGTTTGATGAGTTGGGTCTATTTGGTTACTATCAAGATACCACAAGTGGTACGTTAGATAATACACAGTCTTTGTTATTATCACACGTTATATTCCACCCAGTACAGAAAAG
>PBYS01000123.1 GCA_002729725.1 Puniceicoccaceae bacterium
AATGGTCAGTCCAGAATGGCACTAACTCAGGAGTCTGTGGTAGTGGCGACTTTAGTCGCCATCCGGTTTAAACGCCTGCAGGGCGCAATATGGCAGCTAAAGCAGCCACTACGTATGGAGCTCCCCGTCAGCAGAATCTATTCACTCGTGAGCAATCACTCATTGGTTTTCCTCGCTTAGGTAGATTTCCTTCCAGATTACCCTTGTGGTGAGATCCTCACGATGCTCGCTGAGTTTGTCACTGTGCTCAGGTCATTATTCGTAAGGATCGCAGTATCTTTGATGAAACGAAGTGGACGAATGTTGAATGCCAGCAGAGCCGCTCTAATATCCTACGATTGGCTTCACCTCCGCCCCCACACACTTAGCCACCAAATGCGAGAAGGGTGCAATCTCGCCTTGGACACTGGCGGCTTCGAGAGCGGCCATGTAGTCGGCACGCTTTTCGACGGGGATGACCGTCCAAGGATAACCGCCGCTGGCGAGCATCACGTTCATAAGGAATCGCCCGATGCGACCGTTACCATCCATGTAGGGGTGAATATAGACAAAAACGAAATGCCCTAAGACGGCACGAACTGCGGGATGTGCTTCGTCTCGAAGTAAATCAAAGAAGGCTGGCATGGCGTCGCGCACGGCTTCATGGCTCAGTGGCACGTGCTTGGAGCGACGAATATGGACGCTACCGCTTCGATAGCCTGCCAAATCCGAAGGCTTGCAAATACCCGCTTCCACGCTAGCGGCGAAGAGTTGACGATACCACGTAGCATGATCCTCGTCGGCCACGACTCCAGCCAGTTCACCTTGGAGGACTCTTCCGATACTCTGCTGCACGGCTTGAAACGCTTGCCAATAGCCACGGGCAGCCAAGGCATCCCGGTGCTGTTTATCCGTATCATGCAGGTCCGGATTCCAACTACCTTGACGCACGCGTTCGATCAACTCGGGGCTGACTCGGTAGCCTTCGATCGAAAGCGAATGATAGGCATCGGTGACATAGACTTCTTCGATCTGTTTTAAATATGCCTTAGCGTCGACCACCAAGCCGGATGGAGCTGGGAAGCTATCGATGACCGATTCACGCATAGACTCCCAGAGAATACGTATCCGATTCACACTAGGTGAGGTCCCCCTGGACAAGAGTAACGAGGGAGAGGCGGCCGCGAACGGATCCGACTCGCGGACATCATATCCAGCCGCTCGCATGCTGGCTAGAATGTTGTCTGCCACTTGCGAGCGCCCGATATTTCGGAACGCTCCGGCTAAGCGACCAGCGACGACACTATGCCCGCCGGATAAAAGCGGATCCAGCACTTCGGACGCATCGCGTATCATCGAAAGTGCCACGCGCATATCGGATGGATTTTGCCTAAAGACCTCTGCGGAGCAGGCAATAAGGGCACCAGGTAAGGCAAACAGCCGCAGCCCGTTTTTTTGCACCTGCTCCGAAACAGGAGGCACGATGGCTTTGATATCGAGCAAAGAGGTGCCATGCGGCAGTACCGTCACATTATTGC
Organism: Puniceicoccaceae bacterium; assembly: GCA_002729725.1. GTDB lineage: Bacteria > Verrucomicrobiota > Verrucomicrobiia > Opitutales > Coraliomargaritaceae > Thalassobacterium > Thalassobacterium maritimum. Next base: position 1,518 of record PBYS01000123.1, read on the forward strand.
GCGCTTTGACTGAGCGCACGAGCAGTTGCTTCGGCACTGTCCAATTTTCAACGTGAATCGTAATGGATTGCTCTGGTGAAAGTGACCAATCCGATCCTTTCAGCGATTCAAGATAGGCGGCGCAAAACTGCCAAAAAGACGCATACCAAGCAGTGCTTTCACCCTTCGTCTCATCCGGCCGCGAGGGCACATACCAGCCCTTAATTACCTCCTCCAAAAAACCACTTCGCAGCAATCGCTCCCGATGCGTGCGCGACAAGTCCTGAGAGCGAATGGCGATGCGCCCCTCTGCCTGCAGCACATGGAGCACTTCAAGTGATTCAGCTAACTTTTCGTGGGGTGTGGCCATGGTGATGTTTCTCCAATACAGCGCGTGTAATTATTCGCTAATGATGTTGTGTGAAAGTTCGCTTATTATGTCGAGCGATTATTCGCTTATTGTGTCGATGGAAAGCACCAGTCTAATATATTTTGCTTTTTAGGTCAAAGGAGCCAATAGATCCGAGATGATTGACTTCCTCATTTCATGGCATCCGTCGTTTGAACGATCTGCCTGTATCTATGTATCTCAAAAGTTTTTGCGGGTATCTTTCTTATGACTCGTAGCGTGCAGATTTATCAAACGTGCACTCTGGTTCAGCGATCTAGCAGCAGTCCGTTTGCTAAAGCTGCACGCTACGGGCATAATACTGCACGCGCGACACCAATCACGAATCGGGCCAACAAGAATGGTCAGTCCAGAATGGCACTAACTCAGGAGTCTGTGGTAGTGGCGACTTTAGTCGCCATCCGGTTTAAACGCCTGCAGGGTGCAATATGGCAGCTAAAGCAGCCACTACGTAGCGCTAAGAAAAAGCGTCAGTCCAATTTTTTATGTTTTTTAGGTCAAAGGGGCAAATAGATCCGGGATGATTGACTTCCCCATTCCGTGACATCCGTCGTTTGGACGATCTGCCTGTATCTATCCTGTTTCTCAAAAGTCTCTGCACGCTACGGGCATAAATCAGCACGCTACGTGAAGCGCCACCATCTTCATATTCAGGGCTGCTTAAAAAACAGTGCGACACTGAAACGGTTGCGGCCGTAGTTGATCATCTTGGCGAAGTCCTCTTTGGCCACGGGGATGTATTGGCAGTCGAGTTCACTGATCGTTAACTTATCGGTGTCGGGATCGTGCAGGTAAAAGCACAATTCATCAAAGGCCGTGATCACCACCCAGTGCGGGGCTTTGTCGCCGTTGAGACGATAGCTGCTGATCATTACTAGCACGAAGGCGCCCGCTTTTAACTGTAACTCAATTTCCGCAACCGTAACCGCCTCGCAGCGAATCGGAATCTGCTGTGCCTGACTGCGCTCGAGGAACTGAGCGTGCACTAGATTCAGAACCTCTTTTTTGTGCGCCGAACGCACGCCTTCAACAAAGAGCGGGTCCAGCTGACTCATCACCACTTCCGCCGAAAAGCCACGTCGTTTCGCAGCCAACGCCAACCCCAGCGGATGGCAACCGCCGTGCCCCGAGGTCATGAAAATCGTGGTGGCCTCGCGCCAGAGATCAAGCTCTAGGCTCTGGTTCAATTCGGTCTTCGGTTCGATTGCCGCCATCACCATCATCAAAGACGCGGGCCCACAGGTGAAGGCCGTATGTTGTCCATACCAAGGCACAAAGCTTTCTTCCCGCACGCGCTCTGGATAACGGATACGCTTTTGCATGCGCAGCGCATCACTGTGATCCTCGTAGTAATCGAGCAGCTCTCCAAAGACGCGGTATCCTAAACGTTGATACAGTTGCACTGCTGCGACATTCTGCTTGGCGACCTCAAGACGCATGAAGAGACGATCTTCTTCAACTGCGGCGGCTTCCAGCGCCAGCATCAGTGCACTGGCATGCCCTTGCCCGCGCGCATCCGGATGCAAGGCGATGGAATATAGCCGCGCCAAGCGGGTGCCCTTGTTCAGCAAAACGAGTCCGTAGCCGCAAACACCCGCATCTGTATCCAATACGAGAAAGATGCAATTCACGCCCTTGATCCAGCGTTGAAAGGAGCGTCGGCTCAGGCGATCCGAGCTGAAGCAAAGTTCCTCAATTTCCAATAAGCGCTCAATGTCGGCTGGTTCAACGCTGCGAAAGCGAGGCTCACTCACGTCCACGCCGCTCCAGGCGATCGACGAACTCTTGCATGATCATCATGTAGAGTTCGTCGCCCAAGTAGGCGTCTTCAACACTGTGGTCGATGCTAGTGGTTTCGCGAATAAAGAGTGCATCGTATTGCGAGAGGTGCTTCAGATCCTCCGAGCGCACCAATTCTGCGGCGATACCGACCTTCGCGGCGGCTTTAACAAAGCGCTTGATCGCCTCCGAATTGCTGGGCGCGTTGGCCTCGTCCGTGTTGTGAAGAATGGCCATGTCCCAGCGATGCTTGTTCTTATGGCTGGGGTTGCGCCAAACTTGCTCGGTAAAGATGCGTAGGCGCTCATAGAAAGTGTCGCGCTCGGCGTCATTGAGCACTGATAAATTATCACGCTCGATCGATAGCTCGATACCATGCGCGCCGCGGGTGAGGCTCGCCCGTAGCAGCGGCGCTGAGTAACGCTCAAAGACCGCACGCGCGACTTTTTTCCACGCCTCATGTGCCGTCCAACCAAAATAGATATTGAGCACGACAGGGACTTCCATCTCTGCGCTCAATTTGGGCAGCAAGGGCTGTAAGTGATGCTCTTCGCCGCCATCCTGATAGCGCAGGTCGTTGATGGTATTGACGCTGGGCAAGACTCGATGCTTGCGCGACTCCGCCAGCAGCGAACAGTAATAGCCGCGGCTCAAATAGTGCTCCGTATCACATAAATTGATAATACGCGTGCGCGGCTCTCCCAGCTTGGGGTAGTCCGAAAGATACTGCTCGAACGTGATCACATTGAGATCTAATGGAGGTGTCCCCATCTGATCGGTCACAACTAAGGTTTTATACATTGAATAACACCGCAGACGATCAAATTGGATCCATCATTTTGGTGAGATGGCTATGAGCCTTTTTTCGAAAAAGTCACTCTAAATCTAAGGAAGTTATTTACTCAACAAGGCGCTCTTCCAGCTTAATCGACCCATTTCTTGATCGTGCGTTGGTCGACCTCCAGTCGTTCGGCAGCTTGTTTGTAGTTGCCGAACAGTTGGTAGGCTTGCTTGGCGTAGGCGCGCGTCCATTCAGCCATCGTCATGCTGCTGTGTTGATAGGCTTGGCTGATCTGCTGGGTGGGGCTGCTGGGGGATTGGCGCCTGACTGCTTGATACTCGTTGCGGACTACGATGTTGCGCACGGCTTGTTCGAGTTCGCGGAAGTTGCCGGGCCATTCATAATTGGCCGGTACCTGGCTTTGTAGGGTGGCGACGATGCGTGGACTCAGTTCGTCGGCTCCGGTGGCACCGAATAATTTGCGACAGATGTAGTGCACCGAGCTCACCAGTTCTTCGGGGCGATCTTGTAGGATCTCGCTCAGAGCGACGGTGTGCACTTGGTCGCCGCAGAGGCGATAAAAGAAGTCCTCGCGGAAGCGCCCGGCTTCCATTTCGGCATGCAGGTCTTTGTGTGTGGCGGCGAGAATCTTGCCGGCGTAGTGTTGTGTCTGGTTGTCGCCGACGGCTTGGTATTCGCCCGACTGTAAGAGGCGCAGTAATTTGACTTGGGTGGCGTGGCTGACGTCGCCGATCTCATCGAGAAAGACCGTGCCATAGCTGCCCGCCGAAGCGAAGAGGCCGGCGCGATCTTGGGTGGCTCCGGTGAAGGCACCTTTGCGGTGTCCGAATAGCTCCGATTCGATCAGTGTTTCCGTGAGGGCTGAAAGGTTGACCGGGTGGAAGCTGGTGAGAGCGGAAGCCTCAAAGCGGCCTGCTTTGACATTGTAGGGGATGAAGCGCGACAGGCCAATTGCACGCGCGACGATTTCTTTTCCCGAGCCGGAGGGGCCGAGGATCAGCGTGGGGAAGCGGCCGACGGCATGATACATCCATTGCTGGTAGCTCATCATGTCTTTGGTAAAGACGCTTTCCCATACTTGCATGCGTAAGCGGCGGATCGGGGCGCTGTCACCGATGATTTCGTTGTGGATGTAGTGGAAGGCGCGCCGCAATTGATAAAAGCAGGCGAATAGATGATCCGGTTGATTCCAGATGCGCTCCGTCATGCCCTCGATCAGCCGATGGCGCGCGGCCACGCCCTGTTGGATTTTTGTATAGAGCTGTCGATTCTGCTGACTGTCGTCAGTCCGTGAATTGATGAGTCGGTCTAAGTCGTTGGCGACTTCGTGATAGAGCGCAAAAAAGGCTAAGCAGGAAGCGTGATCTTTCCATTTTTCCTCAAGCGCTTGTGTCTTGAGTCGCTTTAATAGCGCCTCTTCCGTGCTCCTGATCCAGGGCAGTAGTCGGCGAAAGCTAGAAGAGGCAAGTTTGAGCGGGTGCTTTTCGCCTGGGTGTGCGCCGAGCTGCTGGAGCATGCGACTCTCCCTTTCGGCACGCTCGTGCCCGAAGGGATTTTCGAAAGTGAGTTTACGCACCTCTGTGAGCACATATTCGATCTGCTGCTTATTCATGATGCATAAAATGTAATCAATAAATGCAATAAATGTAACTTATATTTTTCGGGATATTGATTTTAGAATATGCGTGTTTTGTAACTTGCTGTTAATCAGTGGCTTGGTATTTGGGTGAATTTGTTGGCATGGGAGCTGTTAAGTCATGTCTTGTTATGAAAAACAAAATACGAATACCTAAGATACTCACTGGCCGCGGCCTGTTATCGGGATTGCTGTGTGCGGTCTCTAGTCTGTTGGCTGTTTCACACTCACATTCGGCGGGCATCTTGACGCCGGTCTCCTCGTCGGATCAAGCCGTCGAAATTCAGGAGCATCATGTCGATGTGCGCATCACCGATGGCTTTGCGCGGACGCTGATTCAGCAAACTTTTAGTAATCCCAATCCCCACGATGTGGAAGCGGTCTACGCCTTTCCCGTGCCGGAGTCGGCCAGTCTTTCGGAGATCACCATTCACTCGGGCGAGACCGTGCTGGAAGGAGAGGTGATCGCGCGCGACGAAGCTGAGCGGATTTATGAAGAGGAAAAAGCAAAGGGCAATGATGTCGGCCTGGGCTCCAAAGAAAGCTATCAACGCTATGAGTTTCGCGTCTTCCCGATTCGGCCGGGCGTGGAGACACGCATCGAGGTGGTTTACTATCAGCCACTGAAGATTGATCTCGGGGTGGGGCGCTATGTGTATCCGATCGAGGAGGGCGGCACCGATGAGGCCAGTGAATCGTTTTGGACGCGTAAGGAAACTGTGGCGCGCTCCTTTTCGGCCGAGGTCTCGGTGCGTTCCAGCTACCCGCTGGATGACTTGCGCGTCAAAGGCTTTCCCGGCACGCCCGTGCAAGAGGATGCCAATCACTATACGTGGCGCTTCGACAGTGCCGGCGGCACGCTCAATCAAGATCTGGTGGTTTACTATCGCCTGGCTCAAGACTTGCCCGGCCGGGTGGATCTAGTCAGCTATAAGCCCAGCGAGGCCGAGCCCGGCTATTTCATGCTGACCCTGACTCCTGGCGTGGATCTGCAGCCGATCACTCAAGGCACGGATTATCTATTCATCCTCGATCTCTCTGGCAGTATGAATGGCAAAATGGCCACCCTCACTGCCGGTGTGGAAAAAGCGCTCGGTAAATTGCGCCCTGAAGACCGTGTGCACGTCGTTACGTTCTCGGACAAGGCACGTAAACTCACGCGTGATTGGGTGACACTTTCATCGGACAATGCAGCTGGCCTGATTCAACAGGTGTCTGGGCTAACTGCCGGCGGCAGTACCAATCTGTATGATGGCCTGCGCCTCGGCTTGCAGCAAATTGATGACGATCGCCCGACCAATGTGTTGCTGATCACTGATGCCGTGACCAATCAAGGTGCGCTCGATCCCGCTGACTTCCATGCCCTGCTCAAGCAACACGATGTGCGCTTGTTTGGCTTCCTGATGGGGAACAGTGCTAACTGGCCCTTGATGCGCGCTATTTGCGATGCCTCCGACGGCTTCTATTCCAGTGTCTCCAATGCCGACGATATCGTGGGCAAGATTCTGGTGGCTAAGGAAAAGATCGCCTACGAGTCGCTGTTGGATGTGGATGTCAAAATTTCCGGTGTGCGCACCAGCGAATTGACCGAGGACTTTAACGGCAAAGTATTTCGCGGGCAACAGCTGGTGACCTTCGGCCGCTATAAACAGGGCGGCGAAGCTGAGCTGCGCTTGAATGCTCGCAAAACAACCGGCGATCTCAACTACCAGACTCGCATTGAATTTCCGGAGCAATCGCTCGATTACCCCGAACTCGAACGCCTGTGGGCCATGAGTCGCATTGAGCAAATCGAACTGTTGCAAAGCATTGGTCAACTCTCAGGCCAAGAGTCCAAGGAGAGCATTCGTGATCTCGGGGTCGCTTATCAATTGGTCACCGACGAAACCTCGATGATCGTGATGGCTGAAGAAGGCTTTCAACGCCATGGTATTGAGCGCAAGAATCAAGAGCGAAGCCAACGAGAGCAAGCCGCACAGTCGCAGCGCCAAGTTAGCGTGAACTCGACGCGTGTGGATAGCAAACAGCCCATGTTCAAAATGCCTGCGCCGCGCATCGGTGGCGGCGGTGGTGGGGGCGGCGCCATGGGCTTTGAAGTCGTTGGCCTACTCACACTTGCCGGCGCTGGAATGTGCTTACGTCGTCGTCAGAGTAAGTAGTGGGATTTTAACTACAAACTAGGAACATGCCTACGCGTCTACAAACTACAGTGCTTCGGATATCCCCGGATGTTCGAAGCCTTTGGCTTGCTTCCCGTCTGGGGGATTGGATCGGACGTGCTTTATGTGTGCTGCTACCCTTGTTTGCATATCTGTGTTGGCAAGATGTCGACTACTTGCGGCTGAGCCCGGAAAGTCTTGCTGAGGGCGCATGGCATAGTCTGTGGAGCGCGCACTTCTTGCATTTCACATGGGAGCATTTCCTTTGGGATGCCGTGATGTTTACGATCTTAAGTCTGGTCTTGTGGCGCGAGGAAGGTTGGCGACTTTGGGGCTGGCTAATGCTGAGCGCGCCTGTGATTTCGATACTACTCTTTGCATACGATCCGCATTTGGCGGAGTATCGAGGGCTTTCCGCCTTGGATAGCCTCCTTTATGCCCGTGTGTGTTGGGGGCTATACATGGATAGCACTAAGTGGGCGCGTTATCTTTTCGGGCTATTGCCCCTGCTTGGGTTCTTGGGCAAAGTGCTCTTCGAACTCCTCACCGGCACCACACTATTTGTCAGTGATCTCGGTCCCGGCGTGGTGCCTTTGCCGATGGCGCACCTGCTAGGTTTCCTCGGCGGAAGCCTGTGGGCCCTTTGCTCCTACCGAGGCGCTCGCAAGTTTCAAGCGTAGGGGCTTCATTTATGAAGACCGCAGAGTCCAAAGATACTCTAACAGAAACCAAGGCCCAGGTGTCTGAAATGGCGGACAAGGCCAAAGCGCAAGCCGCCGAGACCACTGCAGCTGTTAAAGCAAAGACGCAGGCAGTTGTCGCTGAAGTCTCTGAAGACGTTAAAGAAGTCAAAGCAGCCGCTGCTGAGAAAATCGACGTGATTATTGAAGAAACCAACGAAGAGGTCAGTGAACTGAAAGCCAAAGCCGACGCTAAGTTGCAAGGCATGTTCAATAAAAAGCCAGAAGTTTCCGAAGAGGCAGAGTAGCTAATTATACTCCATGAGCCGATCCATATTGCCGCGAAATTCTTCTTCAGTCATTGCAATGACTTTGCCTGTGCGCATTTCTTCTGCGCGTCTGGCACTCTCAGCGATTGCAGCCTGTTCTGATGGCAGGCTAGAGGCCAGTTGCACGAAGATTGCCATACGATCCTCTTCGCTAAGAGCTAAGACGTCATGGGCAAGTTGCCGTGCGGTGGAAGTCATGTTGTAAATATGCTTCAACAATGATTAAATATAAAGGCATGAATGACCACTTTTGAGGGCTGATTGATGATGCCTGTTCCGCTGTAGTCTTATGATTATGGATGGGAACCCCATTTTCTTTTTCGATTAGTAGACTACGTGGCATGCTCCATTCGGGGGCGGACTATGTGAATTATGTTAAATTTCAAGGGTGACGATACCGATTTTGAGTTTGCGGGCGTAAGGAAAAAAACACGAAAGGGTGGAGGATTTTAGAAAAAACATGATAAATTGGACTGGTGCTTTTTTGTTGGCCTATCGATACACATCACCTACCGCTCTTCTATTGGAAGTCTCACCTTACCAGAACTCAAATCTTCTTGCGTGCGGCCGCCCACCACGCTCTCACCCAATACAGCATCACTCAGGCCGTCCAAATATGCTCCAAGCGCTTCTTGATTGGCATACAGCTCGGTTAATGCATTCACATTAAATTCAACCTCAGCCTTCAGCGCTCGAATACTGTTTTCCAAGCTCGCTTTATCAGAAAGCGCACGGGTTTCTAATTCCGCATAGCGCTGGTTTAAAGACTCATTATTGGCTTTCAGTTCTTTATTGGAAAACAACAAAACCAGCACGAGCGCAAGCGCAGCCGAACTAGCAGCAATGGCAATCGGAAGTAAATTATTGGATGACTGGGAGGTGCTCATGTATTATTTTTTACGTTGAGAAGCGCGGTTGAACTGATTGCTCAAGCTTGGTTTGGCAGATTTATTAAAAATGGTTTTCAGGTTACTTCTTGGCGGGGTACTTCCCAGCATAGAGCCTTTTATCTTAAGTTGAAGAGCAGGTGCCGGGCGATAGCGTGTGTTCGTCTGCGGTGGTTTTGGATTGTTCTTGGTCCATTCCTGAAGTTGCCGTCTTTGTTGGGCGAAGGGTGCACGCATCGCATCGTTTTTATATGGCCAGTTTTTGGGAGGTTGCAGCTTCGGTGCCGGCGCAGGCCGGTGCTGGGGCGGGTATGTGCGTTGAGGGGGGATGTTGAGTTTGGCAGCCGTTCCTTTGTTGCTCTTGGATGTCGTCGACTGACGGAAGGCTGCTCTATTGAAAGTGCCTTTGAGATAGCCCTTACTGCGGGCTGCAGGGTTAAACGCCTGATTCAGTAGGCGTTGGCTTGCCTTGCGGTTAAAATTTCTCTGCAAGTTCATCCCAACCTTACTGGTCTTTCCCGTGCTAGACCGATTAAGATAGGCACCACTTGAGCGGTTAAATCCTCCTTTGAGATAGCCCTTACTTTTGGCTGCTTTGTTAAAGGAGGATTTTGCACGACCTTTGGGCACGGTTCGGTTGAAGGCCTTTTTGATTGTCGGTTTGGGCGCTGCTGCCTTGTTGAAATACCCTTTAATCTTGCTCGCCTCAGCGATGTTGGGGATCGACACGCACACACAGCCGAGTACCACCACGATCCACAAGGAACCAGCCCAGTGCCCGATACCATGCGTGCTTCGAGTACGTTCATTTTCCGTAGGCATATTGTTTGGCACCACCATATACTTTCCTCAGATATTCGGGGTTGGAATCATACATCAACGCGAGCCTTAGCGCATCTTCACGACCTCTTGCCCGGATGGTTTCAATGGGGACCATTCCTTCTGGCATGAGTGCTTTCATGCTGCTTTGCACTTCTTCGGTGACCGTTGCCCCACGTTTTCTGGCTTCTACGATGGCACCAAAAAATCCTGTTAACTGTTGCATGCCGACCTGCATCTGTTCTTGCATGGCATTGGGATCATGCAGAAGCTTTAAGCTCAACTGGTGGTCCAGGTTGACATCTTTCTCAAAGGAGAATTGGGCACCGTTTTGCAATCGAAAAGCGATCCCAGAATCCATCATGAGTTCTTGTACCCCCTGTAAATATACAATCGTATAGCGTGAGTTTTGATTGAGATATGTCATATCTTCCTCATACAGCGCCTGAATCATGTCCGGCTCACTAAATAACGTGTAATCCAGTTTCTGCGCGGCGGCAGCCTGCGCTTGCTTTTGCTGTAAATCGGCAAGTAGCTGCTGCTTCCAGACCTGGGCTGGCTCGAAGCCCCGCTGGTAGGCTTCGTCGTATAGTGCCATCGCCGTATCAGGGTCCGGCTCCATATCTCCTAAGTATGCGATGGCCCCTGGATGGCCCAAGTCCGCAGCAGCTTCGAAATATGCGGCCGCACGTTCCCCCATCTGCTGATGCTGTGCAATGCGCCCGAGCTGGAAAAGGATGCGAGCTTCATCAAGCGGAGCGGGGACTCCATGTTGTTCAACATGCTCCAATAGTTCGGCTGCTTCGGCCAAGCGAATCGTTGCAAGTGCTTCGTCCGTTTGCCCTGGTATACCAGCTGGTTTAGTTGGATCCGACGGATGCGCGCCCAACTGGTTTAATCGATCATTGAGCTGGTTGGCAAGGGGCGCGTTCGGCTGTGATGACTGTCCGACGCTGCCCGGCGCTGCAACTGCTGCTGACGAGCGCTCCCCGCTCCGTTTCATCACCATGAGTTTCAAACCTGCACTGACAGCATAGCTTGAGCAAACGATGATTACGAAAAGTAAGCCAAGCTTGATGGGCGCCTCTTTATCCGAGTTCATTAATTCGCTTGGCGTAAGATTTGGCTGGAGCGGAGATTGAGCGTGCGATCAACCGCTTTATCCAGTGCAGTGACTTCGCGTCCCAAGCGCTCGACACCGTGTTGGACTGTGTCAATCGCTTCGCGATCGCTTTCGGCTTGTGCATCACTGTCGATACGCTGTTGCGTCAATCGATCGGCCGTGTTCTTGGTGATTAACATCCGTTCGTAGGCTTCCCCCGCGGTCACTCTTAATTTCGCCACTTTCTCTTCCAATGCCTGGCGCTCTTCATCGCTTATGGCGGTTTCGGCGGTTTCACGCTCAAGTGCTTTCTCCAAGAGTCGAAGTTCCGTATTCTGGGCCAACAACTCATCATTTAAAACAACCAGTTCACTTTGAAGTTGAGAGAGCACAGCCCGGCGTTGCACAATATAACTCTTTAATGTATCATGATCCATGAGAATGGCCATGGTGGATGCTTGAGCTCCCCGTGAAGGGTCACCAACGGTTGTCTGGCAGCCGACGCTATACAGCATGCAGGCCACACAGAGTGATGATAAGATTAGATGTTTCATATTCGGCGATTTATTTCATTGCGATTAGTACCTGCTGACTTTTCTCAGCAGATTCTTTGATGCCATTAAGACGGTTGAACTGCCCTAAGAGCTTCCCACGTTCACGACTTAACTGTGCCTGCAATGCTTCCACCTCAGCTTTCTCATGCGCCGTATCCGCTTCGCGCTTTTTCGACTTTCCCAAGGACTCTTCAAGATATTCCAAGGATGCCTCGTAGCGCGCTAAAGTCGCTTCATACTCCTTTATATCAAAACCAAGCTGTGTCAGTTCAACCTGAATCGCTTCGCTAATATCTTCATTCGCTGCTTGGCGTTTCTGCAGATCGGTTATGGTCTGCTGTGTTGCTCGAACGCGTGCTTCAGCCTCTACGATTTGCTGTTCCTTACTTGAGATCGCGACTTTGGTGTCGCTAATTTCTGCTTCGAGATATGCTTGTTCAGATGCAAAGGCTTTACGACGCTTAGCAGCAACATTACCTGCAATGAGGCCGCCGACAGCACCGACCCCCGCTCCAATCAGCGCCCACTTTTCAGAATCATCCCCACCGGTAGCTTCTGTGATGGTATACGCAGTGGCCGCCCCAGCAACCGCACCGACGACGACACTTTTAAGCACGTCCTGCCGGGCGAGGTCCTGCACCGGGGTGACAACTTGTTCGACTGTGGCCGGCTGATCACTAGGTTTTGGATCTGTATATCCCTTGTTGATATCTGGTATGGTGCGGGTGATATCTTTCACTTTGTCAAATAGCCCTGCGATCATGACTCCTTTCGAATCACTCGAATAGAGTATACTTTGACTCAAGGTAGTAGTTGCCAAAAGGATACAAAGGTTTTTTTTGTAGAATTGAGATTTCATGATATGGTTTCGTTAGGAGTCAATTAGGTTAAAGACTGAACCGGCGATTTAATTGTTCAGAAAAATATGTTTCGGTTGATACACCAACAGGGGCGGGTAACATTCGGATCAGCTCCTCGATGGCAACTTGCTCTTCCAATCTGTACCCAGCTTTTGCGCCTTCCAGAGCTTTGCGTAAGCCTTCTTCGACAACACCTCCCTGTTCGCTTTGCGTGATTGAGAGCGCAGACAGCGCGCTCACCATAGTATCACGGTCACGCGTTAAATTGGCTTCATGCATCAGTAATGCACTTTGAGCATTCGGTAACAAGTTTTGAAAATCCTGCGCCTGCCATTCCGCTATGGTGACTTCGAGTGTTTGAACCTCTTCCATAGAACGCTGAGCAGCTTGCCAACGACGAACGATGAGCTCAATTCGTGCATTGACATCATTTAGCGCGAGCTCTGCCGGGCTCGGCTCCACGGATGGATTGGTCAGCACCCAACCCAGTACAGCGGCGACTAGAGCGGCTTTAGCAAAAACGATGTAGATGTATAAACTCTTGTCCTTCGAACCATCCGCTTTCATCGCAGAAGTATTGTCAGGTGCTTCGATAGGAGTGGCAACCGCAGCATACGGTGTCGGTGGTGCTTGGGCAGGGACTGTTGCCTGTGCAGGAGTGGCTACCGGTGCCGGTGCTTCAATGGCCGCCGGTTTCGCCTTGAGCTTAAAGTGATTGGCGCTCCCCATAGGCACCTTCATCGGTACCTCTGCAGCGTTGTCGCAGCTGCCGCAAGTCATCGCGAGGCCTATGTCCTGAAACTGCGCGGTAATCGTTTCCGAGCAGTGTGGACAAGCAAATACAATTTGATCTTTAGAGTCTTGAGCCATCTTTTAGTTTGATTTGAGAACAGCGAGAAGGATGTTTCCGATTAAAGAACCGCCATCACGGCTATGCATCGAGACATCGCCGCCGGCCTTTGCGATTTCCTTAAAAAAGAGTTCATTATCTGAGTTGTAATCAGTTCCTGTATAGACCGTGACCACTCTGGATGAATATTGATTGCGAAAATCATCTACCAAACTGATATACTGGACCTCACGTCCGAGCTCTTGCTTCATTTCCCCAGGGCGCACGTCACCAATTAATGCGAACACATAGGCACGCTCCTCATCTTGCCCATTCTGTTGAATCATACTCAGTGCGGTTTGAATGCCCTTGCCTGTCGCCGCCGGCGAACCTCTGTGATTCGCACTTTGAATGAAGCCCTGCAATTCGTTGCGACTCACACCACCATCGGTCGTGTCCGCTTGAATCCGTGTGATTGGGAAGACCTCGAGATTTTCGCGATAGATCACGATTCCAATCTGAAATTCCTGAATAATTTCAGAAACCTCCAAGCACATTCTGGTCAACTGCGACTTTAAGATGTCGAATGAGTCCTTCATTGAGCCCGTTCCATCCAGTGCTATCACAAGCGTCACATTCCGTGCCGAGACTTGCTGGCTAATTTGTTTTTCAAGCTCAGCGCTATCCGCTTTGGCCTGTTCTAATTCTTGCTGAACCGCTTCCATTTCCTCTTGAGTGGGGCCTCCCGAGCGAACTTGAGTTAAGAGAAGAATAAATAACAACACGAAGATTGCCATCGTCGCGAAGATCAGATCGCTAAAGGATTCAAAAAAGCTCGCCGGACTGTCCGATTGGGGGAGCTTCATCTTACGAACGCTTGTAGTATCCGGATTCTTCTAATTTCGCTGCCGTATTTCGCATCATCGGCAGCACGTAAACTTCTGTCAGCTCTGCTAAATGCGCGGTGTAGCGACTAATATTAGAACTAATCACACTGGTTAATATCCGCAGGATCACGCCGCCAAACAATGCCCCCAGCAAGGTGGTGTAGAACGCGGCATCCAGTCCGGAAAGGGGCCCCCCCTCGCCCATCAAAGAGGCGATCAAATTGTCTGAACCACCGCCAGATTGACCATTCATGACAACCTTCAATTCACTCATCATCAAAATCAGCCCAAGGATCGTACCAATGAGCCCAAGCGTGATTAAAATACTGGCAAAGAGCTCTGCTACCCGATTGCGAGCGAGCAGGCGCAATTGCAGAATTTCGACCAAATTATCCTGTTGAATTTGCGAGTGCACCTTGAAAATCGTGAACAGCGAGCCAATGTGAGAGCGAAAAATGCTCTGATCTGCAGCCTCTAGAAAGCTTGGCACGTCATTGAGTTCATTGAGCTGACGAACTTGCACCGATGCCAACTTCGTCTCTTCCTCTAAAAAAACCGCATCTTGATAAGTCTTATAAATGGTTGCGACAGACAGCACGATAATGACCAGATAGATTGAAATCACGGATGCGCCTCCCAAACTTTCAAGCGTAATGGTCACCGAACTGAATAGACCTAAAAATAGCAGGAATGTAATCACGGATAACGTAATAAACCAGTTCCTCCAGCGCTTATAGCCGGAAATTGATTCAAAGGTTGATTCAAAAGACTCAAAGGTATCACTCATGTATATATGAAGAATAAATAATGATTGCCTATTTACAATTCAGTCAAGTTAAATGAAAACATTCACTCCGACACGGCAGAGTAACTTCATTTAGATTCCTACGATCAGTCTAAAACTGATGAGACCTCACATGGGGTCAGAGTATCAAAATGAAATATAAGTTTTTTGGGGTTGCTCGCAACCGAAGAAAAAAAAGGGCAGACCCGCTTCAATAACGGGGGTGTGATTAAAACTGCGGGGGACCGAAAACAACCATTCCGGAATGGCACGGACTTAAGCAGCTTTATCGACTGTTTTCTTCTTGGCTTTACCTTTGTTTTTTCTGGATTTTGAGACCTTAAA
>PBYS01000124.1 GCA_002729725.1 Puniceicoccaceae bacterium
GTTGAACGTCAATGCTGCTGAATGCAGAAGGCTCAGAGCCGTGCTGCACAATATTCGTAACCATGGCTGGGATACGGAAATACAACGCTGGCAGAGTCGCATGAATACACGTGTCAAAGACCAAGCTCATTTCCGGCAAATCTTGGAAGGAAGAATCGCATTTGTTCGTTCTTTAAACCCTGAAAAGGGTGGTAAGCTGCTTGACAGTCTTAAGGCGATTCGAATAAGTTAATCCAACAGGAAGAGTGGTTTATATTTTAGTACATTGGTTAAACGTAACGTTTGACATGCCGAACTTTAAACTACGCACCTAGAGCTCGTCCCCCTTTGACGAGCTCTTGAGGCTGCGCCTGAGAACTCTCAGTTAGTAAAATGCCTCTCTTCCTGTTTCCCAACTTCGTGCTGGTCGAGCTGGCCAAGCTCAAACCCAGCAGCGAGCGCGAAGCGAGCAACACTTAAATTTTTGCCAAAATTGTACTTGCACACTAGCGTGAACCCCATACTTTTCGTCGCTTCATGAGCACTGACAACAAGACACTTAATCGCTCCCGCAACCCGATGGACTACACGTTCAACGATGTGGAGCTACTTTCCCGTTTCGTCACAGAAACTGGTAAGATCCTTCCTCGTAAAGACACAGGCCTTTCCGCAAAGCACCAGCGTCGCATTACGAACCGCATCAAGCAGGCTCGTAACATGCTGACTATGCAGTAAGCCCTTGAGCTGAAACAGGACTTTCCAATCCTTCTCCTTTAATTAGGTGAAGGATTTTTTATATCTACCTGTCGTGTCCGCTTGCGGACCTCTCAGCGCTGCCTACAGTAATCAAACACCACCGCAGATACGCCGCACACCAGCCAAATGACCCACGCCTGCAAAATACTGCCACCGACCGAAGCGAATATTGACCTATGCGCGGATTTGCTACGCGACGAAGCAGTCGTCGGCGTCCCAACGGAGACGGTCTACGGACTCGCAGGCAATGCACTCAACGAAGTCAGCGTGCGAAAGATCTTCGAAGTGAAAGGGCGGCCCCTAATAGATCCCCTAATCGTACACTTTCATTCCTTGGAAGATGCAGAGGCTCATGTCGAATTTAACGATCGAGCTCGCAAACTAGCCGCCCAGTTCTGGCCTGGCGCACTCACCCTAATACTCCCCAAAAAGGACAGCATCTCCGACCTCGTCACCGCGGGCCTTCCCAGCGCAGCCGTGCGTGTGCCCGCACACCCAGTCTTCCGCAAACTATTAAAACAACTCGAATTTCCCCTCGCTGCCCCCAGTGCCAACCCTTTCGGATACGTCAGCCCGACACTCGCCCAGCACGTAGATGCCACACTGGGCAATCGTATCCTCGCGGTGCTAGACGGTGGCGCCTGTGACCACGGAGTGGAATCCACCATTGTGGATCTGCGCGATCCAGCTGCGCCCAAAATCCTACGCCCAGGCCCGCTTTCAGCAGAAGCCCTAGGCATTCAAAATGGTATTCAAAACTCGGATACAAATAAAACTATAGCCCCCAATACCAGTGCACAGGCTGCGCCAGGCATGCTGACCCAGCACTATAGCCCGAAGACTCCGATCACATTATTTGCACACGGCGCAAAAGCCCAACAAGTAAAGGAAACAGAAGCTGTCATCTATACCGTCAAGCCCTGCGATTCGAAGCTAGCGAGTGAAACATCCAACACTTTTTGGCTTTCAGAAAACGGCGAACTTGCAGAAATTGCGCATAATTTATTTGGGCTGATCCAAAAGTTGGACCAAGCCAAGTACACAAGATTACACATCGAGCGCGCCCTCAATCAAGCGATCGGCGTCGCGGTCAACGACCGTCTAAGTCGCGCTGCAGCCAAGCGCCCGTAGAATACTGACGTTCGCAAGCATTGAATCGACAAGCACTTAAAACTATTAGAAGAAAGTAAAACAGGGATCAGCCAATCTAATCGGAAAATTATTTAGATCTTTTTTTCCTATTTGGCACCAGATGTGCATTACACCGTGCATGCACCAAACGATTCGACTACCGCGGTGCGCTGGAGTGGCAACAGCCTCCCTTGCGTGCCTTTTTGCATTTACATCCGCTTCTGGCTCAGTTCCGAGTGAGACGCGCGACGTCCTACAAGAATGGGTCAAAGTGAAAGCACTGATCTCTCAAGAACGCGAAGAATGGGCCACTGAAAAGGCCCTGATCGCTGATACCATTGAGCTACTCAATGCTGAGAAGGAGATGCTGGCTGAGACCATTGATTCCCGCAAAGACGCCGCCGAGGCTGCTGCCAACGAGCGCACAGAGCTCTCGCTTAAAAAAGAAAGCTTAGATGCCGACGCCGCCACTTTAGGTGAAGTGCTCACCGGCTATGAGAGCGAGATGACCGCGTGGGTGCCTAGCCTGCCCGCATTGCTACAAGAGGAGCTCGCGCCCCTCATTCGTCGCTTGCCGACCGAAGAAAATGTCAGCTCCAATGCGGGAATCGGACGCCGCCTTCAATCGGTCGTCGGCATTCTGTCTCAAGTGGATAAGTTCAATTCCTCCGTCACCTACCGTAAAGAGTTACGCGACTCGGGCGAAGCCACTAAAGAAACCGATACACTTTATTTCGGCCTAGCCTATGCCGTTTATAGCGATGCCGAAGGCAGTTCAGCGGGCTACGGAAAACCCGGCCCCGAAGGCTGGACCTGGGAAACGGCCCCCGAAGCCGCAGCCGACATTAAAGAGCTGATTGCCGTCTATAAAAACGAGACACCCGCAAAATACGTCTCGATTCCACTCTCGATTCAATAAGCGCTACGTACGCTCAATCGAAAACTACTACTACCAAACGATTCTTTGATCCATGAAACGTAGCCTATACTCTCTACTAATTAGCCTATTCTCTTTGCAGTTACTCAGCGCGCAGTCACTGGATAGTGTGAAACAATCTGCCAATGCAGATCTCGAAGCAGCCCTCAGCGAACTTGCCGAATTACGTGCAGAAATTCGCGAGGAGAAAATACCACTCGCTCAAGAGCGACGTAACCTAGAAGCTGAAGTCCGCACCTTACGCGGCGAAGCCGAAGCGGCTCGCGCCGTGCAGGACAACGCTGACTTACGACTCGACCAACTGCGCTCCCAAATCAAGGGGCGCGAAGAAGAGATCCAGTATGCAAGCAACTTGCTGGACGAATACGTGCGGGGCCTACAAGCACGCATCCACGTCAGCGAAGTGGAAAGCTACGAACCGAAACTCTTGGAGATCCTCAACAGTGCGGAAGCTTCTGAAGACGGCGAGACTTCCATCACACAACTCGCCAAGGGCATTGGCCTCGGCCTGGAGCGCGCCAAGGAAATCTCCGGCGGCAGCTCCTTTCAAGGCGGCGCAGTCCTTCCCGACGGTAGCTACACACAAGGCACCTTCCTGCTGGCAGGGCCTCTGGCTTACTTTTCCTCGGAAAAAGGGGGCGGCCTCGTCATTCGCGGCGAATCCCTTCGCCCAGCGATAGAACCGATTCCTGACTACGACATCAGCAGCGCAGTCGCCTCAGCGACCTCCGGTGGCACTGGCCTAATTCCCATCGACGCTTCCATGGGCAACGCACGTGCGATCGAGCAAACAAAGGAAACTTTGATCGAACACATTCAAAAGGGCGGCGTCTGGATTGTCCCGATTCTCGGCTTTGCACTGGTATCGCTTGTGATTGCAGCCTTTAAGGCACTCGAACTATACGGCATTAAAACTCCGGATGAGGGTGCAGTCGCCAAACTGGTGGGCCTTATCAAAGAGGGAAAGCACGAAGAAGCAACCGAGACTGCCGCCCACCTACCAGGTCCTGCCGGCGACATGCTGCGCATCGGTGTTCGCCACTCGGGTGAGTCTGTCGCACTCGTGGAAGAGCTCTGCATCGAGAAGGTCGTCGAGACTCAACCTCGCGTGCAACGCCTACTCTCCTTCGTCGCCACCACCGCCGCGGTCTCCCCTCTCTTGGGTCTGCTCGGCACGGTGACGGGTATGATCAACACTTTCAAATTGATCACCATCTTCGGCACCGGCGATGCGCGTAACTTATCTTCAGGTATTTCCGAAGCGCTGATCACCACCGAGTTCGGTCTGATCGTCGCCATCCCGGCCCTCATCTTACATGCTGTGCTCTCCCGCAGAGCCAATGGCATCCTCGCCACAATGGAGAAGCAAGCAATTGCCTTTGTTAATGGACTGAAAATCGCCCGCGAAAAATAATGAATAGCCACGAACTAATCACCACAATCATAGAGATATGGGTACAAGGTGGGTGGCTCATGTTCCCGCTGGCCTTGCTCGCACTATGCATTTACCTCGCGGGGTTTGAACTCGTGTTCTTCTTCCGTAAATACGGTTTCGATAAGGACGACAAAAACACCTGGGGCCACTGGATTGACAAACCAGAAGACGGCACCGGCATGCTAGGAGCCGCGATTCGATTCGCACAAGAAGGCAGCAAGCAAATGGATTCGATTCGCTCACGCGTTCACGAATTACGCCACGCTTACATCAACCCTGCCCGCCGGCGCATCTACTACCTATCGATCCTAGTCACAGTCGCGCCCCTCACTGGGCTACTGGGCACGGTCATCGGTATGATCGTGACCTTCAACGGTCTGTCCTCGAGCCGCGGCAGCGCGCTGGACGTCGTCGCAGGCGGCATCTCGCAAGCGCTCATCACCACGCAAACCGGCCTCATCATCGCCATTCCTGGTTACATCTTGGTGCACCACGCCAAAACACGTTGCCAGCGATTGGAAGGCTTTTTCTCAGAGCTTGAAATACGCACAGCTCAAAAATTTGAACGCACACATAAAGAATCATGATACAACGACGCTTTTCCAGCCCTGCCGAAGAGAGTGAAGAGATCAATCTCTCACCGCTCATCGACATGGTGTTCATCCTACTGATTTTCTTCATCGTCACCACTGTCTTCGTCGAGGAAACAGGGATCGATGTGAATAAACCGGAAGCCGCCTCCGCGGTGGACCTAGACAAACAGAGTATTCTCATTGCACTCACTCCCAAGGGTGAAGTTGTTTACGGGGGCCGCGACATCGGCGTCAATGGTGTCCGCAGTCTCGTGCAACGACTCACTCGGGATGACCCCGAGATGCCAGTCATCCTACAAGCGGATAAGGCTGTCAGCACGGAGCGCCTAGTGCGCGTGATCGACGAATCTAAGCTCGGAGGTGCGCAAGTCGTTAACATCTCAACGGCGCATTAACCACCAGCCCAGACTATTTGTGAAGCATAGACCAGAAGATACCGCCCCCGATAAACCTAAGTTTTCATCGCGAAGCCTTGGAGTGATCAGCGCGGCGGCGGCCCTGACGATTGGCATCTTCGTCCTCTTTCCTTTTACTCAGTTCATCGGCAATCAAACCCGCGAACTAGTCACACTGCGATCGATCGACGTGGCTCCGCCACCGCCACCGCCACCGCCATCGGAGGAGCCACCACCGGAAGAACCGCCGGTCGAAGAAGCCCCCCCTCCAGACCTATCGGAGCCACCACCTCCCTTAGATCTCGCACAACTGGAAATGGCACTGAACCCTGGCATGGGGGATGACTTTTCCAACGCGTTCTCAGTCGCTGGCTTCGATGTCGCGGGGGATACCGCCTCAGAAATCATGACCTTCGAGATCTCTGATCTCGACGAGATGCCACGTATGCTAAAAGGCCGACGCCCCAAGCATCCGCCGAATCTGCTGCGTGAGCGGGTCGAAGGCGTCGTTCGCCTGAAAGTGCTCTTGGACGAAACTGGACGCGTGAACGTGCAATCCGTCATTTCATCGACACATAGCGCTTTCGAACGCCCCGCCATTCAAGCCGCCGAAGACTTCCGCTACACGCCACCGACTAAGAACGGCGAACCTGCACGCACCGTGTTCGTTCTGCCCATGAAATTCTCTATCAATTAAACCACTCTTATCATCCATTTTGTTCAACCACGAGCGCTCATGAAAATCACACGCTTACTTACCATTCTCGCCAGTATGGCTGCTCCTTTTAGCAGCGGCTTACTCGCTCAAGACTATCCACTCAGCGAAAATCTCTGGACCAATCCTGAATTTCAAAATCGCTTCCTCGGCAGCTACGGCTTCGACACATCGATCACGCCCAAAATCACTGCCGACGAGCAAACCATTTTCAAGCAATTGGTGCCCTTGATGCAAAACAACGCCAACGCGGCGATTCAACAATTGCGCTCCGCAATCACCAAGGAATCCAGCGCGGCACTCGACTACACCCTGGGCAATCTCTACGCTCAAGAAAGCCAAGTGTCCAATGCGATTCGCGCCTACCAAACTGCGATTCGTAAGTTTCCTAATTTCTATCGCGCCTACAAAAACCTGGCATTGGTCATGGTCAATGAAGGTCGCTATGAAGAAGCGGTTCCTTTTCTGCTGAAAGGCCTCGAACTCGGTGGCACCGATGGCGCACTCTACGGTCCGCTGGGACTCGCTTATTTAAATCTAGAGAAGCCTAAGAGCGCACTGACTGCTTACGATAATGCACTGCTCTTCGCACCCGACAGCTTACAGTGGCAACAAGGCAAGCTCCGCTGCTTAATGGATCTGAACCTTTACAAAGAATCTGCCGGCATGCTGGAAGAAATGATTCTGGAAGACAGCCAAAACCAAAACTATTGGAAATGGCAGGCCAACGCCTTCCTGAGCGAGGACGACATGGCCAAGGCCAGCGCCAACCTGGAGATCCTGAAACGCCTGGGCAATGCCGACGGCGCCTCCTTAGGCCTGCTGGGCGATATCTACCTCAATGAGGGCATGACCGATATGGCACTGGAGAATTACCTCCTCGCCGCCGATCAAGAATCACTCAGTTCCGCACGTCTAATTCGCACCGCACATAGCTTCGCAAGCCGCCGTCTATGGAACGAAGCCTCCACCTATTTGGATAAGACCAAGAGCCGACTCGACTCCCTTAGTCCGAAAGAACAATCCACCTTCCTCACGCTCCAAGCACAAGCAGCCATGGGCCTGGGTGAAACCGAACAGGCTTCCACAATCCTAGAAGCACTGGTCGCGGAAGACCCGATGAACGGTCAGGCGCTATTGACCTTGGGCAACCTGCAACGCGAACTCGATCGCATCGAAGACGCGGCCTTCTCCTATGAGCAAGCCGCACAGGTCGATGAGACACGCGTCGACGCACTAGTGCAACATGCACGCATGCTGATCTCACTACGCGACTACTCACCTGCCGTCACACTACTGCAACGAGTCGTCTTACTCGAGCCAGGACCTCGCTATGAGGATTTCCTAGAGCGCGTGCAAAGCGCCAACCGCGCATCCAAGGGACAGATCTAATCGCGCACAACGACAACTGACCAAGAGCACATATATAAAATGATTCGCATTGAACAGGAAAACGACTGGCTTTTGCTCAGCCATCCAGACCACGCCGCACTCGCGGGTGAATTTGCCCGGCATTGGAAGAACGATTTCTTCGCACCGCCTAAGCCTTTCACCCACATATTGGATGCCACCGCACGTCACGACGACAGTTGGAATGACCGCGATGCATTGCCACTCCTCACGCATGAGATGAACCCCAGCGCCTTCTCCGAAGAGCTGGTGGGCACTTATGATGCATTCGAGGAAATTGATCTGCACGACTATCTAGGTGTGCGTGGCCAAGCGACCGAAGTCGCCGCACTGCGTGACCCCTATTCGGCCATCTTGATCTCAATGCACACGGTCAATCTGCTTACAGTTCAGGCAGACCTCTCCACATTGAACGATGAAGATCTCGCCTTTCACAAGGCATTCATCGACGGACAAATTAATCGACAAGAGGAACTCAAGGCGCGGCTGATGTTACAAGACGACATCGCCCCCTACCTCACAGACGAGTGCCTGCTCGCAGGATTTAAATTCCTGCAGGCTTGCGACAGCTTCTCGCTCCACGTCGGTGTCGCATTCTCCAAGCCTAGCAAACTGCAGCACGCGCACCCACGGCGCGATGGCAGCGAGACCGAAATCGAGTTCATTCCCAAGGGCGATAACCATTACGTACTGAGCCCCTATCCACTGGACGAGCCGACCGTCGTATTCAAAGTGCCTTACCGTCGTGTGCCTAAAACAGCCACTTCCAGCTTGGAAGCGTTTCAAGCGGCCTATGCGGCTGCACCGATCGAACTAGTCACCGTCACCGTCTCTCAAAGCTAAGCAAACCATGAGCGCCGAAGCTAAACTTGCCGAACTCGGCATCACTCTCCCCACCGCACCCACACCGGGCGGCAACTACCTAACACACCGCCGCATGGGTAACATGTTGATACTCGCTGGAGTCATTAGTTTTAGTTCCACCGGCGAAAAGTGGCAGGGCCAAATCGGTGACACCCGCGACCTGGACGAGGGCTATGCCGCCGCCAAAATGTGCGCCTTGAATGTGCTCGCAACCATTCGCGACATCACAGGCACACTCGATGCAGTCAAACAGTTCTTGTATGTGGGCGGCTATGTCAGTGCCATTCCCGCTTACGGCAAGAGCCCATCGGTGATCAATGGTGCTTCGGATCTCTTCGAAGCCGTCTTCGGAGAAGCTGGCAAGCATGCTCGCGCAGCGGTGTCGGTCGCCGGGCTTCCCAATAACGCCACAGTGGAAATTCAGGTTACAGTAGAGCTCAATTAGAATTCTACTCCGGCACAAAACTGGGCGTAATAATTGCAAAACATTCTCGCAGTGATTTGCATTGCGGCTGAGTAAGTGCTCTCTCGCTGTTATGGATTTTCGCCCTTTCAACCCCAATCGCCCTTTCGATATTAAGAAATGGCCCGGCTACTACGGCTGGGTCATTTTAGTCGTGGGCACACTCGGCATGATTTCTGCCGTGCCAGGCAGCCCACCGGGCATGAGTGTCTTTGTCGACGATATGATCGGCGCACTGGACCTTGAGCGTAGCCGTTTTGCGCTCGCTTACACGCTCGGCACCATCGCCGCAGGCGTATGTGCGCCTGTTGCTGGCCGCTTTATTGATCGCTGGGGCGCACGAGTCATGGGCTGCCTGAGTTATCTCGGCCTGGGACTCATCCTACTCTTTACCGGCTACATCGGGCAAATATACTCCATGTTTCCGAGCGCGGAGACGAGCTCGGTCCCCTACGCCTTTATCCTGATATTTATTTCCTTTGCCGGCATTCGCTTGATGGGTGTCAGTTTCTCAATGACGACTTGCCGCTCCATGGTCTTTCGATGGTTCGAAGGTAAGCGTGGTTGGGCCGCTGCCATCAATGGCACCATGCTCTCGCTCAGCTTCTCGACCGCCCCCTTACTCCTGAACGGATTTGTGATTTCACTCGGATGGCAACGCACATGGATCACTTTGGGCTGCATTTTCATCTTTGGCATGACAACAATGGCCTACGTCTTCTTTCGCGACAGCCCAGAGGCCTGTGGCGTCGAAGTGGAGCAGTCGACTTCCAAACGCAAAGACAGTAAAATCAGAGTGCCGATCGTCAAAGAATTTACCGCTCCGGAAGCACTGCGCACCAGCACATTCTGGTATTTTGTCGCCGGCTTGGCACTGAATGGTTTGATCGGCACTGGTATATCATTCCATATCATTGGGCTTGGTGACTCGCTGGGCATGACTCGCGAATCTGCTGTGGGCGTCTTCCTACCCTCTTCGATTTTTCACATCGGCACCACCATACTCGTCGGCAGCTATGCAGAACGCTTAAAAATGAAGCATGTGCTGAGCTTTATGGTGATCGCTCAGCTGCTCTCACTGGCCGGGGCTTACCAGCTAGACGACGTTTTTTGGCGCTGGTGCTTCATCGTGGGCAGCGGCTGCGCCTGGGGCTCCTTTGGCGTTCTGGTTAATGTTCCATGGGCGCGCTTCTACGGCCGCAAAAATTTGGGCGCCATCAATGGCTGGGTCACGGGCGTCATGATCGTCACCAGTGCACTCGGCCCTTACTTGTTCGGACTCTGCTACGAGCTAACCGACGCTTTCTCGATCGCCATCATCGCCTGCTCCGCGCTCTGTCCGATCGTATTTGTATTCTCACTACTTTCTGACAATCCACAAGCAGTCATCTACTACAATAAGAAGGCAAGCCCCAAAGGCCCATGAATCGACGACATTTCATAAAAAACAGCCTGATTGGCGTGTCCGCAAGCATCGCCCTCTCTCCCTGGTCAGCCTTCGGTCAAGGGCCGGCGATACTCGGCTCAGATAAACTACGCCCACAACTCAAGCATGGAGCCGCCAGTGGTGATGTCGATACGACCAGTGCCGTGCTCTGGTCGAAAACAAATCAGAGCGCTCAGATGTGGGTCGAGCTCAGCACCCTGCCCGATTTCTCAAAAGTTGAAACACTCAAAGGGGGGCACGCACTGCAACAAACGGATTATAACGCGCACACTCTAGTCAGGCGTTTGTTGCCCAACACCCGCTACTTCTACCGCGTTCATTTTCAATCCTTGAAAGATCCCAAACTGCGCAGCGAGCGCTGCAGTGGACAATTTAAGACAGCGCCCACTGAAGCCTGCGATGTGCGCTTCTGCTGGTCGGCCGACACCGCAGGACAAGGCTTCGGCATCGATCCCGCCCACGGAGGCATGCTCACCTTTGCCTCCATCCGCGCACGCAAGCCGGACTTCTTCGTCAACTCAGGCGACTTGATCTACGCCGACAACCCGATGTCCTCCGAAGTCACACTCGACGACGGCAGCATCTGGCGCAATCAACTGGTGGAAGCCAAAACACGCGTCGCCGAATCCACCGACGACTTTCGACAAAACTTCTACTACAATTCACAAGACGATCACCTACGAGCCTTACAAGCCGAAGTGCCGATGATCCAGCAGTGGGATGACCACGAAGTCGTCAACAACTGGTATCCGCAAGAAATACTCGATGACGACCGCTATACGCTAAAGGATGTCAAGCAGCTCGCACACAACGCCAAGACCGCCTTCTTCAACTGCAATCCCATCCGTCCTCACGACACGGATCCCGGCCGCATTTACCGCAAAATTAGCCGTGGTCCACTCTTAGATCTATTCGTGATCGACCTACGCAGTTACCGCGGCCCGAATACCTATAACCACCAAACCAGTCAAAGCGCAGACACTGCCTTCTTAGGTGCCGACCAACTCAAGTGGCTCAAAGCAGAGCTCAAAGCCTCGAAGGCCACATGGAAGATTATTTGTAGTGACATGCCGATCGGCCTAGTCGTCGCCGAATGGGGCAAAGAGATCTACGAAAACGGCGCCAACGGAGACGACGGCGCACCACTCGGACGCGAACTCGAACTCGCCGACCTGTTCCATAGTATCGCGCGCGAAGACATCACCAACGTGCACTTCATTACCGCCGACGTTCACTACTGCGCGTCACACTATTACAATCCCGCCAAGGCCAGCTTCAAAGACTTCAAGCCCTTCTGGGAATTTGTCAGCGGCCCCTTGCATGCAGGTAACTTCGGCCCCAACCCACTCGATGGCACCTTCGGCCCCGAGGTCAAATTCACCGGCATCCCCGAGGGCATGGCCCCCTTTACCCCACCATCGGCCGGCCTCCAGTTTTTCGGAGAAATGGAAATCGATGGTAAGACGCAAGCACTGACCGTGCGTCACTTTAATCGAATCGGTGAAGAAATCTGGTCCAAAGAGCTCCAGCCAGAGCATCCGGCCAAGGTATAAAACGAAAAGCCGTAAAGAAGGAATCAGGCACCAGAGGACACAGCCCTGTGCAGCAAAACAGATTGCCCGACCGACACTCCCCGGTTCGAAGAACCGAGGCCACGTATCTTCAATCCTAGGGATTGGAGCTATCGGCAGGCGCGAGACAGATCGCCCGACCCCGTCAGTTCCCCGTCAGTTGTCGTTGAGCTGACCCCGCAAGTTGTCGTTGATTGAACAACGAATGGAGATGAGCGATTGCAAACATAACGACATGTCCCTATTGGCGGCGCGAAGGGATGAGGGAAGCGGGTGCCCTTTGGGCGGATTGACGAACAAATTCGATCCAGAGGACGGAGCGAACGGCATTGGTTTGTGGATGCGGAAGGCGGCAAAGGATCTTTATATTTTGCGTTCGACCCCATCGAGGCTCCCGATCTGTTCCCGTGCTTATGGTTGGCCTGGTGGCTTCTTTTCAATCGAGTCGTCGGTTTCGCCGTCGTTTCGCCAGATCCATTCCTCGATCTTGTCGGCGAAGCCCCATTCAAGCGTCAGCAGATCGGCATATGTCAGGAGATTTTCCGCTACAGCGGAAGCGGTTTCATCTTGCCCTTTCGGGTCGTTTTCTTCACTCATAGTTCTACAGTTTTTTAATTGTTAAAGGTCAGTGGCTTAAGTTTTCCAGACGGAGCCGCTGGCCTTTTTTGCGTTTTGGCGGTCAAGTTCAAAAATGGCCTTTCGGCATTTTTATCTTGATGCAATCAATTACAGATTTATGCCTGTAATCGTGCAAGCAAATTCTGTATCTCAAATGCTATTTTTCGAGGAACCGCCGTATAATGGCGGCATGGCAAGCAAAGGAAGACCCACCACCAAGCTGCGAACCGCCCTCGGCGAACGCATCATGCAAGCGCGTGAGCAAGCCGGCATTTCGCAAACTGAGCTCGCGCAGATGCTCGGCGTGACACAGCAAACCGTGCTGACTTGGGAACGGAAGGTTTCGAGTATCCGAACCGATACGCTGATCAAGCTCGCCAACATTTTCAAAGTGTCCGCCGATGAGCTCCTCGGGCTCAAAGTGAATCAAGCGATTAGGTGACTCCAAAACAACAGAACTTCTCTCGCGAAGGAGCTGCATCAAACTACATCTTTTCATCCGTTTTGGCATGCGATCTGTCCCCGTGCTTATGGTTGGCCTGTGCCTTCTTTCAAGAGGGAGAGCCGCGAGGCGAGTGGACGCCTGTTGCTGAGTTCTGTAGTTGATCGACGGATAGAAATGACCCCTTCGCGAAGCCTTAAAGCCTAGGGCGGGCATAGCCATCTTGGTCAATTATCCCTTTACAGCGCAATAGATCCATTACTTCCTCTGTGAACGCAACTTCAGTTCCAACAATTGACAGCACTCGTTGAAGAAACGAATTATTCTTTTCTTTTTTAACAATCTGAAAAATTTCCGATTCAGATAATTCGCGGGGGTATATTGCTCTACTGCAAAAGTCAGTCCGATTGCATAGCTTACATTCGATGGGAATATCAAGAGCTTCTTCGATTGCTTTTACTTCGGAGCTTGGCTTATCAAGATCCTCGACAGGAAAGCTCTTATCTCTGCCATCAGAAAAGAGGGCATAGATGAAATGATCATCAATCATTGGCCCCTCTGAAGTTGTATATTCAGCTAAAAGAATAACTTCGTCCATGTGTTTATGAGCCATCAATTTTTGATTATTATTTATTGTGAACGAGTATAAAATTCGCGAAATAAGTATGATACTTATTTACTCTAAAGTTGTATGTTTGCAAGGTTTCCTCCTCAACTACGATAGAGGTTATGCTGCTTTCCTCTAGCTTTCCATCGACTAACATGTAGCAAACATCACCAGCTTCTAACTTCGAAATCTCCGTATCATCAAATACGCGGTATCGAGTTTTAGTTAAATCAGGTAGAACTGAACACCATCCCTTGCCCTTAACATAGAATGGGTGATCAAGAGTATTTTTAGTATGAGAACCTTCAAATGTTAACAAAGCAAAATTGTGATGCACTGGGCTGAACAATTCTACTACTTGCCCAGCAACTAGATGAAGGCCTTCCTCATCCCACGAGAGAACGGTATCACCAACAGATAAATCTTCAATATTCTTAACGGTCTCATCCCACATTATGATCTTAGTTCCAGCAACAAAACAGTATGTCGGTTCGTGACGATATGGCTTTCCAGTTCCCTCGTTGTTGATTATAGCATCAACAAAGCTCTCCCCGCCAATAGATCCGCCTACGCCGCCAATAAATGCTGCGCCTGCGACACCCCATGGACCTCCAGCTGCACCTGCTGGAGCCAACAGCTTTGCACCTGCCAACCCTCCCGCGATTCGACCAGTTGCTCGTGCCGCTTCTTGCCCCTTTTCTCCTTCAGGTGCGGTAGCAACATTAACAACTTCAACAGCCACCCCAGCAACCCCAAGCACTTTACCTCCATTTTTGAGCAGTGCTGCTTTACTATTCACAGCAGAATTCGTTCTAGTAGCATTACTATTAGTCGAAACATGCCCTTCTTGGCTTCTCTGCTTTAATATCTGATTTGTCGCGGCTTTACCGTAGGCAGTTTGCCTCTGCCTCATTTCAGTCTTTAAAGCATTACGTCCTTCGACATCACTTGGGGCCAGTTCACGGGCTCGCTGTATGTATTCATCCCTTAAATCACCGGTTAAATTAAGCTCATCTCCAAGACCAATTGCTCCACCGGGTAGATGATCTCCTATACCAGAATTTTCTTGGTCGTGATTCGGGTCTTTCCCAGTCGGATCAATGCCTTCTTGGCGCTTCCGTCCCGTCGGATCGACAAAGTTGATTGGATCGCCTCCGGCGTAACTGTAGAGATCAGGCGTCGCACCATGTCCGAATGAATCCGCGGAAAGAAAGCGTCCGCTAAGCGGATCATAACTACGCGCCCCCATACTGAAGAAGCTAGTCGGATCAATGCAGCGAGTTTGCCAGCCGAGAGATTCAGCCAAGCTTTCGGTGACTTCGAGCGGCTGTTGCTGTGATCCGGGCAATGGGCCATATCCGCCGAACTGCTGCTCTTTGTAAATGAGTGTATCGTCAGCTGCGTTGGCGATGACGCCGAGGTCGATGGTGGCGACGACGTGTCCGTGAACCGTGTCGATAATCGGCGTCGTTTTACCAGTGACTTCGTCCACCAAAGCTTCCAGACCGCCAAGCCCTTGGAAAGATCCGTAGCCAGTATCCAAGTCGGGACCGTGCACCATCCATTCCCGTTTGCCGTGATGCTCGACGGCGGCGACCATATATTCGACCTGAGGATCGAACCATGTTTTGATTCGGTTCTTTTCGATCGTGATCGCGTTGGCTCCTTCGGGCGAGTAATCGGTCTGGAAACGACGTCCGAAGCCGTCATATTGTGCAGTCCAGATGTAGCTGCCTACTGTTTCAGTGGTTCCGCTGTCAACTTGGGTGATAGAGAGCAAGTGACCTTGTCCATCCCAGCTGAAGGTTTGCACGACATCGCCACTCGCCCAACTGCGAGTTTCGACCCGCCCGTGAGCATCGTAGGTCGTCGTGATACTGGCGGGATCGGGCGCGGCCACCGTGAAAGTGCTGCTGTCAGTCGCCTGATAGCTGGAATCGGGATGCAAGTGCGTGCCACGTGCTTCGAGGGTGTATTGCCCGGCTTCGAGTGTGAGTGGAATACTCCAAGTGCCGTCGCCGTAATCCACATCCGGATCAATAGTCTGCAAAAACTCAAAGGTCGATGGGCTGGCTCCTTCGCCGAGGAACAGTTCGAAAATGCCGGGGCCGGTGCTGCTGCCGCTGACGGTGAAGCTGCGCTCCTCGGGCTGGGCGGTTTCAGCCACAATACGCATGAAAGCGTCGAGGCCAGCGGTGTCGGGATCGGAAACTTCCCATGCGGTATTGGCAGGATTGTCGAGCGCGGCTTTGACGCGGACGCCGAGATCGTCGCTATCGAAGTCGTAATTGAAAGTGCGGGTGCTGCCGCCGGGGCTTGGCAAGAAACTTTCAGTTTCGAGTCGGCGATTGTCGGGGTCGTAGGTGTGGCTGCGGCTGTCGGTAAAGTCGTCCCACGCACTGCCAGTGCCTGCGCCGCGCGCGAGGCTGTAGGCTCCCAACTTGGAATCGTCCGACCAGGCGAGGGTTTCATTGAGAAGCGGTTGCCCGTTGGCGGTTTGCACATTGCGGAGAAGGCGTCCGCGGGGATCACGATACGGGGTGCTATTGTCGAGGCGACGGTTGAGCGTCTTGGTTTGGCGTGCGTTATAGCTGTCATTCACACGGAAGCGGCGCTCGCTGAGAAGGAGATTGTCTTCGTAATCATACTGCACTTCCCACGGATCGCTGAACGCGCCCGGCGCAGACTTACCTTGCCAATTGGAATGTTGCTTGAGAGAAACTCCCGCACATAGCTGCAATGGTCGCATCCATACCGGAGTCGGCATGCGGGCTGCGGATTGGGTTTCGTTGGTTCGCATCGGTTTACAGGGACAAGCACTCTCGAGGCGGGCATTGTGCTTGGGTGCTATCAGTCAACTTTACTTCATCTAAAGATCAATCTCATTGAGCGTGAAAATCGAATACGCCGTTGAAGACTACGCTCCTGCGATCTTCTGCGATTCGACAGAAACGAAACAGTGAATCGACAACACGGAGGGTTCATCCACGAGGAGCTGTTGTATGCGTTTCCTTTCAAAATGGCATCACTGGCACACATGCTATTGGTTGGCTTGCGGGTTCATTTCGATCTAAATACGTAATTAGACTTAAATATTAATACAAATCAAAATCTTACAGTTATTTGAAACAAAACAGTCAATGCGACTTAAAGAGTGTAATGTGAAAAATGACTCACGCCTACATGTGATCTTCAGGCTTGGTATTCTTCGCTGCCGCTGCGATACGTGCCACGCGTTCTGCGACCTCAGTACGCAATTCGGGCAGATCATGTTTCAAGACTTCACCGGCTTCCACTTGCTTCACACCGCGCACCCAAACGCTCTCAATATTCGAAGCATCACTGGCAAAAACTAAAGTAGCGTATGGGTCAAAGACCGGAGAAACGGGATCGATGATTAAAAAGTCCGCATACTTGCCCGGTGCCAAACTGCCGACTTGATCCTCAACTTCCAGCACTTCGGCCGTCTTCAAGGTATGCATCTCTAAGATCTGATAACAGCTCATGATTCCGGCATCGGAATCACGCATACGGAGTGCATACATGCCCATTCGCATATTCTGAAAGGGATCCGCAATGTCGGCGCTGGCGGCGCCATCCACCCCCAGGCCGACTTGCAACCCCTGATCTATATAACGTGGAACATCCGCCAGGCCTGAAGCCAAACGTCCGTTCGAAAGTGGATTCCAGATCATCTTCGCACCTGCCGCAGCCGACACATTAAGGATCTCATCCGTCACATGTATAAAGTGAGCATATACCAGGCCATCCCAGACGGCACCTCCCTCTTTCATCACCTGGAAGTTAGATTGTCCGGATTTAAGTGATTCTGCTTTCTCTTCCAGGTAGTGAACCTGCATATCAAGCCCCAACTCTTTAGCCACGGAGACTTCTTCACTCATTTTATCGGCGCCGCGATAAATGCCCACTCCATGTAAGCCAAAACCCAGACACGGATGCCCGTCGGGCAGAGCCTCGGTCTCTGCAATCAAATCGACCAGTTTTGCTTTACGAGCCTCAACATCGGGCTCATCGGAATCGAGCACATAGCTGTAGATGAAATGCTGTCCGGCATCCACCTCTGCCGCAAATTGCTCCATATAATCCTCATAGCTGGGAGCGATTGTTTGCGAATGATTCAG
The DNA here is from genome assembly GCA_002729725.1 of Puniceicoccaceae bacterium. Classification (GTDB taxonomy): domain Bacteria; phylum Verrucomicrobiota; class Verrucomicrobiia; order Opitutales; family Coraliomargaritaceae; genus Thalassobacterium; species Thalassobacterium maritimum. Next base: position 17,506 of record PBYS01000124.1, read on the forward strand.
CGTAGTGGTGATGCCATTGACCATCTGATCGAGAGCTCCATGCAAGGTAAAGGCATACATGTCGCCGGTCTCAAAATGCCGGCCGAAGGTCCAATGTAGACTCTTCAGCCAGCCATAGAGTTCTTGATCCGCGCCAAGTCCACGAAAGGCACTTTGCCACAAGTGATTGTGCCCCGAAACAAAACCGGGCATCACAATACGCCCACGCGCGTCGACGATCTCCTCGGAGGAAGATGCCGGTGGCTCACCCGCCTCGATCGCGACGATGCGACCATCTTCGCCGACTTCCATATAACCATCAATCACCGTCGCCTGCCCATCCGCCATAGTGAGGATCATATCGGAGCGGACCTGGTAGGCGTGAACGATGGATCCTGTCGCTAGAGCGAGCAGGACTGCAGTGCGTGTGATGCTAGGTTTCATAGGTTTTATAATGAGGTCTTCAGTTTAACTGACTAATTCGGTGAGTCGCGCGGCGAGGGCCTCGGCGGCGCGTGAGATCCAGAGCTCGCCCTTCTCGCGGGTGGCCACGGTGGCATCGCCCACCACTCCGGAACGTGATATATCTAAAGTCTTCCAAGCGTAGGTCGCGGGTGCGAATTCAGATTTTAAGATCTTAGGATCGTCCAGAGTTCCCGTCCAGCAGCAGGTAGCGGACGCGGGGTCCACCATATCAGGGGTGGTCGCATACATCAGCGAAGACTCGACCTCATTGGCATGTATGCCGTAGGCGCGCTCACGTGCACAGATATCAATTTCGTAGGGAGAGGAGAGCACTTGCACTTCCATGCCATAGTCTAAACTCAACTCACGCAGTGCACTTTTAATCACTGAGATATTGCCACCGTGCGTATTCAAAACGCCCATACGCTTGAATCCCCACTCCGAAAGCTGACGTCCCGCAGACACAATCAATTGTCGTAGCGATTCGCGGTGCAGTATCAAGGTGCCTGGATATCCGGTATGCTCATTACTTTTGGCAGCCTGAATCGGCGGAGCCACATAGACGGGGGCATCTTCTGCCAGCAGTGGAATCGCTCGGTCTAGATAAATCTGGCCGAGCAGTGCATCCACACCTACAGGTAGTTGCGGACCATGTTGCTCAATCGCTCCAGTTGGCAAGACTACAAAGGCTTTGTCCTTATTCGGCAATGTATCGATTGCCCCACGTGTCATCGCAGGCAAATAACGGTTTCTATAACTGGGCCAACTCATTCTGTTTCCTCCTTATTCAAAGCATAATCTTGCAAGGGCGCGTGCGTATCGATTTCGCGCAACAAGCGCGCAGTCGATTCAACCACTTCGCCCAAAAGCACCGAAGCACCTTCGGGATGTGCACCCAATGGATCATTTGTTTTCACCACGGATCGTGGAATCGCGTCCAGCGTCTGAGCTAGCTGCGCATCGGATGGCTCTGCCGCCTCGCCGAGCACTTCAGTCAGAATCGAATCGAGACCACTGAGATCGCCACCACGGATGGGATGGAAGTCGAGACCGACACCAGAGAGATTGACACAGAAAATCTGCAAATCATGCACCACCCGCAGATCACGCGCGGCTACATCAATCCACTCTTCAAGAAATGGACTGGTGTTGAACAAAACAAAGCGCTTAAAGCCAGGCACTGCCGCCGAGCGAATCGTCTCGATTATCATCTGATGCGCGAGCTCAATGTCTAAGTGAAATTGCGTGCCGACCGACTGGCGCGGCGTGAAACGAATCGGTGGTAGCACTAAAGCCGTCAATTCCTCACGCGTCGCTTCCAGTGCCTGGTCTAAGACGACTGAGCCCACGACTTCCTCCGAATCCATGGGACGCCCCATGCACCAGTCGGCAATCGAGTAAACGGGTAGTATCACAAGCGTTTGCTCGGGCGATGCGTATTCATCAAATTGCGGCCAGCGCCTGGCATGCCAGGCGAAGTCGTCGTTTCCTTCATAAAGGTAATGTTTCATATTAATTGTGTTGGTAGATCACTTTCCCGGCGCGCACAGTTTGTAGCACGTCTTCGGGAGTGACACGGGTGAGCACAGAAGCGACGAGGTGTGCACTTCGTCGCAGATGCGTTTGATTAAAATCTAAGACCGTAAAATTGGCGACACTCCCCAGCTCGAGTGCGCCCGGCAGTTCTTGTCCCCAGCGTGTTTTAGAGACATTGGAAGTGGCCATTTTTAAAATTTCTGCCGGATCGGGGCGCAGCGCATCACCATATTGGCTCTTGGCGAGCTTATAGGTAAAATCAAGTTCAGCCAACATGCTGGGACTGTTCAGCAGGCCATTATCAGTGCCTAACAATAGGTTCACGCCCGCATCCATTAATTCTGCTACAGGCGGTAGCGGCAGCCCAAGGTTCGCATTGGCACGTGGGTTCAACACCGCAGTGATTCCAGAATCTGCCAGCAATTGTATCTCGGCGTCATTGGCGACTGTTAGATGCACAATCAGATCCGGTTGGTACAACTCGATTGCTTGAATCAAGTCCCCACGCTGCGTCCGCTGCAATGAAAGCTCACGGTAGCCCTCATTCTCCAAACAATGCACCGCACGCGCTTTGCCCATGGCATGGGTTAAATTGCGCACGCTCTGCCACGCGGGATCGGTCAGGTCGTTCATCGTACTCTCGGAGAAACCATCGGCGACTTCCAATAGCTCACGTAACTCATTCATTGCCGTAGCATCGAAATCGGCCGTGTTGCGAGTCAAAGCTGCGAGATCAAAAGGTACACTATCAAACTGCCCGAGGATGACTGACCGCACACCCGTGCGATCACTGGCTTCTCTTAAGCGTGTCGCGCCCTCGGCTCCCTGCTCTCGGAAATCAAAATGCGCCACCGTGCCACTGCATGCCATGTAGCTAAGCGCATCGCTAATGAAGTCTACATGCGACGCGCGATCCAACTTCGCAATCTCGCGATACTTGAAACCATCTGGCCGAAAGAAGCCCTCTTCCAAGGTCAAGCCAGTCGCGCCATCTGGAATAAAGCTGTCGCCCATGTGCGTATGCGCATTCACCAAGCCGGGAATGATCACAATCGCTCCATGCTCAATGCGCTGCACCGGCTCGATGAGGTCCATCTCAACGATTCGGTCCCCCTCCGCACGGAAAGACGCGCAACGCATCGGAGCCATTTCGGGTCCGTGAAAAACAATACAATCCTGATAATGCATGGCGCGTGCCTAGCTTTCTGACTCTTCCCCGAACTCGGGCAGATAAAGAAACAGCATGACGATGCCGATACAGGCAAACATGCGAAAAGCGGCGTCCTGCCCATTCCAGCTCGGAGATTGCCACATGGTAAACCACTCACCGCCCACAGTAATAAATGCGATAAACCACTGTAACATGCTCAAAACCAAACCCGCGATCGCGAATTGCTTAGCACTTTCAAATTCGGCCTTAGTCCCCTTCAAGCGCTTGAATAACTGAAAGCCGCCAAAGATACAGAGGCACATCGCGGATGCTTCCCAGAGAATGATTGAGAAGTAAAAGATGGTATGAATCGCAGGCGAGTCAATCGCACGCCACATCAGTTGATTCCCCTCAAAGACAGTCGTCATGCCGAGCACGTTCTCAACGAAGAGATAGTTGGATCCGTAGTCAGTAATATTATTAAGGACTACAAGGAATAGGAAGAACGCAACCGAGAGTACGAGCGCAATTTTAGATAGTCGAATCAGTATCATGCAGACCTCTTAGCAAAATCAAAGCCAAGTTCACATTCAGGCCGCGAAAGATAAAAAGTATACCAAATGCATCAGAGCTCATCGTATGCAGGCACACTGCTCGCATCTGAATGATAACCGATCAACTCGCGTGTTTGATTGGGGCGCGAAAGTAACTCATTAAAACTCTTCGCCGCGAAAGCAACCATTCGGGCATCCATGCCAACTGCAATTTTACCGTATTGAGAAAGCCCCATAATCGCCGCTGGTCCGGAAGTCACCATCGCACAAGCCGCAGCAGGCTTTGTATCAAGATGAGCGATACGAATACTCTGCGTAAAGACTTCAAACATATCAAAATCACCCCATGCGTAAAAGGCGTCCCGCACATTATCGCTCGCGCAAGCCGTCGTCACACCAGCATCATGCAATTCATGTAAAAGAGTCACCCCGCGCCAGCGCGGCGTACCGCGGTGCCCCGTCTCCGTAGGGCGCCCTTGCAAATACAAATTACACAGTGGCAGCGAAATAATCTGCACTCCGGCTTCCCGCACCAGATCAATCGTGGATGCCGCACGCTCCGCACCTTGCACCGCCAAACTACAAACATGGCCACAAGTGACAGGGTAAGGAAATTCTTTCTCCAAAACAATCTGAGCAATATGCCGCAAACACTCCGCCTCGGCATTGCCATTTTCATCCACATGTAAATCAACACCCACGCCCATCTCGGCTGCGAGATCGAAAAAGTAGCGCAACTGTTTATCCAAGTCCGGATTCATTTGCGGCATCCCTCCCAGCAGCGCATTCGGATGCTTCAGCGTCCACTCCGCAATGCGCCGACCGGCAGGTTCCTGGTAGGACTCGATCCCACACAGACTGACTGTCTGTAAATCGATCCGGCCCGCCCACTCTTCGCGTAGGGCTTGCATGGCATCATGACTGACCTCGCCCCAATCCAGCCCCGTATCGACGTGGGTGCGTAGCGCCACGCTTCCGTGCGCCTCAGCACAACGAAGCGCAAAAGTCCCGCGCCGATAGAGATCTTCGGCGGTCCAATTCTCCTTATCCTTACTGAGCAATTCAATCGCATCCCAGAACTCGCCACGCACATTAGGTGCACGATCCCAGGTAAAGGCCTTATCAATATGCACGTGGGCATCCAAGAAGCCGGGCATCACAATGCGCCCCTGCAAGTCATTCACCGAGGCTGCTTCACTGGCATGGCCTGAACCAGCGGGATCGACAGCTGTGATCAAGCCATCCTGTATGCGGATATCACAATCAACGAGTACACTTTCTCCTTGAGGAAAAGGTGAGAGACTGCGCGGAATACGCGCATTTTTTAAAATACTTTCAGTCATTGGGGATCATTAAGGGAGGTATTGTTGCACCAAGAGCGCATCGATATCGACTGCATCTGGAATCAAATCATATTTCAACAAGTGCGCTTGGCCTGCCTTCAAGACTTCGGGGTCCATCGGACGGAATAAGGCTCCTGGCTCAGGCACCATCAACTCCTCAACTTTTGCCAGCGAACGAATCTGATAGTCACGCTCGAGCTGTGGATTATACTTCGAAAGAATCAAATCAATCGTGGCTTCCTGATGCGCGAAGGCATATTCCCATCCGCGCTTGGTCGCGGCTAAAAAATCTGCCACAACTTGCGGATGCTCCGTAGCCGTCAGTCCGGAGGTGTACATCACTTGCGAATACGCACGGTAGCCATAGTCACGCGCCAGAAAAACCCCCGCACGATCGCCGACCATTTGCTCCAGTTTCACAAACTCATCGATATAGTAACATTGTAACGCATCGGCCTTACCATCTAAGAGCTGCTGAGGATCATAGCTAGCGGCAAAAGTCTCCAGCTCACTGGCATCCACCCCCTGCTGCTCCAGCAGCAGAGCGATGACTCGCGCACCATCGGCATGAATGCCCACGCGCACCTTGACCAAATCCTCAAAGGATTCGATGGGCCCCTCTTTCAAATACATCCAGCCCATCGGACTATCTTGAAACATCGCACCGATCGCAACCGCATCCGCCCCTTCGGCGACTTTGCCAATCAGCACATTGCTCTCGGTCGAACCGAAGCTAAAGACTGGCTCACGCGTATCGCCCAGCTTAATCTCATCCGCGCCGACACCCGGCAGGATACTGACCTCGAAGCCAACATCGGCATAATACCCCTGCTCGACCGCCTGAAACAGGCCTGCAAACTGTGCATTATAAATCCAGTCCAACTGCACGCGTACCGGTGTTAATTCAGAGACCGAAGCAACTGCGGAGCTGTTGGCGCTTTTTTCAGAAGAGGCGCAACTACAAAAAAGTGAAGTGCTCAACGCAAGCGCGGCACCGAAAAATTCAAATTTATTAATTGGGAACATGGGTCAGGAATTGGCGGATTTGCTCAATGGTTTCATCGCTATAGTGGGGATGCTTCGGCATTTTTGAATCTGGCATCGTCACTTGAGGGTCTTTCACAAAGTCGTGAAAATATTGTTTATTATATTTCGCGTGCATCGAAACAATTTTCACAATTCGATTCGAAAGGTTACCACCGGGCCCCACAGGATCCCAGGAATGGCAGCTCATGCAATTATTCATCCAGATCTCACGCCCCGCTTGAGCGCTCGCATCCATCGTGTCGAAGGGTGCCTCAAATAAAGGCCCGACTAAACTCTGCTTAGTGCCCAGCTTTAGCTTATACACACCAAATGGCCGCTTATTCGCAGGGTCGAGCAGCTCCTGCGATCCCGCAGTCAACTGTTTCGCAAAAGTAATATAAAATGGGCCCATATCAGGCGCGCCATCAAGCTGCATATCCCCTTTTTCATTCCCCTCGAAATCTAGCACAACATAAGGATCATACTCTTCAATAAACACAGACGTGTAATAAGATATGTATCCATCGTAACAATACGCAAATGCTGCATCGAACTCAGGATACTGCTCCAACAAGGCCGACAACGGCAAGACTGTGCACTGAATATGCCTATCCAGATACGGAATATATACCGCTTCAGTCTTCACCCCCATATCATAAAGCGCATCCCGCTGTATGACAAAATCCTGCGCAGGGTCACTGGCTAATTCCACAATTAAATCACCCGTCAGATCAGCCTTATCAACATAAGCGGCCTGCACCCTGACAGGCAACAGCAACACAAGCAGCGACGGCAACAGTAGTGGAAGAACGAATGCACGTACACGCCACAATCGATTAAATAGATGAATAGATAGCATGCCACCGCTTAGCATAGTGCATACCAGCGCACCGCAGAAATTCATTTTTATCCGAGCGATTCGCATCCGACAAAACCACAATATAAAAAAATCGAGCACAGTGCACCCGAATGGCAATGATTATGCTAAGAGCACAGAATGACAATTGATTCGACACCAATAACCAGTACCACAGTCACGACTGAAAACCTAGAAGCGCTGCAAGCGATTCTAGGTGAAGACCAAGTAATTACCGGCAAAAAGACCGAAAAATACTCAAAGGACTTCTACTGGTATTCCCCCGTATTAAAGGAGATGCTTGAAGACAAGCGCGCTGAAGTGGCCTTGCTGGTCAAAAGCAAAGAGCAACTGAAAGAAGCAGTCGCCTACCTCTATGAGCACAACATTCCACTCGTCGTACGCGGCGGTGGCTCCGGCAACTACGGCCAACTAATCCCGCTCTACGGCGGCGCGGTCATCGACATCTCAGGCATGAATACCATCTTCAGTGTGGATGGCGTCGTGCATGCAGAAGTGGGCGCGACCATTCGCAAGATCGAGATCGCGGCCCGCGAAAAAGGCTACGAAATGCCCTGCATGCCTTCGACCTGGATCATCAGTACCATCGGTGGCTTCCTCTGTGGAGGCTCGGGGGGTATCGGTTCGATCAGGAACGGCGGCATCGCCTACAAGGACAATGTAAAATCGGTCACAATCATGACCATGGAGGCCGAGCCAAAGTTTATTAAGCTGGAAGAGCGCGATGCCATTAAAGCGCTCCATACCTATGGCACCACTGGCATCATGGTCGAAGTTGAAATGCGCCTAGCTCAAGCGTTCCCATGGGAGCAGCTAATCTTCGTGCACGACGACTGGCAGGAACTGCTCGACTGGTCCTACGAAGTTGCCTGCGACGACAGCATTCCAAAGCGCTTGGTATCCGTGTTTGAAAATCCGATCTCCAATTTCTTCAAACCACTCAGAAAGCATATACCTGCGGACAAGCACACCACCTTCTTCATGGTGGACGAAGCCTGCGCGGAAAAAGTTATCGCCTCGGCCAAGGCAGCGGGCATTGAACATGTTTTCTCCAAGCCATTTGGCAATCCCCCCAAGCCACCGTTCATCACCGACTACACATGGAACCATACCACACTCTGGGCGATTAAAGCCGACCCGAGCATCACCTATTTGCAGTGCGGGTTTGGCGAGGACTTCAATGGCAACTTCAAGAAGCTGAAAGATAAGTACGGCGACGAAGTATTGATACACATTGAAATGACACTCGGTAATTCAAAATTCAGAACCGAAAAGCCGGGCGTTTCCATCGGGGGCATTCCATTGATTCGCTACACAAGTGAAGAACGACTCAACGAAATCATCGCCTACTGCGAATCCATTGGTGTGGCTGTGGCCAATCCACACACCTACACGATGGAAGGAGGCGGCGCACATCCCGACCTGTCGGAAAAGCAAGCGCTGAAAGATCTCGCCGATCCCAAGGGTCTAATGAACCCAGGCAAGATGGCCTCATACAAACATAACCCACTCGCGACTGCAGAAGTTTAAACATCAATCGCCTGGCAGTGCTGGCTTCTCCCTACCAGCTCAGAACGCAGCACCGCCGATAACGATGTCAGTAAGCAAACTACCCTGAAGCACACAGCTTCATAACGACCACGGCACAGGGCCTGCGTTCGCAGGCCCTGGCCGATCTATTTAAAATGAATTCACAAGACTACGACGTCTCGGTGGAGCGCAATGTAAGTATGGTGCTATCCGATGGCACTCAACTTAGCAGCGACATCTACCGAGTCCCCAGTGAACAGGCGCAACCAGTATTGTTAATGCGTCAGCCCTACGGACGCGAGATTGCATCCACTGTAGTGTATGCACAACCTGAATACTTTGCACGAGCCGGGTTTATTGTCATCATTCAAGACGTCCGCGGCCGTGGAGAATCCGAAGGCGACTTCTACACCTTTCGCAACGAAGCAGCCGATGGCCGCGAGACGATTGAATGGGCCGCTCAACTCGACGGCGCCGACGGGCGCGTCTGCATGTATGGCTTTTCCTATCAGGCATACACCCAACTCGCGGTGCTCAAGGCCAAGCCGGACGCCTTGGTGGCGATCGCGCCCCACATGGCCGCGGCCGACCTCTACAATGGCTGGTTCTACAGAAACGGCATCCTGCGCCTGGCCACGACACTCAGCTGGGGCAACCAAATGTTGCGCGAAGACGCATGGCGCCGCGGAGCCACAGAGAGCGCAGCCGCACTGGAAAAGTCTTACACCAATTTTAAGGAGCTCACACATCAGTTTCCACTCGCGACCGCCGAGCCGCTCAACAACGAGGACATCCCCAACTATGCCGTCGATTGGATGGCGCACTCTGAAAAGGACGCCTACTGGCAAGCACTCGATTGTAGCGAAGCGCTCGCCGAATCTGAGGTCGCCGTCTTTCACTTGGCAGGCTATTACGACTACTATTCCGAAGGTAGCACACTTGCCTACGAATGCAGGAAAGATACGTCCAAAGACTTTTTTCTGTTTGGTCCATGGAAACACATTCCATGGGAACGTTGGATGAATGGCCGCGACTTTGGCGATCAACTACGCATCGACACAGACGCCATGCTGGTTGAGTTTTTCAATGCACAGCTTGGCCGCGGCGAAGTTAAACACCAAGGCGTGCAATACTTTGTGTTGGGCAAAAACTGCTGGCAAACCTCAGCGCACTGGCCCCCCAATACTGGCAGCATCGACTACTACCTCAGCTCAGGCGGCAATGCCAACAGTAGCTTCGGCGACGGCCAACTCCTACCTGATACAACAACTGACTCGCCCTCCGATCATTTCACTTACGACCCAGAAGTGCCCGTGAGCGCTCCAGGTGGTTTCATTCCAGTCTGGGGCCCGGTAGATTTAAAGGCACAACAACAAGGTAACAACATCCTCGTTTACGACACCGCGCCCTTCAGCAGCGAACAAACAATCGTCGGACAGCCCGAATTAGAACTCAGCGTTGCCACCACTGCCGAGGCCACTGACTTCGTCGCGCGCCTCTCTTGGCTCAAGCCCGATGGCAGCGCGACCTTCCTCTGCATGGCTGCCGCATCAACCAATCAGGAACGCATTGGCGAGAACAATGCCTACAGCTTAAAGCTGAAGTTTGATGCCACCGCAGTCTGTATTCCGGTAGGCGATCAGCTGCGACTCGACATCGCCAGTTCAGCCTTCCCTCTGATCGCACGCCATCCCAACACAAAGGCGGACCGTTTAGGTCTCCTAAATCAAAGCCACTTTAAGCGCGCCCGACAGACGGTCTACCACGACACGGCGCGCCCCTCGCGGCTCAAACTTCCAACCCTGTGAATGACGCTTCCTCTCTATGACTACCAACAGTAATAATATTCCAATGGTCCGATTGGCCGGCGCCCACAAGCGGTTCGGCGAGACGACAGTTTTGGAAGACATCAATTTTCAAGCAGCCAAGGGCGAGTTCATTAGTTTGGTCGGCCCCAGTGGTTGTGGCAAATCCACCTTGCTCAAAATCATCGCTGGACTCCACTCACTCAGCGAGGGTGAAGTCGTGGTGGACGGGATGAATCCTAAAAATGCACGCGAGGAAATGGCCTTTATTTTCCAGGAAGCGAATCTACTTCCTTGGAAGCGCGTGCAACAAAATACAGAATTGCCACTCAAACTTCGAGGCGAATCAACAGAGCGCCGCGTGGAGACCGCGCGCAAGATGCTGGAACTGGTCAATCTCTCACATGCCCTGGACAAGTTTCCATGGCAACTCTCTGGCGGTATGCGCATGCGCGTCTCCATTGCACGGGCGCTCACCTTAGCGCCCCGCGTGCTACTACTCGATGAACCTTTCGGCGCACTCGATGAGATGACACGCGATAATCTAAACGAGGACTTACTACGCATTCATGCCCGCGACCAATGGACCGCATTCTTCGTCACTCACTCAGCGGCCGAAGCGGTCTTCCTATCCAATAAGGTGGTCGTACTTTCCGCGAATCCAGGTCGCATTTCGCAGGTAATCGAAATCGATCTGCCCAAGGAAAGAAACGCAGAACTGCGCGAAGGCTCTGCCTATCTCAACTACGTTGCGAAGGTCTCTAACGCCATCCGAACCGTACACTAAAAAACATCATGGCCTCGACTTCTAAAAAGATCCAATCCGCCTTACTGCCTATCACATCAGGCGCCATCATCCTAGCTGTATGGTATTTAATCAGCTACTGGTATGGCCGCTCGGTAGGCTACGACGTACAGCGCATTATCATTCCCTTCCCGCATCAAATTACTTCGGCTCTATGGAGCGAACGCGAAGTGCTCTGGCAGTCGACAAGACAAACGGCACTCTCCGCACTTATCGGCTTCGTGGCCGCGGTCTCGGTTGGCTATGCGCTTTCGATGCTCCTCGCCTCCGCAGTCTGGGTCAAAAAAGCGCTCTACCCTTGGGTATTGGTGCTGCAAATGACGCCTGTGGTCGTGCTCGCTCCGATCTTTGTGCTATGGATGGGACAAGGACTGCCAAGTATCACAGCGATCACATTTATGATCGGCTTCTTTCCAGTCGTGGCCAACACCACAATGGGACTCGTCTCCACCGATCGTAATTTGCTCGATCTCTTCGAGATGAGCAATGCCACCAAAGCGCAAGAAATCCTACACCTACGAGTGCCCTACGCGATGCCCTACTTCTTAACAGGCATGAAAATCGCCGGCACGCTCGCCCCGATCGGAGCAATCTCGGGCGACTTATTTGCCGGTAGCTCACAAGGAGGCGTCGGCGGCATCGGCTACATGGTCATCCTCTACAACTCGCAACTCAAGATCCCAGAGCTTTTTGCCACCGCCCTAGTCGCCTGCATGCTAGGCTTCGTCTTCGTAGGCTGTGTCAATTGGTTGCACTGGTATCTACTCAAAGACTGGCACGACTCGGCGCGCAAAGTTGAAAACACATAATCTCAAAACACTTCTAATCATGAAAAATAAACTATTGTATCCACTCGCCGCGCTTCTATCAGCCAGTCTCCTGTTCACAGGCTGTGGCACAGAGAAAGAAACTGCTGAAAATGGATTAATTCCCATCACCTTGCAAACCGACTGGTATGCACAGGCAGAACACGGTGGCTTCTACCAAGCCGTGGTTGAAGGTTACTACGAAGAAGTCGGCCTGGACGTGACCATTCAACAAGGTGGCCCCAACGCGATGGGCACCCAAAAAGTAGTCAGTCAAAGTGTCGAGTTTGGCATTGGCCGCGCAGACGACATCGTTGTGCATGCTGCCAATAAACTCCCACTCGTGATCGTATCCGCACTCATGCAACACGACCCACAAGCCTTACTCGTACACGAGGAGAGCGGCATCAACAGTTTCAAAGATCTGGATGGGCGTACTGTCATGGCCACTCCTGGCGCAGCCATGATCCGCTTTCTGGAAAAACGTTTCGACATCAGTATCAACTTAGTCCCACTCGACTTTGGAATGAGCCGCTTCTTAGCGGACGTTAATTTTGTGCAGCAGTGCTTCATCACCAACGAGCCCTACTACATAAAAAAAGAAGGCGCCAACGCAAAGACGCTCCTGATCGCCGACAGTGGTTACGATCCATACCGAGTGATTTTTACCAGCCGCGGCTATGCAACAAAGAACCCAGAAATCGTCAAAGCCTTTGTCGCAGCCAGCAACAAAGGTTGGAAATCCTACATGGCGGGTCCACGTGAAAAAGCCAATGCACTCATCACACAACTTCACCCCAAGATGACTGAGGAATTTCTCAATTATAGCGTCAAGGCGATGATCGAAAACCACTTGATCGAGGGCAATGAAGCCGAGGATCAAACTGGGCTCATTCAACCAAAGCGTATGCAAGGGCTCATCGACAACTTACTTGAGGTCGGTGTGATCGATACCTCCGTCGACGCCCATGATTTAGCTCCTACAAAATACTTACCCGCCGATCTTCAGGCAATGGTCACTAAATAATTAAAATTAGCCCAGCGGCACCTAGGCAAATAATGAAGCTCAAACCCGACTTCCTCTCTAAACTGGCAGATATCGTTGGCGAAGACAAACTGATCACTAGCGAAGCCTCGACTTTGAAGCTCTCGCGCGATTACGCATGGTATTCCCCATTTTTGAAGGAGTCACTGGCGAGTAAGCGAGCCGACGCAGTCGTGAAGGTTCAAGATGAAGCCAGCTTAGAGCAAGTAATCGCCAGCTGCGTCGCGGAGGAAGTGCCAGTCACCATTCGTGGCGCGGCCACTGGTAATTATGGTCAATGCACCCCCTTCGAAGGCGGCGTATTGATCGACATCAACGGCCTCAACGAAATTATCGAAATCGGTGATGGCTGGGTTGAAGCGCAAGCAGGCGTCCGTATCCAAACATTGGAAAACGCCGTCCGCAAAGAAGGCTGGGAGCTCCGAAGCTACCCCTCGACTTGGGTGCGTTCCACCCTCAGCGGCTACATTGGCGGTGGCTCCGGAGGCATCGGCTCTGTCACTTGGGGACGACTGCAAGAGGCCGGCACCATTAAAACCGCCGAGGTGCTCACCGTTGAAGATCCACCACGTAAATTCCGACTGGAAGAGGAAGCGGCCCGCAAGATCCACCACACCTACGGCACCAACGGTATCACGACCCGCATCACCTTGCGTCTCGCCCCCAAAGCCGATTGGCGACAAATCATGGTGGTCAGCGAAGATTGGTGGAAGCTAATGGATTTCGCCGCAGAGATCGCTGATGACAAAAGCTGGAACAAGCGACTAATCAGCGTGCACGAATGGCCGATCCCGAGCTACTTCAAGGGCCTCAAAAAATGGATACGTTGCGATGCACATCTAATCTTTTTTGAAATAGAAGAAAGCCAATCTGAGGCATTCAAAGCATTCGTGATCAAACGCGGCCTCGAAATACAGCACGACATTGAGCCCCACGAACCACGCAAGGCACCGATGTATTCAGATTTCACATACAACCACACCACACTCTGGGCGCTGAAATTCGACCCCAGCTTCTCTTATATGGGCAACCGCTTTGACCGCACACGCTATAAAGAGCAGATGCAGGCGATCAAAGCCGAATTTCCTGAGGAGGTCTGGTGGCACTTTGAAATTTTACGTGACTACACCAACGACCAGCCCATTTTCGCCTGCTTAACAATTTTCCGTTTCACCACAGAAGAGCGCTTCAATGAGTTACGCGCATTCATGCAAAGCCAAGGCGTCTCCACCGCAGGAGCCCACACACCTTTCCTAGACGAGGGGCTCCACACCGGAGACTTGGACGCCAAGCTCGCAGTCAAAGACTTCGCCGACCCCAAGGGTCTATTGAACCCAGGCAAGTTGAAAACGTACAAGCCTGGCAGCTATGGAAACTGGGCCCCACAGAGCATCGCCTAGTCACGACGCCCCTTACTCGTCTTCGGTGGAAGCGACTAACTAAATTGTACGCACGCACGTTCAATTGCTTCTATAATGCACATAAAATGGAAATACGCTGCGCCATAAGCTCTACGCCTACACATACAAGCCAGTCATAAAGACTGATCTCAGGTACCTTCCGTATACACTAAAGCTAGCATTTGACCGAATATTAGCGTTTTTGTTCAATCAAATTAGAAAAATCAAATTGTGGCATGGCTGTTGCTTAGAGTGACGATGATTCGACTACCAACAAACTAAACACAAAAACAACCATACCACGCATGAAAATAACGCAAAACAGAGCATTGCTGTCAATGCTGTTCCTATCACCGCTAGCTTATCCGGGGCTACAAGCGCAAGAAGCCACTGAGGCAGAAGAACTTCCAGAATTGGAAATGTTCATCGCAGAAGAAAGCGCTTCAGCACTCAACGATACAGTGCTACCAACGGATCGAGCTATTTCGGGATTATTCGGCGACACGACCAGCATTCTGGAAGTGCCACGCTCAGTGACGCTACTCTCACCAGAACTACTCGAACAATATAACATCGACGACCTTCGTGATCTCGAAAAGTTTGGAGCCGGCACACAACAAGCCAACTATTATGGCGTGGCAGGCACACCGCAACTTCGCGGCATCGCTGCTGGCACCTACCTCAATGGTATGCTACGCGCCTATAATCGAAATGAAATGCCACTCTCATTCGGTTCACTAGAAGCAATTGAAGTAGTCAAAGGTCCCGCACCAGCCGAGTATGAAACCAGTCTAGTAGGTGGTTTCGTAAACTTGATTCCAAAGAGCCCATTCTATGATGAAACACGTGGTTCAGCAGAAGTCGAGATTGGCAGTTACGATATGTTGAAAATGCAATTTGATGTCGGCGGTCCAATCATGCTTGGCGAAATGCCTGCCGCTTATCGCGTTTCAGTTACAAGCCAGCAATCCGACAGCTACTACGACAACGTCAGCAACGATTACACCTCGATGTATGGCGCCATTAAGTTTCAACCCAAAGATAACATCAAAGTCTTCACAGGCGGTGAGTATTTCGACTACAAGTCGAATGAAAATGCAGGGTGGAATCGCATCACCCAAGATCTTATCGATAATGGAAACTACATCATCGGTTCTCCAATCGATGTCACCTCCGGCGCTTATGGCGGCAATGCAGATCGTGACCTCGCGGGACCAAACCTTAACGCCCCCAATACATGGGGTGGCGCAACTGACGTTGATTACACGAACTACTCTGCATATGGTGTCGACAACTTTTGGGCACTCGCGGTGGACAAGAGTATTGTTGATCAAGCCGTCATAGATGGCACCATAACATCGGCCCAACGTGACTTGATGTTGGACCTGGAAGATGCCGGTGATTTAGCGACTGCCTACGGAACATCTGGTGCCACTCCAGTCGCACAAGAGAAGTATCGTTATACCGAAGATTACATCAACTCCGGCGGAGAAATCTTCACCGAAAATATCGACGGTTCTACTGTGCTCGCGAGCGATGAAGACTATGCAAACTCAACCGATTACGTTTGGTTTGGTGATGTTGTCATTGAAACAAATCCTGACCGTGAATTCATTTGGAAGAACTTCGCCGAATATCTAGAGACCTCGAAGTTCTCAACATACGGCTACGCAATCGACACCGAGCAAACGATTCTCGCTACTAAATTCATGATGCGTGACCGCGCACTCATTAAGAATTCCACACTCAGCCTAGGCGGTGGCTTACGCTATGCAGAAGCAAAGCAACTGCAAGACTATGATTCCGAGCCCTTCCAACGCACGGACATCACCCAAGGCCTCACCCCGAACGATGTCATTTATACTGGCCCACAAAGCGCTACAGGATCCGCAACTAACCTGTGGTCACCTGACGCTAGCCGAGAATCAGAAAGTGTGTTCTCTTCGCTCTTCGCCACACTCGAAACACACTGGACAGAAGATCTCTTCAGCTACTTAAGTGTTCGTGGCGACCATGTTGACTATGATGTCGATATGCCAAGCGAAGTGGAGCAAGCCAGCGCAGCTCAAATTCAAGCTGCCCAAGATGGGTCCGGAACATCCGATTACTTAAATTGGGCGATCGGCCTGAACTACGAAATTTTCGATGGCGTCAACATCTACGGAACCTACCAAGAGGGCACCTCTTACTCACCCACGCAAGGTGGTGTGATTCAAAGCGAAGGTAACTTCAACGATTCCATACTTAAGGAAGTCGGAGTAAAATTTTCCTTGATCGAGAATAAACTCTTCACCTCCTTAGCTTACTACGAATGGGAGCAATCGGGCTTCAACCAACGCTCCGCTTCAGCTAATAACTACGAGGGCGAAGGCTTTGAAGCTGAGGTCACATGGCAAGTCACAGAAGCGTTCACAGTCATCGGTTCCTACACATGGCAGGAAGTCACTTTGCTTGAAGGCCCAGGTTACCGCGCAGCTGCTTTATCCGCTGAAGAGATTGCGCTCTCTGGGGGAACATTCACTCCCACAACTAATAATGTGAGCGTATCCGACTACACAGTTCCCGGATCGCCCGCAACAGTTATTAAACTCTTCGGCATCTACAAATTCGATAATGGCATTGGATTCTCCGGTGGTGGCGTTTGGTCCGACTCATACGACATAAACTACGAACGCACACTTAAGGCCGATGATTCCTTAATCTTCAGTGCTAATGTATTCTATGAAGGTGAAAACTGGGATATTACATTCTCCGTCGAGAACTTAACTGGCGAAGAATACTACCTAGGAGCCGATCCCGGTTTCGCTTCGAGCACAATCGGAACCAAAGGCCCCGACGAGCCTTCCTACGCTCTGTCTGTAAAGTATAAGTTCTAAAAATAGCAGACTATTTTTTCTAACTGGGGCGGACGGATTATTCCGTCCGCCCTTTTTTTATTGAATCTAACTCCAGCCACATGATGCATAAAACACAATTAATCACCTCCCTAAGCCTCTGTACGGCCTCGCTGCTTGCATATCTAGGCTGTTCAGACAAAGCAGATAGCAGCGCAGAGGATGGTCTATTCCCGCTCTCCATTCAACTCGACTGGGTGGCCGAACCTGAACATGGTGGACTCTACACGGCCAAGGCACTCGGCTACTTTGAAGATGAAGGCCTTGACGTCACTCTGGTTCAAGGTGGCACGGGCTCCTATTCTCTCAACAAAGTGGGCGCCAACATCGCTCAAGTCGGCCAGGCTGACAGCACCAGTGTAGTCATGGCGACAGCCAATGGCGCCCCACTCATCAATATCGCAGCCGTCTTCCAACAAGATCCTAGCGCTCTGATGCTGCAAGCCAGCAACCCGATCACTGAATGGAAGGAACTCGACGGCAAAACCATCATGGCTCGCCCGGAATGGCCCTTCCTTCCGTATGTGCAAAAGCAATACAATATCACACTCGAAGTGATCCCGCAAAACTTTCAACTCCAGCGCCTAATTCAAGATCCGAGTTTCATTCAACAGGGCTTCTACATCGCGGAGCCATTTTACGTCGAACAGAAGGGTGTCGAGCTCAAGTATCTCTACGTATGGGACGCTGGCTTTGATGCCTACACCTCCCTCTTCACCAATAAGCGCTTTGCACGCGAGCACCCAGAAGAGCTCAAGGCTCTACTACGCGCGCTCAAAAAGGGCTATATCGAATATGTCGAAGGCGATCCGACACCGGCTCACGAGATCATGCTAAAGATCAATCCAAAGGTGACACCGGAATATTTAGCCTGGTCTCGTAATCAAATCATAAGCGAAAAGCTACACCGTGGCAATCCAAGCGCAGGTTTCTTTGCCGATTACCTGGAAATCACAGCCGAACGTTTCCAGAAACAAATTGATCAATTGGTGGACCTCGAAGTCATCGAAGCAGATACAATCACAGCGAAGGATGTCATGACCGCAGAGTTTTTGCCGCTAGAGTAATTAGCGGCGAAGCCCAACGCAAACACCGGCTGCGCCTGCGTTCTACACTAAGGCAACCAGCACGATGGCGATCGGCCTACGGCTTGTCGGGAGTGGCAAACTCTAGAAACTTATCTAAATCGATCGCCTGCTTAATCATACCTGTCTCTAGGTAGTTCTTTTGCATCGCGGCCCACTTAGCCTTGGTCATCGATAAGGTGCGATGCCCCTCTTTCATGACAAATGGCTTTAATGCTTTGGCCTGGACGGGCACCATGGCTGCGTCAACTTCCTCACTGGCATAGGGGCCATTCACTATTAAAGCAGCAATTTCGGGCGCTCTCATGGCTCGCTCCCAACCTGCAGCCGAGGCCGCAACAAAGGCCTTAGCGATTTCAGGATGGGCCTCCACATATTTGCGGCTACTGTAGATCACCATCGAATACATCGGCATGCCCAAATCTTCAAACAACAGAGTCCCCACGGGTTGATCCGTCATGGATTGTAATCGCAGCATTTCATCAATCGCATAGCCTTGATGCAGGTCCACAGATCCATCCAACAAGGTTTCGATTTCATGCTGCACTTTGACGGGCTCGACGGAGCCCTCCGGCAGGCCGGCGGCGGCGACGAAGAACTTAAACAGCTCATCTGTGTAGGCATGAATGCCCACTCGCTTCCCCTTTAAGTCGGCGGCGCCTTCGATGCCACTTTCCTTTAAATAAATGTAGCCCGCAGGGCTCTTAACGAGTACGGCACCTAAGGCGACCAAATCGGCCCCCTTTCCAACCGCATCGATCAGAATGTAGGCTTCCGCCGTTCCAAAGGCCACCTTACCAGAGCCAACATCTCCTAGAAAATCGGTGCCATACGCAAATGGACTGAAGCTAAAATCTAATCCGTGTTCGGCATAAATCCCCCCCACATCCGCCCAGAAAAATCCAGCAAACTGAGCATTGGAAAACCAATCTGCCTGGAAGCTCACAGGCGTCAGTGCAGGCGTCGCTAGATCTTCTGCAGATAAGTCAGAATGCATCCAGCAGGAGCACAGGCCCAACAATAGCATCGAAAAATGAGGTGATAATCGAATCATGCCAGCAATTAGCAGGAAGAATGACAATTAGGCCTACATGAAAAAAATGCGCTGCGTTAGTCGGTCAGGCACCGGTCTGAAGGATTGATCACGCTAGCCAGAGCTAGGGGCACGACTTGTCACGCCCGCAGATTCCAAGCAGCCATCACGAAGCGGGTCTGACAAGTCGCGCCCCTACAGCCTCATTAAGTATTTGGATCGATGTGCAATGAGCAAAGCAAACGTCGTGCTCTTCCTTCTGCGCGAAAGCGACGACGAACGTGCCGGGCAAGAACCCAGACAGGAGCAATAACACCCTTCCAGCTCCTCCCCCTACTCGACTTCCTTCGGCTTTCCGTAAGTAGGATGCTCGTGATCTTCGGTGAAGTGTTTTTGATCTTTATATTCAGTCAAACCGCGAAAGATCGGTCCTTGATCCATCACACTCGGATCTTGCGCCGCATGGTCAGCATCGACTTTCGCTTGCACCAAAGCAACTCGACGCGTGACTTCGCTCTTCGTTTCCTCATAATCGACCTGCGTAAATTCACCGCGTTCCACCACGGCTTCCCCCGCAACGAATACTGTTTCCAAGTTCGCCACACTACAGGCCAGCACAACGTGCTCAATCGGATTCAGCACTGGGCTGGTTTCCATACTACGTGGATCAATCAAAATCAGATCGCCCCACTTCTCGACTTCGAGACTACCGACTTGCTCCTCAATCCCCAGCACACGCGCGGTGCCGATGGTATGATAGCGCAACACATCCAAAGGCATCATAATAGTCGCATCCTGATACTTCATACGTGTGGCATACAGCCCCATGCGCATATTTTCGAAAGGGTCCGAAATATCGGCACTCGCTTGCCCATCGATCCCCATACCGACTTCAATGCCCATCTCTTCGTAATGCGGAATATCTGCAAGCCCGGATGCTAAGCGACCATTCGAAAGCGGGTTCCAGACCATCGTGGTGCCCGACTCCCCCGTACGTTCCAGAATCGGATCCGTCACATTAATGAAGTGTGCAAAATTCAAATTCGCCCCCATCACCCCAGCTTCATCATAAACGGGAAATAGGCCTTGCTGAATCTTGGTATAGTTCGGCTCGGGATCCTCCAAGTAGTGCACTTGAATCGGGAGATCAAATGCCTTGGCCAGCGACATCTCCATCAAAGTGCTCTCGCGCCCATTCAAAAGCCCTAAGCCCGCCATCCACACAGCAGGCACGCGTGGATGCGAAGCATCGATCCCCTCTTCTTTTATAATCTCCAGGTAGCGCTCCAGCATGCTGTAATTCTCTTCAGCGCTCTTATCTAGGTCGACTCCATAGCCGAAGATGATGCGCGCGCCCGAATCGAGACTTCCACGATAAAGGTCGACATACTCGTCAACAGTATTCCCCCCTGCGTTCAAGGTCCAATCATAGATCGTAGTGATCCCGTGCCCTAGATAATCCATCGCTCCGTGCTTAGAAAACCAATACAAATCCGAAGCATCATAATGCGGGCCATAAGTACGATGATAGCAATAGATCCAGCCCATCAAATTATGATGCGCACCAATTCCGCGAAATGGGCTTTGATACAGATGACTATGCCCCGACAAAAAACCTGGCATCACAATCTTACCCGTGGCATCGATCGTTTGCTGCGCACTCATTGAATCTGGCGCCTGCCCCGCCCCGACCGAAGCGATCTTGCCCTCTGCGTCGATCAAAACATAGCCACTCTCATAATAACGACCGCTACCGTCGACAGGAATAATAGTTGCATGCTCAATCAGCAACTTAGCCTTAGCCTCGGCTGCCGAAGCACTGGTTAATGCGCCGAATGCAAGCGGCAGCGACAGAGTCAGCGCGAACAAGCGCGCAGCGGATGTGTGATGGTGTCGAATCATGAAACTCGACCTGCAGACTTCGTGCCGAAACAGAGAACAACTGCGAAACATTAGTTTTTAACCGGACTTATCACTCGCCCCCGAGCGAGGCCGTGCCGGGGGCTCCACCATATTAATAAAAGTGACTAAATAACGGAAGGGCCGCACCAGCATACCTTGCCGTGGCATTGCTTCTTCAGAACTCGGCGCACTTTTAATTTTCATATAGCCATTCAACAGTACTAATTGCAAGGCGATCGCCAAAGCAAAGTAGATCAAAAAGCGATGGGTACTAATCAAGCCACTCTCAGAATCCTTTAGCACCATGCCCCATCCTGTCGAAGCCAGACCTCCAATAAAACCAACCACCGCACTGAACAAAGTGACCGACAAGGTGCGCTCACTTGGTCGGCACACATGCGAGAGGTATTGATTGGTGGCCGTCTGAAAACTGGAAACAGCAAATCCCACCAACAAATAGATCAGCGGCAAGGCCATCTCCAATCGCCCGGGAAAGAGTATAATCAAGAGCCAATAAATTTGAAATGCGATGGTCGCCAAGTTGGACAAAACAAAAAATGGCTTCGAGCCCAGGCGGTCGATCCACTCTTTAATCACCAATGCCGCACCAAACATACCCACAAACTGGAGCGCCATCAGCGCCAGAATATAACTCTGGCTATAGTCCAAGGCAGTCTTCAAATAATAAACAGAAAAGGGGGTAAAAGCGTATCCAGCAATTCCATACGCCACCTGCAGTCGCAAGAAGCGCCGGTAGTGACTCGGCCTGAAACATAGCTTCGGCGCACGGCTAAAAAAGTGCCGTAGTGGAATCACCACGGGGCGACGCCCGTCGGGCAAATTTCGCAGAAAGCCTAAACTCACGACCGCCGCAATCAAGGTAAGTGAGAAAAGCACTCGAAACGCATTATATGGGCTCAGCAGATAGAACAACACGCTACTGAGTAGCAGAGTCAACACGCCCGCCAAGCCGACCACTAGGGCATCCGTGGCGAAATAACGCCCACGTATCCGTTCAGGCAATATATCAAACATCCAAGGCAGCATCGCAGTCGCGCCGATCGCGCGAAAAAAACAAAAGCCAAAGATGGATGCGATAAAGAGCGTCAGCCCCCAATCCGGCGGCTGCTCTGGCGCCCAATACACAATCGTGACAGGTACAATCAAAAAGAAGCCACGAATGCCCCAAGCCCAAAGAATCTGACGCCGAAACCCTAGGATGGGCAGCAAGGCGGTGGAAGCGAGCTGTACCGGCAGCAGCAAAAACACGGCCGCGTAAATCAAGCCCACCTGTGTTGTGCTTGCTCCCAATTTCTCGCACAATAGCACCATCGGCGTGCCCAGCCCAATCATCCAGACAAAGGCATTCGCGAAGCCAAAGTAGGTGCCCTTCCGATACTGCCCCAGCTCGGAAAGCTTCAGAAAATCGTATTTGAAAGGCACTTTAAGTCACCTCTTCGATCACCGTATTCTCCAGGCGACCGATCCCTTCCACTTCGATAACAACTTGATCGCCCGCTTGCAGGAAACGCTGCGGCTCACGCGCCACGCCAACTCCTGTGGGCGTGCCCGTTAAGATCACAGTGCCCGGAGCCAAGGTGGTGCTGCCACTCAGAAATACAATTAAATCGGCAACGCTGAAAATCATATCGCTTGTATTTGAGCACTGCACTTCCTCGCCGTTGAGCTCGGTTCGAATCTGCAGCGCATCCGGATCTCCAATCTCATCTGGCGTCACTAAGACCGGCCCCAATGGGCAAAAGCTATCAAAAGTCTTCCCCTTACACCACTGACCACCGCTGTAGATTTTTTGCCAGTCGCGCGCGCTGACATCATTGGCGGCGGTATAGCCGAGCACATGCTCCAACGCATTCGCCTGAGTGGCGTTTTTACAAGTCTTACCGATCACAATCGCAAGCTCGCATTCGTAATCAACCGAATCGCTCGGCAAATAGCGCGGCAGAACAATTTGTCCGCCAGGTGCCAACAGTGCAGTGGGACTTTTCATAGTCACTACAGGATGCTCGGGGATCGGCTTATCCATCTCAATCGCATGCGCTCGATAATTGAGGCCGATCGCATATACAGTCGTCGGCTCAACTGGCGCCAACAAGTCAGGATTCGTGACAACTTGATCAGTCTCGACCAAACCAGATAGCGGCGTGCCGTTGCACACGGTGTGGCTGCCATTTTTAAAAAGTGCGTAGCGAGGGCCCTCGTCAGTGATAATTCGGCTTATCGGCATAGTAGGAAATTTTGGTAGTTCATAAACCGAGCTGAATAGCATTTAGAATACCACATGCGCCTACGATCGCGCTTTTCATCCAGTAAATGCTGATTGGCATTCTATCTGCATAGGAGCCACACACGACACAGACAAATTTTGAATAAATGAAGCCCTTAACAATAAACGAATGGCAAGCGCTCGACGCAAACAGTCGCTCTGACTGGCGACAGAGAATAGAGGCCGAGCTATCAGACTGTATTGAAATAACCAACACAAGCGCATTCAGTCGCAGAACGCTAGAGCGCACAGAGAGTGAGTCCAGCAGGAATCAAGTGCTCTCGGGACTCCCCTATGCCGTCAAAGATTTATTCAATCTAGCGGGCCATCCGACCCACGCCTCATCGATCCTACCCATACTACTCGAGCGCAGCGCATCCGAGGATGCTGCAATTGTGCAACGCATGCAGCAGCTAGGGGGCTGCTGTGTCGCGAAGACGCAAATGAACGAATTCGCCTACGGACTCTCCGGCGAGAACCCGCACTACGGCGATTGTCCGCACCCTAAGCTTCCAGACTGTTTAAGCGGCGGCTCTAGCAGCGGCTCTGCCTATGCTGTAGCGGCGGGTTACCTCCCGCTCGCATTTGGAACCGACACCGGAGGCTCGATCCGTCTGCCCTCGGCATGGTGCGGGATCTATGGCATCCGCTGGACGCCCGGGTATTATATGCAAGGCGCCATGCCATTAGCACAGAGCTTCGATACCATGGGCTGGTTCACCCGCACGGCCGACGAAATGGCAACTGTGATCGCGGCATGGTTTGAACTCGAGGCATCGCCGCACACCAGCCCAATCAGTGGGCGCGCATTTTTCCCACAGCACCTGCTGACGCCCGAAAGCCACAAGGCTACAGTACAGTTGGCAGAAAAACTCGAACTCACGATAGAGCAAGACATGCCCCGCCTAAGCGCCTTGCTCGAGCCCTGCCAACTCGCTTTTAATGTATTACAAAGCCAGGAAGCCTACCAGTTCCACCATGAGTGGCTGGAGAAATATGGTGCCAACTACGATCCCAAGGTTAAAGCGCGTATCCTGAGAGGCCAGGCTTGGACCGAGGCCGAAGTGCAGACCGCTCAAGACACTCGGCTACAAATCCGTAACTGGTTCGATGCGTATTTTTGCGAGCATGACTATCTAGCGATGCCAATCTGCCCGGGCCCCACTTTGCCCGTTGATCAAGCCAGCCCCAAACTGCGCGAGCAAACACTGCAACTCACCACCGCGGCAAGTCTGGCTGGACTTCCGGCGCTATCCGTTCCCGTATGGATCGACAGCACGCGATCGGTCGGCATACAGTTCATATTTAAAGACCCGACCCCCACCGTGCCTCTAGCACTTCTCGACCTATGCAAAAGCATCTAAAAAAACACGCCTTCACACTCTGGCTATTACTCGGAGTCGGTCTGGCGATACTCTTTCCTGAACCAGGTGCCAAGGGCGGCTGGCTACACCCGGCAATCACCACTAAACTCGGGGTGAGCTTGATCTTCTTATTACAAGGCCTCTCACTACCGACTAGTGAGTTGACCCGCGGCTACAAACCCAAGCGCCTACACGCCTTTGTGCTTTCTTGGAACTACCTAGTCTTCCCACTAGTCATCGGCCTCCTGATGCTGCCACTCTCGCTAATACTCCCCGCAGAATTGCGATTAGGATTTTGGCTGCTCTCGATCCTGCCTACCACCGTTTCCTCAGCGGTGGTCTTTTCCACTGTTTCCGGCGGCAACACTTCCAATGCGATTTTTGCTACGGTCTTTTCCAACTTAGTGTCCGTGCTACTGGTGCCGACTGTAGCAGTCAGCTACCTAGCCGCAGAGACCGAAGCCAACATCTCACTCATCCCCCTATTTTCAAAACTGTTTACTCTGATCATTTTGCCTCTAATCATCGGACAAATAGCGCGTAAAGCATTGCCTGCGGCTGCTGCGGCAATCTGCAAAACGACGAAGCCTTGGAGTAATTGGATCATTATCTTTATTGTCCACTGTGCCTTTGCCCAAAGCGTACACTCTGGCTTTCTGGATCAGCTCAGCGGCAGCTCCATCCTATCCGTAGTCGGTAGCACGGTCTTCATCCTACTACTCTGTAGTCAACTGGTCTGGTGGACTGCAGCCTGGATCCACCCCACTCGCGAGCAACGCATCACCGCCTTTTACTGCGCGAGCCAGAAATCACTCGCGACAGGGCTGCCACTCGCTACCTCCATCCTTGCCGCCGCCCCTGGCGTCGTCGACACCGCCGCGGTCTTGATTCCACTTATGTGCTATCATCCGGCCCAATTAGTCTTGGCAGGATTCATTTCAGGTAAATTTGCACAGCTTCCTGAAGCGCCCGCACACAGTGGCACAAAATGAGCTTGGCTCTCCTCCTTTTAATCAATGCTCCTCGTGACGCCATTGACGCACAGCGCAGCACATTCGAAACGAAACCACTATGCACACCTTAGACAAATCAATCACCTACAATGCCTGGGACAACAGCATCGCCCCACGTATTGAAATCGAATCCGGCGACAGCATCCTCATCGAAATGGAAGACTCCAGCGATGGCCAAGTACAACCAGGACAGTCGCTCGAAGACTTTGTCAAAATCAACTTTGACCTGATCCATGCACTCACGGGGCCCGTCGCCATCAAGGGCGCACAGCCCGGCGACACCTTAAAAATTGAGATTCTAGAATACATTCACAAGGGCTGGGCCTGGCAGAGTATCAACCCGGAAAAATGCTTCCTGCCTGACGACTTTGATGACTTTTACCTGCACCACTGGAAACTTGAAGGCGCCAAGACCCACAGCATGCCAGGCATCGAACTGGCGCTCCATCCTTTCTGTGGAATCCTAGGCGTGCAACGCGCCGAGTCCGGCGCATACCGCACACGCCCCCCAGGTCCGTATGGCGGCAACATGGACGTCAAGCACCTCACGGCCGGCAGCACCCTCTACCTACCCGTATTAGTCGAAGGCGCTCAACTCTGCGCAGGCGACGCCCATGCCGCCCAAGGCGATGGCGAGGTTTCCATTAACGGGCTCGAAGCACCGATGGATGTGAAACTACGCATCAGTATCGACCAAGAGGTCTCCGTTGATGCACCTTATATCTACACCACGCCAGAGCTATCCCCTGCTGCCTACGCCGGCTCGCGCTATCACGCCTTCGTCTGCAGTGGCCCCGACCTAAAACAAAACGCACAAGACGCAGTGCGCCGGGCGATCGATTATTTAATGAAGCGCGCGAACCTGTCAGCAGAGCAAGCCTTCCTAGTCTGTTCGGCCGTGCTCGATCTAAAGCTCAGTCAAGTGGTGAATGTGCCCAACCTCACCGTGACCGGTTATCTGCCCGAAGCAATATTCGTCGACCACTAGGGGCGCAATGCCGCCGTGGGCAGCAAGCTCGCGGCGGTGCCTCGTTTTACATCAAAAGCATCTGTCCCAGCACGCCTAAGATGAAGCCACTCACCGCCCCCAAGGGCGGCGCCCAGCGTCGCGCTAGCTTAGCTTGCGGGGCAATATCGCCGAAGACGATATATAAAATCCCCCCCGCCGCGAATACAGAAATCGCGGCGACAACCTCAACATGCGAGCGGAGTAAGTAATAGCCACCTCCGGCAAAAAGCGGCCCCAACAAAGCCATCAGCATAAAACACCGCAGCACTAAGCGAGACGACAACTTCCCCTCACTCATCATCTCACGATAAGCATTAAAGCCTTCTGGCATATTTTGCATTGCGATCAAAAGCGCCAGCAGCAGCCCTCCACCAGAGCCCGAGCTAAAGGTCGCCCCCAATGCCAGCGCCTCTGGTAAAAAATCTGACAACATCGCCACCAGATTCGAAGCCTGAATTTGAGAACGTGCGAGGTATATGTCCAAAGCAATCATCGCAAAGCTCCCCAGCAAAAACCATAAGACCACTGCCCCCGCAGACAAGTGCGCCATACCATGTGGTATCAACACCAGCGCGACCGCAGCAATCAATGCACCCCCACCAAAAGCGATCACGAAATGGCGAAACTCATTTTCCAACCATGCCGGGTGAATCGATTCTATTTTAGCGAGAAATCCCCCCATAGGGATCGTCGCCCCCGACAACAAACCTAAACCAACTATAGACAACAAGGGTTCCATCTATGATATTAAGTCGAAATCACAGGTAGAGTCAAATGAAGCAAGCAACGCGAGTTAAACTCAAGTGATAAACTGAGGCTCAACACACAAGCGCCCCTGCCATGTATCTTCGAGCTCCAGCATACGCTCGAACTTCTGCAACAATTGATCATTACGTAAATTCCAGCGAATAGGTGTCACATCCAATTCGGGTGGAGCCTCCGCAAAAAAGCGTTCAATCACAATGCCAGGATCCAAACGCTCAATCAATCGACACATTAGCTGCAAATACGCCTCAAGCTGGTAAAATTGAAAGTCTTGCGGGTGCCGCTCATAATCCGTCACCATCGCAGTGCCTCGAATCAATTGTAATTGATGAAATTTAATCGTGTTCAAGGGCAAGTGCGAGAGCATCTCAGCCTCCGCCAAGAGCATCGCCTCCGTCTCGCCCGGCAAGCCAAGGATCAAGTGAGTACCCACCTGAATCCCCCGCGCCGCCGTCTGGCAGATCGCATCCTCAGCTTGCGCAAAGGAATGCCCGCGGTTGATCCGCTTCAAGGTGGCGTCGTAGCAAGACTCAATCCCGATCTCCAAGACCACATACCTCGTTTCAGCCAACTTCTGGAAATAGTCCAATTTCTCCGCATCCAAGCAATCCGGACGCGTGCCAATGACCAAACCAACCACCCCCGGCACCGCCAGCGCCTCCTGATAGATTCGCTTCAAATGCGACAAAGGCGCATGTGTATTTGTAAACGCCTGGAAGTAAGCCAAATGCCGAGCTGGACTATGATAACGCTTCTGATGAAAACGCATGCCCTGCTCAATTTGCTCCCGCACACTCACCTCCGGCCGACAATACGAAGGATTAAAGGCCTCATTATCACAAAAAGTGCAGCCCCCAAAGGCGACCGTTCCATCCCGATTCGGGCAATCAAAGCCCGCATCAATGGAGACCTTTTGCACCCGCTCACCAAAGGTCTTTTTAAAATACTGCGGATAGGCATTAAAGCGCCTCGTATGCTGCCAAGGATACATGCCACAAATCAGCGCGGTGCGCCAATTAGCCGCAAGTCATTTGATAAGTACCACAGACAGTCTGAAGCAAGACTCACACAGTATAAAATAACAGCTACTAGTCAGATAGCGTCTCAACGTTTAGAGCCGGCTCCCTCCTTCGCTAAAGCTTCGGCGAACGTGTCGGCGGCGCAAGCGTCTAGAAGTGCTTACTCGCGAAAGATCGCCCCGAATGTGATTTTAAGTAACGCTCAAAGTCAGCAGCCTTTTTTATATCACTAAAAGCGATAGCTGTCTGAATATACCAAGGACGATGTTTAGCCGTATGCGGTACATCGCCCTTGTTATGCTTCTTCAAGCGCTTCTTCAGATCTTTCGTGCAGCCAACATAGTGATGCTCTCCACATTCTGATCTTAAAATATAGACGTATTGAAAGCTTGGCATGCCCGGGCGTAGGGAGAGGGGAACGATAAAGTGTTTCGACGTTTCCGGCCCGGCTTCGGCGGCGCAAGCGCCTTCCTACGCCGAGGCAGGCTTCGATCTCGTTCCACTCGATCGAAGCAACTCCTGATAGAACAAAAATTACGAAAGATTACAAGCTTGGCATGCCCGGGCGTAGGGAGAGGGGAACGATAAAGTGTTTCGACGTTTCCGGCCCGGCTTCGATCTCGTTCCACTCGATCGAAGCCTGGTGGGCCCGGTGG
The DNA here is from genome assembly GCA_002729725.1 of Puniceicoccaceae bacterium. GTDB lineage: Bacteria > Verrucomicrobiota > Verrucomicrobiia > Opitutales > Coraliomargaritaceae > Thalassobacterium > Thalassobacterium maritimum. The sequence continues at coordinate 46,851 of PBYS01000124.1, forward strand.
GGTTCGAACCCACGACCAAGGGATTATGAGTCCCCTGCTCTAACCGCTGAGCTACAGGCCCTGAAGGAATATGTTAGACATTCGCGCAACAAACTTGAGCACTCTTTGACTTTGGCAAGTAAATTCCGAACTCCTGACGCTGAGAAAACTGGCGCTCTCAAATAAAATATTTAGACGCCTATAATCAAGGTAACTTCATTTAGGCCGTAGCATGGCGACAGCTTGGTATGCAATAGTGGGGTCTCTCTGACAGCGCTCCTGAATCGAAGGCCATGATTGATTGGGATATAGGTTTGCTTTGATAGCGATCAGGCAAACGCGTAGTCCTGCCAGAGCACAGTTGATGTTGTGTTTTTTAGAGCGGGTTTTGTCTTCGCGCATGCAGTGGTCGCGCACCCAGTGGTTTCGTATTTCGCAGCCTCCCCAGTGTCCTCTGGCGAGTTGGGCGAAGGTTTGGGCGCATCCTTTCTCGGGCTGATGATCGGTCGTGAAGAAGACGATCTGCGGCACTTCTTCGGGATCGGTCGTGCGGGTGCGGCGTATAACAGCCAAGCTGCGGCATTCGGGTAGGTTTGCTTCGAGCGGTTCGAAGGGGTAAACTTCTATGCTTCGCTGGTCGAAGCGTCCGTGGGAGGTGTCGGGTTCTTCCGTGTAGGTAAAAGGGGGGAGCCCTCTTGGGCGAGTCGGTCGGCTGCCTTGTAGGCGTGGCGGTTTTCGTTTTTTAGCTGGAGGAAGTAATGAGCTCCGGCCTGTGTGATGGCGTGTGCCTGTGGCTTGTTGTTATTGAGCGCGTCGCCAGTGATCGTGGCTCCTTCCAGATTGGTGTTTGCGTAGAGCTTTAGGGCTACGGTTTGCTCGCCTTCGCGTTTGTTTTCATCGGTCTTTGATTTTTTCTCAGCGAAGCCGACAGCCACAGGTGCTCCAGTTTCGTGCTCGCTCAGGCACAGGCTCAAGGCTTGGTCTCGTATCCACTTGCCGTCGATTGCCAGTGCGCGGGGAAGCGTGCCTAGATTGCTGCCGAGCCAGAGGTTTAGGCAACTGGCAAAGTCGTCCGGTTTGATTTGAGTCAGGAAGTTGTAAAGGGCGCTCCAACTGGGTGCTTTGCGCACGCTGGTGCCTTTCTTTAGGGGGAAGTCGAGCCAGCGCCGCTGCTGATTGGTTAATAGGTTCCCGTAGCGCTGGATGGAAGTGAGTGTGTCGCGTCCAGCCAGCAGGGCCATGGTAATGAACACCAGCAGTGAGGAAGCGGGGTAAGTCCGGTTGTCGCGACGGGGATCAGTGAAGTGTTTTTGGAAGTGCTCGCGAAGCCCCAACATCTGTCCTTTGGTCAGAGCTAGGTCGCGCTCTGGGCTGTTTTGATTGAGCCCCCGCTCATAGGCCTTGGGCACATCCATACCTGTTAGGATGCGTAGCGAGTTGCGGTTGAGGCTTTTGATCCAAAGTTTTTTGGGGCGTCCATGCTTACGGAAGTAGTCAGCGCGGTGCCGCTCGAAGCCCTTGGTCAGTCCAAGTGGCTTCCAGTTGGTCGCTTTGTAACAAGTGCCCTCGAACTGCTCAATGTCGGTGAAGGTCTCCGCCATGACGGGGCAGTAGCCGTGGAGCGCTTTCCAGTGCTCAGGTAAAGCTCTCAGGGATAAGCCCAGCGCACGTGAAGCCAGATTGGGCATGCGCTCTTGCCCGAGCACCAAAAAACGCCGGTTTTGCACTATCAGACCAAGCCGCTGAGCACGCTGCTGGTGCGTCCATCCGATATGAGTTTCGCGGTCAGCAAGCTTCCAGCAGGCAGGGCCCCAGTCCAGTAGCGCCACCCAGTGCCCTTGATACTCGACTACTTGCAGTAGCTGACGCCCTGCCGGGCAGTCGCCCAGATAGTGCTGCTGCTCGAGCAGCTGTCCGGCCAGTGCATACTCGTGCGTTTCCAGCGCACGGGTAGTCAGGTCTTTGAGCAGAAAAACGGGAGGATCCGTCTCGAATGGGCTGTCGGTTTTGAGAGTCATCCATTCATATCACGAAGGATTTTGCCCAAACGGGCAACACTTTTTTTTAAGCCAGCGGATAACTGACATGAGCGATCTAAATAAAGTTACCTTGGGATTCCTTCCTCTTTCTTTTGATCCAGATTGACAACTTTTTTTACTCGATCATCTTTCGAAATCCGCAACAAATGCTTTTTTTCACTTCGAATGTAATGAGTTAAGTCGCGAGAACTCTGAATGTAGCGAAAATGAATATGCTTTAAGTAGAACCGAGACTCGGTCATTTCCAGCGCAACTTCAGAATGGCCAATATAAAGACGGTGGCTTAGGTCGGTTAAATCAGCAGTGTATCTCAAAAATGTCTCACCTTTATCGGTTACGTTTCCCTTTAATTTTGAGAGCACTGCATCCTCTGTTATATCTTTTAATTTAATGGTAATTTCCAGTTCCTCTGGCTGAAACCCATCTAATTGAATATGAAAATCAGTTTCCTGTGGTTCAATGTCCGCTTCCGATAAGGTCCTATCCAACAGTATCCTTATCGCATATAGAAGGTTGGTTTTACCCACATCATTTGCTCCAATAATCAACGTCTCATTGTTGAAATTCATTCTGGCCTCAGAGAAGTTTCTAAAGGCATTTAGTTTAATCCACTCTATTTGCATGTCAGTGCCTCCTCGGTGACTTGTTCAGCGTCAGAAACGCGCAGTTCTCCAGAAATGAGTTTGGGGAGCAGGGTGTCGCGGAGTTTGGTGAGTGTGTCCGTTTCTCTTTGATGCTGACCGATTTTCTCAATGAGCGGATAAGCTTTCTGGTCAAAGCGTTCCATGAGCTCTTGAGGGAAAGTTACGGTCTCGAAGTTTCCGACGACCTCGGGCCTGATGGCTGGGTAAGCACCTCCATCTGCAAGGTGGGCAAAATAATCGATCACATCGTCTTGGGTCAGGCACAGGTAAACGTAGGTGCGGCATGCTTCCTGTTTAGGGCGTAACACCGCAAAGCCTGTGCTTCCGGTTAGACCGTCTTCGTGGATGTATGCGAATGATCGATTCCCCGGTCGAACCGTTCCGATGATGGTGTCGCCGACCTTTAATACTCTTCTCGCACGACTAGGGGCTTCTGAGTAGTCGTATGGGAACACTTCGTTGATTCGTCCGTTCTTGGTGTTGGCGAGATCGACGTAGTTCACGTGGTCAGGATGCGTTTTATTGCTCCATGACTCAGAGTTTAAGTCGGCAAGGTCAGTGATTGTCCCAGTCTCCCACCCCTCCGGAATCCAGCCCATGGTCTCCGTCCAAGTAAACTTAGACGGGAATGAGGAGTGATGAGTTTTGAATTTTGAATTGGTTTCAGCATTCAGCATTCTTAATTCAGCCTTCGCCTGCAAAGCAGACGGTATGGGGTTGCCTGCGGCGAGGGCGTTGTCGATGACGGGGTCAAAATCTACAAACCAGCTGTTGAAGAGGGCCTGCGCCATCGCTTCAAGCGTAGCATTCATCCGCGCCAGCAGTGAAAGCTTGTTTCGAATCGGGAGGTAATTGCTAATTATTTCGTGCTGCTGATTCAGTGGGATGAGGTTAAAAGGAGTCGAGCTTATGATGCCTGTGTTCAGGTTAGGCATTGTTGCGCCGATAGCGTGTCTTTTTAACCATGTGACACTTTCGGCTGACGACATCACTAGGAAGAAAAAGAGCGGATCAAGAACGTCTTTGTTGAGGACTCTTGCAAAGAGTAGGCCGGTGCCAGCAATCGCTCCTGTGTGCTCTTCGGTGACGTATGCTGAGTGCCCACAGGCTTGTGCGCCTCGCCTGGCGAATACAAGATCGCCGGATTCTAGGAAGTAGCGTGTTAACTCTGATGCCTTTTCGTCCTCGATGTAGTTGAACTTGTTCGAGTCTAGTTCTCCGTCAGAAATTGCCTCTGCTGGCACGACAGATACTCCTGATTCACGGTATTCGTGTTTGTGTAAGGCACTACCAAAGGGGCCTGTTGATAGACTGATGATCCCGCTGGCAGCCAGATCGCCTACAGTTTTCCATTCATTTCCCATAGCCCAAGCCCTCCAAGCTGACGCCGTAGGCGAATTGTGAAGTTTGAATTATGAAGTTTGAAAGCACTCTGGCTGACATCGACGAAATTTGATGACCTTTAATCCTGTCGAATTCAACGGGGTTAGGCGTTTGCAGGTCCGAGAGAATACGATTGCTTACGCCATTTTTACCCTTGGATGATCGGCGATAAGTGTGTTTTGTTTCTTGTGTGAGCCTCGGGAACTTCTTCCTTAATCCTTCGCGATTAACAGGAGCCGGGGTTTCTTTTTGTCCCGATGGGACCCTGAAGAGAGATGCTGAGTTATGCATTGGCACCTCCCTCAGAAAGTTTTTTGTGAGCGCTGAGTTTTGGGATGCTCGGATGCTTCGTCAACGAGGTCATTTGAGTGATCGCGATTTGGTTGAGCTGAGTGAGTCGCTCTGCGGATGAGATGCTTTGGCGAATGAGCACCGCATTGATACTTTCCAGGTTTGAAAGGACAACGAGTTGCTCCATGGTCGCATGATCTCTGATGTTACCTTTTAGATCGGGGTGATCCGTTCGCCATTGTTTGGCAGTGATTCCAAATAAAGCCATATTGAGGAGGTCTGCTTCGGAGGCATAGACGATCGACGTCTCCTTAGGTGAGAGCACCGCGGGGATGAGTTGTTCTTTGATCGCGTCTGTGTGGATGGTGTAGTTTACCTTGGCGAGAGTTCTCTGCAGATCCCAGTCCAGCTTTAGCCGGTCATTTTCTTCGAGTTTGAGGCGCTGGAATTCTTTGAGTAAATAGAGCTTAAATTCAGGGCTTATTGCAGAGCCGAATTCGAAGGCGATATCTTTGTGTGCATAGGTGCCGCCGTAACGTCCTGCTTTCGAGAAAATACCAATGGCACCTGTCTTCTCTACCCACTGTGAGGGGCTCAGCACGAAGGAAGGGAGACCGGCTTCAGATTTAAAGTGGTCGAATTCGACCACTTTAAAATTCGGGTTATAAATCTTCTCCCAAGTGCCCAGAAATTCCAGGGTCGTTCGGGTGCGGATCCAGTTCTTGATGACGTCGGCGGCTCTGGCGGAGTCTGTCCTAGCCTTGGCCATATCTGTGAGGCAGATATAGTCCTGCTCGTCTTGCTTGGTGATTGATACGGCGACGTCTTGAACGAGTATCGATTGATTTTTCTTAGCCATTGGCTGGCGCTCCTTTCTCGTCAGCGTAGCTGTCGCCTTCGGCGAATGATGAATACTGAGTTATGAGTGATGAATTATTCTTCATATCCCAGTCCTTTTAGGTTTTCACGAATGACGGCGTCCAGCTTTTCGGATTCTTCCATCTGAGCGTAGAGCGTGGTGGAGAGTTCCTTCATCTTGGTCTCGAAGGGGATACCATCGTCTTCGAGGGCGGCGGCTCCGACATAGCGGCCCGGGGTAAGGACGTAATCGTGCTTTTTAATGTCTGCCAGTTTGGCTGACTTACAGTAGCCTGCGACATCCTCGTATGGGGCGGGCTTATCTAGGACGATGCCTTCCTGCTCGGCTTCGGTCGGCCCGCTCTCGGGATCGATACGCCAAGCGTGATAAGTCGCGGCGATCTTAGCGACGTCTTCGGGGAGAAGCTCCTTATGGACGCGGTCGATCATGCTGCCCATCTTGCGGGCATCAATAAAGAGGGTTTCTCCGGAGCGGTCGCGGAAGCCGCGCTTGGGATCGGCCTTCTTGTGCTTACTCAAGAACCAGAGGCAGACAGGAATCTGGGTGGTGTAGAAAAGCTGGCCTGGGAGCGCAATCATGCAATCGACGAGGTCGTTCTCGATCATCTTCTGGCGGATCTGCCCTTCGCCGCTGGTATTGGTCGACATAGAGCCGTTGGCGAGGACGAAACCGGCGGTGCCGCGCTCGGAGAGCTTGGCAAGCATGTGTAGAATCCAGCCATAATTGGCGTTGCCGGTGGGCGGGGTTTCGTAGCCGCCCCAGCGTGAATCGTCGGTCAGTTCATTGGGGCCGCGCCAGTCCTTCAGGTTGAAGGGTGGATTGGCCATGATGAAGTCGGCTTTGAGGTCGGGGTGCTGGTCTTTGAAAAAAGTGTCGGCAGGGACGTCGCCAAGGTTGGCGGAAAGGCCGCGCACAGCGAGGTTCATCTTGGCCAGCTTGTAGGTGGTGGCAGTCTGCTCCTGTCCGTAGATAGAAATGTCCTTCTTGTTGCCGTGGTGGCTCTCGACGAATTTGACGGACTGCACGAACATGCCGCCCGAGCCGCAGCAGGGATCGTAGATCTTGCCTTTGTAGGGCTCGATCATTTCGGCAATGAGATTGACGACGCACTTCGGGGTGTAGAACTCGCCCCCGAGCTTCCCCTCGGAGGCCGCGAACTTGCCCAGGAAGTATTCGTAAACGCGCCCGACGACGTCTTCCTCGCGGTCTTTGATCGTTTCGATGTTGTTGATGGCATCGATGAGTGCGGCGAGCTTACTGGAGTCGAGCTGAAGGCGGGAGAAATAGTTATCGGGCAAGGCTCCTTTAAGGGAGGGGTTGTTCTTCTCGACCAGCGCAAGAGCAGAGTCGATTTTAAGGGCGATATCGCCCTGTTTGGCGTGCTCTTGAACGAAGGACCATCGAGCCGTCTCGGGTAGATAGAAGACGTTCTGCATGGCGTAGAACTCGACCATGTCGGCGTAGGCCTCCTTCCCCTCGTCGATCAGCTCACGGCGGCGGGCCTCGAACTTATCCGAGACAAACTTAAGAAAGATCAAACTGAGGATGACGTGCTTATACTCGGAGGACTCGACAGTGCCGCGTAGCTTATTGGCGGTATCCCAGAGGGTTTCCTCGAAGGATTTTTGCTTTTGGGGGGCTTTCTTGGCGGGCTGGCGGGTAGTCTTCTTCTTTGCGGGCATCTAGCGCGAAGTTAGTTAGTCAACTTTCTTAGGCAAGGAATTTCAAACAGAAGTTTTACAATTTGGGGCACCCAAGGAGCAGCTAGGCTCTAAGCGCTTTGGACTCAAAGTCTAGGAGCCTCTCCACCTTAAACTTCGGTTCACAACTTTACCCCTCGACCCGCTTAAACAGCGATCAAATGGGTAATACAGTGAACCAGAATGAACTTGTGCTAAGCCGCAAGATATTTATTACGAATGAATTGCTCTACCAACTGAGCTACTTCGGCCTAGCCATTAAAAAACTAGAGCTGTTTTTTGAGGCTGAACTATGCGAACGCAAGCAAAAGGATGCACAAAAATTAAAAGGAATCCAGGCAAGCTCACTCGCCCCCCCCCTCTCTGGCGGAGCGGTTGTGAAATACCGCCGTGCACTCGAAATCAACGATTACGATGCTTAATCAACACTCTAGCACGCTTGAAGTGTATTGAGATTGTAGGGGCGCGATAGCACTAATCACGTAACAAGCGAAAGACCGCACGCAGCTTGGCGGGGTCTTTGATGCCGGGCTGGCTCTCGACACCGCTGTTGATATCAAGATGCTCGGCCGTCGTCGAGGCCACTGCGGAGCTGACGTTGTCGGGCGACAAGCCACCAGCCAGCACCCAGTGCGTCTGCGGGTGGGCTGCTTGGAGCTGATTGAAGCGTGCCCAATCGCCTACTTTTCCAGTGCCTCCGACTTGATTCTTTGCGAAGGTGTCGATCAGAATGCTGTCGGCATAGTTTAACATCGCGACGGGAAAGCAATCTTCCGGCGCCATGCGAGGTGCCAACCAGAGTCGCTCACGCCCCACCAACTGCGACCATGCGCGAAGCGTTGCCGTGTCTGTGTCGACGGGACAGTGAATCTGAAAATAATCGAAACCGGCATCGCGATAGCGCGCCAAATCCGCTGGATCGGTGGCGACGTCGACCATCACCCGCTTGCCCACCGGCACGCGCGATGCGAGCTCACGCGCGCGCTCAAGACTAAGCCCGCGCGGTGATTTCGAATACATGATAAAGCCGCAGTAGTCTGCCCCGAGCGAAAGCGTCAAATCGACGTCTTCCTCTCGAGTCAGACCACAGACTTTAATTTGGAGCGTGCGCGCCATGGATTCTAGTTAAAACCAGCGTCTCTCGGAGCGAGACTTACTGGCCGATCTTGATCAGCTCGACATCGAAGACTAAGGTGCCAGCAGGTGCACCGCCTTGTGGCTTGTCGCCATAAGCGAGCTTACCGGGAATCCAAAAACGGCGCTTTTCGCCTTCAACCATAAGTTGCACTCCTTCTGTCCAACCCGGGATCACTTGGTATAGACCAAAAGTCGCGGGAGCGCCACGCATGACTGAGCTGTCGAACATTTGACCGTCGGTGGTCCAACCAGTATAGTGCACGGTCACCATATCTTGCTTTTTGGGGTGCTGGCTACCTGTGCCGGCAGAGAGCACACGCGAAGCGAGGCCGCTTTCACGAACTTCTGCATCTGCAGGTACGGCAGCGACATCCTCGGGGACCTTGGGTGGTTCGGGGGCTTTTTCAATACCGAGCAGCTCGACATCAAACACCAGCAAACCGCCGGGACGGCCACCGCCTGGATTTTCGCCATAGGCGAGCTCTGCAGGGATCCAGAAGCGGCGCTTTTCGCCAACAACCATCAACTGTAGACCTTCGGTCCAGCCCTTGATCACGCGATTGAGCGGGAAGCTAGTGGGTGAACCGCGCTTTACAGAACTATCGAACATTTGGCCGTCGGTAGTCCAGCCGCTGTAGTGCACCGTCACCGTATCGGCCGCTGCGGGCGATTCAGCGCCGGAGCCTGCAGTCAAAACGCGCGAAGCGAGACCAGAAGCGGTGACTTCTGCGTCGGATGGAACGGAGTTTACGTCTTTAGGAGTTTCTAACATAGTATAGGTATCGTTTTCAGACGCGCTAGAGGTCAACGGAAAAGCGCAAAAGCTGCTGAGCAGTGCGGCACTGAATAAGAGGAGTCGATTTTTTGAAGGCTTCATAAGTGGAATGAATCTGGTGAATAGTCCGGGCAGGTTTATGTAAGTCTGACTCAATGGCAAATGTATGCGAAAAATATTACATAGATTCTTTTTAATCAGCGCCCCGCCCCACTCAGCAATGGGACGATACCAATCGATTTCAAACGATTCGAATCTTTATAATAGACTCGCATCGAAAATACTGATTACTCAGAATGTGTAAACGCAATGCCTACAAGACGATACAAATTGCACAAAACCTTACGTCCTTAACATCTGCTATGCACAGAAAGACACCCCCTTCAGAATGTTGAGCGCCCGACTACCCCGTTTCAAACGCTTGACTAAGGTTTATGCCGACGCGAATCCCTTTATTCGGCTTCAGGCGCGGCTATTCCTAGGGCTCAATTGCCTACTCATCGCACTCGCGGTACTCAACCTAAGTCGATTTTTTTGGTTTCAACCACCACAGTTGGGCATACGGATCGGCTTCAATCTGATGATTGTAGTTGCCAGCTTGATTGCAGTCGGCATCGCATCGCGAGGACGATTAAAATTCGCAGGATCAATTCTGGCGCTCACATTGGTGCTGCCCATACACACGATCCTGCTAATGATGCCGGCGAACCAGTTCCTCGAGCCCTTGGGGGCTGCTTTTCAGCTCTTTGTGTTCGATATCTTTCTATTGTTTCTAACATTAATTTTCGCACACAAACGCAGTGCAGTGGTCTGCTTCGTCTTTATTTTACTGGGTAATATCAACCTCTATTATAAAACCCTGCAGAGTGAGCCAATCGCCGGCAGCTTAAACTTTGCCGCTCACAGCTTAGCGCGCGATGGCATGCTTGCTTTCGTATTTTTCTTTGTCGCAGGCGTGATGCTGGTCGCCATTTTGCAAGCGACTGCGAAGCGCAGTGAAAAAGCACTCGCAGCGGTGGAGTCCATGAATGAAGAGCTGGAGAGCCGTGTCCAAGAGCGCACCCAGGAACTGGAAGCAGCTAGCAAAAAAGCTCACGCAGCCACACAGGCCAAGAGCGAATTTCTAGCGACCATGAGTCATGAAATCCGCACTCCACTCTTTGGCATCATTGCACATGCGGAACTGCTCAAAGATAAGAATCATAATTTCTCAGAGGAAAACATAAAAGATATCAATGCAATCGCCAACTCCAGCGACCTCCTACTCAGTCTGATTAATGACGTCTTGGACTTTTCTAAGATCGAAGCCAACCAGCTCAAGCTGGAAGCGCATACCTTCTCCCTCCAGCAGCTCATACAAGACTGCCTCGATTCTGTCACGCCCAACGCGACACAAAAAAAATTGTCGCTCTCTGACTCCACCCATGCGCAAGAAGAGTTATTTTTGTCAGGCGATAGCATGCGACTCAAACAAGTGCTCTTAAACCTCTTGAGCAACGCCATTAAATTCACAGCGGAGGGTGGATCAGTCACTGTAAAGGCTCAGCTAGCAGAGCTAAAATCCAATCAAGCACAGGTCAACTTTTCAGTCGAGGACACAGGAATCGGCATGGACGCAAGTGCGCAAGACACGATCTTTAACCGCTTTACACAAGCGAACAGCTCCACCACCCGGCAATATGGCGGCACCGGCCTAGGGCTCGCGATCTGTTATCAATTAGTCCAAATGATGGGAGGCCAATTATCCGTAAAGAGTCAACTCGGCCAAGGCTCCACTTTTGCATTCCAACTCAGCTTTCCTGTCATTCCACAGGCCTCGGTGGCCGTGTCCCCTTCAAGCGCGAACTCAAGCGGCAACTATAGCCATTTTGAACAGCACATTTTAGTCGCTGAAGATAACCCGGCCAATCAATTCATCATCCGGCGCCAACTCGAATCTCTCGGCTGCACATGCCAAATAGTAGGCAACGGTGCCGAAGCGCTGGAAGCGCTGACTCAGGATGCCAATTTTGATCTAATCTTGATGGATCACCACATGCCGATCATGGATGGCCCGCAAGCGGCCCAGAAGCTTCGCGCATGGGAACAACTGACATCCCCCACGCAGCAACAACTCACAGCGAGTAAACTACCGATCATCGTGTTCACGGCCAATGTCATTGATAAGGATCGTTTTTCAGAAGACTACCCGCACATGACAGATTTCCTAATCAAGCCGCTTAAAATACAGCAATTACAAGACATGTTGCTCAAATATCATACAGCAGCAGGGCAAGTTTTGAGCTAACTCTCGCCGGTGACCGCAGAGGCGGCAGATATTTGTATCGCCCCGCATATACAACATTGCCAGCGGCATGCGGGCAAGCTATCGTGCCCCCGATGAAGCTAGCACAAGGACAAATTTGGAAGACCTCACCGGACGTACATAGCCATGGCGGCGATGCGGTCTACCTACGCATCGTAAAATTGGAACGTCTCGCAGTTACCTATAAAGAAATGCTCGAGCCCAACACTAAAGACGGCACGCACAAAGACACCACAAAGAAGATCTTTTGTCGCTTGATTAAGAATGCCGAACTGGTCAGCGATGAGCTGTAAACACTGAGCGCGACTGCTTTAAACGTTTTTAGTCAGACTTCAGAATGCAGATCCAACGTGGAGAGATTTTCACCCGAACCATGACCGGGCGTTGCCCGAACTGTGGGCATTTTGGAATTTTCAAAAATTGGTTTCGACTCAACAAGCGCTGCCCCAGTTGCGAGATGGAGCTAGAAAAAGAGGAGTCCGGATTTTATTTTGGAACCACCTCGATCGGCTACGTGCTGGCGATTGTCATAGTGATTATCCCCGTTTGCATACTCGTCGTCATGAACATGCTCAACATGTGGCTGGGCGTCGCCATCGCGATCCTAGGCTCGACCTTGCTGTGCACCCTGCTCTACCCGATCATGCTCTGCTGGGTGATCATGCTCTACTATGTGGTCCAAGCAGAAGAGCTGCCCAAAAACCAGAAAAAGTAAGTATGCCAGTTCAGTTTAAACATCGTAAGACAGGTGCCCCACTTGTCCCAGCATGTGTGAAAGAAGCAGCAAACACACTATTGCCGGCCCAAGCATGGCAGGCGATTGCGGAGCAGCACCGCCAACGCGCTGAAAAATGGACGACCCCCTACCGTGCACGACGGGCCGCACGGCAGATGCACCCAATCTATGACTTTCTATTCATCTACTATCGCAACAAGCCCTCTCAACTCGAGGCCTGGCACCCGGGCCTAGGCATCGGCTTGCAAGAGGCGCCGCTCGGCGATACGTATAAGTCAAAGCACTACAGCTGCCAGAATGGGATCACACGCTTGGATCCGGCGCTGATGACTGATTCGACGCGTCACCGCATGGAGATGGTAGAGCGCCTCTGTCAGGCAGTCAAAGAACGGCCGCCCGCCTTTGGCTGCTTTGGCATGCACGAATGGGCCATGGTTTACCAAGGAGATGCCAACGGCGAAGTTCGCCATGGCGAGCGCTTGCCCTTGCGCCTCTCGCAACAGGCAACGGATGCCTACGTCCGCAGTCGGCCGATCCAATGCACTCACTTCGATGCCTTCCGTTTTTTCAGCCCCGGTGCGAAAGCATTTAATCGCATCCAACCGAGTAAAGACAGTCGCATAGAAAACGAGCAATGCGGCTGCTTGCACACCAACATGGATCTATATAAACTGGCGGCTCAGTGCATGCCCTGGATCGGGTCAGAGCTGCTGTGGCAGTGCTTCCATTTTGCAGTCGGCGCCCGCCAGTTGGACATGCAAGCCAGTCCTTATGACTGTAGCTCACTCGGCTTTGAACCCATCAAAGTGGAAACCCCCAGCGGCAAACTCGAATACGAGCGCCGCCAGCGCGCGCTCAGTGAGGCCGCACAGCCCTTGCGAGATGAACTCATCGCGCGGCTACAAGCAGTGCTGCAAACAGAATCGTAGCTCTAATTAGCAGTGCTTCCGCAGGACAGCGACTACTAGTACCAGCAAAGCCGCCTAATAGCTCACCGATATTTAAAATCTAGCATGGTCGAAAACTGCAATTTCGATTCAATCCAGACTGAGAATAAGACCATGAGTGACTATTTTAAAACGACTCCCAACGAGGCGGGTGAATTCGGAGAATTCGGCGGCAGCTATATCCCGGAGCAATTGCAAAAAGAGATGGATGCAATCACAGATGCATACTACAGCATCAGCAAATCGCACGCCTTCATTTCGGAGCTACGCAGCATTCGTAAACACTTTCAAGGCCGCCCCACGCCCGTGTATTTCTGTCAGCGCCTCTCAGAACTGGTTGGCGGACGCATTTACTTAAAGCGCGAGGATCTCAATCACACCGGCGCCCACAAGCTAAACCATTGCATGGGCGAAGCTCTGCTGGCCAAGCATCTCGGCAAAAAACGCTTAATTGCAGAAACAGGTGCGGGGCAGCATGGTGTCGCCTTGGCCACGGCAGCCGCCTATTTCGGTCTCGAGTGCGAGATTCATATGGGCGAAGTCGATATTGCGAAAGAGCACCCCAATGTGGTGCGTATGAAAATCCTAGGCGCCGAAGTGGTCCCCGTCCCCCATGGTCTCAAAACACTCAAAGAAGCCGTGGATTCCGCATTTGAAGCCTACCTGAAAGACCCCATCAATACCATCTATTGCATTGGCTCTGTAGTGGGGCCGCACCCATTTCCCATGATGGTGCGCGAGTTCCAACGAGTCATCGGTATTGAAGCGCGCGAACAATTCCTCGAAATGACCGGGGAACTGCCCGACAACGTAATCGCCTGTGTCGGGGGTGGTAGTAACGCGATGGGAATCTTCTCAGCCTTTCTTAAAGATTCTGAATGTGCCCTTCACGCGGTCGAACCTGCTGGTCTATCCTACAAGCCAGGCGAGCATGCTTGCACCATGAAATTTGGCACACCAGGCATCATCCATGGGTTTAAATGCAAACTCTTACAAGACAAAGACGGCGCGCCAGCTCCGATCTACTCCGTTGCCAGCGGCCTCGACTATCCCGGCATCGGCCCCGAGCACTGCATGCTCGAGGCCCAAGGCCGCGTCAACTATGTCGACGCCAACGATAAGGAGAGCATCGATGCGTTTTATACTTTGAGCCGCCTGGAAGGCATCATCCCTGCGCTCGAAAGCGCACACGCGGTCGCCTATGGCATGAAGCTCGCGCAAGAGAAACCACGCGAGTCTATCTTAATCAATCTGAGTGGGCGCGGCGATAAGGACATCGACTTCATTGTCGATCAGTATGGCTTGCCTGAAGATGAGACAGCGTAGCCAGATTCAGTCCCACCTCTAGATCTCGAAATCGTGACTTTTCGCCTCGCCCGCACCACTGGGGATGTGGATTTCGGCCACCATATCTTGAACATGTTGCGGGGCATCCCCGGTGAATGCTTTCACACTAAAGGCGACTGCAAAGTTGAGCAACATACCGACAAAGCCGATACCCTCAGGCGTGATACCGAAGAGCAGTTGTTCATCATGCCCACCTAAGAATTGGAAGTATACGATGTAACCGATCGTGAAACTAATGCCCGCCAGCATGCCCGAAATCGCACCGACCTTATTCATCTTCTTAGAAAAGATACCGATCAACAATGTTGGAAAAAACGAAGAAGCAGCGAGGCCAAATGCGAAAGCCACGGTCTTGGCGATGAAGGCCGAAGGCGGATTGATCCCAAAGTAAGCAGCCACCCCTAAGGCAATGAAAGAAGCCGCGCGCGCGTAATTGACCTCCTCGCGATCGCTCAAGTCGGGCTTCACGATCTTCTTCATCAAATCGTGCGAAATCGAAGTCGAAAGCACCAATAACAGGCCTGCCGCCGTCGACAACGCGGCCGCGATACAGCCCGCCATCAGCAGTGCGATCACCCACATCGGCAAGCCAGCCATATAGGGATTGGCCATCACCATGATGTCATTACCAAACCACAACTCATTGGGATTCGAGTCGTCAGCCTTGCTTGCCAATAAGCGCTCGCCATGCAAGCCGATGCGCTGATTTTCGGGCGCATCATAGCTGGGATAGACGGGGCTTTTACTTTGAAACACAGTAAACGTGCCCGCCTCCGATTTGCCGGGGCCTGAATATTGAATCCGACCATCCCCATTTTTATCCACCCACGCCATTTGCCCCGTGGCTTCGAAATCATAAAACCATGCGGGCGCTTCCGTATAGGCGGTGCCGTTCAGCTTCTCGATCAAGTTCACTCGCGAAAAGGCGCCAATCGTGGGTGCGGTCAGGTAAATCACGGCAATAAAGCTAAGCGTCCATGCCGCCGAGCGACGCACCGAACGCACATTTTTAACCGTAAAGAAGCGCACAATCACGTGTGGCAGACCGGCCGTGCCACACATCAATGCCGCAGTGATACAAAACATATTGATGGTGGATAGCTTGCCAGATGTATATTCGCGAAAGCCGAGCTCGGTATTGATATTGTTCAGCTTCTCTAAAAAGGGCACCACGGGCTCGCTGCCGACATAGTTACCGATCAAACCTAGTTGCGGAATGACATTACCCGTGAGTGTCATGGCGATATAGATCGCTGGAATCGTATACGCAAAAGCCATCACACAATATTGAGCCACCTGAGTATACGTAATGCCCTTCATACCACCGAGGCCCGCATAGGCAAACACGATCGCCGCGCCGATGATCACACCAAAGGGAATACTAATGCCGAACAACTGCGAAAACACCACACCGACCCCGCGCATTTGCCCCATGATATATGTCATACAAATAAAGATCGCACACACGACCGCCACCCCCCGCGCCAGCTTGGAGTAATAACGATCACCGATAAAATCTGGCACCGTAGCCTTACCAAACTTGCGCAAATACGGCACCATCAACACGGTCAATAAGACGAAGCCCCCGGTCCAGCCCATCAAGAAACGCGAAGCATCGTAACCACTGATCGCGACCGTGCCTGCCATCGAGATGAAAGTCGCCGCCGACATCCAATCGGCCGCCGTCGCCATACCATTGGCAAAGGGCGAAACACCCCCACCTGCCGTGTAATATTCTTTACCTGAATTCGTGAGATAAATTCTATTAAAAGAGTGGAACCTGTTGGGGTTCAGTGGCTAAAGTAGCCTTAAACAAATAAAACCGA
>PBYS01000125.1 GCA_002729725.1 Puniceicoccaceae bacterium
CCTGTTGGGTGTTTCGGTTTTATTTGTTTAAGGCTACTTTAGCCACTGAACCCCAACAGGTTCCACTCTTTTAATAGAATTTATCTCACGAATTCAGGTCTGAGGCAATAAACCAATGAGTGGCACGATCGAACAGGTGAAGTGCTCAAAGGAGTTGACCAACGCGACACTTTGAACGAATGTAGTCTCAGGTAAGCGCAGAAGACGTAGAGGCCGCTTGTAATGAGTGGCAGCCCTCAACGGGTGGGATCCTCGGTTTCTGGGACCTGATTTTTTCATAAGCCCTCTAGGTATTTTGCCTCGGGGGCTTTTGTTTGGACAATTGCCAAGGAGTCTGGCCAGAGCTTGATGCCGTAGCCTTGTAAGCCTGCTTTGTGGCGAATTTACTATTAGGTCGTTTGTTTTGGTTGAGTTTAGGCTGCGCTTATCAGCGTTTACGGCAATCTCGAAGTTGAGTCCAAGCACCAGCTAATCAGCAATTATTCACCATTGGACGTTCAAAGTTGGAGGTTGGACGTTCCCCAGAGGCAGCTGCAAAAGGTGAATTTCAATCTTCGTCGGCCCCGCTGAATCGCGCGAGCTTAAGATTTTAAAAAGTTACTTTAGCTTCTTAACAATCGCTTCGATTCTCGCGACTAGTTCGTCGGCCGAGAGGTTTTCCGGTAAGGGTTCGCTTGCTTCGACGGTCTCGCCAAGTTCATCGATCTTGCTTTGCAGAAAGTTCTTTTTCTCCTGAAGGGTATCATCTCGGTTAGCTGGGCTTAAATTGCGCCTTGTCGATCGCTTTCATGTAGGCTTCTTCCTGCGTGATGATGTCTTGGTCCAGTAGCTTTTGGAGCGAGACATCCAGCGAGATCATACCTGAGCTACGGTTCTGGTCGATGATATTACGTATGCTGGCGAGCGCGTTATTGCGTATGCAGTTGGGCAGCGAACCGTGCTTGAGTAGAATCTCATGTACCGCGATGCGGCCGCCGTCTTTGCGTTTGCAGAGGAGCTGCGAGACGATGCCGCGTAGGGTTTCTGCCAGCATGATGCGGGCCTGGTTCTGCTCGTCGGCTGGAAAGGTGTCGACGATACGATCGATTGTTTTGGTGGCACTATTGGTGTGCAAGGTGGCGAAGACCAGCATGCCCATCGCTGCGCAATTTAAAGCGAGGCGGATGGTTTCCATGCTGCGCATTTCGCCGATTAAAATGACGTCGGGGTCGGCGCGCATGGCCCCGCGCAGACCGGCGGCAAATGAGCGAGAGTGCTCGCCGACTTCGCGGTGCAAGATGGTGCTTTTCTTATCTACGTGAGAGAATTCGACCGGGTCCTCTAAGGTGATGATTTGGCGTTCGCTGCTCTCATTGATCTGGTCGATAATGGCCGCGAGTGTCGTGGATTTTCCACTACCGGTGGGGCCGGTGACCAGCACCAGACCTTCTTTGTATTCAGCGATATTTTTAAGTGCAGGCGGCAGGCCGAGCTCGTCGATGCCTGCGATCCGTGAGGGAATCTGACGCAGCACGGTGGCCATGCCCTTACTATTGCGAAAGAGGTTCATCCGGAAGCGTGCTTTGCCGGGGATTTCGTGTGCGAGGTCGGCATCGTGGGTCTTGAGGAAAGACTCCCAGCGGTGCTTGGGCGTGACGGCCTGTAGCATCGATTCCATCTCGCTGGCTTGAATGGGCAGCTCGTTAAGCAGGTGAATGACGCCATCGATGCGTGTTTTGGGCGGAGCACCCACGGAGAGGTGGAGGTCGGAGCCGCCTCGTTCGAGCATTTCTGTGAGCAGTGTGTTTAAAGTGTTCATATGGTGGGGAAGTGTGCGGTGCTTAGTGGGCGTCTTCGGCGTTGAAGCTGTGCTCGGCCGCAGTTTCGGGGCTGATTTTGCCTTGTCTGAGGAGTTCTTGCACGGAGTCGTTCATGGTGCGCATACCGTGCTTCTTGCCGGATTGCATGGCATTTTGGAGCCCGGTTTCTTTACCGTCGCGTATGATATTGGCTACGGCATTGGTGTTGACTAGTAGTTCGCAGGCGAGCACCGTCTCGTCATCGACGCTGGGCAGTAGGCGCTGGCATAGAATGCCGCGCAGGGAGCCGGCCGTCATCGCGCGGATCTGGCTTTGCTGCCGTGGTGGGAACACATCGAGTAGACGGTTCAAGGTCGATGCGGCATCGTGGGTGTGCATGGTGGCGATCACCAAGTGCCCGGTCTCCGCGGCGGTGATGGCCATTTCGATCGTTTCTAGGTCGCGCATTTCGCCGATCACGATAATGTCGGGGTCCTCGCGTAGTGCGGACTTGAGTGCAGAGTTAAAGGATAGGGTATGATCGCCGATCTGGCGCTGGGTGACAATACTGTTGGCAGACTCTTGCATCACTTCGATCGGATCTTCGACCGTGATGATGTGTTCTTTGCGGGTCTGATTCAGTTCATTGATCAGGCTGGCGAGTGTCGTGGTTTTACCACTACCGGTGGGGCCTGTGACTAAAATGATGCCGTTGTGGTAGGTGAGTAGTTGTTGGATGTCGGGCGCATTGGGAAAGCCGAGCTCTTCGAGGCTCATGATGTGGTCGGCCACCACGCGATATACGCCAGAGATACCGTTTTTGTGCTCCATTAGATTGGCGCGGAAACGCATGCCAGTCTGCGCGTCCTCGTTGTCGATGGTGAGCGCGTAGTCGAGATCCCAGTCGGTCTCGAACTGTTTGCGCTGTGCATCGCTGAGCAGGATGAGATTCATGCGGCGCGCCAATTCATCGGATAGGGGGGTGTTGCTTAGGTATACAATCCGGCGGTGGTGACGGATGCGCGGCCGGGCGCCGCCTGTTAGGTGTAAGTCACTGGCGCCGATTTTCTGACATTGGGCGAAGAGCTTTTTCAGGGCGTCGAGTAGTTCGGAGTCCGACAGCTCATTTAGTGAGGAGAATTCTGGGAAGCCCTCGACGCTGCTTTCGGTTGCTGTGGTGATACCGGGCAGTTCGGGTAGCTCGAATCCTTGTTGCGCATTTTGCAGTGCGGCATCGACGGCACCTTGCAGGAATTCTGTGTCGCTGACCCAGCCAGTACTGGCTAATAATTTCGCGACGGAGTGAATGTCGGTCTCGGGCTCGAGATTGACCGCCATGCCGGCGATTTGACCCGTCGTTAACAGTTCGTTGTCAGAGCAAAAGTGAAGTAGCCAGTGGATTTCGGGGCGCATGTGCTATGTTTTTTTTAAAGAGAGTGAAAAATTCGAATACGAACTGTAGACTGATTTGAATCAATCTTTTATGCAAATGTGGGAGCTATTTTAAGCTCTGAATTGTCTCGGCGGAATTGTGTTCTTTCCATTCGTGACGGCCACGCTTTTATTGCTCGTATGCAGACTGCGAAAATTGAGCTTAAAGAATTGGTATTTTTCGCCCGGCATGGACTTCTTGCTGAAGAGGCCGTGCTCGGGCAGCGCTTCCGCGTGGACGTGGTGGCGGAGCTTGATCCCTCGCTGGACCTTGCGCAAGATACGCCGGAGTCGACGGTCAATTACGTGGAACTCTTCGATACGGTGAAGACGATTTTTACCGGGCAACGCTTTAATATGATTGAGGCGGCGGCGGATCGAATTGCAGCAACTATTTTAGAGCGCTTTACCAAGGTTCAATCGGTCGCCGTGACCGTGAAAAAGCCTTCGGTGCCAGTCGATTGTATCTGCGATTATTTTGCTGCGGAGGTGACACGATGCCGCTAGTGCGGGCATACCTCGCGCTGGGCAGTAACCTCGGCGATCGACTCGCGCAGATGCAGGCCGCACTGGAGCGCTTGACACAGCAGCCAGCACTGAAGGTGGTGCAGGTGAGCCCCGTCTACGAGAACCGCGCCGTTGGCATGGGGGAAGTGGATGACTTTCTCAATGCGATTGCTGCTGTCGATACCTCGCTTGGGCCCTTAGACTTGCTCGATCGTTGCCTGACGGTGGAATCGGAGCTCGGACGTGTGCGCAGCGGGCAGTGGGCCCCGCGCACCATCGATCTGGATGTGATCGCCTATGGCGAGGCGTCGATCGATCATGAGCGGCTGCAGTTGCCACATCCGCGCATTGAAGAGCGCGATTTCGTGCTGCATCCGCTGCATGCTCTCGCGCCTGAGCTGCGCATCCGGGGGCAACGTGTGGCGGATTTGGCGTCGATTTTATCGATGGACGAATTGACACTGCGCAGCTGTGAATTACGCCTGCCTTCTGTTGATTGAGCTCTTAATTTATGAAACCTGCTATCGAAATCGAATATTGCCCCGGCTGTCGCTGGTTGCTGCGTGCTGCTTGGACGGCGCAGGAGCTTTTAACTACTTTTGAATCCGAACTGGGCGCTGTCACATTGCGTCCCTCCGATGTCAGCGGCACCTTTCACGTAAGTGTGGAGGGGCAGGCCCTTTGGGATCGTAAGGCCGAAGGCCGTTTTCCCGAAATGAAAGAGCTGAAACAGCGCGTGCGCGACCATATCGCCCCACAGCGTCATCTGGGGCACAGCGAGCGGGTAGAGAGGCAAGAGGATGTCCGCTAATATTTCTGAACAATGTATCGCGGCAGCTGAACGCTTGGCCGACGGGGTGGACGCCTTGGATTTTGCTGCGCCCACGACGCATATTTATAACCCACTCCGCTATGCTTGGACGGGGCATCGCAGTTACCTCGAGCAGCATGCGGCTTCGCAGAAAAAGGTGATTTTCATGGGCATGAACCCAGGGCCCTTTGGAATGGCGCAAACCGGTGTGCCCTTTGGTGAGGTGGCCATGGTGCGTGACTGGGTGGGTGTTGAAGAAACGATTCTCCGCCCCGAAAATGTGCATCCGAAACGGCCGATTGAGGGCTTTGCCTGCCAGCGTAGCGAGGTCAGTGGGCGTCGCTTGTGGGGCCTGTTTGCTGAAAAATATCCCGTCGCAGCTGACTTTTTTGCCGATCACTTTGTGGCGAACTATTGTCCCTTAGTCTTTATGGAGGCGGGCGGTAAAAACCGCACTCCGGATAAATTGCCGGTCGCGGAAGTCGCGCGCCTCTATGCCGTGTGCGATCAGCACCTGCGTGAGCTAGTCGATCTGATGCAGGCCGAGTGGGTGATTGGGGTGGGGGCCTTTGCCGAGGCGCGTGCTAAGGAAGCCTTGCTCGGTTATGATCTTAAAATCGGCCGAATTTTGCATCCCAGCCCCGCGAGTCCCGCCGCTAACCGTGGTTGGGCATCGCAAGCCGAGCAGCAACTGCAGACGCTAGGCGTCTGGTAAGCGGGCGTGATTAGCTTGTCCTGGAATACGTTTTGGTAATGTATTTTAATAGCTGGAATTATAATAGGCCAACATTCCTTCATTAGTTTCGACTTGTTTTAATTTCAAATACTATTAAGGGATCTTATGTTGAACACTTTAGATTCCTCACCGGCTACGGCCTATCCTGAAATCATCCAAGGCGGCATGGGGGCCGGCGTCTCCAATTGGCGCCTAGCCAATGCGGTCGCGAAACGCGGACAGCTGGGGGTGGTTTCGGGCACCGCGCTGGATACCATTTTGCTGCGTCGTCTCCAGCTGGGGGATCCGGGCGGGCACATGCGTCGTGCTTTAAAAGCATTTCCTTATCCGGAGATGGTGCAATCTGTGATGGATAAGTGGTACATCGAAGGCGGCAAGCAAGCGGACGAGGCCTATAAGCTCAAGCCGATGCCGACGGTAGACATGCTGCGCGAGGATGAGGAGCTACTGATCGTGGCCAACTTTGTAGAGGTGTATTTGGCCAAAGAAGGGCACTCTGGCATGGTGGGGATTAATCTGTTGGAGAAGATACAATTGCCGACCCTACCTTCCTTATTTGGCGCCATGTTGGCCGATGTGGATGTGGTCTGCATGGGGGGGGGGATACCGCTCGGCATTCCCGGAGCGTTGGATAAGATGGCGCAATTGCAACCGGTGGAAATGAAGTTGCACGTGATGGACGCCGATCGTTCGCAGGAATACACCAGCTCATTTCACCCCGGCACCCACGTGTCTGCCGTGCAGCAGCCTCTGAAGCGACCTTTGTTCTTCGCAGTGATCTCCTCGGACGTGTTGGCCAAGACGCTCGTGAAAAAGGCCAGCGGCAAGGTCGACGGCTTTGTCATCGAGAATTTCCGAGCTGGCGGGCACAATGCGCCCCCACGGCGTGGCGGTGAGTATACCGAGCGCGATGTCTGCTTGATCGAAAAAGTCGCGGCGCTGGGCATGCCATTTTGGTTGGCTGGAGGCTGTGCCACACCTACAGCTTTGGCCGAAGCTAAAGCCGCCGGTGCCTGCGGCGTGCAAGTTGGCACCGCTTTTGCGTGTTGCCAAGAGTCCGGAGTGACCGAGAAGATTAAAGCCGAGATCATTCAGCAGCACCGTGACGGCAGGCTCGAGGTGATTACCGATTTTAAAGCTTCGCCTACAGGCTATCCCTTCAAGCGTGTCGAGGTGGAAGCCAATCGCAGCCGCGACGCCTGCCGTGCCTGCGATCTTGGTTATTTGCGCCACGTGTATGCCAAGGACGATGGCAGCTTGAGCTATCGCTGCCCAGCGAGTCCGCGCAAGCCCTTCTTAAATAAAGGTGGCACCGCCGCAGAAGCCGAAGGCAAGCAATGCCTCTGCAATGGTTTACTTGCCACGATTGGTATGGGCACCGTGCGGCGCGGCACTCCGGTGCAGCCCTTAGTTACTTGGGGCGAGGATATGAGCTTTCTCGATCCGATCCTCGGTTCTGATAAAAACACTTACTCCGCCAACGACGTGATCGACTATATTCTGTCCCCCGTGTTGGCATAAATTAATTTTTAGCTTAGATATCTTTCATGCAACAAAACGCGATACGACATCACAGTTTCGGGAAGCCTCTCGAAGTCTTAAAGTTGGAATCTATCGAGCAGCCTCAGCCGCAAGCGGGCGAGGTGCGCGTGCGCTTGGAACGTGCGACCATCAATCCGTCGGATTATGGGATGATCGGTGGCAGCTATGGCAGCCTACGCGAATTACCTGCAGTGGCGGGGCGCGAGGGCGTCGGCGTCGTCGAGGCGCTGGGCGCGGGTGTGTCGGGCGTCGAAATCGGCACCCGTGTGCGCTTCCCAGGCGAGGATGGCGCATGGCAAGCATCTGCCTGTGTCGCGGCGGAAGATTTGCTAGTCGTGCCTGCCGAGGTGCCTGTGGACCAGGCCGCGATTTCATTTATCAATCCACCGACTGCTTATTGCTTGCTTAAAAAGATCGTGGATCTCCAAGCGGGGGATTGGGTGGTGCAAAACGCCGGTAATTCCGCAGTGGGGCTATCAGTCATTCAAATGGCTAAAGCCTTCGGCCTCAAAACCATCAGTCAAGTGCGCCGCGAAGAGCTGGTCGAGCCGCTCAAAGCTATGGGCGCGGACCATGTCGTGCTTGAAGGCTCGGGCTGGCCCAAGAGCGTGGCCGATTTGACGGGAGGGGCACCTGTGCGACTCGCGCTCAATTCCATCGGAGGCGAGAGCGCCATCGATCAGATTAAGGCGCTCGGTGAAGGTGGCACACAAGTGACTTTCGGGGGCATGGTCGGCGACAAGGTGCGCTTCCCTACACGTTTCCTTATTTTCAACGACGTGCGTCTGACTGGCTTTTGGTGGGATCAATTTGGCAAGCGCCACGGTGTGGATGCCGTGCGCGCAATCATGGCCGAGGTCTATGCGATGATGGCTGACGGCCGCTTAAAACTACCGATTGAACAAAGCTATCCTTTCAGTGAATACAAAGCTGCGATTCAGCATGATAGTCAGCCACGTTTAGGTAAGATTTTGCTTCATCCCTAGTTCGCTTTGTTCTTTTAACCACTGTTGTGGCGAGCTTCCGAAGGCTCGTTTAAAGGCTCTGGAAAAGTAGTAAACCGAACTATACCCTAATGTGTCTGCTGTTTCGGATACGCTCAAGTGATTGTGTAGCAGCAGGTCGCGCGAACGGTTGAGTCTGATTTGATTTTCGAACTCTCGCGGTGGGTAGCCTGTTTCGCGTTTGAAGGCGAAGCTAAAACGAATTTTATATGGGCTATGCGCAAAAGCAGCAAACTGCGCTCTGCTTGGATGCTGGCCACTTTCATCCCACCGAAAGTATCGCGGATAAGATCTCATCCGTATTAATGTATGTGCCTGAGCTTTTGTTACATGTCTCGCGCGGTGTGCGTTGGGACAGTGATCATGTGGTGCTCTTTGATGATGCCACGCAGCAGATTATGCAGGAGCTCGTTCGCTGCGATGCGCTGCCACGCACCCATATCGGCCTTGATTTCTTCGATGCCTCGATCAATCGCATCGCAGCCTGGGCGATCGGTACACGCGCGGCGCAAAAGTCTCTATTACTCGCCTTACTCGAGCCGCGCGCTGCATTACGCGAAGCCGAACTTTCCGGCGATTACACCACGCGTTTGGCCCTGTTGGAACAAGCCAAGGCCTTCCCATGGTCCGCTGTGTGGGCTGAGTTTTGCCAGCGTAATGATGTGCCAGATGAGCTGGGCTTGCTGTCTAAGGTGAAAGATTATGAGAAAACGGTGTTGTCCGCTAGAAACTAGGCGTGGCAGAAAGCGTCCTTCAGGGTAATTGAATTCGGTGTTTGAGCACCAGCTTGATGAGTTCCGAAGTGCTTTCGATATTGAGCTTTTTCATGATCCGGTAGCGATGATTTTCGACGGTTCGTGGGCTGAGCTTGAGTGTGTCTGATATGCTTTGGCTGGTAAGTCCTTCGCCGACCCAATAGAGTATTTCCTGTTCGCGGGGGCTGAGGATCTTATGCAGCGCGTTGGGATCGGATGCGATCTTATAGCGATTTTCACGCACTAGTTTGGTGTAGTAGAGTCCACCTTCAGCTACGGTGAGCATTGCTTCTTGCAGTGTTTCGATCGGCTGTTCTTTTTCTACGTAGCCTTGAAAGCCGATGTCGTGTATTTGAGTCGTGGTTTGCTCATCCATTTGGGACGTGATGGCCAGTAGGCGGGCTTGTGAATCCTGTTTAAGGATTTGCTTGGCGAGCTCCAGCCCGTTGAGTTTCGGTATGACGATGTCCAGCAGCACCAGGTCCGGTTGTAGTTCGAGGTAGCAGGCCAGCCCCATCTCTCCGTCGGTGGCTTGACCCACGAGCGCGAAGTCTTCGCTTTGCTCGATGTGGTTGGCGAGCAGGTTGAGAAACAGCCGGTGGTCTTCGATGAGTAGGGTGCGATAGGCCATGATGAAGCGCTTAGTGTTGGGTATATTGGATCGGGCGGTAGTGTTCGTTGCGAGTCGGAAAGAAGGGGGCGTTTGCTTCTGGTGCTGCGACTTTTTCCACACCTTCCAGTAGGATGGGCAGGCTGCTAACTTGGGGGCTGAAAATGTCGGGTGATGTTGTGGCGACGAGCAGTAGCACCGGTTCGCTGAACATGCCCGACTTTCCAATCGCCGCCAGAGGCTCACCTGCTTGTATCCGCTCTCCAGATTCTGGGCGGATGCTATTTTGCTGTAGATTGGCGAAGATCAAATAATGTTGTTGGTCGATTTGCAGTAGCAGGTAGTTGCCGGGGCCTGTGTCTGGATGAATCTGTCCCATTGGGAGGTCGGGAATGCTCTCATTGGCTGTGATGACGGTGCCTGTTGCCGGAGCGAGGATGGTGGCGCCAAAGGCTTCCGGGTAGGGACGATTGCGCTCGGAATCATTGAGAAAAGTCCTGGTCGCCGGGCGCATATGCACACCGAACGCGCGCGGGGATCGGCTGCTGGATTGCAGCATGTTGTTGAGTAGTGAGTAGCCACCATTCATCACGCAGAATTCCTCTGCAAATGGAGCTTTCAGGAGCACCGATTCTTCCAGGCTAGGTTCCCGTTGGGTTAGCAGGAGCTGGTAGCTGAGTAGTGCGGAAATCGCGAGTATAAATAGATTGGAAAGGCGGTCGATACGTGGGCGCAGGGGCAGCAGTATTATTGCAAAGACTGCGGCGAATATCCAATTCGTCTGTATCCATTGGTAGTATTCAGTTTCAGTGTTTTCCAGTTTGATGGCCACTATTTGTAGAGCGTATGCGGTCAGTGCTAAGCAGACCCATTTGTTGAAAATACTCAGCCAATACTTTATTTGTTTCTTTTGGAAGGGAGTTTTTAGGTGCTCCCAATACAGCTGTCCACGTGCTAAAAAGATGCATTGTATGACGAGCATGGTGGGTGTGCCGTAGCGTAGGCATAGTTCCATTAGCTTGGGCAAGGTGGCATCTTCACAGTGTCTCCATAGAATGGAGGCCAATAGAATATATATGAAAGCTATGATCAGAGATTTGTTCATTGGGATGCCTGATTCCAAGTTCTGAGGTAAAAGTAGCAATGCGTGCCCTGTTGGACTTGGCTGGTGATGTGTAAGTTGGACTTGTGCGCTTTGAGAATGTCGTAGCAGATTTGTAGGCCAATGCCGGTTCCGGGCTCACCGTTGACACCTTTGGTGCTTTCGAGTGCCCGTTGTTTACGCAGACGTTGCAAGCGTTCGGGCGTGATGCCGACTCCCCAGTCTTTGACTGATAGTTTTATGCGCTCGGAATCCACCTCGGCACTGATCCGGACACGACTCTCGGGGTGGCTGTATTTTAGGGCGTTGATGGTTAGATTGCGTAGCACAGATGCGATACTTTCGAAGTCAAAACGCGCAAAGGTCTGCGGGGGAATCTCCCAGTCCAAATGAATTGCCTTGGTTTTGGCCAGCATGGTGAGTGCGGGAGTGATGGCGTCCTGTAAGTCGCTCAGCAGGTAGGGTTGGAGCCCGACTGAGTGTTTGCCGGTTTGTAATTGTCCCCATAGCAGCAGGCTTTTCGTGAGCTCAGATAGGTGGGCTGCGCTTCCTTCGATATCTTTTGTATATTCTTTGATGAGTGCTGGCTCGAGACTTTGCGGTGAATCTGCGAGCATACGTGCTAGGCTACTGACGCCGTCGATGGGGGCTTTAATGTCGTGAGCGATAATGCGCAAGAGCTCGCTCTTTTGCTGGTCGGAGGCCGCTAACTCGCTGGTGCGGGCGGCGACGTCGTGTTCCAGTTGGTTGTTATACTGTTCCTGTAGCTCTGCCCGTTTCTCTGCTTCAGATAAGGCATTGGCTTGTGCGGCCTCTCTTTGGTCATTGACCATGCGTATGCGCTCACTCAATCCCACGGCCAAGACGCCCATTTCGATGCCAGATGCGTAGAGCCACTGAAGCAGCAGCTCGGATGTGGGGATGCCACCGGTCATTAAAATACTGGTATACTGCCAGGATACGATGAGTAATAAGAATATGGCTGGTATGAAAAAGTAAGTTTGTGGCACCTTTTTGAATACACCGTATAGGGCAAGTGAGAGGGCGATTAAATGACTGCAAGCCCAGATGCTGACGATGATGCTAATGATGGAGCGCCCAAATAGTGTGGCTGGACCGAACATGAAGATCGGCGAGGCCAGAACCAGTGCATTGGCGAGATAAAGCACCGGGCGATAGGCGCGCGGGCAGTAGTGCCTAGTCTGTAGAAATTCCAGTGCGAAACGTAGGAAGAGCCCGGCGGTGAGGACCAATAGGCCGCTGTAGAGAAAGAAATTGACCCCCGCTGGCAGCCAGGCTAGCTGGCCCATTTCGATTCGACTCAGCAGTGTGGTATGTAGATTGAAGTGCACAATGTGCAGTGCACAGGCGGCTAATAAGAATAGAATATAGTAGAGTGTGTCTTGATCCCGCAGGGCTAAGTAGATGCACCCGTTCATTAAAATAAGTCCGGTCAGGAGGCCCATGTAGAGGAAGACCACGTTTTGTTCTGTGTGCGCACGTTCTACATAAACTGCGGGGCTCTCCCACATGGTGATGGCCGGGAGTAGCCAATGGTAGTCCCTCAGGTAGAGGAAGTATGTTTTACTTTCATGCGCGGCGAATTCGATCTGAAAGGCATGCGTCGCGAAGGGGAGTCCTTTTTGAGCGGAAGGAATGTTCTCGCCGTTCTGATACATCGTATAGCTGCCGTCCGGGTGGATCTCGTAAAGTTGCGCGATGTCTACCCAACGGTAATCGATTTCCAGAACACGTTCGAGTGGGCGGTCTTCATAGTTGCTCAGTGGTAATTGTATCCAGCAACTCACGAAAATATCGGAGGAGGTCCGCGAGGTGTTCGGATTGTAGGCGGTGAAGCGATCTGGCTGTTGAGCGATTTCTAAAATTTCCTCAATATTGCCTAATGTTTGATCTTTTAGGATAGAGATTTGTGCCCCTTCCGTTACCGGCAGTGCTACGGTTCTTTCTTCCGGATATCGAAAAGCCCGTAAGCCGACGATTAAGGTCAGTATAAAAAATAGGAGGAATAGTGTATAGCGGTGGCTTTTTTTCACAGTAAACACGGACGAGCGGCATGGTCAGCTTCACGCTGCTTCCAATAGTAGTGTGCGGGAATGACTCAAAAAGCAACAGTGCGCTTTTTGAGTAATTTTACTCAAACGTACGATTTGCCCAGCGTAACTAGTCGAAGCTAGTGTGCTGGTATCTACCTACCAGCTATGAGAGATCTCCAATCGTCCCTTCCCTTTAGTCAATTACTACTCCTTGCGTTTTTCACTGCCGTTTTGGCTGTACCGCCCAGCTCCCTGCAGGCGGCGCTGCCGAGTGGCCTGGAAGTGAGTCATGGTGACATTCGCTTGTCCGGGGATGGGGCGCTTTTAAATATTCATCAGCTCACGCCACAGGCGATCGCCAATTGGCAGAGCTTTTCGATCGATGCGAATAGTGTGGTGAATATTCAGCAGTTGGACGAAAATTCGGTTCTGTTAAATCGAGTGATGGGGGCCGATCCTTCCAGTTTGATGGGGCAGTTAAGTGCCAATGGACGTGTGTATTTGATCAATCCCAATGGTATCGTGGTCGGGCCAGACGCATCGATCAATACTGCTGATTTTATTGCCTCGGCATTGGATCTTTCGGATAGCGATTTTCTGAATGGAGGCGATTTGTCTTTTGTGGGCGAATCCGCTGCCAGTGTGGTGAATTTGGGGCAGATCACCGCAGCCAATGGAGATGTCATACTGATTGCCCACCAAGTGTCTAATGCGGGTGAGCTGCATGCACCGGAAGGGATGGTCGGACTGGCTGCAGGGCAAGAGGTCTTACTGATGGCTGAGGGCGATCCGCGTATAATGGTGAAAACTTCGCTTGCAGGACGCAGTTCCGAGCTTGGCGTGGATAACAGCGGTGTGATCCAAGCTGCGGAGGCAGAGCTCGTGGCTGCGGGTGGAAATCTGTATGAGTTAGCGATCAATCAGACAGGCTACATTCAGGCGACTGGGGCCGAAGTGCGCAATGGGCGCGTGTTGCTTACCGCTGAGGATGGCGTGATCGCACATAGCGGGCAAATTCTTGCCAATAACGTCGACGGTAGTGGTGGCGAAGTCCTGATTGGGGGGGATTATCGTGGGCAGAATACAGCCATCGTCAATGCGGCGCGGACCGTAGTGACTGAGGAGGCCGTGATCGATGTGAGTGCCAGCAGTGAGCATGCAGATGCGGGGCGTGTGATCGTGTGGGCAGACGAAGCGACTCGCTTCTGGGGGAATATTTATGGCCAAGGAGGGGCGCAAGCTGGTGCGGGTGCCTTTGTGGAAGTGTCTGGTAAGCAGTATTTAGACTTTGCTGGTTTGGTGGATTTATCCGCTGCAAATGGGGCATCGGGCAGTTTGTTACTCGACCCGGCTTCGTTGACTATTCAGCTGGCGGGCGGCGATAGTGCATCTTCATTGGGAGGCGACCCCTATGTATTTGGAGATGAGTTGGATTCGGGGTCGATCTTACAGGTTTCGACGTTGGAGTCGCAACTGGCTCTCAGTGATGTGACCTTGCTGGCCAGTTTGGCTGATGATGGAGCGAGTTCGTCAATCGTGGTCAATGATGCCGTGAGCTGGACCTCGGGGAATCATCTGACATTTGAATCGGCCAATGATATTTGGATCAATGCCGATTTAAATGCTGGCAGTGGTCATGTAGTTTTCGGCTTAGGTTTTGCCTATGATGGCGAGGTGCTCGGCGGGCCTACACTGACGGGTGATTTGATTGTCGATGGCGCGGCGTCGATTGTTGCGGATACGATCACCATCCGCAATAGCACCGTGGATTCCTATGTCGGGAATTCGAATTTTGGGCCAATGGGGGCGATTGACATCAATGGGGCGCTCACGGTGAATACCTTGGATTTTCAGTATCCCAATCGTCTACCAGGTCGATACGGAGCTGAAGGCGGTATTCGCGGGGGGATCTCAATCGATCATGCAGCCAATCAAATTGGAACGATCACTACCAGTGAGTCGGACGGAATGATTTATGATGATGTGGTGATTGTCGACAGTGCGGGCGGTCTCGTGCTGGATGGGTTTTTTAATGTGACGGGCGGGGATGTGAGGATTTCCACCGTGGGAGATTTAACCTTAAGCGCCGGCACTCAGCTCGCGGTCAATTCAGGCTATCCGGAACTGGATGGAGACGGGATGATTGGGGGGGACCTCTTTCTCGCGGCGCAAGCAGGTGCCTTTATTAATCAGAGTGATGCGAATGCTCTTATGCCAGATGGCATGGGCCGCTTTCTGGTTTATTCAGATAATCCCAGCGACACGGTAAAAGGTGGCCTGCTGGGGGCACCCGTTTATAATAAGACTTTCACTGCCAACGCGCCGGACTCAATTACCCAGACCGGCAATCGTTTCCTATACAGTCTCGCTCCGACCTTAACCTTGACTGCGAATAACCTCTCCAAAACAGTCGGAGAGGCGAACCCCATTCTTAGTTTCAATGTGTCCGGATTGGTCGCTGGTGATACGGCTGTTGATGTCTTCAGCGGGGCACCAGCTTTGAGCACGAGTGCAGATATTAGCAGTGCGATTGGCGAATACTCCATCGATCTCGCGACGGGCACTGTAGTTTTGTCGGATTATGATTATGGCCTGAATTTGGTAGACGGCATTTTATCGGTAGAAGCCGCAGCTTTAGTTGAGCTCTTGATCACAGCAGATGATATGTTTCGTGATTACGGTGATCACAATCCCGACTTCACTGCTAGCTTTGATGGCCTCATCGACGGCGACGATGCCAGCGTAGTGAATGGATTACAGTTTAGCACAAGCGCGGACTTAACTTCCCCCGTTGGTAACTATACCATCACTCCCTTCGGCGCCACGGCAGAGGCTTACAATATTAGCTATGCCAATGGCACATTGACAGTGAACCCACGCCTTTTAACGATCACTGCATTAGATTTGGAGAAAACCTACGGGGATGCCTTACCCGCATTTGCTAGTTCGGTCAGCGGTTTGGCATCTTTTGATGATGAATCCGATCTTGGAAGTATCAGCTATAGCAGCACTGCCAGTTTGACCACCGCAGATGTGGGCGCTTATGCGATCACCCCTTCCGGTGGTAGTAACTCCAATTACAGTATTAGTTATGTGGCGGGCACTGCTACGGTAACTCCGCGCGCTGCCACAATTACTGCGCCCACGCTCAGTCGTGAATATGGTCTAAATAATCCGACTTACAATGCCACAGGCTCGGGCTTCCTCAGTGGCGAATTTAATCGCAGTCTGGTCGAGTATAATGAGATTTCTGTGTTAGCTGGTATCGGTCACTATACTCTGACCCCGTCCGCTTACGTCGACCCCAATTATAGTATCAGCTATGTGGATGGCTCTTTAGAAATTACCAAAGCGCCCCTGACTTTGACGGCGAATAGTTTTAGCCGTGAGTATGGTTTGGAAAATCCGAGCTTTAGCTTCTTCGATTCGGAGTATCGCTTGGGGCATAGCAGTTCGGATGTCTTTAGCGATATTCAGTTATCGTCAACGGCTGCGGTGACTTCCTCCGTCGGTACGTATTCGATCGATTTGGACGTCACCCAAACGAATGAGAATTACGATGTGACGCTACAGAGCGGGAAGTTAACGATTACCAAAGCGCCGCTCCTGGTGGCGCCTACATTAGCTACTAAAATCTATGGTGAGGCGAACCCCGACTTTAGTGTGACCGCTTATGGTCTGCGTAATGGAGATACTGCAGATGTTGTGACTTCAGAGCAGTTCCAAGTATTTGCCAATGAATACTCTGAGGTCGGTAGCTACGAATTGAGCTTATTGGCGGCCACTGCTCAGAACTATAGCCTGAGTTTTAATCCAAGTTTTCTCAATATTACACCACGAGAGCTGACTATTACGGCGAACGATGCGACTCGTGAGTATGGCGATGCCAATCCCATCTTTAGTGCGAGTTTTGATGGCTTAGCGAGTTTTGATGATGAGTCGGTCATTTCTAATCTGCGCTTGTCAACCTCGGCTACGCCCGCCTCGAATGCACTCCAGTATGGCATCCATGTGAGCTCCGATTCAAATCGAAATTATCAGATCAGCTACGAGCCAGGATTTCTAACTGTTACGAAGGCACCGTTGGATATTTCATTGAGTTGGGTCAGTCGCCTTTATGGTGATGGTAATGCCTCAGCGCTCTCGGCTGTTGAGATCGAGGAAGCGTATGGTTTTAAATTAGATGACGATCTCAGTGATATACGGCTCAGTGATCTCTCGACTACAGCCACACAGTTTTCGGATGTCGGTAACTATCTGGTCAATGGGAGCATCGACTCTGAGAAATATGAAGTCAGAAGTCTAAACCCCGGTTTGCTCACTGTGACGCCACGACCTTTAACTGCTTTGATCGATCTGGATGCCAGCGAACGTGTGCGCAGTTATGGTGATGCAGGCCTTGATGTGAGTGATCACTTGATTGTAGCCAACCTGACTGCATGGGACACAGTTGAGACTGTGTTCGAAGTTGAGGATCCGACTCAGACATTCACGCCCATCGGAGAATATAATTTTACGGGAAAGGTGCTGGATTCGAACTATACGTTGAGCAGTTTTGCCAATACCAGCTTTACCACTCAGCAGCTCGCTTTGGATCTGGTTTTTGATGGTGCGACTCGCGTGTATGGTGGCGATGCGATCAACCTGTGGCATTATTTAGAGACCGATGAGCTCTTTGTTGCCGGAGATACGCCCGAGAGCGTTCTGAGCACGCCGACTGCACATGTCTCTGTTAGCAGTGATGTGGGGGAATACCCCATTTCCATCGCTAGCATTAATAGCAACTACACTGTAAACTCTATTACCGGTAAGTTCAGTATCACGCCGCGTCCGTTATTTGTCTATTTGAATGAGATCGAGCGCGTGTTTGGTAATGCTAATCCGTCTGGATATGCGAGCTATCGCATCGCCGGAGGCGCGAACGATTTGCTTAGTTTTGATTCGCTCGATAGCGTGTTACAGGTCAATGCACCAGAGGTGGCGGCCGATGTCGGGACTTATTCGCTGACACCTACGATGCTTACAGATAACTATGAGCTACTTTCGTTTGAGGGCAGTATGACTATCAATCCACGCCAGATTACATTGCAACTGCCAGATTCCGTGCGACGTGTTTATGGTGATGCTAATCCCACACTCGATCCCATTGAGGTCTTAACTCCCAGTGGATTGCTCAATTCGGGATTGGCAAGTTTCCACACCGTGGCCGATGTGATTCACGCGGATTTACCTGCCATCGATGCGAGTCCGCAGGTTCTCTATTGGAGTGATGTCTTTTCTTTAAATAGTAATTACAATGTTGATTTTTCCGATGAGTTTCAGTTCCGAATTGATCCACGGCCGATCACGTTGGAACTACCATCTTTTACCCGATTGTATGGTGATCTTAATCCAGATGTGACTATCGTCGAGCGCAGCTCGACTGGTAATAGCCAAGGCTTGGCATCCTTTGATACCCTCGAGTCTGCTTTTCCTCTGAGCCTGCCAGATGAGTCTGCCAACGTGGGCAGTTACATGGCGAGCGTCAGCAATTCTAATTACGATATCACGAGCTACGGAGGTGAGATTCAAATCGCCCCACGGGTGCTCAAGGTCGACGCGATGAATAAAAGCAGCATCTATGGCGAAGATCATGGCTCTTTCTCTGTCACTAGCGTCGAGGGTTCGGATGGCTTTGCATGGTTTGATGATTCTCTTGAGCGACGTATCGAAATTTTGCTGCGCAGCGATCTGGATGAAACGACCGAGGTGGGGGCTTATCAATTCGTGAATGAGAGTTTTGAGAACTATATCATTGATCTCCGTTATGGTGGCATCTTGACGGTGAATCCACGTCCGGTGACGATACAATTGCCCGGATTCACGCGTGTGTATGGCAGTGAGAATCCCGAGGATTCAATTTTTGCAGTGGCTGATGGTTCTGCGTATGGCCTCGCTTCGTTTGATCGTCTGGAGGATGTCATCTCATTGGGAGTGGAGACGCCAAGCATACAAACGGATGCAGGCACATACGCCTTCGATATCACTAGCGACCCAAATTACAATTTTAGTTATGTCGGAGAGTCGGCGTATACCATCACTCAGCGGTCCTTATTTTACCGGATCTCAAACGTCCTCAGGTCCTACGGCGATGATGCTGGGCAGTTGCCCTATCAGGAACTCTTTGCCAGCGACAACTCTGGTATCGCTTCTTTTGATACCTTTGAAGAAGTGGTTCATTTTAATGTGCCTGGAGCGGAAGCAAATGTCGGGCGCTACACTGTGACCGCGGATGTGGATGATAATTATCAAATCACATTGTTCGGTCCCACCGAAGGGCAGGCGCCTTATGTGCAGATCGAACCACGTTATTTATGGGTCGATTTGATGGGCTATGATCGCCTATACGGTGACGAAAATCAGCAAGATGAAGTTATTATTACACAAGGAAGCCTACCTTCATTCGCGCAGATGAGTGATGTCTTCGAACTCTTTACACCGTCTGTCAATACGCCTGCTGGGGAGTATGTGGTGAGTCGAGTGCTGGATAATCGCAATTATACTGTGACTGTGAACCGTGGGAGCGAGTCGATGATCATCAGCCCGCGCACTCTCACACTGAGCCTGAATAGTCATCCTTTCGGCTACTATGGTGATGAAAACTTTTTCGCAGATTTTGTGATCGGCGGGGATGGCCTCGCGGCACATGATACTTATAGCGATGTGATTTCGGTGCCCTTGTTGGATCAGTTGAATGCGAACTCGGATGTCGGTTATTATCTCTTGGATTCAGTCGAGCTTGATCCCACTCGTTATACCTTGCAGGACTTTAGCGCTTCGGTGTTCACGCTCTTGCCGCGTCAATTACAGCTCAGCATTCAGGATTTGTCCCTGGATTTTGATAGCGTCGATGAGTTGATTGCATACTTAAACGATGAATACCTGGTGGTCGCCGCCGATGTGACAGGCCTACCTGCTGGTGAGAGTATTGATGACGCCTTTCCAATTATACGTTATCAAGTCGTGGACGATGAGCGTGTTCCACAATTACCGGTGATACCGACTATGAACAATGTCGTGATCCCCGAGGTGTCTGAACTGGCAGCAGACTCTAGTTTAATCGGGAATGGGCTCACTTTGATCGCTGGCGCCAGTGCACCACCATCGACGGAGGTAAGTCGCAGCTCCAGTGCGATTACAGAGGAGGGTGAAATCAACTTGAGTCAATATCTCACAGTTTACGATGGCTATGACACCGAGGAAAATTACGTGCTGACTGCGGTCCATAATGGCAGCATTCAATTGACCGTGCCGAACACCTTGTCCGATACATTAGTACAGTCCTATACGGGGACGAGCATCACTATCAATGGCACAGATTTCTCGCTCACAGATTTGATGGATCTGGCCAATCAGTCGAGCAACCAAGAGCTGACAGTGGTGAGTGGTCATCAGCCTGCGTCGACACTGGACAGTCTTTTTGCCGGGGGTGATTATAGTCTGGGGATTGATATGATGATGGCATTATTCGAGAGTCTTTTTTCGGATGGAGAGCGTCTGACTTTCGAGGAAGGGAGTTTGTTTTATGAAATTACCCGTAGCACCACAGGAAGCTTAGACGACCTTAGCCCTTTCTTGATCCAGCGCTGGTTTGAGCGAAATGCCGACAGTCCGGATTTTATGACGATGCTGGCCGAGCCTTTGGCCGTGTATAGCCAGTCATTTTTAGATAAAGATCCTACGACATACAGTGCTGCAGAGCAGCAGTTCGCAGATTTGTTAGGCGAGCATTTAGGCGATGCGCGCGACGATGTGGCGGCACGTATGGTTGAGAAGCGAGATGCCTGGATCGCCGTCGAGGAGGCGAAGGGATCCAATTTAGCGGACTTGTTTGGTAAGGATGTACCATGGTCAGACTTTATGAGCGAAGCCGCAGGTGAATTTGTAACGGATAATTTAGAAGGTAAAATTGTCGGCACTGCGATTGCGGCCGGAGCCTCCGGAGCGGGCGTTGCCACTGGTGTGGCGGTGTTAACCTCTTTTGTGATGCCCTACGCCTTCGGTAAAGTCGCTGCCGGTGTTGGCACTTCGATCGCTGCGGGAACGTCTTTGGCGGGAGCGAGTGCCGCCGCGCTTGTGGCCGTGCCAGCGGTCATTGTGGCGGGTGCCGTTGTTGGCAGTGTCGCACGTGGAATACAGGTATTCGACAATGCGGATCAGAAAGCCATCTTTGATGGTATTCAGAGTGAAGTCGGGCGAGACATGAATCCCGCAAACTTTGATTTAACAAATAGTGCAGGTGAGGACCATACGCTCAATCAGTCTATCCTGGCTGGGGCGCTGGCGAGTATGCTGTTCGGCGGGTAGCCAGGCAGATTATGTATAAAAACTACTACTACTACTACTACTACTACTACTACTACTACTACTACTACTACTACCGATATTAGAATGAGCGTTAAAAATACTTCATCTTTCATACATCTGTCATCACAGCTCTTGTTAGCTCCACTCATGATTGCTGCAGCTGCAAATCCGCTGCATGCACAGAACCTGGAGAAGATACAGCCTGAGCCCGTGCCACAATTAGTCGAGCCATTGGTCTCAGACTCGCCAACGTTGGATATTCAGCAGTTAAGAACCGATTTGATTGGCGCGAATCAGGGGGAGCAGGTATTACTCCAGGAGCTGAAGCAGTTGATTATTTTAAAGGATCCTGCTCAGTTGGATACTTTGCAATTGCAGCCCGGGCAGACGACCAACTTGGCCGAGTATCCCGAGCTCGACAGCGAGGGCATGAGAGGAGTGATCGAATTATATCTCGGTTTGCCAGTCTCACAAGAATCGCTGCAGCGCTTACGGTATTCGATCAAATTGATCCTGAGTCAGGACGGCAAACCCTTTTCATCGGTGTATATTCCGCCGCAGGATATTACGGCAGGCGCGGTGCAAATTGTGGTGCGCCCGAGTACAGTCGGTGAGTTGCGAGTCGAGGGGGCGCAGTATTTTTCTGAGGCGAGCTATCTTTCGCGCCTACAATTAAAGGCGGACGGCCAGATTGATCCGAAAACTATACGCACAGGCATCGATCGTATGAATCAAAATTCCTTTCGTTCCGCAGCTGTGCGCGTCGAAAAAGGGGAGGCGCCGGGCACTACGGATGTCGTGCTGCAAGTGCGCGAGCGTCAGCCATATCGTGTGTTTGCCGGATACAATAACACCGGCAGTTTGAGCACCACTGAAGACCGTATGTTTGTCGGTTTCACCTTGGGCAATGTATTTGGCCGCGCGCATCAAATGACCATGCAAGCGACCAGTGATTTGGATATCGAGCACTCCAAGTCAGTGTCGGGAAATTATACTATGGATCTACCCTATAATCACACGGCGACATTTTTCGGAGCTTATTCTGAAATCGTGAGCTTGCCCAGTGGCGGTTTTGATCAGGCGGGCACCAGTTGGCAATTAGGGCTAAATTATCAGATCCCGCTGCCCCCCATCGGACAGGCCTACAGTCATCGTGTGAATCTGGGGCTGGATTATAAATCCAGTGATAACAATTTAGAGCTGAACTTAGCGCCCTTTATCATTCCTATTTATGATAATCTGACGCATGTCGCACAGTTGCGTGCGCAGTATCAGGGCAGCCTGACAGATCGTTTTGGCAGCACCAGTTTTGCAGCCAAATTAACTTATTCGCCCGGTAATTTAGGCTCCAAGAATGAAGACGATGCCTTCGGGCAGTCGCGGGCATTTGCGACCGCTGACTATATCTATACCAATTTGGAATTATCGCGTAGCACTCATTTCACAGGCATCATGGATGGCTGGACATGGTTATTGCGCGGGGAGCTGCAGCTTTCGGACAGCAATCTACTCAGTAGTGAGCAGTTTAGTGCCGGCGGTAGCAATTCCGTGCGTGGTTATGAAGAGAGCGAAGTGGTGGGTGACAATGCCTATTTCATCTCGCAGGAACTACAATTGCCGATCATTCCAACCAAGCTGCGGCTGCCTGGATATGAACGTGATGGAGCGCTGCGTCTCTTTGTGTTCGAGGATTACGCCAAGACCTGGAATACCGATAAGCTGAGCGGGGAAGAGGGCTTTTATTTACATAGTGTCGGAGCAGGCTTGCGTTATCAAGTGGCGCAGGATTTGACCTTTAACCTGTCCCATGGTTGGCAACTGCGTGGCAGCGGTAGCAGTAGCACCGGGGATAACTATCGCAGCCACGTCTCCATTCAGTTCAGCTATTAGTGCTGTGTGTGTGCACTTTAGTTGGCTGTATCCAAGAGCGTCTGCACTGAAGTTAGCGGCCCCGCGAGCGTGAGCTCGTCGCCTACTTGCAGTTGCTCCGCGGCGGAGAAACTAACTTGTAGCTTGCTGCCTCTTCGAATGCCGACGACTTGTATCCCAAAACGCGCAGGCCAGTTTAACTCACTTAAGCTACGGCCTGACCATGGGGAGGATTGGGCAATGACCAATTTAGTTAGAATTGCGCTGCTTAAATTCGCCTCTGCGGGCTCTTCATGTTCGGTTTCCCGCGTGAGCATCGCGAGTGCTTGCTCTAGATTTTCTGCACTGCCGACTAAGTAGAGTTGGTCACCTGCGTAGAGCGACTCGGATGCAGACACTCTATTGAGTGAATAGCCCTGGCGGTCGATTTCTTGAGCTTGCTAGTCATGTAGTCCGCCAGGATCATGGCCATGGCCGAAATATTGCGATAGAGTGCAATCAGTGGCCCGAAAATCAGTAGTGAAACACCCAACCAATAAAACAGATCGCTCATGGGTAACCAGCCCAGTGTTTCGTCCGCCCAAGCGGTGAATTTCGCTTCCAGAGGACGCGCAAAAAGTAGTACCGCCGTCACCAATAACCACTCTGCGCCGACTTGCCACAGGCGCGGGCGTAGTAGGCGCCATAGGATACTACGATCTGAGGTTCGCATTACCTTGGCCCACGAATTTTGATAACTGGTCAGCCAGGTGCCGATCCATCCAATCCGCGAAGGTCGAAACCACCGCACCTAGGTATCGCTTTTCTTGACTGTCATCGGTGCGAGCAGGGAGGTGACAAATGAGATCCCCACGGCGGCCACTTGCATGGTGTCGTCCAAGATGCCGGATGCGACGCCTAGGCCTGCGATGACGAATGAAAATTCACCGATCGGGGTGACACAGAAAGCAGCTTTCATTGCAACCTCTTCATCTTCGCAGACTGAAAGGAAACCTAAAGTCGCTGCGATCGGACGCACTAAAAACGCCAGAGTGACGCCTAGAGCGATGATTCCCAGTGCTTCCGGGAAGCGGGTGACATCGATTGCCATGCCGATCGCGGTGAAGAACAGTGCCACAAATATATCCTTCAGCCCGGAGAAGGAGCGCTCAATGGCTTGCACGCGTTTGGTTTCTGCCAAAATCACGCCACAGAGAAAGGCGCCCAAAGCGATCGAGTAGCCCGCGCTCAGAGCGAGCCATGCCATCGCGAAGAGTAAGCCAGCTACGATTAAGGTTTCTAGCTCGATTCCACCTCGTTTCTCAAAGCGATTTAGCCAGCGCGGTAAAACCACGATGCCAGGAAGAATGATGAGTGCAACAAATGCGATTAATAGAGCGACCGTGCCGAATATTTCGCCCATGCCTGCGTTGCCGCTGGCTTGCTCCATCGCCACATAGGAGCCTAGGTAGCCTAGCATGACAATGGCTACGATATCTTCGAGCAGAGTCATCGCCAGTGCCAATTGCCCCGCCCTGCGGTGCATGAGTTGGTTATCGTAAATGAGCTTACCCACTATGGCCGAGCTGCTGCCCATTAACATGGCCGCTAGAAATAAGGCCGTGGTCTCATCAAAGCCTAGGAGTAAGGCGCTGCAGCGCGCGAGTGTGAGCGTGCCGAGCGCCGTGATCACTGTGGCCAGCATCACTCCGAGCCCCACTTGTCGGAGCTTGCGCAGGCGTAAGCTCAGGCCGATGAAGAACATTAAAAAGACCAGTCCCAATTGGGAGAGTAATTGAATGCGCACCACGTCGGTGACGTAGGGGAAGGTGATCATTATGGAGGAAACGAAGCCTAGTTCAGGTAATCAACGTTTCCCCCATCTCAATTCAGCGCGAAGTTATTTGCAAGCCACGTGTGAAGATGGGTGCTTTTTAGGCTGTGGGGAGTGTGGTCTGTGCTCCGATTCTATTTAGTCGGCTAAGCGTAGGCTCTCAGCTTGAATGACGAGTTGGCCGTGGCTGTCGGGCAGTGGATAGATCTGCCCGCGCAGGTAGACCTTTTGTTCGAGGTAGGGGGCCAGATCGTTGATGTAGATTTTTGAGAAGTCCACATAGGCGATCAGCCTGCCTTCCGGTGATATGAGGCGAATCGGATAGTCGGGGCCCTTGGCGTTAATCTCACGCACCAGTGTGCCCGTGAGTAGACGAGGGGCTTTGGCCGGACCGAGTTCAGGTTTGGCCTCATAGGCCTGCGTTTGGTCGGGAGAGACCATGATGGGATCTGTGATCGGGGGGGCGGGGGCAGCTGCCGTGCCAGTGGGAAGTGGAGAGTGAGGCACGGAGCCTGAGGGCAGCTGCGCTGTTGCAGGCTGCCAGGCGACATTTTCAGGGGGCAGGGTATTTGGGTCCAGTTGAGCGATGGGCTGGTCGGGGTTGACTTGTGTGCGTGGCGCTGGGATGGCGACTGGCTCGGGAACAGCGATCGCTTGGGGTGCCGGTGCTTGGGGTGCCGGTGCCTGGGCCGAGGGGGCTGGCGGCGTGGAGAGCTGTCGCGCTTGGAGATCGAGGGCCGACTGCTGGCTGGCGTCGCTTAGAAAATAGCCGGTGATCTCTTTGCTCAGGCGGACGGTGGCCCATTCCTCTTTGACGCGTACGATCTCATAGCTGTCGCCAGTGGCGATATGAGTGATGCTGGCAGATTGCGAGGTGGGCAGATATTGGACCGGGGTGCCCGCCTGAATTTCGAAGTTTTTGCTCAAGCTAGCCTCGGGCACATAGCCGGTAAAGGGGCTGGGCATGGGCAGTTGTCGCCAGCCCAGATGTGCATTGATCGGTGCGGGCGCCGTGTCGAGCAGCACCTTTTCGCTGGCGGTCACTTTGGCGATCACAGGCGCGTCTGCTTCCGGAGCCAGGCGCAGTAGGATCTCCTTGGCGGCGTGGGAGCTGTGACAAAGCCCGAGGCAGATGAGTAGGCTGTAAAAAAGAATTCTTAGCATGTTTTGCGTTGGGTTCGTTTTTCTGGGTGCGCGACTTGTCATAGCCATCCTGCCGCGGGCGTGACTGCTGGCCTTGCTGTCCTTAGCGGAAGAGACGCTCGATATCTTTCTTGCCGAGGATCTTGATGCCGCCGCGTGGGATGTTTTTAAGCACGATGCCGCCGATTTGCACGCGGACGAGTTTTTTAACAAAGTAGCGGTTCGCTTCAAAGAGGCGGCGCACTTCGCGTTTTTTGCCGTGGTGGAGGTGCACTTCCAGTCGGCGTAGGTGGCCTTCGCCCATCTGCGGAGCAGGGATGACCTTTTCGGCTTTTAAAAAGTCGCCTTCGTATTCGGTGCCAGCGAGTAGTTTGGGGATGTCGGCTTTGTTGAAGTCGCGGTGTAGCACCACCCGGTAGCGCTTTACGATTTCGGTGCTGGGGTGGGTGAGTCGGTGTGCGAGGTCGCCATCGTTGGTGATGACTAATAGGCCCTCACTGTCTTTGTCCAAGCGTCCGGCGCAAAAGAGGCGTTGGCGCTGTAGATCCGGAGGCAGTAGCTCGAAGACCGTGCGATCCGCATGCGGGTCTGAGTTGGTGCAAAGCACGCCCTTCGGCTTGTTCATGATCAGTGTGACCGGGCGCTCTTCTTTGCGCATGATCGGCTTATTGTTCACGAAGATGGCGGCATCAGCTGTGGCTTTATCGCCCAATTGGGCGACTTTTCCGTTCACGCGGACATTGCCTTCTTCGATGAAGCGTTCGGCCTCGCGGCGGGAGCAGAGCCCTGAATTGGCAATGAGCTTTTGGATGCGTTGTGGTTCTTGTTCTGACATTACGCTTACTAGAGTCTTTAAGTTGCGTGGCTGTCAATGTTGCTTGGAGCTAACATTGGGCTTGCGCCAAGTCGGCGAATTGTTGGAAACTTCACTTTACATGAGTGAAACCACAGAGAAAAGAATCGCCCTCGTTACTGGCGCCGGTCGTGGCATCGGGAAAAGCATCGCCGAGTTACTCGCGAGCAAGGGGCACCACGTAATTTGCATCAGTCGATCAGAGAGCTCTTGCGGCGCGGTGGCCGATGCCATCAACGCAGGTGGAGGCTCTGCGGAGTCGCGCGCGCTGGATGTGGCGGACAAGGCTGCTGTTAAAGAAGCCTGCGAAGCCTTGCTCGAAAAGCACGGTAATATTGATATTCTTGTCAATAACGCGGGCATCACACGCGATGGTTTGCTCTTCCGTATGAGTGACGACGATTGGGATGATGTGATCGAAACCAATCTTTCCAGTTGCTTTACCTTTATCAAATATCTCGCTCGTCCGATGACGCGTAAGCGCTGGGGCCGCATAATTAATATGGCGTCCGTGATCGGCCTGACTGGCAATGCGGGCCAAGCGAACTACGCCGCCGCCAAAGCGGGTATGATCGGCTTGACCAAGAGCCTGGCTAAGGAGTTTGCGGCGCGCAATGTGACCGTGAATGCAGTGGCTCCAGGTTTCATCGCGACCGATATGACCGCGGAGCTCAATGAAAAGCAACAAGAGGCGATCGTCGGTATCATTCCCATGAAGCGTATGGGCGAAGCCAAGGACATCGCAGCGACGACTGCCTTCCTCGCATCGGAGGACGCAGGATACATCACCGGACAGGTTTTTACAGTTGACGGTGGTATGGTCATGTGATGCCACATTGACAGCTAGTTTTATTTAACCTAATACACAGAAAATTATGTCAGACCAAACAATCGAACAACGCGTGAAGACAATTATCGTCGATCAGCTTAACGTTAACGAGGAGCAAGTGACTCCAGAAGCATCTTTCTTGGATGATCTTGGTGCCGATTCCCTTGATACTGTTGAGCTTATCATGGCTTTCGAAGAAGAATTCAGCGATGAAATCGACGGCGAAATCCCTGAATCTGATGCTGAAAAGCTTCAAACTGTTGGTGATGTGATCAAATACATCACTGAAAAGGCAGGATAAGAAAATTCTACTTTCAAACTTACGATTAAGCCGCTTTAATGCGGCTTAATTTTTTTATAAAGACATCATGAGTGAAGCAATTGAGAAACAACGTGTCGTGATCACCGGCATCGGAACGGTAACTAGTTACGGTGACGGTGTGGAAACTTTCTGGGATAATCTACTCGCAGGGAAAAGTGGTATCGATACGGTAAAATCTTTCGATATTACCGAGTACCCTTCGAAGGTCGGTGCCGAGTGCACGAATTTCGAGGCGGGCCAATATATGGACCCCAAGGAGGCACGTCGGAATGACCGCTATACGCAATTTGCGGTCGCTGCTTCTCGCCTGGCTCTGAAAGATGCTGCAATTGAAGATACGTCTAAGTTGGATGCAGATCGTTTTGGCGTGTTGATTGGCTCTGGTATCGGAGGGATGTTGACGATTCAGACGCAAAGCCGTCGCCTCTATGAAGGTGGGCCACGTCGTGTGTCTCCATTTATGATTCCTTCGCTGATTGCGAATATCGCCAGCGGCGTCGTCGCGATCGAAGTCGGGGCTCGTGGTCCGAACTATGGGATCGTCAGCGCTTGTGCCTCGGGCACGCACAGTATCGGCGAAGCCTTTCAAAAGCTACGTGATGGAGACAGTGATATTATGTTGGCAGGTGGCAGTGAAGCCGCTGTTACAGAGCTCGGATACGCAGGCTTCTGTTCGATGAAGGCGATGAGCACCAGCTATAATGACAATCCTACGACTGCCAGCCGTCCTTTTGATAAGGGCCGCGATGGCTTTATCATGGGTGAAGGCGCCGGCGTGCTGGTGCTGGAAACGCTGGAACACGCGCAAGCGCGTGGTGCGACAATTTATTGCGAAATCGCCGGGTACAGTGCGACTTGCGATGCCTATCACATCACTTCGCCCGATCCAGAAGGTAAGGCCCTGGGCACTGCGATGCGTAATGTGGTTGAAGAGGCAGGCATTCGGCCTGAAGACGTCAGCTACATCAATGCGCACGGCACTTCGACGCCTTACAACGATAAGTTTGAAACGGGTGCGATCAAGAAGGCTTTCGGCGATCACGCTTACAAAGTGGCAGTC
The DNA here is from genome assembly GCA_002729725.1 of Puniceicoccaceae bacterium. Classification (GTDB taxonomy): domain Bacteria; phylum Verrucomicrobiota; class Verrucomicrobiia; order Opitutales; family Coraliomargaritaceae; genus Thalassobacterium; species Thalassobacterium maritimum. The sequence continues at coordinate 28,566 of PBYS01000125.1, forward strand.
TCTTCGACTAAGGGTATGACAGGTCACCTGCTCGGCGCTGCGGGCGGCGTGGAGTCGGCGGTCTGTGCACTTGCGATTCGCGATGGCAAAATTCCCGCGACGATCAATTACAACGAGCCAGATCCAGATTGTGATCTTGATTACGTGCCGAATGAGATGCGTGAGGCCGAAGTCAACGTAGCGATCTGCAACAACCTCGGTTTTGGCGGTCATAATGCGACCTTGCTCTTCAAAAAGCTGGTCTAAGCAACTGGTCTAAGTAACTGGTCTAGCCGGTGGCAATTTCTTCCATTCTCCTAGTCGTATTGGTCGGCTATTTTCTCGGTGCGATCAGCTTCGCGGTGATCGTGGCGCGTGGCCAGGGCGTTGATATCTTCAAAGAGGGTAGCGGTAATCCGGGGGCGACCAATGTAAAGCGTGTGCTGGGTGCAAAGTGGGGTAATACTGTCTTCGCGCTCGATGCCCTCAAGGGCTTTATCGCCGCTGGCTGGCCGCTGCTCGCTTATGGTGGTGACAATCGGTTGGCTGTGATCGGCCTGATCGCGGCGATTCTTGGGCATAGCTTTTCCATCTTTCTCAAGTTTCGCGGCGGCAAGGGCGTGGCGACCACTATTGGGGGGCTGCTAGCCCTGATGTGGGCAGTGCTCTTGATCGGCTTGGTGATCTGGTTGGTCGTCTTTTATAGCTCTAAAATGGTGGCGCTGGCTTCGATCTTGTTTGCGCTCAGTTTGCCGGTTTCGGCTTACTTTATCCATGGCACGCAAGATCCACGCTTTTACCTAGGCCTCATTTTAGCAGTCTTGATCGTGGTGCGCCACCGGTCCAATATCGCCCGTATGTTTGGGGGCAAGGAGAACAAGTTTTAGGGCGAAGGTTCCTTGCTCTCTTGGATCAATGCTGCATGAGAGGGTTCAAGCTTTTCAGCCTTTTCTATGCTTCGTCTAGTGCTCCTGAACCAGCCTGCGTGCTGTGGCTTGCGGCTGCGTTTGCAAATTAAGTTTCATGAGCAGTGATATTATGAGTGCGCCAACAAGTGCCGCGCCGAATACATAAAGGCTGGTTTGATAGCTTTGCGTGGCTTCGTAGACGCGTGCGTTGACCATCGGGCCGACTAGGCCCGCGCAGGACCATGCGGTGAGGATCATGCCGAGTAGCGTGGGCATGGCTCGTATGCCGAAAAGGTCGCTGATGTAGGTCGGTATGGTTGCAAAGCCACCTCCATAGCAGGAGAGAATGATGAAGGTGATGCCCATGAAGAGAATCGGGAAATGGGTGAGCTTGGCCAAGAGCGGAAAGGCGGCGATTTGTAGCACGAAAAACGCAACAAAGGTATTGGGGCGTCCAATGTAGTCTGAAAGTGCGGCCCAGCCGATGCGGCCTAGTCCGTTGAATAGGGAGATGCCCATCACGAGTAAGCTGGCCTCCGAGTCGGATAAATGGACCATTTCGTAGCCCATCTTTTTAGCAGTTGATATGAGTGCAATGCCGCAGGATGCATTGATGAATAACATGCTCCAGAGCCCGTAAAATGCAGGGCGTTTCAATGCCTGTGCCACTGTTAATTCCTCGCCTTGCGACTTGGTCTGGGGGGACGTCTCTTTGCTGGGCACTGTCTGCAAGTCATCGCGCGTAGGTGGGCTGATATAGAGTGCGCTGGGCACCATGATCACGAGATAGATGCCGGCTAAGTAGCTAAAGGCCCGCACGATGGATGCTTTCTGGTAGAGGAGCGTTTTTTGAGGTGCGAGCGCTGCCTCAGGAGTCGCTGCGAGCGCTGCGGCGTCTGGGCTTGTCGCGGTGGCTGTTAGGGCAAGCGTGCCCTGTTGTTGATACTCGTAGGCACTGATACCCTGTGGCAGGGAGATCTCGGCTTGGACTGGCACGAATTGATCGATCAATTTGGCGCAAACCAGTCCACCAAAGCCGAAGCCCATAATGGCGAGCCCGGTGGCCAAGCCGCGCCGATCGGGGAACCATTTGACCAGTGTGGCGATGGGGGAGATATAGCCCAAGCCGAGCCCGATGCCGCTGACTGCTCCGAAGCTTAAATAGAACAAGGGCAGGCTTTCTACTTGGCAGGCGAGTGCAGAGCCTAGCAGGCCGCCCGAAAAGAAGGCTGCGCTGAGCAGGCCGCCGAAGCGGGCCCCCTTGCGCTGGATGAAGCTTCCGAGGAAGGCGGCCGAGAGGCCCAGGAAGAAGATCGCCAGACTGAAGGCCAGTGAGGTGTTACTCGAGGACCAACCAAAGGTGTTTTCCAGAGGCATTTTCCATACGCTGTAGGCATAAATGGAGCCGATAGATAGGTTGATGCTGCAGGCGGACGCTGCAATGAGCCAACGATTTTTTGTTTTCATGAGATATTCGCATCGACTCCTGCGCAATGGCGCTGCTCTAGATCGCAACGACTCCATGCCGCGCAAATATCGCGCGTGCGCTGTCGACTGCTTCCGGAGTCGGCGTTGGTGTGTTTGCTAGTTTATAAGGCAGCCCAGAGAGTTTGTATTTCTCTTCGCCCATTTTGTGGAAGGGGAGGATTTCGACCCGTTCGACGTTGCCGAGTTGGTTGACGAATTGGGCCAGCCCATTGATGTTTTTCTCGTTGTCAGTGAGGCCGGGCACCAGCACGAAGCGGATCCAGACTTTGTTGCCGCGGGCATCCAGACGTTGTGCAAATTTGAGAGTTTGGTCTACACAGACTCCGGTCACGACTTTGTGAGTCATTGGACTGAAGCTTTTGATGTCGAGTAGCACTAGGTCGGTCTTGTCGAGCAGTGCTTCGCTGGCTTTGTGGCCGACAAAACCTGAGGTGTCTAAGGTGGTGTGAATGCCGGCTTCTTTAGCGAGGGTAAACATGGCTTCGACGAAGTCGGGCTGCATCAAAGGCTCCCCGCCTGATAGTGTAAGCCCCCCCTTGCGGATGAAGGATTTGTACTTCAGCACATCGGCAAAGGCCTCCTCCGCGGTGCGAGTCTCGCCGGCTGGTTTGCCTTGGCTATCCGGATTGTGGCAATATTGGCAGCGCAGCGGGCAACCATGCAAGAAGAGCACATAGCGCAGACCGGGACCGTCGACTGTACCGCAGGTTTCGACGGAGTGGATAAATCCTTCAACGCTGCTCGAAGTTTCTTCGCGGGGAAGTGTTTCGTAGGCGCAGGCAGGTGGGGTGGTAGGTGCTTCGAGTAGTGTTGTCATGATGATTTTTAGTCGGAACACCGAACACCGAAGATTGAATTTTTGGATCAGAGGGCTAGGCCGCCGAGATGCTATTCGATGTTCGATGTTCGATGTTCAATGTTCGATGTTCAATGTTCAGCGTTCATTTAGATTTTGTCGTGGAAGGTCCGCGTGATGACGTCCATCTGCTGCTCTTTGGTCAGCTTGATGAAGTTTACGGCGTAGCCTGAGACGCGGACGGTGAGTTGTGGGTATTTTTCCGGATGCTCCATTGCATCGAGCAAAGTCTCCTTTTCGAAGACGTTGACATTGATGTGGTGCCCAGTCGCTTCGAAGTAGCCATCCAGAATGTTTCCTAGGTTGGCCACTTGTTCGGGTGCTGTTTTGCCCAGTGCCTTAGGCACGATGGAGAAGGTGTAGGAGATGCCGTCCTGCGAGTGTTCGTAGGGGAGTTTGGCCACCGAAGCCATCGAGGCGACTGCGCCCTTGCGATCACGACCGTGCATGGGGTTGGCCCCCGGTGCGAAAGGCTCGCCGGCCTTGCGGCCGTCGGGAGTGCTGCCGGTCTTGGTGCCGTAAACCACGTTGGAGGTGATAGTGAGCACCGATTGGGTGGGCACGGAATTGCGGTAAGTGGGCTGTTGCCGCACTTTATCCATGAAGCGCTCGACCAGATCGTTGGCAAAGGCATCCACTCGGTCGTCGTTGTTGCCGAAGGCCGGATACTCTCCGATCACTTTGTAGTCCACGGCGAGGCCTTCTTGATTGCGGATGACTTTGACCTTGGCGTGCTTCACTGCAGAGAGTGAATCGGCTGCGACCGATAGGCCGGCAATGCCGCAGGCCATGGTGCGCAGGATCACGGGGTCGTGAAGGGCCATCATGATGTTTTCTGCTGAGTATTTATCATGCATGTAGTGGATGATATTCAGCGCTTTGACATAGGTGGCGGCCAGCCAGTCCATGGTCTTGTCGAAGCGTGCCATCAGGTCGTCAAACTCTAGATAGTCGCCGGTGAAAGGATCACTCTCGGGGGCGATTTGCAGGCCACTCTTTTCGTCTTTGCCGCCATTGATGGCGTAGAGCATCGCTTTGGCCAGATTGGCGCGAGCGCCGAAGAACTGCATTTGCTTGCCGATCCGCATCGCGGAGACACAGCAAGCGATGCCGTAATCGTCGCCCCAATACTGGCGCATCAGATCGTCGTTCTCATACTGAATCGAGCTGGTTTCTATGGATACCTTGGCGCAGAAATCCTTGAAGCCCTGTGGTAAATTTTGAGACCACAGCACGGTGAGATTTGGCTCGGGGGCGGGCCCGAGGTTGTAGAGGGTTTGTAGCACGCGGAAGCTGGACTTGGTCACCAGTGAGCGGTCGTCTTCGCCCATGCCGCCGATGCTTTCGGTCACCCATGTGGGGTCGCCGGAGAAGAGCTCGTCGTAGTCGGTGGTACGAATGAAGCGCACGATCCGCATCTTCATGACCAAGTGGTCGATAATCTCTTGAGCCTGCTCCTCGTTTAAAGTACCTTCAGCGAAGTCGCGTTCGAAGTAGATATCGAAGAAGGTGGCTGTGCGGCCAAAGGACATTGCGGCACCGTTTTGGTCCTTCACCGCGCCGAGGTAGCCGAAGTAGGTCCATTGCACGGCTTGTTGCCCGTTTTGGGCGGGCAGGGAAATGTCGATGCCATAGGCGGCTGCCATGGTCTTGAGATCTTTGAGCGCTTTGATCTGATCCTGAGTCTCTTCACGTTCGCGTACCCAGTCTTCGCTGAAGCTTTCGTTTTGGCTGTCTTTGAGCAGGCGTAGCTTATCGGCAATCAAGCGGTCTACGCCATAGAGCGCGACGCGGCGATAGTCGCCTATGATCCGTCCGCGGCCATAGCCATCGGGGAGACCGGTGACGATGCCGGCCGAGCGTGCCTTACGGATGTCGTCGGTGTAGCAGGCGAACACTCCGTCGTTGTGTGTTTTGCGGTGCTTGGCAAAAATGTCCGCAGTCTCGGGGTCCATTTCGCGGCCGTGTGCCTGCAGCGCTTTCTGGGCGATCCGCACACCGCCATAAGGCAGCATGGCGCGCTTGAGTGGCTTGTCGGTCTGCACGCCCACGATGGTTTCCAAGTCTTGGTTGATGTAGCCGGCTGCGTGAGAGGCGACCGAACCTACGACTTTTGTGTCTGCATCCAGCACACCACCTGCGGCGCGCTCCTCTTCGAGTAGCAGCTTGAGCTCGTTCCAAAGTTGCGTGGTTTTTGCGGTCGGCTCTTTCAGAAACGAATAGTCGCCCTGGTAGGGCGTGTAGTTCTGCTGAATGAAGTCGCGAACGTCGATCTGGTCTTGCCAGACCCCGTTGCGAAAATTGCGCCATGCGGACGCTGCGTTATCCTCTGTGTGGGCGGGGGATGTTGTAGTTTGCATATCTGTATTCGATTAAAGAAGTGTGAGCTAATTTTATTAGCATCTTCGATTAGTAAAATTTATACAGAAGAAGTATGTAAACAGGTTGTCTAATCGAGTATAAAGTGTGCTAATCCTTTTTTAATAAGCATATCTTATGGATTCCTTTAGTGATGTCAGGGGGGAGCGCGAGAGACAGTCGAAGCGTTACGCCAACGCCACGGGCAGTCATCTCAAAATCGCTTTGGAGCCTGTTGGGTTCTTGAGAGAGTCGTCAGAAGACAGATGTCAGCTGCCAATTCTGAATATCAATAAGTTACAAAAAAACGCTCACGGTTTCCCGTGAGCGTTTGGTCTAAATAATATGCCCTATGAGCTTAAGCCTTGGCTGCTTTGGCGGCTTTGCGGCGCTTGTTTTCGTCGAGCTCGCGTTTGCGCATGCGCAGGAAGTTGGGTGTGGCTTCGACCAGTTCGTCGGGAGCGATGTATTCGATCGCGCGCTCGAGGGAGAACTTAACGGGAGGCGCGAGCTGGATGCCCTTGTCGGAGCCGCTGGCACGCATGTTGTCGAGTTGCTTCGCTTTGGCAGGGTTGACGGGCATGTCTTCGACACGTGGATTCTCGCCGACGATCATGCCGCCGTAGACTTCCTCGCCGGGACCGACGAAGAGTTTGCCGCGGTTTTGAATCATATCCAGTGCGTAGGGCATGCTCTTGCCTTGTTCCATGCTCACCAGTGTGCCCGTGAGGCGTGTCACAATTTCACCACAGTGCGGGCGATATTCCAGGAAGGAGTGGCTCATCACGCCATGGCCGGAGGTCATGGTGACGAGGTCACTTTCGAAACCGATCAGGCCGCGCGTTGGCACTTCGGCTTCCACGGTGACACCGGAATTGTGGTGCTCCATATTGGTGACCTTGCCCTTGCGCTTTGCGAGGTTTTCCATGACGCCACCAAGCTGTTCTTCCGGCACTTCTACCCAGACCTGTTCAAAAGGCTCGCAGCGTTTGCCGTCGATTTCTTTATACAGCACGGTGGGGCGAGAGACGAGCAGCTCGAAACCTTCGCGGCGCATGGTTTCCACCAAGACGGCGATCTGCATGGAGCCGCGGGCATTGACGAGGAAACGTGTGCCATCGTCGGTATCTTCGATGCTGATGGAGATATTGGATTGAGTCTCGCGGATGAGGCGCTCGCGGATTTGGCGGGAGGTGACCTTCTTGCCATCTTTACCAGCGAGGGGACCGTTGTTGACGGAGAACTCCATTTGCACGGTGGCAGGATCGATCTCGACGAAAGGCATTGCCTCGGCGTCTTGTTGCGCAGCGAGTGTGTCGCCAATGTCGACATCGTCGAAGCCGGCCAGACCGACAATGTCTCCAGCCACCGCGTCGGTGACGTCGTCGGTGTTACCCGCGCCGGAGAAGCTCTTCATCTTGGTCACTTTAACGCGTTCGCGTTTGCCGCTTTTACGCAGAGCGAAAATAGTTTGGCCTACTTTGACTTGGCCAGAGAGCACACGGCCGATCGCCATGCGACCGACATAGTCGTCCCAGTCGATGTTGGACACCAGCATGCGGAAATCACCTTCTTCGATGGTGGGGGCTGGGATGCGCTCTACAATGGTCTCGAAGAGATCGAGCATGTTTTCGCGTGGGCCATCGACTTCGCGGTCGGCGAAGCCCATCTTAGCCGAAGCATACAGGAAGGGGGCGTTGAATTGATCTTCGTCCGCATCCAGGTCGAGGAAGAGTTCGAGCACTTTGTCATGCACCCAGTCCGGGCGTGAGGACTCGCGATCGACTTTGTTGATCACACAAATGGTCTTCAGGCCTTGGTCGAGAGCTTTGCGCAGCACCCAGCGAGTTTGCGCTTGGGGGCCGCCAACGGCATCGGTCAGTAGCAATACGCCGTCGACCATTTTCATCACACGCTCCACCTCGGCACCGAAGTCGGCGTGACCTGGGGTGTCGACGATGTTAATCGTGTACTCTTCGTTGTCCTTGGGATTGGTCCATTTTACAGCGAGATTCTTCGCTTTAATGGTAATGCCTTTTTCACGCTCCAAGTCCATGGAGTCCATCGCGCGCTCTTGCACTTGTTGGTTTTCACGGTAGGTTCCGCTCTGTTGCAGTAGGCAGTCCACCAATGTGGTCTTGCCGTGGTCAACGTGGGCGATGATGGCGATGTTTCGGATGTTTTTTGCGTTCATTTACTTAAGGATGTCTTTGTCGTAATCCGTCTCTTAATCCCTCTCTGATGCATCCCAGAGGTGGGACTACTTGAAGAGATGGATTACGATTAAGATCACCTAGAAAGAGAAAACCCGCCGAGGAATTTACGGCGGGGTGGTAGTTGAAGGGCGGCATAGATGTCAGCCCGAGGCACGAAGTCAATGGAAATAGACAGTGCCCAAGAGCTCAGCCTTGGCATTCATTCATTCGTGCGGCGGCTGTCTACATGCGCAGTCGCTGCTTGGTTGTATGCTCAGTACAGAGGTAAAACTCCGCTTTCGGTTACAGTGGTGGCAGGCATCCATTTCGAGGTGGTGCCGAGCTTGGCACGCAGCTGGTAGGGCAGCTCCGTGCTGGTGCTTTCCATTAAGCGGGCGGCGAGTCGCACGCTGTTCACTAAGTTGGCTGCAGAGCTGACGGAGACGACTGTGTCGCTATAGCCAGCAATGCTTGGGATTTGATTCGCAGTGCCATTCACCACATCGATGCCGTCGATGCTGAGCTCGTAATACAAGCCCTTGAGCTCAATCGGTTCTGGGTTCGGGTTGACGATGCGAAGTTGGATTGTGAACTGCAGGACGGCTGTATCGGTAGCGCTTTTACTGATGCCGACTACGTCCAGCTTGGGTTGCTCGTAATTGGAGGGCATGCTTGCGCATCCACCCAAGCTGAGTGTTAGTATCATGGCGAAGAGCAATGGCAAAAATTTCATAGGCATAAAGAAACGCGTTGCTGTCAAAACGGCGAGCTTTTTACCTCATTCTAAGGGTGGGGCAGGTGCGTGCTCGAAAGAATGTTCTGTCCTATTACTCGCGCATATTCTAACACTCAACTTATGGACGCTGCTAATTACTTCTATCAATATCGACCCGCTGCCCACTTCCTTGTCACGGATGAGGATGCGGCGGATTTTTTGCAAAGTCAGTTCAGCAATGAACTGCGTCCTTTTGAGCCTGGGCGTTGCTGTTACGGGCTCTGGCTGGATGTGAAGGGCAAGGTGATTGCTGACAGTGTCGTGCTTTGCGAGGGCGAGGAGCGCTTTCGGGTCTTGAGTGAATGTTGCCCCAGCGAGGTGATTACAGCCCATCTGCAGCGACACATCATTGCCGATGAGGTCGTGATCGAGCCCGCAGGGCCCGCATGGGCCTTTCAGCTTTTCGCGGGCGCTGTGACTGCGCTTGGGTGGACGCCGCTGCAGCCGGGGCAGTTTGAGACGATTTCCGGCGGTAGGCTCTACTGCGTGCGTGATCAGCATTATACTATAGTGCTGGAATCCGAGTCCGCAGCGGAGGCCTGTCGAGCTCGATTACTAGCGGCTGGCTTTGCGGCCTATTCCGAGGCAGAGCAGGGCCTTGCGCGTCTCGGGGCGGGGATTCCGTTGGTTCCCTATGAAATTGGCCCTGCAGACCTGCCGGGAGAGGGAGGCTTGCAGCAGGATGCCATCTCGTTTACAAAGGGCTGCTACCTTGGGCAAGAGGTGGTGGCTCGTATGCATAATTTAGGTAAGCCACAGCGTGGCCTGTTTATCGTCACGGGGCAGGGCAGCCTGCCTTCGGTGCCCTGTGCTTTATATAATGAAGGTGCTAAGCAAGTCGGAGAGTTGCGCACCGCTTATTCTGAAGCTGTAGGAGATGTTTGGCGCGGTGTGGCGATTTTAAAAACACGCTATGCCAGTGAGGGCGAACGCCTGCACTCTGATGCGGAAGAGGTGATGGTCGCTGAGCTACTGCGGAAAGGGCCTAAGCATGACTGATCCAGCAAATGATTATGTGGGCGAGCTGACGCAGATCTTTATCAACTTGGGAGCTGCTGAAGACTCGGCTGAGGTGATGGCGAGACAACTCTTAAAGCGTGCAGGGCAGATCGCCGAAGAGCGTGGAATTTCAAAAGTCGAAGCGACGGAAACCCTATTAAAACAGGTGTTTGACGCGCGTCAGCAAGCTTGAAATCGCTCAGGTAAAGACTTCAGAGCGTGCATGCCGCTGAAAACCGCAAATAATAGGGCCTCAGAGCGGATTTTAGGTTGACGGTCACAAGTGCGCGTTCCCATATTTGCGATGGTCATACGACCAAACAACCTCAACAACATTATTAATATTCTATGAACAAAGCAGAACTCGTAGCAGAAGTGCAAAAATCACTCGGTGCAGACACCTCCAAAGCTGGCGCAGAACGCGCTATTGAAGCCGTCCTTGAAGGCATTAAGAAGGGTGTTAAAAAGGACAAAAACGTTCAGCTGATCGGTTTCGGTACTTTCTCTGTGACAAAGCGTGCAGCTCGTGACGGTGTGAACCCACAAACTGGCGAGAAGATCAAAATCAAGGCTTCTAAAGCAGTTAAATTCAAGGCTGGCGCTGGCCTTAAAGCGGTCCTCTAAGAAATCGGCCCGCTCCGGACCTAGTTCTTAAGTCGGCGCTTTTTAGAGTCCCCTATATTAAATAGCCCTTATTAATTGTTGCCCGATTTGGCGGTTTACCCCTTCGCCTAGTCGAGCTTTTCAAAACCCGCAGTTTCCACTTTGGAGGCTGCGGGTTTTTTTATGCTGAAAACGAGCGTGCTTGAGGCCCAAAGGAGAGCTTGCGAGCGACCTGCATGAAAAATCCTGCCTTTGCGGTTGCCAGCGAGCTCAAAGCTATCCTTATTGAGACCCTTTTGAGAATCACCATTTATTAGGAACAAGATTATGGGCAAAAGCTTATTTGAAAAAGTATGGGACGCGCACGCGGTTCGCCAATTGGCAAACGGTCAGACGCAGTTATTAATCGGTACGCACCTTATTCACGAGGTCACCAGTCCGCAAGCCTTTGGCATGCTCCGCGACCGTGGTTTAAAAGTGCAGTACCCGCACCGCACTTTTGCGACTGTGGACCACATCGTGCCCACTAATGAGGCCGTGGAACCCTATAGCGATCCGCTCGCTCAGGGCATGATCGAAGAGTTGCGTAAGAATTGCGCCGAAAACGACGTTACTTTCTTTGATACCAACACTGGCAAGCAGGGCGTCGTTCACATCGTGGGCCCAGAGCAGGGTATCACGCAGCCCGGCACCACCATTGCTTGTGGTGACTCGCACACAGCGACTCACGGTGCTTTTGGTGCCATTGCTTTCGGTATCGGCACCAGTCAGGTGCGCGACGTGCTGGCCACGCAAACCATCGCATTGAACGAGCTGAAAGTGCGCCGTATTAATGTGAACGGCACATTGCCTCCCGGTGTGTATGCGAAGGATGTCATTTTGCACATCATCCGTTTACTCGGCACGCAAGGCGGCACGGGGTATGCGTATGAGTATGCCGGCACTACATTCGATAACTTCACCATGGAAGAGCGGATGACTGTCTGTAACATGTCGATTGAGGGCGGTGCCCGCGTCGGTTATGTGAATCCGGACGAAACTACTTTCGAATACTTGAAGGGCCGTCCCTATGCACCAAAGGGCGCGGCATGGGAGGCTGCTGTCGAGCAATGGAAGTCCTTCGCTTCCGATGCTGACTGCACATTCGACGATGTTGTCGATATCGATGCCGCGCAAATTCAGCCAACTGTGACTTGGGGCATCACTCCAGGGCAAGGTGTGGGCATCGAAGAAAACATCCCCACCATCGAGGATGCGCCGACTCAATCGGATCGTGACTCCGTGGCCGAAGCGCTTGAATACATGAAGTTTGAGGGTGGAAGCGCCATCAAGGGTAAGAAGATCGACGTCGCCTTCCTCGGCTCGTGCACCAACGGTCGTCTCTCCGACTTCCAGGAAGTGGCCAAATACATTAAAGGTCACAAAGTCGCTGAGGGCGTGCAAGCGATCGTGGTTCCCGGCTCACAAGTTGTGGCCAAGATCGCCGAAGAGCTCGGCTTGGATAAGATCTTTATCGAGGCCGGTTTCGAATGGCGTGCCGCGGGTTGCTCCATGTGCTTGGCGATGAACCCTGACAAGTTGGTCGGCGATCAACTATGTGCGAGTTCCTCCAACCGTAACTTCAAGGGCCGTCAAGGTAGCCCCACTGGGCGCACCATGTTGATGAGCCCGCTGATGGTGGCCGCTGCGGCTGTCACGGGAGAGGTCTCCGATGCGCGCGAGGTCTTCGGCTTCGCTACCGCAAATGCTTAATTTCTAATTCTTAATTCTTAATTTATTTAGTCATGCCATCCACACCTATTAAACAAGTTACCGGTAAGGGCGTATACGTTCCCGGCGACGACATCGATACCGATCGCATCATCCCTGCACGTTTCATGAAGTGCATCACCTTCGATGGTCTCGGCGAATATCTGTTCCACGACGTTCGTAAGACCGAGTCGGGAGAAGATAAAAAGCACAATCTCAATGATCCACGCTTCGCTGAGGCTTCGATCATCGTCAGTGGTAATAACTTCGGTTGCGGTAGCTCGCGTGAGCACGCACCTCAGTCTATCCTGCGCGCGGGTTACAACGCAGTGATTGCTGGCAGTTTTGCGGAGATTTTCTTCGGCAACTCCACCAACCTCGGGGTGGTCTGCGTCATCGCTAGCGATGCCGATCGTGCCACGATCGCTCAAGCGATCGAAGCCAATCCAGAACTGGAAATCACCATCGACGTCGAAGATCATAAGATCTGGTTCGGCGACCAATCCGTCCCTTGCGAGATCAAGCCCGGTGCACGCGATAGCCTGCTCAGTGGTAACTATGATCCGTTGGATGAGTTGCTCGAAGGCTCCGCTGATGTCGCAAAGACTGCGGGCGCTTTGCCTTATATGCAGGCGTGACATCGGCTGGCAATCTGTTAGCTTGCTAACGTCGTTTACGATGAAATTACATTAACCCACATATATATTATGGACAATTAAATCGTTCTCATCCTCCTTGCCATCTTTCTCCCACCGGTGGCAGTTGCGCTGAAGTCGGGCGCTGGCAAGTCATTACTGATCAATATCATCCTCTGCTTCTTTTTCTACATACCTGCCGTGATTCACGCGCTGTTAGTCGTGCTTTAAGCGAAGGAACATTAGTCAAAATTTACTGACAAAAGGCGCAGCTTCGGTTGCGCCTTTTTTTATCTGTATTACGGGGATTTTCGCTAGTCTGGGGGTCTTTATCTAGACTACCTGTTGTCGAGACTCCAAGCTTCGCTCTCATCTCATGGACATCTTTACTCACGCAGGAATATTTATCTACCCACTCGGCCTCTGCTCCATTCTTGCGGTCTTTATCGCTTTTGAGCGTTTGCTGGCGCTGCGCCCTTCGCGAGTCATGCCGCGTGCCTTAGTGGACGCCTTTGTCTTGGGGCAGTTTGATGGCGTAGAGGCAGATCGAAATTCCGTAGCAGGGCGCATCCTGCACTTTCACCGCTCGCGGCCCTCTGATGCCGACTCGCTTAAAGCCTACGCGCGACTTGAAGTCAGCCGCATGGAAAGAGGTGTCTTCCTCTTGGAAGTGGTGATTGGTGCGGCGCCTTTGATCGGCCTACTGGGCACGGTGACCGGGCTGACGCAAGTCTTCAGCGGCTTTTCTGCAGATACGGGTTTGCCCGACCCAGCCACCTTTATTCGCGGCATCGCACTCGCGCTCAATACCACTATTTTAGGGCTCGCGATCGCCATTCCAGCACTCGCGGCGCATGCATACGTATTGCGCCGGGTTGAATTTATGGCCGCACGCATCGGACTCGGGGTGCAAGCGCTGCTACAATCCAAACAGGGCTAGGCGCGCCGAAAAAATGGACACCACATCTGATTTGATTCGCCGCCGCCGTCGGCAACCAGTGATCAATATCGTGCCTTTGGTCGATGTGCTGACGGTCTTGTTGTTTTTCTTCTTGGTCACCATGCAGTTCAAACAAGTGAGCGCGCTCAATATTACCGTGCCCAAGATTGAGACGGCGGGAGAGAACGAGATTCAAGAACAAATCGTGATCGCGCTCAGTCCCGAAGGAGCCTTTTACTTAAATGACCGCTCCGTCGAAAAGCCGGAGCTCGAAGCTGCGATGCAACTCGCTGGTGAACTCACGCCCGATATGCCCATCCTATTGGTGGCCGACGAAGAAGTGCCCCTCAGATTCGTGACCGAAGTCATGGATATTTGCCGTAGCCATCGTTTAAACAAGATCCGTCTACAGTCGCGCTAATTAGATCCAAATGCTCTGGCATATTCAATTGAGTGTTTCAATTTCTCTGCAAATCTGAGCTTTCCGACAGCGACATAAGTCCTTAATCTATTTTGATATTATGAATGAGATCATTGCTATTTTTGCTGGAGTGGGGCTGGCGGCAGCCTGCGGATTTCGAGTCTTTGTGCCACTTTTTTTGGCCAGTTTAGCCGCCAATCAAGGATTCGATGCCATCGGAGGTGTGAATTTTCAAGACATGATCGGTGCTAATTTTGAGTGGCTGGGGAATGACTGGGTCACGATCGCCCTCGGGGTGGCTACGCTCTTGGAAGTGGGGAGTTATTACATCCCTTGGTTGGACAATGCCCTGGACGCGATCGCAAGTCCTGCTGCCGTGGTGGCAGGCACTTTTATTACCGGCGCAATGCTTCCTGAGTTTATGGGGGACGAAGCCTTTAAATGGATCGTCGCGGCCATCATGGGCGGCGGCACCGCAGGCATCGTTCAAGGCGCTTCGGTCATTACGCGCGGTGCATCGACGGCGACTACGGGGGGCATCGGTAATCCCGCGGTATCCACCGCTGAGCTCGGAGGCTCCATTCTCACGGCAGGCTTGGCTGTGATGATTCCGATCCTCGCTGCGATCTTGGTGCTCTTTTTACTCTTTTACTTTATTCGCACCATCTTTCGTTTTTTTGTCCGTCGTCGTGAGTCAAAGCGCGCGCTACATGCCGGCCCCGCTGTCGCCGTGCCAGTGAGTCGTCCACCATCGCCTCCTGGTCTGTAGTCGATCTCGATACCGCGCGAGTCCTCCCAGAGTTTCCCCAGGGTCCCCCCAGAGTCCTCGGAGGCCTCCCGATCCTTCATTCTTCTTTAGTTAGAATCTCTTTATGGCCACGATCTCCATTTGGCTTGAAGCAACACGCCCGAAAACGCTGCCTGCTGCGGTGGCTCCCGTGCTCTTAGGCACTGCAATGGCGCATAGCCTCGGGCAATTGCATGCTGTGCCCGCACTGATATGTCTCGGCTTCGCTTTGCTGGTGCAGATCGGGACAAATTTTGCCAACGATTACCTCGACGGGGTGAAAGGCACCGATACGGATGCACGCTTGGGCCCTCGCCGAGCTGTGGCTTCAGGGCTCGTGCGCCCTGCGACTATGAAGTGGGCGAGTATTGGCATACTTGCCTTGGCCTTTTGTCTCGGTTTGAGCCTGATTTATTATGGAGGTTGGTGGCTGCTTGCGGTTGGTATCGCCAGTATCGTTTGTGCTTGGATCTATACTGGGGGCCCCTTTCCTCTCGCCTATAACGGTCTGGGAGACGTATTTGTGGTGCTGTTCTTCGGTTTGATCGCGGTTGTCTGCACTTTTTATGTCCAGACTGGCAGTTTTAATCGCGATGTCGTTTTGCTAGCTTTGGCCTGCGGTCTGGTGGTCAATAATTTGTTGGTTGTAAATAACTACCGTGATCTGGAAGAAGACCGGCAAGCACACAAGCGAACGCTGGTTGTGCTCTTGGGGCGCCCTTGTGCGCTGGGGCAATATGCGCTTTCCTTGCTCTGGGCCGGGGCGGTTTTATTGTGGCTGGTGTGGCAAGGTTATGGAGCCTTTGTATTGCTTGGCTGGATACCTGTGGGGCTGGGACTCTACCAAACGCGCAAGTTGCGGCAGGCCGTGCATCCTAGTGACTATCTAGCATGCTTACAACGTGCAGCCAAGGTGGTGGTCGCTTACGGAGTGTTGGTTTCTGTCGGCTTATTTCTCGGCTAAATATGTTTTAGCCGTGATATGCTGTATGGCGTCTGCCTCTTCAAATAAATGTGCCGCGCACGCCGGGCTGTTATAGGCGCGCGGCTTTGTATCCTCTCTTGTCAGGTCGACTGCGCCGAATTCCTGACAGCAGGCCCCACGCGTGCTCAAGCAATCATCGCAGATCGCGATGCCTGCCAGGGTCTGTTCCACGGGAGCACCGCAATCGATGCAAGTTAGGGGAGTCGTGCTGTTGGGCTTTGAGGACGTCGAAGAAGTCATGCAGCAGACTATGAATCGAAGGTTGAGCTGTCAATCTATGTGCAGTTCCTGTAAAATACATGAGGCTCACCGGGGGGGGCTAGCTTCAATTTGGAGCCTTAGTGGGGGCCTAAGAGTTGATTCGAACTTCAAGATTTATTGTATTCGCCCTGGGCAGTTTTCACGATAGCACGTGTTAATTCAGGCACTTTGATTGGCTTCGATAGGAAGTCGTTCATGCCACTTGCGAAACACTGTTTACGTTGCTCATCGATTACGTGGGCAGTGAGTGCTATTATTGTAGGTGGGGGGAGGTGCTTAGATTTACGTATTTCGCGGGTCGCAGTGATGCCATCCATGACTGGCATTTCGATGTCCATTAAAATTAGCTCATATTCCTTGTCACTGGCTGCCTCGGTCGCCAGTTGGCCATTGCCCACAATGTCGGGAGCATAGCCCATCCGTTGCAGGATTCGCTTCATTATTTTCTGGTTGGTTTGATTGTTTTCCACAATCAAGATATTTAAAGGGTAGTCTCTCGCGAGTGCTTTATTGATATGTTGCACTTTTGTGCGCACTCCTTGCGGGTTGGTGGACTTGGCTGCTGCAGCTTGCTGATTAGCTTGCCCGCTGCCCTGTGGATAGGCATCGGGTGGGGCTATGGCTAGGGGGATTTCGAGTTTAAAAGATGCTCCTGGTTGGGGGCGACTTTGGTAGGATAAGTCGCCTTTCATTAAACGGGCCAATTGACGGCTAATGGCTAGGCCTAATCCAGTGCCTCCATGAGTGCGAGTGATTGAAGAGTCGGCTTGGACAAAGGCTTTAAAGAGGTTTTTCTGTGCATCGGGCGAGATGCCGATTCCCTCGTCTGTGACTTGGATGCAGAGCGAAATCGCGCCAGCCTCTAAGGCTTTAAATTCGACAGTGAGATGAACTCTACCTCCTGTGTGTGAAAAGCGAATCGCATTGCTCAATAAGTTAAGAATGATTTGTCGGATGCGGGCGACGTCGCCCTTCAGGTATCGAGGGCTGCCCTCTTGAGTGATCGCTTCGATTGTGACCTTCTTGGACAGAGCCTCAGTTCTCATTATTTCTACGGGCTGAGAAATACAGTCGTCGATTTCAAATATCTCTTCGTGTAACTCCAGTTGGCCCGCTTCAATTTTGGAAAAATCGAGGATGTCGTTAATTAAATCTAAGAGCGCATCGCCGCTCACGCGGATAGTTGAGACGCAGTCTGCTTGTTGTTTGTCTAGCTCGGTATCTATGAGTAATGAACTCATGCCGATGATCGCATTGAGCGGCGTGCGGATTTCATGGCTCATGGCGGCTAGAAAGCTGCTTTTAGCCCGGTCGGCCTTTTGCGCTTCTTCGGCCATCGTTTCGGCTAATCGTGTTTGTTGTGCCAGTTCCTGGTTGGAAGCTTGGAGTGCGCGGTCTGTCTTGCTGCGTATATTGATGTTTACGATCATCTCCGCGAAGACTTTGAGTAGCTGGCGTTCGTCTTGAGAGTATTGATGCGATTGCTTCACCGCATCGAAGCCGACAAATCCGATACATTCGTTATCGTCGATAAGTGGAACCGTGATTAAGCTTTTAATATTTTGAGCTTCAAGTATCACTCGCGTGAGTTCGTCTTTGGGGAGGTGGTGGACATTATCAATCTCAACCACCTGTCCTTGCTGGTGTGCTTCGAGCCAGTTGGGCAAATCGGATAGGTCGACGCACTGGAGTTGATCGATTTCAGAGCTAATCCCCGGAGCACACCACTCGTGTGTGTTCTGTGCAGTCATTGTGTCGAGATTGTAGCGGAAAATATAAGCCCGATCGACGCCGGTGAAACGACCGATTTCTCCCAGCGAGTCCTCGACAGTCGCATCAATTGATTTTAGCGGGCGGTTAATGTATTCCAGAGACGTTCTCACCAGTAGTTGCAGGAACTTATCTTTATACTGAAAAGCGTCGTTCTTTTGCCGGAGCATCGCTCGATGTCGTCTGCTGCTATGCAAAGAAAAGCCCATGAGCGCCAAAGATATAAATAGTAGGCTCGGTAGTGCAGCGACCCCCAATAGATACAGATACCAACCCTTGGACGAGATGTCGATGCCCAGCACGGCCAGTACTTCGCCCGTTTCGGGGTCGAGTATGGGAGTGATTGGGCTGATCCATGTGCCCCAGCGATCTTTTAAGGGACCTTCCAAAAAGGAGCTTTTATTGTCGAAGACCGCTTTCAGTTTAGTTGAGGCCTCTGGATAAGGCTCGCCCAGGGAAGATGGAGGAGTTTTTTCTTCAGGCCGTTGCACATCGACTAAAAAGTAAATATCACCTTCTGCATTGCGCTGCATGATGTAGATGTAATGAAAACGGTCCGATGTTAAGATTTGTCTTGATAGTGTCTCTTGGATCTGCAAGGCCGCTTTTTGCTGTTGTTTCGTTGTGCCTGAGACTAAGTCCCTTACTTTAGTCAGATCGAGTCCTTGGCTGACTAATTCAGCTGATATCATTAAGGCGCTGCGCATTCTTTGATCCGCCTTAACGAGAACCAGCACGATGGATAAGCTGGCCAGTAGGACGAATAGGGAGGAATTCAGTAGCAGGGGGGCTCGGCTCGTATTGGGGGAGATTTTCGAGTCTTTGTGGTTTGGCAGTGCCATTTCATCCATCTCATCGAATTATGCCCTTGAGGTCAAGATTGACCGCGATGCAGGTTTCATATTACAGCATGTTCATACTCACAGACACCTGCGATCTACTTTTTCTAGGCCAGAGCCTGACCAGCGAAGAAGGCAACCGATCAGGATCCTACGCACTCGGCAACGTCCACCGCGAAGTCGAACTCAATCTCTACGAGAACGGCACTGCATACGGCTCCGGTTGGACGCCCCCACCGCCGATCTACCGCAACTGCGATTGCACAATCGGCGTTCAGTCCAAAGCGAGTCAGTCCTAGACCGCGATTTCCCGGACGTGCGGGATCATCCGTGCATCGGCTACGCGCAACAGCGAGGCTTCCAGTGTGAGCAAAGCCACGGTGCTACCGTCCATCGTGAGAAACTCCACTTCGTAGGCTTCGCCCCCATTGTGGATATGCACGACTACACCGACATCGCCCTTGGCGAGTTCGTTTTCAGGCAAGTCCTCAGTGAGAACTACATTGGCATGTTCTTCGATCATTTCAAAACAGGGTAGGCGGTAATCAGTCTCGGTGCAAGTTCATCCTTATCTATCTGCCAGACCGAACGAACCACAGGCGAGCGACTGTCCGGGCATTTCAACGGCCCTTCGATTTCATACTTAGCACCGTAGGCGCTTTCAGTCGTGCCGACCACACATTGTGTCTGCCCGTGCGCTTTCAGCGCCCGAGCCAGTTCCGGCCATTCGTCTAAGGTGAAGCCGCAGGAGATGAAAAACCGTGCCTTAGCTGCCGCAGGCATTTGCGAAGTATTGAGCAGGTAGTCGGTTACCTTTCGCTCATCCACATAGCAGTTCTCTTTACTCGGAAGCTCCATCCTCAAAGATCATTCCCTTGAGAGTTATTCTGCCAATCTCAAAATAGATCCGCATGCATCCGCGTCCATCTGTGGTTAAAGAACATTGTCGCCCGGCACTCAGCGAATCAACCCCTCTTCGCCAAAGGCGACTCGGGAAGGCAGGACTCTTCTGGTCTGAGCAAAGCCGAAGGCCGTCCTGCATCACCACACAATTCTCCCTCATCCTCTGTGCCCTCCGCGAACTCTGCGGTTAGTCAACCACTTGTCGCGTTGGAGGATCTGCGCCTGAACGGCATGTGGGATGGTTGCGCGCGCCATTGCTTGAACTTTTCATGCTTGGTGTGCTGAGTGATGGAACTGAGTCGGGGCAGGCTGACCCCATTGGCTTTTCTAGCAGAGAGGCTTTCAGCGCCTAAGCGCTCGGAGAGTTTGGCTTTTTTGCTTCGGTCGTGTGCGTCCTAAACTAAGTTTAGCTTGAAAGAATTAAAAAGATTAAAAGTTTAGTTATGGCTTATCGTGCTGATTGTAGGTCGTTTGCGGAATATTTGTAGTGGCCGTGGCAAGCTAACAGTAATCTTACGCGATACTAGTTTAGCTTGGCGACTTGAGTTGCCAGAGTGCTCCTGGGCCGCGTGGTTTGCCGATATTCTCGATGAGGTTTCTTCGATGGGATAAGTCGTAGGTTAGATTGCGGATTTTGTCTCTCTTTTGGTCATGACTCATTGAGTCCGGTAGCTTATCCATAAATAAGTCACTGATGGTCTGAGGTGTTACTGGGCCGTGCTCTCGAATTAATTTTTCGAGCAGATCGCGATAATAGTCATTATCAAAGCCTTTCTTGAGGATGTGGGCGGCCTGTCCGCCGGTGGTCGCTGCGATTTGTCCGGATACGAAGATGCGTGGATAGCGGCCTTCGACTAGACCAAGTTTCTTGAGCCGTGTCGCCTCTTCCTTTGGCAGGCTGACTCCTTTTTGCACTTTGTCTAATGAGAGGACGTCGCGCAGGCTTAGGTCGTCGCGGCGCATGAGCATCTTGGTATAATTCTCATCCAAGACTCTGCCTGAAATGAGGACTTCGACTTTTGGGTAGCCGGTGCCTGCGGAGTCGAGTGTGTAGTCGGGCAAGGGGAGCAGTCGTTGACGCTGTGTGACGAACATGCGCCGTATGCCACTGCCGACTTGCTCGATCATGCGTAGTCGGATCATGCCGTCGATCAGCCACTGGTTGCGGTAGTGCTCGGGCGGTGATTGGTTTTCCAGCATCCATTCGATGCTGGGTGGTATAAACTGTCCGAGGTTTGAGAACACCAAGCGGTCGGGATACTCCACCACGTTGATTTTTCCGCCGATGGTATAGTCTTGGTGGGCGATGCAGTTGTGCAAGGCCTCACGGATGACCCAGTTATCGTATTGCTGGATCGATACAGGGAAGAGCGTGCCGTCGGGCATTTCATCGATCGACAAGTTGCGAATGCGTTGAAACAGCTGATCCGATGTGAGCAGGAAGGGCGGGCCGAAGGGCTGTGAGGATCGTGTGACGCCGTCGGCCTCTCGGAGTATCCAGCTTAGTTTGACGTCGGCGGGGCTGAGAAAATGCGCGGATTCATCTTTGCCGAGCAGCAATAAGGCCGAACGGGTGATCTTGCCAGCCTTGGTGATCCGTGCCTTGTTCAAGAGTGTGACCGTATCCCATGCCGCGATCTCTGACTTGAGTGCCGCTTGTCGCTCTGCGTCGGGTTCGTGCTTAAGCAGAAAGTCGCTAAACCGCACGCGTGCTTGAGCGACCGCGGCTGGATCTAAATCCTCCAGTGTGGCATCGGGCACGATTTCGCCGGTCCAGTCGTTTTTGATGCCGAGGTGCTCCCAAATGCGTGATTCCTTATCGGGATGCTCGCTGAGCCGCGTCTTATGGCTATCAATGCGAATGTAGCGTATCCCGTCAAACGCGATGGGGGCGGATCGAGGCGGGCGAATTTCCAGCAAGATGACGGTGCCTTCCGCCCGCTCCAAGCGATGAAACTCGAAGTCGGCACGCGGAGTGGTCTTTTGTTGCAGCCACATGATCAGCGCCTGATTGCCGACCTTTTGTTTAAACGGATCGAAGTGAGTGCCTTGAATGGTGTGGTTGGCATCGTCGACGCCCCAGACGAGCCAGGCATGTTCGTGCCCGACGAGGCAGGCACTGTTGGCTAAGCTGGAAATATAAGCCCCGATCTCTTTCGCCTCCTTGAGGTTGCTTTTAAATTCAACGGTCATCGTCTCATTGGTTATGGCAATGAGCGTTTCGAGCTGCTGGTTGAGAGTCGCGGAATCCATTACTTGATACAGACGTATTATTGATCGGATGGCAACTGCCCGCGGAAGGCGGCGTCGAGCAGGGAGGCTTTTAAGGCCCCGAGCTTTTCGAGCTGGGCGCTGGTGGCGGCGGTCAGGGCTTGGGTGCGCTCCGAAATCGCGTCGAGCTGGGCGACGATCTTGCTTTGTTCGGCTAGGGGCGGGATATTGAGCTCTATATCCTTCAATTTTTTGTAATAGATAGCAGAGACATTAGTTGTGTTTGATTTGATGGCCTCAAGTTGATTACTCACGTGTGAAGTTTTGAATTGGTAGGCGATGTATTCAGGTGAGATGTCTTCTCTGAACCTTACCCTCATTATATTGTTGTTAAACAGCACTGGTGCAGAGGTTGCATTTGTTTTAAATAAGCATGACTTACCTACCAGTTCAGCACTGTTGCGTGTGTTAAACAAAAAATCCCGATCACGTAAGCTATATCTTTCTACTTCTAATTCGGAGGCGTCGCATTTAGTCGCATTCTTTAAATCCAAATGACCGTCTCGAGTAATATTATTCATTTTCAAATATGTGAACGAGAGCGTCTCCGACTGTTGTTTTAAATTTCTTACAAGTCCTATCGTGTTATCGATTTTGGCATCATCGAATGTCGTTTTGACACCGCTTACATTCATTCTTGCATCCAGCGCGCTGGCGAAGAGGGCTTTGGTTTGGGCTTGGGTGTGTTGGAGTTGGGCGATGGCTTGGTCGATGCGGCTGAACAGCGCATCCAATTTCGCGACGATCCGTTCCTGCTCCGCCAGCGGCGGGACGGGGATTTTGAATAATTTTACGTTTCTGGATGATAAGTTTGGCTGCGCAGATCCATTGTCGTATTGTTTTATTTGTGATTCACACAGATGGCTGCGGAAGTAAGAACTTAGAAACTCTGGAATTAGGGTATCATTTGATCGTATGATTACTAATGATGATGCTATTCCTCCTTCTTTTAGTGAAGTATTGTGAGCAAACTTGCCTAAAGATCCTCGCAAGCAAAAAAGGAAGTCTCCCATTTTGATTTTTCCGCTACCGAGGGCTGAAAATTTTTCTTCCTGGATGAAATTCAAAGAGGTCGAATCGATGATTCCATCTGCAATATTTGCTGCAGTAATGAAAGGTATTCCCTCTGAGACATAATGTTTCCTAGATGGATAGTTTTTTCCACGATCACCATTTTCTAAGGAGGTCAAATTTCCTAGTTCTTTCCACTCCCACCCCTCCGGCAGTTCGTATAATTCCTGTGCCATGTTTATGCGGGGGTGATGAGGGTTTCGAGTTCCGCGATGAGGTCGGCGGTGGCGGCGTGCGTCTTTTGAATGTCGGTTAAAATGTCGCTGGGGGTCTGGTGCTCGATGTCGACTTGTTTGGCGGGATTCTTCGCGGAGAGGTCGTAGTCTTTTTTCAGCTCGGCGGCGGGCACGGTCCACGAGTGATCGGTGGTGGCGCGGGTTTGGTAGAGTTCGACAAACTCTTTGAGGTGGGCGTCGGTGATCGGTTTGTTTTTGGTTAGCTTTTGCGCGGGCTCGCACTCGTAGAACCAAACGTCTTGGGTGCCGCCCTTGCGCTCAAAGAAAATGACGTTGGTCTTCACCCCCGAGTAAGGCAGGAAGACGCCGGCGGGCAGGCTGAGGATGGTGTGCAGGTTGAAATCTTCCAGTAGTTGCTGTTTCACGCTGGCGAAGGCGGCGTTGGTCTGAAAAAGGACGCCCTCGGGCACGACGATGGCCGCTTGGCCGCCGGACTTGAGGGTCTTCATGAAGTGCTGCAGGAAGAGCAATTCGGTGGCGTTGCTCTGGATCGGGAAGTTCTGCTGGATCTGTGGGTTCTCTCTGCCGCCGAAGGGCGGGTTGGCGAGAATCACGTCGTAGCGGTTCTGCTCCTGAATATCGCGGATGTTTTGCGTCAGGGTATTGGCGCGAAAGAGATTGGGGCTTTCGATGCCGTGCAGGATCATATTCATCATGCCCATCACGTAAGCCAGCGAGGTCTTTTCGAAGCCGAAGAAGCTGTCTTTCACCACGAAGTCCCATTGCTTAGCGGTGAGCTGTTGGCGCGTCTTTTTGATGTGTTCAAAGGCATCGATCAAGAAGCCGCAGGAGCCTGCGGCGGCGTCGTAGATGGTTTGTCCCGCTTTGGGATCGATCACTTCGACGATGGCCCGAATCACGGCGCGCGGGGTGTAGAACTCGCCCGCGTAGCCACCAGCGTCGCCCATGTTTTGCAGTAGGCCTTCATACACTTGCGAGAGCTCGAAGAGTTCGGTGTCGGACTGGAAATTGAGTGAGTCGACGATATCGAGCACTTCGCGCAAGGTGTGGCCCGAGGCGATCTTGTTGTCGAGGTGGGTGAAGGCCGCGCCGATCTTGTAAGCCATCGAGCGGGTGTCCTGCGTGTTGTTATTGAACTTGCGCAGGTAGGGGAAGAGCTCGTCGTTGACGTAGGTGGTCAGGTCGTCGCCCGACTTGGCTTTTAGGTGATCAATCTGCTGGCTGGCATCCTTGGGGCAGGCCCAGGCGCTCCAGCGGTGGGCATCGTCGAGTGTCGGCGTGTAGTCCGCGCCGGAGAGGATGGCTTCGTTGGCCTTTTCGTTTTCGTAGTCGTCGAGGAATTTGAGAAAGAGAATCCACGAGGTCTGCTCGGTGTAGTGCATGGCACCGGAGATGCCATCGTCACGCCGGAGGATGTCGGTGATACGGTTGATTTTTTGTTGTAAGGACATTTTTTTGAAAGTGGGAAGTGGAAAGTGGGGAAGCCTGAGTTCGAGGGGACGCTACTTACTGACTTTTTCTAAGGGCTGCGATACCGCGTCGGGTTAGGCGATATTTCTGTTTAGGGCTTTTGGGTTTTTCGGGAATCGTGAGTTCAATTAACCGTAGTTCTAAAGCTGTTTTGAGCTGGTTTTTTCGGAGGTTTTCTCTGTCTGATTTGCCGAGTGCTTTGAGGATCTCTGCCATGGAGAGAGGGGCTGACAATACGGACAAAAGTTCGTTAACTTGCGGGGTAACTTGCGGGGTAGCTTGCGGGGTAGCTTGGGGGGTAGCTTGGGGAGTTGAACCATTTCCCGACGTTTTCCCCGACGTTTTTTCCGCGCTGGGGAAGCACATGCGAGTGAAGTTTTCGGTGAAGCGGAAGGCTTGCTTGGTGTAGGCTTGCAGGATGCGGGGAATGCCGGAGCCGAGGTATTCGACCATTTCGAGGTCGCGGAAAATGCGCATGAGCTCTTTGTTGCGCGGCATGGAGTAGCCTTCGAAGAACTCCTCGCTTTCGATCAGGTCTACGCGGTCGGTGCCAGCATAGCGGGCGACTTTGATCGAGGTGTTGTTGTGGTCGGCGAGCAGATACGCGGCGTAGTTGTAGTCGCCGTCTTCGGTGGTTAATTCTAAGTTGCTTGCGAATTTATCACCGAGCGGGCGTTCGATGGCTTCGTAGTAGATTTTAAGTAGGGCAAAGCTGAGGTCTTGGCGTGGGGCGCGGATACGCCCGATCGAGTTGCGAGTGCGTGTCGCAAAGCGTTGCTCGATCATTCGCTCGGGCATGGGCTCGGCGGCGCTGCCGATTCGAATGAAACAGCCGCGAGGGCTCATGCCTTGTTTGCGCAAATAGTAGGGTTTTTCGGAGCCGCTGGCAACGATGAGGCGAATCCAGGTGCCTGCGGGGCTTTCTTCCAAAAGGACATCAAAGAGGCCGAGGCAGGACGGCTGGATGTTTTGTTTGAGACGGTCCTTGATCTTGAGCTGATCGCCATCCGGATCGGCGAGCCCGACCACTTGTCCAGCATCGTCGATGCCCAGATGGATTTGGCCGCCGTCGCGATGGTTCAAAAAAGCGATGACTTCTTTTTCTAAGGAGTCTGATAGCTCGCGCTTATATTCTAGATGTTGGCTTTCAGGCATGTGCTCAGTCGATGGGAGCCGTCGCTCGAATTAGACGCAATGGTAGAGTTCGTGTTGCAGTTCGATAAAGGCTTGGAGTAGATCTTTGGCGCTGCCGCCGAAGGATTGGCTCAGTTGAGTGATGGTGCCTTGGCCTGCGAGTTGCACCAAGTTGGCGAGGCTCTTGCGAGAGAGTTCGACGGTGCCGGTGCGTTCGTATCTTTCGAGGACAAATTCAAGGAAGGCTTGAGCTGCGACTTGGTCGTAGCGTTCAAACACTGTGGAGGTGTCGCGTGTTTTGGCTGCTCGTTCGGCGCGGGTGTGCATTGGCGTTTCGTGGGTAAGGAAGGCGAGCAGATCAAAGGTGTCGCAGGCTTCCGCGTGAAACATGGTGCGCAGGGTGTTGAGCTGTGTGCTGTCGAAGCCTGCTTCACCGAGTTGCAGCAGGAGCACTTCGCGTTCGTCGGGGTTGGCCCAGCGCTCGCGTAGTTCGTCCAGACTGGTGAACAGATCGGGTAGCTTGAGCATGAGTCGCTCGAGAAACTGCTGCGCTGACATGGGACGGCCATTCTCGTCGATATAGCGAATGTCTACGTCGATGACTTTGAGCGTGCGCGTCGGGCTGAGTTGCACGGTCAGAGTCTCTTCGTGGGGTGGCGGCGGCGTGCCTCCGCCATCTCCGCCGCCACTTTCATCACCACCGCCTGGGGGAGGGTCTTTGACACCGCCTGGTTCGGGCTCATCAATCGGGCCATCCCATTCGGGATCGTAGAAGAGATTGGATGCTCCGCGGAAATCGATAATGGTGAAGTGGTCTTTGCCTTCAAAGATACGGGTGCCACGACCGACGATTTGTTTGAACTCGACCATCGAGCCGATGTTGCGATCCAGCACGATGTTCCGCACGTTGCGGGCGTCGACGCCAGTGGTCAGCATCTGCGAGGAGGTCAGGATGGTGGGGATGTCCTTGTCGTTGTCTTGAAAGCGTTCCAGCAAGTCGCGGCCGATTCTGCCTTCGTCGCTGGTCACGCGGACGCAGTAAAGCGGGTCGCTGATGGTTTTGTGCTTATTGATCATATCCCGCATGTTGAGGGCGTGATTCTGGTTTACACAGAAGATGATCGTCTTTTCGAGCGGGTTGATATTTTCGAGAATGGCTTTAGCCACCAACTCGGTGCGTTCTTCGGCAATGATGGTTTTGTCGTAATCGCTGGACTCGTAGAGGTCTTTCTTGGCCTCGCCTTTTAGAATGAGATCACCGTCGGTGAGGACTAGTTCGTCGAGGTTGGTCCGCACACGCTTGACCTGATAGGGAGTGAGGAAGCCGTCATTGATGCCATCTTTCAGTGAGTATTCATAGACGGGTTCGCCGAAATAGTCGTAGGTGTCGACATTGTCAGTGCGCTTTGGAGTGGCGGTCAGTCCGAGGTGCACTGCGGGGCTAAAGTGGTCGAGAATGGCCCGCCATGAGCCGTCTTGGTTCGCTCCACCACGGTGGCACTCGTCGATGATGACGAGATCGAAGAACTCGGGTGGATAGGCTTTATAATAGCCTTCGATATTTTCACGCTCGGCAATCGCCTGATAGATGGCGAAGAAGATGTGTGCATTGGTCGGCACCTTGCCATTGCGGCGCCGGACTTCATCACCGTCGATTTTGATCAGGTCGCTGTCGTAGGGGTTGAAGGTGTTGATTGCCTGGTCGGCCAGCACATTGCGGTCGGCTAGAAATAGAATGCGCGGACGGCGGGTGCCGACTTCGCTGCGGTTCCAGCGAGCTTGGAAGAGTTTATGGACGATCTGGAAGGCGATGAAGGTCTTGCCCGTGCCCGTTGCGAGGGTGAGCAGAATGTTGTTTGTGCCTTGTCCAATCGCGTCGGTGGCCGCATGCACGGCAAGTTCTTGGTAGTAATAGGGGGTCTTGCCGCTCTCTAGCTGGAAGGGAGTGTTGCGCAGCAGGCGTGAAATGTCGGTCGCCTTGTCTTCGTAGCGCAGTAGCAGCTCGTCGGGCGTGGGGTAGCGGTCGATGAATTCGCCATTGCTGGTCAGTAGGTCAAGTTCATAGGTTTGGAGTCCATTGGAGGAGTAGACGAAGCGGATATTTAGCTTTTGCGCGTAGTGGATCGCTTGTTGTAGGCCTTTGGTCGGGTGCTCTGATTCCTTCTTAGCTTCGACGATAGCGAGGTGCTGATTGTTCTTATATAAGAGGTAGTCGACAAAACAGCGACTGCCGCGCACGCCACCTGCTAACTTGCGCCCTGCCGTAAAGTAATACTCTCGTGTGATCGTATGTGGATCCCATTGCGCCTCCTTGAGTGCCGGATCGATGTAGTTTGCGCGTGTATCGGCTTCAGATGGCATGTTTGTTGGGGCTGTAGGTTATGAGTCGATGGTTTTTATTAGAGCTGTCGATAGATGTCAGGATGCATGTCAGAAAAGCCGGGCGAGGAGTTTGGTTTGAACGCATAAAACCGTAAGGGTGGAAAAATGAAGGTGACGAGCAAGCGCAATCGAGAGGGACGAGGGCGAAACGCTTCAGTGCAATATAGTTTTTAGCATAATTGGTCGGACATTTATGGGGGTATGTTGGTGTTATTTTCGTCATCTTTAGATTCAGGTCGCCTATGATGTGACGCACGATCTGACCACCTCTGGCCTACACTGGACTTGCTGCGGGTTTGCGGGCACAAAAAAGCCATCAAACGATTAGATTTGATGGCTAAAATGGTCGGGCCGACAGGATTTGAACCTGCGACCCCTTCACCCCCAGCGAAGTGCGCTACCAGACTGCGCTACGGCCCGACTTATGAAAGATTGCGAACGATGCCCTTACTGAGTCCGGCGTCAAGTCTTTATCTAATTTTCGATCACTTCTATTCGTATGAAAGCTTGATCGGACGCTGTAACAGCTTGGCTGCGGCGGTAGATGAGGGTTTCGGTGCCGTCTCCGTTGTCGCTGGGCGTGGGGGAGGCGTCGACGATGCCGCTAGAGTCGCTTGGCCAGTTGTTGAGATCACTACTGGTTTGCGGTAGGTAGCTGATTCCTGTCAGGCCTGTGGGGCGGGTGAGGCTGAGTTCGAGATATTGGTTGCCGTTTTCTTCGACTAGTGTCGAGTGGGGGAGGATGCTGGTGTCGTTGACATTGGGATCGCCGCCGAGGGCGTATTCCAATAATTGGCTGATGCCGTCACCGTCGGTGTCGGCGTCGTTGTCGGCATCGGCATTGTAGAGGCTGTGATCGGTCTTCCATCCGGAGAGCGTGTTGAGGTCGGGGATTGCGGCCTCGATTTCGGAAGCGTAGCTGCTGATGCGGACGAAGAAGTTGCTGTCTTGCTCTGAGGAACCGAAGGTAGAGCTGCCATCCGTTGTGACTAAGGTGGCGATGCCTGCGAGGCGCCAAATGCCGTCGTTTTCGACGAAGATGCCTGATCCGGAGTCGTGCACTGCGAGTCCGGCTTCGTCGGTGCCGGCGTCGCTGTCTAAATCAATACTTAAGCCGGTATAGCTATAATCATAGTCGTCGAGGCCACTGATGGCTGGCGTGGAATCTATCCGGTTGGTGCCCCATCGCTTGGAGTAGGTGTTGGCCCAGGTCCACGTTTGATCGTCTCCTTCGACGAAGCCGCTGCCGTTTTCGGAGCTTCCTCGGCCCCAGCCGACCAGAGTGCCCGTGACCTCTGTGGAAATTAAGTTGAAGGGAGGGCGTCCTCCGCTGAAGCCTGAGCTTACATCGTCGCCGGCGTCACTGCTGTGTAGTTCGATTTCGGTGATGCCGGGATCTTCGATTAATTTAAAGAGTTTGAGGTCTACATCATCGAAAGTGATCGGTGTGAATGCGGTATCGCGTGCCCAGAAGGTGCTGCCATCGAAGGTGACGTGGCTGTTGGTCGAGACGTGCCTTGCAGTGAGCATGTATTTGCCGCGTATACGAACGGCGCTGCCGTTTCGACTGCTGCCGCTTGAGTTGCAGACGGAGGCGACGGCATCGAAAATGGCTTCGCGCTCGCTGTCGGGAGCACTGAGATTTTCCGAGTTGAGACCGCTGTAGAGTATCAGTGCATGTAGGGGCGCGGTGGTGAGACAGCTGATGGCTAGTTGGGCTAGTAGGGGCAGGCCGCGGAGACCGAATGTTGGGAGCTTTTGCATTTTTGATCGATAATATGACTGTAGTTCTAATCGGCAACAGCTTATGAGTGAATCCTTTGTAAAATAAAACAGCCCGATTCGTGGGAATCGGGCTGTGTCTAAACGGAGCGAGGCGGTGCTTCTATCGGGGCTTATCTGCGCGAGGCAAGCAAGTAGAGTAGCCATCCGAGGCTGCTGACAAATGCGGCTACGTAGGTGTAGGCGGCCGCGTCGAGTGTCTTGTTGACCCCCACCAGTTCGTCTTGGTCAACGATGCCGAGGCCGACGAGTTGCGCTTTGGCCCGCTTGCTGGCGTCGAATTCAACTGGCAGCGTAACAAGTTGAAAGACCGTCAACACAATGTAGATCGCAATGCCTAGGTTGATGAAGAGCGGGCTGTGAAATAAGAAGAAGCCGCCAAACATGGCAATCGGGAGCATTTGCGAGGCAAAGTTGGTGATCGGCACCAGCGACATGCGCAGGTTGAGCGGTGCGTATTCCTGCTTGTGTTGAATGGCGTGGCCGGCTTCGTGCGCGGCCACACCCAGCGCAGCAAGGCTGTGGCCGTTGTAGTTGTCTTGGCTGAGCGCCAGGCGCTTGTTGGTCGGGTCGTAGTGATCCGTGAGCGTGCCGTGGCATGCGACGATTTCGACATCGTGGATGCCTGCGCTGGCCATGACCGCTTGAGCCGCTTCGCGTCCGGTGATACGGCCGCGGGAGGGAACCTGGCTATATTTGCCGTAGGCGCTTTTAACTTTCATTTGAGCCCATAGGCCGATGGCCATGGGGATCAGTATATATATTATGAGTGGTGGCATGGTAGTTGTCTTTCTTTTTGGAACCTCAATAGCAATCTCAGTTCCATGGATTCTCAAGTATTGATGAGCGATTTTGTTGAGGCGGAGAATTAAAAAGAGAATTTATCGGGAATAGTTTTTGATTCCCTGTCATCTTACAAACCGAATCCAATATACGAACCATTATTAGAGATTACATTATGAGAAAAATACTGACCACAGCGCTTTTCGCACTCCTGGGCCTGCAAGCATCGCTAAGTGCGGGCGAGGGCTGGATGACAGACTTTAAGGCTGCAAAAGCGAAAGCAGTTGCTGAGAACAAGCCGATGCTCCTCGATTTCACTGGCTCTGACTGGTGTCCTCCGTGCATGATGATGGATAAGGAGATTTTCAGTCAGGAAGCCTTTATGGACTATGCTGAAGATCGCCTAGTTCTGGTGAAATTGGATTTTCCGCGTCAAAAGGAGCAATCGAGCGAATTGAGAAGGCAAAATCAGACCTTGGCCCAAGCATATCGAATCGAAGGGTTTCCGACGATTATGGTTTTGTCTCCTGAGGGGGAGTTGCTTGAGCGAACCACTGGCTATCGCAGAGGAGGTGCTGAGAAATATGTGGACTACATTGAGCAGATCTTAGCTTCGGTGGAGTAGTTCGCTGCCTAGCTTCGCTTAATTTATGAATTTTGAATCGCGCAGTCTTCGGGCTGCGCGATTTTTTTGACCATTTTAAAAGAGGCTACGAGGTGTTAGGGCTGGCTTTATGTGTGTGGCGAAAAGTCAAATTTACGCTTGATATCGAAAAATCCACAAAGTTAGGGTTGCTTTTCGTTTTCTCTCTTTTACTCTGCGCGGTTTTCTCAGATTCAAGCCGTTTCCCAATACAGCATTTTCAACAGATTTAGACATGCAACAGTACACACTTAATATTACCAATCGTGAAGGCACCGGTCGCGGTGTTGCTCGCCGCCTGCGTGCGGAGGGCCGAATTCCTGCCTCTTTGTATGGTCAGGGCAATGCTCGTTCGATCTCCGTTTCTGCGGTTGATTTTCGCACGCTGAACCGTGAAATCGGCGGTGGTGCGGCTCTCGTCGAGCTGACTGATGAAAAGGGTGAGTCTGCGCTTTGCTTGGTGCAAGATGTGCAATACCATGCAGTTAAGAGCACTGTCGACCATATCGACTTCCAAGAAGTTGAGCGTGGCCATGCGTTCACAACTAAGATTCCTGTGCACTTGACTGGTGAAGATGACTGTGTCGGTGTTCGTAAAGGTGGTGGCATTATTGACCACAAGTCGCACGAAGTTGAAATCCGTTGCCGTCCTTCCAAGCTTCCTGATCACGTCAATGCCGACGTAACGAATCTCGAAATCGGTGAAGCAATCCACATTTCCGACCTTCCTGTTCTTGAGGATGTCGAGTATCTCGGTGAGCCCGCTCAAGTGGTCGTATCCTGCCAAGCACCTACAGTCGCTGCTGAGGCCGACGACGCAGTTGCTGCGGACGAAGTGCCTGCCACTAAGGTTAGCGACGCAGACGCTGCGGAGTAATTCTTTTATCTTATTAACCGGGTGAGCTGTCTGGCTTGCCCGTAACTGTTCTTTTACAAAATGTCCATCGCGGTCATTGCTGGTCTGGGAAATCCGGGCACTAAATACCGCAACACCCGGCACAACATAGGTTTCGACCTTGTTGACCTGTTAGCTGCAAAGTACGGTGCTACGTGGAAACATGAAGCCCGCTTTGAGGCTGAAGTCGCAGTTGTCGTGCATCAGGGGCGCAAGCTCATGTTGCTCAAGCCGCAGACTTTCATGAATGCCAGCGGGCGCTCGCTTGGTGCAGCTTTGCGCTATCGCAAGCTGCCTGCGGAGGCGATGCTCGTTATTTACGACGATTTGACCTTGGAGCTGGCGCGCACGAAGCTCAGCGTTAACGGGAGTGCTGGCGGTCACAACGGTATTTCGGATCTGTTGACGCAGGTCGGGCCTGGCTTTGCACGTTATCGTGTCGGGATCGGTACCAAGCCGCATAAAGCGATGGACCTCGCAGATTATGTCCTGAGTCAGTTTTCTAAGGACGAACAAACCATTTTGGCAGATCGCGCTTCAATCTATCTGGATCAGATACACCTGATCTTGAACGAGGGGCTCGCAGCTGCCATGAACATCATCAACCAACGCAAAGCAATATCGCATGAGCGCAACGACCAAAAATAACTACAAAGCCACTTTCATCCTCGACCTACGCGAATCAGAAGACGATTCCGCTAAGGTGATGGCTGATCTTAACGAAATCTTGAAGTCCATCGGGGCTGAGCCTTCTGAAAGCGAAGACCTCGGTATGCGTGAGTTTGCACGTGCTGCAGACCGTCGCTACACTCAAGGGCATTACATCGAGATTTATTTCGCAGCTTCTGGCGAAGTTCCTGCCACTCTTAACGAAAAGTTGAAGCTCGATAAGCGCGTTAATCGTATCTTTACTCAGTCTGTCTAATTCTTCTTTTCGTCAATTTACATGGCCTCATTTAACAAAGTTATTTTGATGGGAAACCTGACACGCGATCCGGAAACTCGCGTGACGGTCAATGGGTTGACGATTTGCAAGCTAGGCTTAGCTGTTTCTCGGGTATTTTCCACTAAGGATGGCGAGCGACGTGAAGAGACCACATTCGTGGATATCGACGCATTTGGCAAACAGGCCGAAGTCATCACTAAGTATTTTCGTAAAGGGAAGCCTATCCTAGTCGAAGGGCGCTTAAAGCTGGATCAGTGGGAAACCAATGAAGGGCAAAAGCGTAGCAAGCTCGGTGTCGTGTTGGAAAATTTCCAATTCGTCGGCGGTCGCGATGATAACGACTCGAGCGGTGGCTCCGGAAGTGGGGGCAGCGCTGCCAGCTCTGGTGGTTATGAGCAAAGCTCTCCGCCTAAGCGTGAGTCTAAGCCCACCGCCAGTCAGGACGACTTTTCTGCTGAAGGGGACACCCTTGACGAAGACGTTCCTTTCTAGCTCTCCTCTAGCTCTCCTCTAGCTCTAGTGCCTCGCATTTAGGCTTTTCTTAGCACCTCAGCGATTTAGTGGCAATACGCCGCAATTTCTCTTACTCATTTAATCACACATTTAATCAAGACGTATCATGGCCAACAATCAGGTTCTCCTCCTACAACCCATCTCTGGACTCGGCGCCGAAGGCGACACAGTCACCGTAAAAGCAGGCTACGCCCGCAATTTTCTGCTTCCTCGCAAGTTAGCTTTGCCGATCACGCAAGCGAACAAGAAGCATGTTGAGTCATTGCTCAAGGCACGCGAAGCACGCGAGCAAAAGGAATTCGAAGATGCACGCACATTGAGCGAACGCGTCGAGAAGACCAGCATTGCGATCGCTGTGAAGACAGGTGAGGGCGGTAAGATGTTTGGCGCTGTCACTGCCAACGATTTGCTTGGCCGCCTAAAAGAAGAGGGTATCGAGCTCAGCAAGAAGCAATTACAACTCGCTGCGCCGATCAAGGAACTTGGTTCGCACACAGCTGCTGTTAAGTTGCACGCTGACATCGAGACAGAGCTCAAGTTTGAAGTCGTCTCTGAGAATCCGATCGAAGACGGTGCGGATGCTGAAGACGCCGCTGAAGACGACGAGTAATTAGCAGGCACTTGTCGTATAGACAAATTCCAATACGATGCCGCCTGATTCTAACTCTAAGTTTGATCGTAATCGCTCGGATCGAAACTTTAAGGGGAAGCGCAAGTCATTGTCTAAGGACGATGCCGTGCGCGTGCCGCCTCACAGTATCGAAGCCGAGGAGGGGCTGATCGCTGCCTGTCTGCTGGACGGTGGCCGCGAGATCTTGACCGAATGTATCGAGTCCAAGATTGCTCCTGAGTTTTTTTACAAGACAGCGCACGAAGAGCTCTTTCGTGCGCTGCTTGCGCTTTATGCGACCGGGGACCCGATCGATGAGATCCTCCTGCTCGACTATTTGCGCAAAAATGGCCTCGAAGAAGAGGTCGGTGGTATCGCCACCATTTATGCGATCCAAGATCGTATCGAAACGGCAGCTCACGCGCGCTATTTCGCGAAGATCGTGCATGAGAAATATCTCTTGCGCCGCTTGATTCGAACCTCACGCGAGGCGATCGAGGCCTGCTATGAGCAGCAGGATGACATGACGACCTTCGTGGAGAAGATCGAGCAAGACATTTTTGAAATCAGTCGCGACCGCATTACAGACGCGGCAATCCCCATCCGTCAGTCGCTCGACGAGGCCGTTGCCGATATTCACGCGCTGTTAAATGGGCGCGATGATGCCGATGGCGTACTTTCCGGCTTCCGTGATCTCGATGGAATGACTTATGGTTTCCACCCCGGGCAGATGATCGTGCTCGCTGCGCGTCCTTCTGTCGGTAAGACCAGTTTGGCCATGAACTTTGCCGAGCACGCGATGATTCCTGATGGAGGTCGCAAACCCGCTGGCGTTATTGTATTTAGTTTGGAAATGACGGCTGCGCAGCTTGCGATGCGTTTGATTTGCAGCCGTGCGCGCGTGGATATGAAGCGCATTCGTGACCGGGTGATTTCCAAGCAAGACTCTGCCGATATCGCTACTACCGTGAAGGAGCTGAAAGAGGCTCCACTCTGGATCGACGACGGCTCGACCTCCACCATTCTTGATATTCGCGCCAAGGCGCGTCGTTTGCATACAAAGAATCCGCTGGGCCTAGTCGTGGTTGATTACCTGCAGCTAATTAAAGGCACTGATAGTCGTATGCAGCGTGAGCAGCAGATTGCTGATATTTCGCGCGGAATGAAGGGCATGGCCAAAGAGCTGAATGTGCCCGTAGTTGTTTTGAGTCAGCTGAATCGTGAGTCGGAAAAAGAAAATCGTGCCCCACGTCTGTCTGACTTGCGTGAGTCTGGTTCGATCGAGCAAGACGCCGACGTTGTGATGCTGCTCCATCGCCCGAAAAAGAGTGACGATGATGAGACTGTCGAAGGGGGCGGACTCTATAATGAGCACGAGCATATTAAATTAATCGTTGCCAAACAGCGTAATGGCCCCGTAGGTGAAATAGACCTGACATTTGTCCGTCGTTATACACGCTACGAGAACTTTCACCAATAAAGGCGTTTAGCCATCAAGCCGTCACTCTTTACAGATGCGAATTATCCAGACTCTTCTCTTTGCTGTCACC
The DNA here is from genome assembly GCA_002729725.1 of Puniceicoccaceae bacterium. Taxonomy (GTDB): domain Bacteria; phylum Verrucomicrobiota; class Verrucomicrobiia; order Opitutales; family Coraliomargaritaceae; genus Thalassobacterium; species Thalassobacterium maritimum. Next base: position 64,264 of record PBYS01000125.1, read on the forward strand.
AGCTTGCTCGTGCTCGGTATGCCGATTCAATCCATTGTGGCGCAGGAGGCTGAAAGCTATCCCGTCATTAACAAGGTTATGACCGAGTTTAATGGTTTTCGTGCTGCCAGCGATCAGTTCATCTTTAGTAACGTGCAACTGCGCCCCGGGATGAATTACAACCCGGCTCTACTGGACCAGTCGATTCGCACTCTGTATGGCACTGGGCGCTTTGAGTTCGTGGAGGCACGTGTGGACAAGGCTGAGAATGAGACGATTAACTTAGTCTTCCAGTTGGTCTCAAAATATACCATCGAGCGCATCCGTTTCGTGGGCAATGAGGCTTATTCGGATTCACGTTTGGCCTCCAAGGCTGAGATTGAGAGCGGCTCGCCGCTCGATGAGTATACGGTGAGTGTTGGTGCTGATGCGATTGCCACCTATTATGTCGAAAAAGGCTTTCCTGATGTAGAGGTGGATTACCGTATCGAACGTGACGAGCAGACAGGTTACGCAGTGGTGTTTTACGACATCGACGAGGGCGGCAAAGTCCGCATTGAAGAGATTAATTTCGTGGGCAACGAAGCGATCAGTTCTAAAACGCTGCGTAAGCAACTCGAAACTGCCCAGCATAACTGGCTCTCCTGGCTGCTTGGCTCTGGTAAGTTCGATGAGAAGAAATTTAAAGAAGACCTAAAGACACTACGCGAATTTTATCGCGATGCCGGCTATCTTGACTGTGAGATCAATGAAGATCAGGTTGAAATCGACTTTATCGAGGACGACGAAATTGTGATCACGATCCCTGTGGTTGAGGGCCAGCTTTATTTTCTTGGTGAGTTTACTGTTGAAGGTGCCACCATTTACACGCCCACAGAACTCTTGAGCGCGGTGCGTTTAGAGACTAGCAGCCCATTCTCGCCGAAAGAGGTGGATGAGGCGGCCACTGCGATTCGCGAGTATTATACCTCCAACGGCTACCTCGACACTCGCGTGCGCGCTGAGCGTGTACCCAACATGCAGACACGTCAGATTGATGTGGTCTTCCGTATTAGTGAGAGCGAGAAGTTTTACGTCGAGTCGATTAAGATCGAAGGTAATACCAAGACGAAGGCGCGCGTCATCGTGCGTGAGTTAGCGCTCAGCCCCGGCGATGTATTTGACCGCAAACGAATGGAAGTGAGCCAGCGCCGTTTGGAGAACACCAGTTACTTCGAAGATGTTCGCTTGAATCCTGAACCGACGAATGTTCCAGGACGAAAGGATCTTGGCATCACACTGCGCGAAGGTCGTACGGGGAATTTTACCTTTGGTGCGGGCTTTGGCTCTGTCGAAAGTGCAGTGGTTTACTTTGAAATGTCGCAGGGTAATTTTGATCTGTTCAATTGGCGCGATGGCTTTCAGGGCGATGGCCAAAAGTTCCGTTTCCGTGCCTCCTTGGGCACGAGTAGTAATCAGATCCTGATCGCATTTGAGGAGCCATGGCTCTTCGAGCAGCGTCTCGCTTTTGGTGTGGAGCTTTACCGTACTGAATCCGATTATAATAGTGCGGATTACAATGAGTTGCGCACTGGCTTCGAACTATACCTGCGTCGCCGTCTCTTCGAGTTGGTGGAAGCACGACTGTCCTATCGTCTTGAACTGGTGGAGATCTTTGATGTCGACCGCAACCCTGACTCAACATTGGGAGGCTCTGATATCAACGATGATGGTAGCGTAGAGAATGATGGCATCGCCGATGTCTTTCAGAGTGCGGAGGGTGAAGACTTGGTCTCCAAGGTCGGTTTGACCTTCCTGCGTGATAATCGCGAGACGCTGGTGTTCACGCGTAAGGGCAACCGCTCCAGCCTGAGCTTTGAATATGCAGGAATCGGTGGTGATGTGAACTATTACAAGATGGAAGGGCGCACTGCGCACTTCATTCCGACCTTCGACACCTTCAAGCAGTCTTTGTCGATTCTCGCTCGTGCCGGTAGTGTCACGCCTTTGGGGGATAATGATATCGTTCCTTTCTACGATCGCTTCTATTTGGGAGGGCCCGATACCTTGCGTGGCTTCGACTACCGTGAGGTGGGCCCACGTGACCCCGACGATGATGATGAATCTGTCGGGGGGAACTCCTATTCAATGGTTTCTTTTGAATATGCTTTCAGAATTGCGGAACCTTTAGGGCTGGTTGTTTTCTATGACTGGGGATTTGTTAATGAAAATGACCTTGATTTTAGTATGTCAGACTACGCCGATAACTGGGGTGTGGGTGCGCGCATTATGCTCATGGGCTCGCCGCTCAAGTTGGATCTCGGTATTCCCATTACATCCCCCGAAGGTGCCGGTGGTGGCACACAGTTTAATTTTTCCTTTGGCACACGCTTCTAGTGCTGCTTCACTCTAACGTCTCAAACCCATAATACATATTATATGAAAAAAATCACTACTCTTATTCTTGCTTCGCTTGTAGTTGCTACAGGTCTATTCGCGCAAAAGACTCCCGTAGTCGGCGTCGTCGATGTGCAACGCGTGCTTGCTGATTACTCTGCGTTCCAAGCAGCTGTTGAAAAAGTAAAGGGCTCCGTCGCTCCTGTTGAAGAAGAAATGAAGAAGATGCAGGCCAATATCGAAGCGATTGTTTCTGAAGGCCGCACCATCGAAACTAAAGCCAAGAACCCAGCAGCTAGCGCCGAAGCGCGCGCTGAAGCGCAAGGCCAAGTCAATGAGCTGCAACAGAAGCTGCAACAAGCTCAAGGCGAACTGCAACAGTTCCGCCAGCAGGCGCAGCAACTTGCTCAAAAGGGCCAGCAAGAAGAGCTCGCTCCTTTGCAAGCTAAGGCGGTGGAAGCAGTGAAGACTGTTTCTGAAGATAAGGGCATCGATTTGGTCGTTCCTAAGAACACTGTGATCTATTCCTCTGATGCGCTCGAAATTTCCGATGCAGTGATCGCCGTGCTCAACGCTGGCAACTAATCGTATAAATTTTTAAATTTTCAAAAACCCTGTTCTCGCTTAGGACAGGGTTTTTTGTTTTCTACGCATCATGGCATTAGCTTATACCACAACACGTATCCTTGAAATCCTCGGTGACGACTGCGCAGCGGTTGGTGCCTATGAGGGCACTATTCAAGGCATTGCATCTCTTTCCGAAGCACAGGCAGGCGACCTTTCATTTCTCGGTAATCCGAAATATCGCGCTTCGGTGGCGGATTCCCAGGCCTCTGTGCTACTGGTGCCGCAGGATTACGATGCGGCGCCCAAGAGTGGTCAGTTGTTTCTTAAATTGGAAAATCCCTCCTTTGCACTGGCCTTGATCTGCCGTGATATTGAGCTCAGTTTATTACCTAAGCCTGCTGCAGGCATACACCCGACGGCCGTGATTGAGCCGGATGCAGAAGTTTCGTCCGAGGCGAGCATTGGTGCATTTTGTTACATCGGCCCCGGTGCGAAGATAGGCGCTGCGACCTTGAGCAGCCACGTATCAGTAGGGCGCAGCGCACAAATTAAGGACGGTGCTTTGATTGCATCGCGTGTCTCTGTGGGGGACTATTGCGTGATTGGCGAGCGCAACCGACTCTTGCCAGGCTGTGTAATCGGTTCCGATGGCTACGGTTACGAGTATTTTGACGGGGCACACCAACGCGTGCCGCAAATCGGTAACGTGGTGACCGCGGCTGATGTGGACGTGGGCGCGAATACCACGATTGATCGCGCACGTTTCGGATCCACTCAAATCGGCGCTGGCACTAAAATTGATAATCAAGTGCAGATTGCGCACAATGTGCGGGTGGGGCAACACTGCTTGATTGTCGCTCAGGTTGGCATCAGTGGCAGCACAACTCTTGGGGATGGGGTGATCGTAGGTGGCCAAGCAGGCCTGGCCGGGCACCTCAAGGTCGGCTCTGGCGCGATGATCGCGGGGGGCACCGCAGTCGTTAGCGATATCGAAGCACAAAGCAAGGTGCGCGGTTATCCTGCCATGCCTATGATGCTCTTTAATCGCATGGCGGTTCTACAACGAAAGTTGCCCGATCTTTTCAAAAGGTTTGATCAACTGGAAAAAACGGTGAAGTCTCTGCCTTCCGAGTCTTAGTAATTGAATGAATCATGATGATGAAAGATAGCTCCCTTAAAATATTCAGCGGCAATTCCAATCCCGCTCTAGCGAAAGAGATTTGCAAATCTCTTGGTGTGCCGCTTGCGGAGGCTGATGTCATCAGTTTTCCAGACGGAGAAAGCTTTGTTCGTATTAACGAAAATGTGCGTGGAGCGGATGTGTTTATCATTCAGTCCACTTGCAATCCGGCCAATCAGAACTTGATGGAGCTCTTCATTATGATCGATGCGGCGCGTCGTGCTTCGGCCAATCGTATCACTGCGGTCATTCCGTTTTATGGCTACGCGCGCCAAGATCGTAAGGATCAGCCACGTGTGCCGATCACCTCTAAGCTGGTGGCCAATTTATTGGTATCCGCAGGCACCGATCGTGTGCTCACTGTCGATCTTCACGCACAGCAAATTCAGGGCTTCTTCGACATCCCGGTCGATCATCTTTATGCTTCGCCAGTGTTGTTTCAGTATTTGAAAGACATTGATACTAAGAATTTGACTCTCTTCTCACCCGACGTGGGCGGCATGAAAATGGCTTCGGCCTATGCTAGCATGCTGCAAGTGCCGCTCGGTTTTATCGCCAAGCGACGCACCAGTGCCGAAACAGTGGAAGCGACTTCTTTAGTGGGAGAGACCGAAGGTCGCGACATTCTATTGGTCGACGATATGACCGAAACTGCGGGCACACTCTGCGCCGCGGCAAAATTGCTAAAGGAGCACGGTGCGAAGAGCGTGATGGCAGCTGTCAGTCACGGTGTGCTGAATGAGATGGGCTATGAACGCTTGGCTTCGGGGGTGATCGATCAGCTGATCACTACCAACACCACGCCGGTAGAAACACGCCCCGGCGTGCCTATTACCGTGCTGAGCGTGGCCGACCTGCTGGGCGAAGGTATCCGCCGCATTCATGATAATGAAAGCGTGACCGGCCTCTTTGATATCAAGGGATTCTAGTCGTCGATTGTGGTCGGGCTTAATGTGGATACCTTTTTCCTGCTCTATTTGGGGGCAGGCTTTGTGCTGCTCTTTGGTCTTTGGTTTTATTATGATTGGCGCGACGGGCATATCCACGATGCCCAGCGTTCGAAGGTCATCTACCATTGTATCAAGTGCAGCCAGATTTACACGGGTCCTTATCAAAGCGAAGAATGCGATTGCCCCCAGTGCGGCTTTACCAATGGTCGACTTAGGTTTTAAAATCACTCTTTAACTTTTTAATTCATCATTTCAATTTCCTAATTTTCTTATGCCAGACCATATCGCAGTCCTCGACTTCGGCTCACAATACACTCAGGTCATTGCCCGACGTATTCGCGAAGCCAATGTGCTATCACGCATCTATCCATACAACACCCAGGCGAGCGTGCTCAAAGAAGCGGGTGCCCAAGGCGTCATCTTGTCGGGCGGGCCTTCTTCAGTTTTACTGGATGGCTCCCCACGCCCCGATGCCAAGGTGTTTGAATTGGGCCTGCCTATGCTCGGCATTTGTTATGGTGAGCAATTGATGGCGCACATGTTAGGTGGACGTGTCGGTAAAAGTGAAGAGCGCGAGTTCGGCCATGGCACTTTAAATATTGCAATTAAGGGCAAACTTTTCGACGGACTGCCGGATACGCTGCGTGTCTGGAACTCCCATGGAGATCGCTTGGAAGCGCTACCAGAAGGCTTTGAAGCAGTGGCCTCAACCGAAAATTCTCCTTTCGCGACGATTCAAGATGCCGAGCGTAATTTCTACGGTATGCAATTTCACCCGGAAGTGGCGCACTCTGAGATGGGCACGGAGGTGATTGCCAACTTCCTGTTTAAGATTTGTAACTGCGCTGCAGATTGGTCGATGGCCAATTACATCGAAGAAAGCGTGCAGAAAATTAAAGACACGGTCGGGGACGAACGCGTGATTTTGGGGCTCTCCGGTGGGGTCGACTCTTCGGTGGCCGCCGCGCTGATTCATAAGGCGATCGGTAAACAGCTCACTTGCGTCTTCGTGGATAATGGCCTCTTGCGCTTACATGAACGTGAGCAAGTCGAGAAACTTTACGGCGACCACTTCGACCTCGATGTGCGGGTGGCTGATAAAGCCGATTTCTTCCTGGATCGTTTGGCTGGAGTTTCGGACCCCGAAACAAAACGCAAAATTATCGGTAATTCTTTTGTCGAAGTCTTTGATGAAGCCGTAACCGAACTGAAAGAGAACGGAAACTACACTTTCTTGGCACAAGGCACCTTGTACCCAGACGTGATCGAGTCGGTTGCCATCGATGGTAATCCAGCGGCGCTGATTAAGAGTCACCATAATGTTGGGGGCTTGCCTGAGAAAATGACCCTCAAACTGCTCGAGCCTCTACGTGAGTTGTTTAAAGATGAGGTTCGTGAGCTCGGCACTCAGTTGGGCCTGCCTAAGGAAGTGGTCTGGCGCCAGCCGTTCCCCGGACCGGGTTTGGGCGTGCGAGTGATGGGACCGATCAAACGCGAAGATTTGGTCGTGCTGCGCAAGGCCGATGCGATCCTACAAGAGGAAATGATGGCCTCTGATCTTTACTACAAAGTTTGGCAATCTTTCTGCGTCTTCTTGCCGGTCAAAACCGTCGGCGTGATGGGCGACGAGCGCACCTACGAAAACGTAGTCGCACTGCGCATCGTTGAGAGTGTGGATGCGATGACTGCGGACTGGGCGCGCGTGCCTTATGAGGTGCTGCGCACAATTTCCAGCCGTATCATTAACGAGGTGTCTGGTTGTAATCGTGTCGTGCTCGACATCAGTTCGAAGCCTCCTAGCACCATTGAGTGGGAGTAGTCGTGAACTTTTTGCCGTGAGCACGGTCCATACATTGCTATGAAGAAATTGCTGCGTACTTGTTTCTTATGTCTCGTCGCTGCCTCGCTCTGTGCGCAGGAGATCAGCGAAAAGGAGATCATTGATCGCGCGCGTGCCACTGTCGGTAGCGAAGCGGCACTGGATGGTTTGGTTACTCTGGAGCTTATTGGCAGCTTAGAGCCAGCCGACACAAACATTCCTTCCGCGACGATCTTAATTGTGGCGCGTAAGCCACTCTCGCAGCGCTTGGAAATTAAGGTCGATGACATCGTCGAAACCACCATCTTAGATTGTAAACGTGGCTGTATCATTCGCTCCAACCTCAATGCAGGTGCCTCTCAAATGCGTGATTTGGTGGGCACCGAGTTGGAGCGTGTCAGCTATAGCACCCGGCAGTTTTTTAATTACTTTCGCCCGGATTTTAAGAACGGGGAGACGGTACGCTTGCTCGGTAGTGAGACCTACCGCGGGGTGCGTTGCTACAAATTACAATACGAGTATCCAGGCGGTTTTAAGACGGTGCGCTATTTTTCGCTGGCCGATGATACGCTGGTTTCGACGGTCTCTGAAAATGGCGTCGAAAGCGTAGGTGTGGGCTCGCAAGTCGTCGGCGGCATCAAGTTTCCTACGAAAATTGAGCACTACGAGGGCGATCGGAAGCTGCACACTATCGTCATTCACGAGTTAAAAGTGAATCAACCACTCACGGCTGGTATTTTTGAAATCCCCGAGAGGGACACGCAGTAGCGGAGCTCTATCCGGCGGACAGAGCTCCGTGCGCCTTGCTGTCACTTCTTATTAGGCCTTGTCCGCCAATGCGCGTTTGGCAGCTTTTGACATTTGCACCATCGTCATGTGTGCATCGTGGGCGGACTCTAGACTGTGTCCAAAGGGAACCTTGATCGTTTTGGAATCGTTACCGATTTGAGCGTTCATTGTCAGAGAGTCGGCGTCGAGTTTGACGATTTGCGCCGCGCTTGCTTCGGGTAAGCGTCCAAAGTGCTGGGCGTAGGCGAGCACCGAGTCGGCATGATCTTCGTTCATGTGACCGATGATGCGGGCAATGTCTTGACTGCTAAGTGGGCTTTCAGGTGTGCTCATGATCTTTTATTTTGCGTGGGCCGTGGCGGGTTCGTTGCGGTGGCCTTTGCCATTGAAGCCGCGCACGTGGCTGAGTGTTTCCATTTGCTCGCCACTGATGTCGTAGGCTTGCCCAAAACCGACGACCAATCGACCAGACTTGGGGCTCAAGCGGATCAGGTGAAAATCTTGCATGCCTTTTAAGTGGTTCATAATGCCACCAAATTTTTCGCTAAAGCGCTCCATCGCGTCCTTCCATTCGGCGGAATCGCGCTCGACTTCTGCGGTGTCGCAAGCGTAGGTGACACGCTTGCGGGCGAAGATTTGCTCGCAGGTTTCTTCGTCTTCGATCAGTAGCACGGAGGCTTTTTGTGTGTCGCGCAAGTTAGCGGTGTGTGCTGAGAGCTCGCTCACATGTACGTAAAAGTCGCGTGACTCGGTGAGCACGGCGGGCGCATAGCTGGCTTCGGGGGTGCCGTTCGCCGACACGGTGCCTAGCTGGATGGACTGAAAGCCGGAGAGGAGTGAAGCGTAGCCTGTGTGGGCGCTTTGTGGTATGGTATCTTTGTTTTCGGTCATGTTGTTGTATTGGTAGTGTTTAACTTAGGATTTTTGATTTTTAAAAGCGCATCAGCTTCGTGCTGCACCCATTCCACAGGAATGTCGAACACGCGTTCAATTCGTTTGGCGGAGAGCACTGAGGCTGCCTTGCCGAAGGCGACCGATCGGCCGGCTTTGAGCATGAGCACACGGTCGGCATAAGCACGCGCTTGTTGCAGGTCGTGCAATACTAGAAAGACAGCTGCCCCGCGATCGGCACATTGGCGGGCCAGATGGAGGATTTGTATTTGATGCTTCAGGTCGAGATTGGCGGTGGGTTCGTCTAGAAAGAGTAGTGCGGGGCCGTCTGAGTGGAGGCCTTCGTGCAGCTGAGCCAACACGCGGGCTAAGTGCACGCGCTGCCGTTCACCCCCTGAGAGGTGTTGATAGCGGCGGTCTTTTAAGGCCAGGCAGTCGACTTGCTCGAGTGCGGCTTCGCAGATTTCCAAATTGCGCGCCTGTTCCACCCGGGCGAGATGCGGGCTGCGCCCCATCATCACGACATCGATCACGGGGAAGTTGAACGCGAGCTCGCTTTGCTGGGGGAGCACCGCGCGCCAGCGTGCGATGTCTTGTGGGCGTTGCATCTGCGTGGCCAAGGACAGGCCATTCAGCTCGACCGTACCACGGGCGAGGGCGAGTTCGCCTGTCAGAGCTTTGAGCAGTGTGGATTTGCCCGAACCATTGGGGCCGATTACAGCAACGAGTTCAGCCGCTTGCAGATCGAAGTGCAGTTGACGGAGCACGGCACGGTTGCCGCGTTTGACGGTAATATTATCGCAGCGTAACATGTTAGAAGCTGGCCCGGCGCTTGGCTCGAACGATTAAATATAGGAAGAAAGGTGCTCCGACTGTGGCAGTCAGCACGCCCACGGGAAGCTCGGAGTATTGTATGCTGATGCGGGCCAGTAGGTCGGCAATGACTAAAGTCGTCGCTCCCATCAAGGCCGAAGCGGGCAGTAGCCAGCGATGATCCGGCCCCAGCATGAGCCGACACAAGTGCGGTGTGATGAGGCCGACAAAGCCGATCATGCCGCACAGGGCGACAGTCAATCCCACCCCGCCCGCGGTGAACAATATGAGGCGCCTACGCAGCTTTTCTACATTGAGCCCGAGGTGAACGGCTTCGTATTCACCGAGCAGTAGTAAGTTCAGTTGACGACGATAGCGGAGTAGGGCGCTGATCAGTAGCACAATGATGGGGGCTAACCAACTCAATACGTTCCAGTTGGCGCGGGCTAGGCTGCCTAAGGACCAGAAGGTGTAGTCGCGCAGTTGATCGTCGTTGGAGAAAAAGACGGCGTATCCGATCAAGGCGCCGACCAGTGCATTCATCGCCAGCCCGATTAGCAGCATGGTTGTTACGTGGATGCGGCCTTCATGCAGTGCGAGTCGATAAACCAGTAAGGTCACTCCGATGCCCCCCGCCATGGGGAAGAGACTGATGCCTATTTCGTGTAGGAGGGGCCAGCTGGCCGGAATCAGCCAACTGCCGAATACGATAAAGCTGATCGCACCTGCGGCTCCGCCGGCAGAGACACCGATGAGTCCCGGGTCGGCCAGCGGATTGCGGAAGATGGCCTGCAGCACTGCACCTGCGATCGCCAGCGTCGCCCCCACCAGTACCGCAGTCAGTATGCGCGGGACACGTATGTCCCGCACGATGATGCCATTGATGGCATCATCGGGTGCTTCCATATTCAGGAGAGCGTGCACGACCGTTGTGGGCGGAATGGATTTATCGCCCAAGGCGGCGCTCACAAACATCGCCAGCAGCAGGCCCAGTGCAATCAAGCCGAGCACCACTCCGGGCTGTTGCCAGATTCGCTTGGTGGGGCTGGGCTGCATCTAGTTCGAAACTGTCTCGGCAAACAGTTGGTTAAGTTCAAGGGCGGCCTCTCCTACACGCACACCAAAACTCAGGGTGCGTCCGAGTGGCACTGTGTGCACCTGTTTTTCGCGCACCGCGGGCACGTTTTGCCAGGCCGCGTTGTGGAGCACGCTATCGAGGATGCGTGTTTCGTTGTGCGGCATGCCTTCAGCGAGTCCGATGAGAATGATGTCGGGCTGTAGGGCGACCAGTGCTTCATGCGAGATACCCTTGTAGCCGGGGTGACTGCGAATTACATTTTCGCCGCCTGCCAGCTCAATCATGGCGGTGGCTTTGGTTCCGCGCCCTGCGGCATTTAGATGGCCGAGTCCGGGGCTGCTCATGAAAAATACCACTTTTGGTTTTGTCTCCAGTTTTTGAATACTAGCGAGTTGCGATTCTATTTTAGATTTTAATTGAGTGGCAGCTTCTGTTTGCTTCAGTTCCTCTCCGAGCACTTGGATGGCTTGGTATAAGTCTTCGGGAGAGCCGGGGGAGGGGATCACGCTGGTGGGCACTCCGCTGGCTTTGATTTGATTGAGGGCATTGGCCGGACCGATATCGCTAGTGCCGACGATGTGAGTGGGCTCCAGTGCGAGCACGCCTTCTGCGGATATGCTACGCACATAGCCAACCTGTGGTAACTTTGTCGCGGCTTGGGGGTAAGTGCTGGAGAGGTCGACTCCGACGACGTCGTCGCCTCGGTTGAGTGCAAATACGATTTCGGTGGCTGCGCCGCCGACTGTGACGATACGCGCAGTGGACTCCGCGGATAGCCCTGCTGCGGTGAGTGTGAGTGCGATCAGCTGACAGCTGATCTTTTTAAATGTGGATGCTTTCATTGGTCGTTGTATTGTATCTGTTATTTACAGTTTGATGTTGAGGGAGAGGAAGCCGTTTAGGCCAGGCTGCACGCTGTATTCGGATGTCAGAGATTCGTGGTCCGTGCTGCTGGAACTGCTCCAGATCCAGTAGCGCTCATCGGTCAGGTTGCTTAGGCCGAAGTTGAGGCTGATGTTTTCGGAGAGGCTCCAATAGCCAGTGAGGTCGAGCACGAAGGAGGCGGGCGGCACGTAGTATGCGTAGTCACGAGTGGTGTCTTTTTTTTCGGCGCGATAGGTGCCGTAGAGTCGGAGCCCCCAGGGAGTTTCGGAGTCGATTGAGTCGTAGCCGAAATGCAGCACGGCTTCGAAGGGATCGACGGTATTTACATTGTCGTCGGTGGTTTTATTGTGTCCGTCGGCCCAGCTTAAGTTCAATCCTGTGCTATAGCCGCTTAAGGCATCGCTGATCGCGCCTAACTGATAGTCGGCACGTAGGTCGATGCCGTAGATTTCCACTTCCCCGATGTTGCGTGCTTGCTGGATTTCAGTCACGGGTGGCCCCGCTTCTTGTCCGATGGTCTCCAGCGAGATAAAGCCATCATAGAGCGTGTAGTAGGTGGTGAGCTCCAATTCAAGTGATTTACTAGCGTATTTGATGCCTAGATCGAAGGAATCGCTGCTTTCTTCTTCTAAGTTGGGATTTGGGATTTGGCTGAAATAGGCGCCAGTGGCAGAGTGATTGAAGAAGCCCACATAATCTTCTGCACTGGGGTTGCGGATGCCTTTGGCATAGCGGGCCCAGAGCACGCTTGCATCGTTGAGTTCGTGTTGGATGGAGGCACTTGGTGAGATGGAAAACTTGCTATAGTCGGGCGATGCTTCGGGGGCATTCGTTTGGTTCAGGAAGTCGTCGCTATTGGCCGGTAGGATTTCGTAGTAGCCTAGCCGTAAGCCTGCTTGAAAGAGCCAGCGGTCTTTCGTTGTCAAGTTCTGGAAAAACAGGTCGTAGCGACCTAGCTCGGCTTCATCGAAGGCGGGACGCTCGACGGGCGCGCTACCGCCCAGGGCTCGGTCTGTGCGGGTAAAGGTGTTTTGGGCATTTTCGGCCGAACTCTCGATGCCATAGATGAAACTGTGCTCCATGCCGAAGCTTTGGTACTCTTTGGTAAACTGAGTCGCCAGGCCGAGGGCGCTTTGCGCAAATTGGATCTCGTCGGTCCGGTCGCGGGAGAGGATGTTGGCAAAGCGAGTTTGGGTATTCGTCTCGGTGTTGGTTTCGGAATACTGGTAGTAGAGCTTGACTGAGAGATGGTCCCAAAGTGCATGCGCTTTGCTGTCCTGGTATTCGATGCTGTAGCGCGTGCGGCTGTCGTCGGCGATGGTTTCTGCCAATACGGTTTGGAGTGAACTCACGCCATCGCCGTTGGATTTGAGACTGTCTAAATCGGTATCTTGCTCACGATTGAAATGCTCTGCGGTGAAGGTTAGTTGTTGTGCCTCGTCCATGTGATAGCTAATCTTGCCCAGCAGGTGCTTACTCCATGAGTCGAGGGGATTGGCTGCGATCTCACCTTTGTCGTTTTCTGTTTCCTCTCCGCTGCGCAGAGCGTTGCTGAGTGTCACATACCAAGGGCCTTCGCGCAGGCCGGCGTTGAGCACGTGGCTGAATTCCTTGTTGGCACTTTGGTAAGCTAAGCGGTTATTGAGTAGCCAGGGCCGTTCGGAAGCTTCCAGCTCCTCTTCGAGCGAGCGTGTTTCAAAACTAACCACGCCGCCCATCGCGTCGCTGCCATAGAGGCTGGAGCCTGAGCCGCGAAGGATTTCAACCCGTTCAAAGATTCCGGGATCGAAGTAGTCTCGCCCGTTGCCGCCGGCACCATCGATTTGAGCGGGTTGTCGAATGCCGTCGATCATCAAGAGCACGCGATTGCCTTCGACTCCACGCATACGATAGTTGGTGAATCCGCTGCCACGGTAAGGCACCAGTGAATCGCCCCCGCTGAATTCAAAGGGAATTGAAATCCCGGTTTGATAGCGTGCCACGTCGCCTGCATTATTGACGCCTTCACGTGCAAAGCTGTCATAATTGATGGAAGTGATACTGCCTGGAGTTTTCATTAACTCGCGCTCACTGCGAGTGGCCACGAGCGTCGTTTCTCTGAGTTGCTGTAAGGGCAGTTCTGGCTCCGTGGGCTCGCTGGCTGCCAAGAGTGATAGCGTGCCGAAGAATAGAGCGAAGGTCGTCCGATACATCATATTTTGCCTATTGGATTGCGCTTAGTTGGTGATGATGATCGAATAGAAGCGTTGTGCGTCTTCGCTACTGTCTGGGTCGATAATCTGCTGGACGGCACCGTTGCCTGCGATGACTGTGCCGAGGTCGTTCCAGTTGTTAACGGTTCCTGCGCTCGTCAGGTCGTTGGTCCATTTGATCTGGTAGTAATTGCCTGAATAGCTTGGGAAATTGAGTGCGATGTCGTCGTCCACGATGGACGTGGTGACCTCGATTGGGACGATGGGCTCCGGCTCTGTTACCAATGTGGCGGTACTGGTATCGATACGAACTTTGTCCAAGCTGGTGTGCACGGCCAAACCGAAGTCGATCTGATAATCGGTGACGATGTATTCGCTGAGATCCCAGAAAAAGCTAAAGACGGTGATCTCGATGTCACCTTGTCCTTCGATATAGATCGTGCCATCCGAGGCATGGTTGGAGCTATCGGCTGCGATTCCCGTTTCGCTACCAGTCACTTGGAGCAGCGGCTCTAGATTGAGGAAGTCTTTGCTGCCCCAGATGACGAACTGTAAATTGAGCTGTCCTAGATCATTGGTAGAACTGCCATAAATTGAAAATTTGGTATCCAGCGAATAGCTGTAAATATTAAGTGTCGAGGAGGGGAAGCCAGCTCCCGTGGTTTCACTTAGGCTGCCGTTGGTCCCGTTGGCGACATCGGGTGTGGCGTTGTTGGTGGTGATGAAATGCTCCCATTCGGAGTATTGAGTGATGCCATCGTAGTTGGGCTCATCGAAGTCTGCCCACTGGGCATGGACTGTGTGTGTCGCTATGCTGGCAGCAGCGAGTAAGCATCGAATCTGGTAGGATATTTGCATCGTGCAACTTCGTTTAATGGTAGTCGAGTGGTGTGAATTCTGTAGCGCCATTCAAACAGCCAAGAAACACCGGACCTCTCGGTCCGATGCCTCAGTGCTGAAGAAAACTGTGTGCGCTTGAGCTACTGGATACGCCGGCGGCGTGTGACGCAGCCGGCGATTGCTGCGATTCCTGCGAGCAATGCAAAGTTGCTCGCTTCTGGAATGACTGAGCCCGCTAAGATGGCTTCGCTGCTGTCGAGTTGCAGTGCATAAGTTTGAGTGTGCGCTGCGACGTCGTAGCTGATGACGTATTCACTAATGGTGTCGCCGATACTGCTGAGGTCCCATTGGAAAAGTATATTGGAGGAGTAAATCGTTTCGCCTCCGAATTCATTGGTGAAGCTTCCGTTTGTAAGTGCAGTGTAGTCGGCCGTGAGTGATTGGCTGCCGCCGTTGTAGCTGAGTGTGGCGACGTAATTTGTCCAGTCGTCTTGTAGGCCTGCATCAAATTGGAAGATGACTGTGTTCACGTCGTCCAAGCTATCGACGGAGCTGCTAATGCTGAAGCTGCCGGTATCCGAAGAATAGATACTAGTGTTGCCTACATAGCCGGCGCCCGCAGTTTTACTATAAGCTCCGTTACCTGTGGAGCCACTGGTGTTGGAGTCAACCGCATCGGGCCATGCTGCGTAGCCGGGGTAGCTGCCGCCGTAGCCAGCAATGTCCGTATTGGTGGAGTTTAGATTTTCCCAGCCTTCGTATTCACTGTCGGCGCTGTTAAACGCAGAGATGTCGGAGGGAGTTCCAGAGCTTGTCGGAATGCTATTGATTGCATGGGCGCTGCTGCTGATCGCGATCAGGGCGCTTGCTAGTTTGAGTAGGTTTGTAGTCATCATTGATTTAACTTTATGTTTTCAGGGATGCCTCGCTGAGCTGGTAGGGCCGCGGCGTTGCAAAACAATAAACTAGCATATTGATCGCTTTAAAAACTACTCCGACACGGAGTAAAAAAGCCCCATATTTGAAATTTGGGAGATTTTATCCGTAGTAACTGGCTTTGGGCGGGCCGGATGAATGGAAGTCGTTCGGATATTTGTTAATCTGAATTCTTGCGATCTTTGTCTCGAAGTGTTCCTCTCGCGTGATTATGCAAAAGATCGAATTTTCCGATACGCCCAAATTTCAACAAGCCCTCAGAACATTCTGCGAGCAGGCGATCGTCGCAGGTGATGTTACCGATGTGGTTTCTGCGGTGCTGGCTGAGGTGCGTCAGCGTGGGGATGCCGCAGTGCTCGATGCGACCAAGAAATTCGATGGGGCACAACTGAAGGCCAATCAGATGCGAGTCACTGCTGAGGAGCTGAAGGCGTCGGTCAAATCTTTGAGTCTTGCCGATCGTAAGGCGATTCGCGAATCGATCGCGCTGGTTAAAGAATTTCACAAGCAAACACTGCCCAAAAACTGGAAAGCCAAAAACGCACAAGGCGGGATCGTGGGGGAGCGCTTTTATCCGATCCAACGTGTCGGCCTCTATATTCCTGGCGGGAATGTGCCATTGGTGTCGACGGTCGTGATGACGGCTGTGTTGGCCAAGTTGGTGAAATGTCCGGAGATTGCGGTCTGCACACCGCCGAATGCGGAGGGGCAGATCGCACCTGCGATGTTGGCGGCGCTTTCCATGATCGGAATCGACGAGGTTTATAAAGTGGGGGGCATTCAAGCGATTGGTGCTATGGCGTACGGCACTCAGACGGTTCCGGCTGTGGATAAAGTGTTTGGGCCGGGCAATGCTTTCGTGATGGAGGCCAAGCGTCAGGTGTTGGGCACCATCGGGATCGATTTATTACCAGGGCCCAGCGAAGTGATGATTATTGCGGATTCCGGAGCCAATCCGCAGCATGTTGCGGCCGATTTGCTCGCGCAAGCGGAGCACGGCAGTGGCAAGGAGATCATTTATTTCGCCACCACCAGCAAAGCGCTGCTCAAGAAGGTAGAAAAAGCCATTGCGCAACAAATGCCGTCGCTGACGCATGCGGAGAAATGCGCCAAGGTGCTGGAGGGGCGCTGCCTGGCGGTCACTTGTAAGAAATTGTCTCAAGCTGCTGAGGTGGCCAACTATATTGCCCCCGAGCACTTGGAGCTGCAGGTTGCTGACAAATCCATCGAGCCGCTGAGTAAGCAAATCACGACTGCGGGAGCCATCTTGCAGGGCTATTTAACACCGACCGTATTGGGTGACTTTACGGCGGGTCCCAGCCACACGCTGCCGACCGGCCGTGCCGGACGCTTTTTCAGCGGCTTGCAAGCCACTGATTTTATGCGTCGTTCCAGCACT
Source organism: Puniceicoccaceae bacterium (assembly GCA_002729725.1). Lineage (GTDB taxonomy): Bacteria > Verrucomicrobiota > Verrucomicrobiia > Opitutales > Coraliomargaritaceae > Thalassobacterium > Thalassobacterium maritimum. The sequence continues at coordinate 80,958 of PBYS01000125.1, forward strand.
GTGCGTTATAATGCCAAGAGCCTAGCCAATGCCGCTCCGGTGGTGGAGACCTTCGCACGTCTGGAAAAACTCGACGCGCACGGCAAGTCGCTGACGATCCGTCTGTAAATTAATAAACACCGTCGTCGGTGAGCTTTTGAATGCTGGCAACTACGCGGGCCTTGTCGTCGGGGTAGGTGACGCCGAACCAGGGGCTCTCGGTCTGTAAGACCGGGCAGCGGATCGCGCCCTCTTGAATCAGGCTGTCGACTAGGCTGGGTAGGTAATACTCCGATTTATCTTCGTGACCACGCGCTTGTAGAAAGGCTTCAAAGCCGGCTTCCAAGTGTTCGAAGATCGCAGGTGTGAAGCCCCAGAAGTTCATCGAAACGACCGCTGCCGGCGACAGCGACACGCGTTCGTCGGCTAGGTTGATGCCGCGTAGCTCGCCGTCGGCGTCGTGGCCGATCGCTGTGTATTCTTCGACAGCTTGTAAATTGTCGCCATCGAGCGAGCAGATCCCGCGGTTCACAGTGCCGTGCGGGGAGAGCGTATTGCGCAGGATGTAGCCGACCATGCTGGCGCTGAGTTGCTTGGGGTCGGTCGCTTTCAGTTGAGCCGCCATTTGAGCGTAAGCTTCGCGCCCGTAAAAGTCGTCCGCATTGATCACTGCGAAGGGCTCGTGGATGCAGTCGCGCGCGGCTCGCACCGCGTGGGCGGTGCCCCATGGCTTGCTGCGGCCTTCCGGCGCACGATAGTCGCCGGGCAGGTCGTTGAGGTCCTGAAAGGCGTAGCAGACTTCGATTGTATCCGCATGCTTCTCGCCCACTTGCGTGCGAAAGGCGTCTTCAAAGTCCTTTCGAATGACAAAGACCACTTTGCTAAAGCCCGCGCGGACCGCATCTTGCACCGCGTAGTCGACCATGGTTTGACCCGACGGCCCCATGGCATCGAGTTGTTTCAGTCCGCCGTAGCGGGAGCCCATTCCGGCCGCGAGTAGTAAGAGAGTTGCTTGCATCAATGAGGGTGATAAGTGCCGTGCGTGTGTCTGACAATTCAAACCTAGTAGATTATTCTGGGCTCCTGCGGTGTATTTCGCACAGGAAGATGGATATTCCGATTGAATCTGCGCGGCGAATGGTTCTTCTATCTATTATCTAATGAAGAAGACTTTTGATGCCCTGGACCGTGCGCTGCCGCACATACAAGATCTGCACGCCTACGTGCCCGGCGAACAGCCACAAGGGGAGGGCTGGGTGAAGCTCAATACCAATGAAAACCCGTATGCGCCTTCACCGAAGGTGGCCGATGCGATTGCTGGCCAGCTTCCCGATCTACGTAAGTATCCAGAGCCGATCAGTGTCAAATTACGTGCAGCGATTGGGCAGCGCTTTGGACTGGAGCAGGCCAATGTCATTATTGGCAACGGCTCTGATAATATCCTGGATTTGATCACCCGTTGCTTTGCTTCGGCTCCGGGCGCAGGGCACACTGTGCCGAGTTATTCACTCTATCCCGTGGTGGCCGGCATGTCGGGGCAGGGCCTATTGGATGTAAATTTTGATCGTTCCATGCAGCTGGATGTCGACGCGATGGCAGCGACACAGGCAAAAGTCTTCTTTCTGACCAATCCCAATGCGCCTACAGGTGTCGCTTTTCCACTGTCGCAGATCGAAGCAGCCCTTCAGGCGATTGATGGCCTCTTAGTCGTGGACGAAGCCTATGTCGATTTTGGCGGCGAGTCCGCGGTCACGCTGCTCAAGGATTATGAAAATCTGGTGGTGGTGCGCACCTTTTCCAAGTCCTACGGCCTCGCGGGCATGCGCGTCGGTTTCGCCATGGCTGCTGCGCCGATCATTGGTATACTCGACCGCGTGCGCGATGCCTATAATCTCGATCGCGTGGCGCAAGCCGCCGCCTTGGCTGCTTTCGAGGATGTCGATTACTTCGAAGTGCAGCGCCAGAAAGTGATGGCCACCCGCGAAGCGACGCGTGCACAGTTGGATGCCTATGGTTGGTTCACCTATCCCTCCGCGACCAATTTCCTGTTTACCGAGCCTAAAAACGCCGCTGGAGAGTCCAGCGCCGAAGTGGCCGCCGATCTGTTCGAGCATCTCAAATCACAGCGAGTGCTCGTGCGCTATTTCCCCTCGCATCCTTTAACTTGCGCTTTCATTCGAGTCAGCATAGGAACAGATGCAGAAATGAAGGCATTCTTAACCGCCGTCGAATCATGGCCGAACCACGCATAGCACAACTCACCCGCAACACGAAAGAGACTCAGATCCAAATGGAGCTGAATGTCGATGGCTCCGGCGTATCAGAAATTGATACCGGGATCCCGTTTTTCGATCACATGCTCACGCTCTTTGCCAAGCACGGGCTCTTCGATCTCAAGGTCAAAGCCACTGGCGATCTTGATGTGGACTACCACCACATGGTAGAAGATACGGGCATCGTGCTGGGGCAGCTCGTCAAAAAGGCACTCGGCGACAAGCGCGGCATTCGCCGCTACGGTTTCTTCCTCTTGCCGATGGACGAGTCGCTCGCGCGTGTCGTGCTGGATCTTTCCAATCGCCAGGCCTTCGTCTATAAGGTTGCCTATCAATTCCCGATGGTGCGCGATTTCAATATCGTGCTCGTCAAAGAGTTTTTCCAAGCCTTTGCCAACGAGGCTGCCTGCAACCTGCATATCAACCTAGAGTATGGTGAAGAGCCGCATCACATCGCCGAGGCTATTTTTAAAGCCTTTGCACGCGCGCTCGATGTCGCGACTTCGGTCGACCCCCGCATGGCCGACGCCCTGCCCAGCACCAAAGGTACGCTCTCTATATAGGCCGTACGTATTTCGGTAATACCAGGGCAAGCGACTTCTTTTCCGTAGGATGACGGCGAAGCTGTTGTTTGCGTCGTGTCGCCCGCGATTCGCCCGTGTATCTGGTCGAGTCATGTCGTTTTTGCCATCTTGCGACATTCTCGAATTTAGCAACAAAAAACCCGCAACAGCAGTGCTGAAGCGGGTTCAAATGGAGCCACCTGTCAGAGTCGAACTGACGACCTGATGATTACAAATCAACTGCTCTACCAACTGAGCTAAGGTGGCCTGGTATAAAAAACTGTGCCTACTGGATCGGGGACTCGAACCCCGAACCAATTGATTAAGAGTCAACTGCTCTACCAATTGAGCTAATCCAGCAGGTGTGTCAGTGACGTTAATCGCTAACGAAGATGCGGAGACTGTTGCTGAAGTTCGGTCTGTCAAGCCATCGATTCATTTTTTTTAATTTATTTTTCCGAACCGGGTTCAGGGGGTCTGGGGCCCTTGGGTGGCTTGCCGGGAGTTGGCAGGAATCCTTGCTCTTTAAATAAATTGATGCGTTCTTCCTCAGGGGTGTCGTGCAGCTTTTTGCGCCAGTTGCGACGCTCTTCGGAGCTCATTTCCAGCCAGCGTTGGTGCATGGCGTCGCGCGTTTCGGGGTCGATTGCATCGAAATGTTTCCGCATGGCTTCGAGTCGCTCGGGTCTCATCTTGTCGAGTTTGCTGATGCGTTCGCGTAAGAGTGCCTTTTCCTCTGGAGTCATGCGCTCTATGCGCTCGATGGTTTGGCGTAATGCGGTGAGTTCTTTTTGCTCCATCTTTAGTAGATGGTGCAACATGCGGGTTTCGTTTTGTCGATCTTGTGGGGGGCGTGGCCCCGCCTGTGGGCTTGGCTCCGTATTTGCTGGCGGGTTCTCTAATGCATCTGCGGCTGCGGCGGCTGCATCTGCTGGGGCCGCGTTGAGGGGGGCGAGGCAGATGAGTGTGAGTGCGAGGAGTGTGCTGACTGTTTTCATTGTTTAGATCTCCAAGTAAAGTGCATCGAGTGTGCTGAGTAGGTTCTGCGTGCCGAAGTCGGTGGTGCTGAGCGTGGCTAGATTTGCTAGGCTTTCTTCCAGCATGAAGATTTCTTGTGCTTCGGCGGCGTTGATGGCTGCTGCGCTGGTGCTTTGGCTGTTGTTGGCTGTTGTCAAGCTTGCGTGGCCATTGATGGCTTGGGCATCTGGTTTGACTTGCAGTAGGCTGAAGGTGAGCGCTACGGCAGCTGCCAGTGGGAGTGCGAATTTAATCAGTTTGCTGTAGGGGTGTTGCGGCGCTTGTTGGGTGCTCGCGTGTTCGGCATCCGCCTGCGCGAGTACGCGTGCAGCGAAATCGTCGCTGGGTTTCAGCGGGCGGCTGGCGAGTAGGGCGTCAATCTTTTGATCGAGCGGGTCGCTGTGGTGGTTCGGTTTCATGGTGTTGCGGGAGCTTGCTTAAATTTTCTGACTTTGTTTTTGAATCCTTAATCTTATATCAAAATTACACGAGACTCTTCAATTCTTGGCGTAAATGGGTGCGTGCGCGGTGGATCCAGGTTTTGACGGCGCTCACACTGGCGTCGAGTGCTTGTGCGATCTCGTCGTAGCTAAGGCCTTGTTGTTGTAGCATTAGAATGGCGTTGCGCTGATTTTCTGGCAGTGCGGCCAGTGCGCGGTGGAAGGCTTCTTCGATTTCGCGGCTTTGGTCGTTCTCTTCGGGTTGACTTTGCATGAAGTATTCGCCGGGGTCGACAAATTCAAGTGGACGACGGGCTTTTTTGCGGTAGCGGTCGATAAGGCGACGGCGGGCGAGGGTGAAGATGAAGGCGTTGAAGGTGCCCTGTGCTTGGTAACGTGTTGCTGCGCGATTGAGCTCGATGAAGGTCTCCTGTGCGAGATCTTCGGCATCGGCACGATTACCAGTGGCGCGGTAGAAAAAGTTAATGAGGCGTGTTTGCCAGCGTTCGACGATTTGGGCAAAGGCGGCGCGGTCGCCATTGGCAAGCGCGCGCAGGTATGCGCTGTCGATATCTTCTATGGGCTGGCTGGGGGCTGTTGAAGTGGTATGCATATCCCGAGAGCGTGGGGTGAATTGCTCGACCCATGCGGACGGCTTGAAATTTGTAAGAGTTGAGGCCATGTGTAGAGATTAAATCGAGCCTGCTCTTAAAAAGTTGCGGTGAATTTTGTGGCAGTTTTTTGCCTTGAATGCGCTATGCGTTTATAAATCAGTTGGATGCGGTTTTGCGAGCGAGTTTTGTTGAAATTTGTTTACTAAAAGTGTATCCTTGCTTTGCTTGCGGCCTAAGATTTGCTAGCACCACTAAATATGTGCGAAAACAACTTCTTTACTAGATCTAGTGGTTCTGCTGCGCAATTTTACGATATCTTGTGTCCTTTGTTGACAGCAGCGTTTTCAATTCCCATGCTCCGCGCTTCATTTTAGTGCTGTCCCAGTGCTTCGGGTGCACTATCTTGCTACCTTTCAACATCTTCAGCTCAGATGTCAGTTTTCCCTGCTTTGGGCGACTGCTCGATCGCACATTTTTATTTATTCTCTCTACCCACGCATATTTATCCATGGAAAAAAGCTATACAATCGGTGATAAAACCTTCGTCCTTGATCAAACTAAAGCTGAAGAAGCTTTTGCGGCCAAAAAGATCATCAATGGTAAGGACACGATGTTCTTTAATATCCTGCCGCTCAAATACCAGTGGGCCTACGATCTGTACAAGACGATGAAGAATAATCACTGGGAGCCGGAGGACATTCCTATGCAGAAGGATGTAGAGCTCTGGCGCAGTAGTGAGCTCTCCGATGCCGAGCGCTGGATCATTAAGATGGCGATCGGCTACTTTTCTGCGGCCGAAGGCATTGTCGGGGACAATGTGCAGCACGTCACGCGCGAGTTGGTCACCGCTCCAGAGCTCAAGCTCTTGCTCGGCCGCCACGCCCATGAAGAAAATATTCACGCCGACTCCTTGGTCTATATGATCAGCTCGCTCGGAATCAACCCGCACGAGTGTGAGGCGATGTTCGAAGACATTCCCACCATCGAGAAAAAGACTAATTTCGTGGTCAGCAATTCGCGCGCGCTGCGTCGCGACATGGATTTGACCACCACCGAGGATAAGCAGGCTTTCACTAAAAACCTCTTCCTCTTTGGACAATGCATGGAAGGCACGCAGTTCTACGGTCTTTTCGGCATGGTGCTCTCACTCTATCGTCAGAACAAGTTCCCTGGTATCGGCCAAATGTTCCGCTACACCCTGCGCGATGAGTCCAATCACATCGAAGTGTTCCGCAATTTGATCATGGATCTGATCGAAGAGAACGAGGACGTTTGGACCCCCGAGTTTAAGGAAGAGCTGCGCGACCTCATGCGTGAGGCGGTCTCGCTGGAAAAAGAATTTATTCGCGACTGTCTGCCCGTGAATTCTGTTGGCCTGAGCGCGGACGAGTTTTGCCAATATATTGATTACATCGCCGATCGCCGCCTAGAAGACGTGGGTCTTAAAGCGATCAGTTCCGGCACCGAGAACCCATTCCCGTGGTTGGCCGAAATGATGGATATTAAGAAGGAGCAAAACTTCTTCGAAGGCCGCGTTACCGAATACCAAAAGGCTTCCGCCCTCGGTTCGGTCGACGACGACGAGCTTTAGTCTTCCTTCCTGAATAGGAAATTCTACTACACAGGGCGCGCTCTGCCGTGCGCTCTGTTTCCCCCTATACCACTTGGCACACTTCCGGGCCTCACCACGCCTGCTCATCTCTATACAGACACTATTTTATGATACATAAACTCTCCTTCGAAGAAGACCTGGAGCTTAAGCGCTTCGCCTCCACTCCTAAAGAAAAGAAGCCTCGTTTCGAATGGGCTACCGTGCTCGGCGAGGACCGTCTGCAGCGCCCGGAAATCAAAGTGGATGCCGGCGGCTCGGAGCGTGATTTCGATCTCGCCGAGATTGCCGATACCATTGGTAACGCGCTGACCGACCTGTTGCTCTCGCGTCAGGAAGACGAAATTTTCACGGAAGTGAACCGCAAGTTTGTGGCCAACGTCGCCAAGAGCGTCGGCTCCGTGCTGGCCACTTCGATCGAGCAGGGCAGGGCGCTCAAGCTCTCCACTCACGACGTGCACTTGCTGATTGAAAAGGCGCTGATCGAAAACGACGCGCACGATGTGGCCCGCAGCCTCATGTTTGGGCGCAATACCTCCGCGCAGAATGTCGAGCGCGAGCCCGTATCCATCCGCTTGATCCGTCGTAATGGTCAAGTGGTGCCCTGGAGCGAAGCCAAGATCGAGATCGCAGTGCGCAAGTCCTTCCTAGCTTTGCACCTCGACTCCGAGCCAGCTGTCGAGATCGCCCGCGCGGTGACGGATCGCTTGGTCGCCAGTGGACAAGCTTTCATCAACATCGAAGACGTGCAAGACGCCGTGCAAGAGGAAATGATGCGTCAGGGCCACTTCAAGGTTGCCGAGTCCTACATTCTCTACCGTGCCCATCGCACGCGCGTTCGCGATGAAGAAGGCATTCCTGCCGTGCCTGAGTCGCAGCAAGAGTCCATGATCGTCGTCACCGAAGCCAACGGTGAGAGCACTTTCTGGGATGGCATCGACCTTAAGCGCCGCATTGACTATGCCACTATCGGACTCGATCTGAATATCGCCTCCGATGTGATCGAAAAAGAGCTTCGCCGCTCGCTTTATCCCGAGATGAAGCGCGCCGATTTGCAAAAAACCATCATTCTTAATGCTAAGAGCATGATCGAGAAGGATGCCGACTTCGCCAAATTCGCCGGCCGCATCCTGCTCACTTACATTTACGAAGAAGTGCTCGATTGGGAAATCGTCCGCGATGGTGTCGACAGCCTGAAGGAAGCGCATCGCCGCGGCTTCAAGCCCTACTTGAAGCGCGCGATCGAGATCGATCGCGTCAATCCCAAGCTGCTCGACTTCGATATTGACCAGATCGCCGCGTCGCTCGATCCCTCCGCCGACCTCGACTTCGATTACCTCGGTGTGCAGACCATGTACGACCGCTATCTAATCGTCGATAAGACTGCCAAGCAGCACCGCCGCCTGGAAGTGCCACAATACTTCTGGATCCGCGTCGCCATGGGCCTCTTCCACCACGAGAAGGACGACCGCGAAGGCTACGCGCTGCGCCTCTACAATCTCTACAAGAGCCGCCGCTTCTGCTCCTCCACGCCCACACTCTTTAACTCCGGCACACTACACTCGCAGCTCTCGTCCTGCTACCTCTACAAGGTCGACGACAGCATCGAGTCCATCATGCACCGCGGCATCGCCGACAACGCCTTCCTCTCCAAGTGGGCCGGCGGTCTCGGTGGCTCCTGGACCGCAGTGCGTGGCACCGGCGGTTTTATTAAAGGCACCAACGGCGAGTCACAAGGCGTCATCCCATTCCTTAAGTTGCACAACGACCAACTCGTCGCCGTCAACCAAGGTGGCAAGCGTCGCGGCTCCGGTTGCGCCTACCTCGAAACATGGCACAACGACGTCGACGACTTCCTCGAGTTGCGTAAGAACACCGGAGACGATCGTCGTCGTACCCACGACATGAATACGGCCAACTGGATTCCCGACCTGTTCATGAAGCGCATGGAAGCCCGTCAGCATTGGACACTCTTCCGCTCCAACGAATGCCCCGATCTGCACGACCTTTACGGCAAAGCCTTCGAAGAGCGCTACTGCGAATACGAAGCCATGGCCGAGCGCGGCGAAATCTTCGGGCAGAAGCGCCCCGCGATTGACCTCTGGAAAGTCATGCTCCGCATGCTCTTCGAGACCGGTCACCCATGGATCACATTTAAAGATCCCTGCAACGTTCGCAGCCCACAAGATCACTGCGGCGTCATCCACAGCTCTAATCTCTGCACCGAGATTACGCTCAACACCAGTGCCGAAGAGACCGCCGTCTGTAACCTCGGCTCCGTCGTGCTCGACTCTCACCTCGACGCCGATGGCAACCTCGACCACGCCAAACTGCGCGAGACCATCAGCATCGCCGTGCGTGCCTTGGACAACGTCATCGACATCAACTTCTACCCAACCGAATCCGCCAAGACAGCCAACAGCCGTCACCGCCCGATCGGTCTCGGCGTCATGGGGCTGCAAAACGCACTCTATAAGAAAGACATCGCCTTCGCCTCCCCAGCCGCCGTTGAGTTCAACGACGAGTTCATGGAAGCCATCGCCTATTACGCCTACGAAGCCTCCTCCGAGCTCGCAGCCGAGCACGGCACCTACAGCACTTACAAAGGTTCCAAGTGGGACCGCGGCCTCATGCCACAAGACACCCTCGACCTGCTCGAACAAGAGCGCGGCGAAAAAGTCGAAGTGCCCCGCGCCGGTAAGATGGACTGGAAGCCACTGCGCGAAAAGATCGCCAAAAACGGCATGCGTAATTCCAACGTCCTCGCCATCGCGCCGACCGCCACCATCTCGAACATCATGGGCACCACCCCCTGCATCGAGCCCACCTACAAGAACCTCTTCGTAAAGAGCAATCTCTCCGGCGACTTCATCGTGCTCAACAGCGAGCTCGTCCGCGACCTCAAGAAGCGCGGCCTCTGGACCGCTAACATGCTCGACCAAGTCAAATACTTCGACGGTGAGCTCGACTCCATTGATGGCGTACCACAAGACCTGCGCGAAAAATACCGCACCGCCTTCGGCATCGAGTATAAATACTTCGTCGACGCCGCCGCCCGCCGCCAAAAGTGGATCGACCAATCCCAATCGGTCAACCTCTTCATCGCCTCGCCCGACATCAAGACCCTGTCCCACATGTATCGCGACGCCTGGCGCAAAGGCCTCAAGACCACCTACTACCTACGCAGCCTAGGCGCTTCCAACATCGAGAAAGCGACCACCAGCGTGAAGAAAGAGGTGAGGGGACGTGCCGGCCAAGCCGAAGCCCATTCGACAAGTTCAGGGCAGGCCGCCGCAGCGAAAAAGGAGTTCACCGCGGCGGAAAAGAAAGCCTGCTCCCTCGAAGCCATGATGAACGGCGAAGAGTGCGAAGCCTGCCAATAAATTAACGACCAGGGCCGCCCGAAAGGGCGGCCCTTTTTGCCCATCCTGACACTAATCTTTGAATTGTGCGGCTTGTCTTTTTTGCCCTCCTAAGTGTCGGCTGCGTGTCACCGCATCCCGGCTTATTAAGTAATATCGTATGAATAAAGTTTTCAATTACAGCTATAAGAGCAGCCGCGCATTAATCATTGGTATCAATGATTACCGAGATGCGACGAATTTGGACTACGCAGTTAATGACGCTCTAGCTGTAAAAAACATGCTCATTGATAAACTCAATTTTGATCAAGATCAGGTAGTATATCTCGAAAACAAGGAAGCGACACGACAGAGAATACTTCAGGCTTATCTTGGATTTGCGGAAATATGTAATGATGATGACAGAATTGTGATTTTCTTTGCGGGACATGGGCACACAAGAGCCGGTAATCGAAAAGAAACTGGGTTCCTCGTTCCGCATGACGCAAAGATGGATGATCTTTCTACCTTAATTTCATGGGACGAATTAACGCGTAGCGCTGATTTAATATCTGCAAAGCACATACTTTTTGTGATCGATGCTTGCTATGGTGGTGTTGCACTCAGTCGCAGTTTGGCTGGATCATATCGTTTTGTTAAAGATGTAGCGTCTCGATTTTCAAGACAAGTTCTTACGGCTGGGAAGGCTGATGAGGTTGTTGCTGATTCAGGAGGTCCCAGGCCGGGGCATTCTATTTTTACTGGTCATTTGCTAGATGCACTTGACGGGAATGCTATGGCCGAAGACGGAGTGCTAACTGCTAATCGAGTCATGGCATATGTATATGATAAAGTCGCCACAGACACTCATTCTGCACAAACGCCACACCATGGGCACTACGATGGAGACGGTGACTTAATATTTGATGCACCATTTCTACATGAGGATTCATCCGAGGAAAAAGAGGGCTCTGATCTGATGTTTAAGACTCCTTCAAGTGAACCTAGGAAGGATATCATCGCAGTTCAGGACTACATTGAGACGCTGAAGGAATTATTGTCTGAAGATCGTTTTAAGATTCGTCTGTTTGATTTTATAAATTCTGAGATCAGGCTATGCTTGGAAAACTTAGAAGCATTAGGCTACTCATCTAACGCAGAAGATGTTACCGCTGAAGACTTTCAAATTAGAGTAAAGGGATATGAGGATGCATGCGAAAGAATTATTAAAGTTGTGTGTGTATTAGGGTATTGGGCGTCTGCCTCGCACTTAAATTTAATCGATAGGATACTACATCGAATCTCAGAGAGGGATTTTGATAGCTCAGGCAAAATTATATGGATTAATCTTAACTACTATCCGCTTACGCTAATATGTTATGCTGGAGGCATTTCAGCACTAGCTTCCAGAAACTATGAAGCCCTGAAAAGGTTTCTTCTCGCGGATACGCACAAGCGGCATCATGCAGATCAAACCGAAAAGGTGATCTACACAATAACGCAAGCTAACCTAGAACTTGAGCGCGCAACGGGATTCAAGTTGCTACCTGGTTACGGGAAATTCTACGCGCCCAGAAGTGAGTATTTGTTTAAGTCTATTCAACCACACGTTGAGGACGCAATATCAGTTGGTAGGTTTTACGAGCAATTCTTCGATGAATTCGAAATCTATTACGCATACTCGTATGCCGATATCTGGCAGCAGGAGGGGGGAGAGTTTTGGGGCGCTCCAGGACGATTCGCTTGGAAGGAGAAAAATAGGAGCGATGGCCCTTTGAGGAAGATATATGCGGATGCTTCAATTCATGGAACTAATTGGCCTCCAATAAATGCTGGAATATTTACGACAAAAGAAAGATTTGAAGAAATACATCAAGGTTACTTGGAGTTAATCGACAAATTAAATTGGTATTAATCTGAAGTTATAACGACAGTAAGAGTTCTAATTAGACGGGAATTTATATGCGCGAACGCTTTTGGAAAAATCTAATAAATACTAAGTTTCAGGCTTATTACTATATTGATTTAGCTTGGTTAATCGAGAACGGTGACAGAATGATTAATTTCATAATAGGTTTCGTGTCATCAGCAAGTATCGCCGCTTGGGCATTATGGGATAATATACCATGGCTATGGGCATCGATCGTTGTCGTTTCTCAAATAATTATTGTGGCAAAGCCATACCTCCCATTCATAAAAGATGTTAATACTTATATAGAATATAGTTATGACCTCGAACGTCTGTATCTTGAATATGAAGGACATTGGCATCAGTTGGAGAAAGTTGACTTCGACGGCGCAGAAGAGATTTTTAAGAAGCTTCGTCAGTCCGAGCTAGCTATAAATGAAAAGTTTAAAAAGATACAAACACCTGATCTTAAAATCTTGAGCTCAGCAGCTAGACGAAAAATTGATAAGTTCGTCGAAATTCAATTTCCAACATAATTATGCCAAATCCTCCAACACCACCACGTCCAAGTCCGCAACCCGCCGGTTCACCGGGAACAAGAGGAATTCCAATTATTCCCAATCCACCTTCACCACCACCTCGACCTCGCCAATAGGCTCAGAAACGGGTGAGGGTCAAGAAAGATGACATAGGTCTCAGAAACGGGTCATGTCAGAATGGCACGGACTTAAGCAGCATAATTGAGTAAAAAAACTTAAATGAAAAGCTGACGTAAAGGCCGTTGGCAATTAGTGTTTTTGTATGC